>NZ_JAQBOC010000020.1 GCF_028288225.1 Mucilaginibacter sp.
ATATGAAGCAAAAGGGTATGACAATGCAACAAAAGTATTTGACGGGCACGCAAGCACAAATGGCAAGTTGCAGCAGGCTGGTACTTATTTTTACTCACTGACATATAAGGCAGGTGCTGAAACCAAATACAAAACGGGCTACCTGGTATTGAAATATTAAAAAAAAAACTAAATTTAGCCACATAAAAATATATATGCGTATAAAAGCTGTAGTAATGCTGTTAGTTTTATTTATATTGGGGACAAGAGAACATGTGAAGGCGCAAAATCAATCGTTCAGCTTTACACAGTATATGGATAACCTGACACCGTTTAACCCGGCTTATTCGGTGCTTGACCAGGCCTATTCAGTAAATACGATGGCCAAGAAGCAATTTGTAGGAATAGATGGAGCGCCGACTACTTTACTGCTCAATGGCAATATTCCCATTGAGTCGATAAACGGGGCTGCAGGCCTTATTGTGTTTAATGATCAGATTGCTGTAGAGCACCTAACGGAGGTGAACGCCTATTTTTCAAAGGCGATCCAGTTGGGGCAAAGTGATTACCTGGCCGTATCACTAAATGCAGGGATAAGGAATTATGTGGCCAATTATTCGACCGTAGGTCCAGAGGATCCTACCTTTGCTAATGATGTTCGTCAAACAAGGCCGAATATAGGATTTGGGGTAATGTATTTTACCGATTGGTACTATTTAGGGATATCGGCCCCTGAACTGACTATAACCAGCCTGGGAACCGCATCGGTGCAAAGTACCTACAACTTTAGAAGTCATTATTATTTTACCGGCGCATTGCTGGCAGATCTGGCTGAAGATTTTAAGTTGAAGCCGTCGGTATTGATCTCATATGCTAAGGACGTTCCGCTGGTGACAGATATTTCGGGCATTTTTTATATGAAAGAAACACTGGGGCTTGGTGCAAGCTACCGCGTTAACAATAGCCTGGCCGCCGGTTTAATAACTCTAAATCTGGACCAGGTACATGTGGGCTACAGCTACCAGTTTGGCACTTCATCAAATAACCTGGGTGGCTTTAATTTGGCTACCCACGAGGTTACCCTTAGCTATCGTTTTGGCAAAGGTATAACTAAGAGAAAATTGTTATAAAAAATAATATTTCAATCAATGCAAAAATGCAGCTTTCTTAACCGGAAAGCTGCATTTTTAGTTTTGTGGACTATTATGACCTACGCCGTTTATATTAACCTATAAAAAGCCCTGTTCGTTACCGTTTTTAAAAATGCAATACTTCACACTCGGTAATTGTTCCTCTTTCGCTGGGCAGGTAATCATCAAATTGATATTCTATTTGAAAGGCATTTACGCCAAAGGTGTCTTTGTTTCAATAAGCAGCAAACAAATTACAATCCAAAGCGGAGAATGGTCAATAATTTTAATAAACGCCTTAATAAATTAAACGGACGGCTTTTTTAAAAATAGGCGGGCACATCTTAAAAGCACCTTATAACATTGTAAAATATTAAAATAAAACAGATGCCGGGTAAATATATAGCCTTTAGTATGCTAATATGCTTTTAATTGATTTAAAGTATGTTTTTTGTGACTATCTCAATACACTTAGTGTTTATTTAACACGCCTTTATTAGTCACTTGTTAAATATTTTTTGCCTTATTTTTCGTTTTTTAGCATATTATCTACTTAATTTGCTCCACCAATTATATTAATTACTTACGTATTATTTACACTAAGCCTATGACTAACTTTAAAACTTTAGGGCAATTTATTATTGAAAGACAAGCCGATTTTCCGTATGCCAAGGGCGAACTTTCCCGTTTGCTGCGTGATATAGGTATTGCAGCCAAAATTGTTAACCGGGAGGTGAATAAAGCCGGCCTAATGGATATTTTAGGAAATGCAGGCAGTACCAACATCCAGGGAGAAAATCAACAAAAGCTTGATGTTTACGCCAACGAACAGTTTATATCGGCACTAAAAAGCGGGGGAGAATGCTGCATTGTGGCATCTGAAGAAAATGAGGAGATTATCCGGCTGGATACTGATGTTTCAAAAAACGCCAAATACATAGTAGCTATTGATCCGCTGGATGGTTCATCTAACATTGATGTAAATGTTCCGATTGGTACCATTTTTTCTATTTATCGAAGACAATCAACTAAAGGCCCCGCAACTATTGCTGACGTGTTACAAACCGGGACCGAACAGGTAGCTGCAGGTTATGTTATTTATGGCTCATCAACCATGCTGGTATATACAACAGGCAAAGGGGTAAATGGCTTTACACTTGACCCCTCGATTGGCGAATTTTGTCTGTCGCACCCTGAGATGCAGATCCCAAAAAATGGGTTTATTTATTCCATAAACGAGGGTAACTATGTGCATTTTCCGCAAGGGGTAAAGCGATACATAAAGTATTGCCAGGTTGAGGACCTGGTCACAAACCGCCCGTATTCATCCCGGTACATAGGCTCAATGGTAGCCGATGTACACCGCAACCTGATTAAAGGCGGGATATTTATTTACCCAATTACCGCCTCGGCGCCAAATGGAAAACTAAGATTAGTTTATGAATGTAACCCTATGGCCTTTTTGATAGAACAGGCAGGCGGAAGAGCTACGAATGGCACCTCGCGGATCCTTGATATTGAAGTAACAGAGTTGCACCAGCGCTCGCCTATTTTCATCGGCTCAGAACAAATGGTAAAGCAGGCAGAAAGCTTTATGGCTGCAGAATTATTGCCTGGTATTAAAGAAGTAGAAACAGCAAGTACGTTTTAACACCAAACTAAATCTGTTACTAATTAACGATGTATGGCAAATATTAAACCATTTCGTGCTATCAGGCCTAATTCTGCATATGCTGATCAACTGGTATTTACAACAATGCATGCTGAATCAGTTTCGGGCGATCTGAGTAAAAGTGAGTCATTACCACCATTGAAGACCTTACTGGAAACCATTGCAAGGCAAAGGCCAGAAACACCTGAGGGACAAATTAATGCTTATGAGGAGGTTAACAATACGCTGAAAAGCCTGCTTGAAAATGACAGATTGTGGCATGAAGAAAGAACCTGTATATATGTTTATGAAATAGTTACTAAAAATTATCGCCAGGCTGGAATCTGGGCGCTGACCAAACTGTCTGACTATACTAACGGAACAATAAGAACACACGAGCTGACATTTGCCGATAGTGTACGCAGGCTAAAGAATTACCGGCAGCATACCGGGCTGGAAGGCAGCCCGGTATTGTTAACTTACCCACCGCACCTGGTAATTAACCGTATAATAGCAGAAACGCGCACCAGTAGAAAAAGGACAAGCTTAGGTAACAGGGAGGGCTTTCACCGGCTTTGGAAGATTGAAGATGAGGGTATTATAAAAAAGCTTACCGAAGCATTTTCTCAGGTCGGTACCGTTTATCTTGCTGATGGTCACCACCGGCTGGAATCTGCCGATAGGCTGGCTGCAGAACAACAAGCCGCCGGCTTAGTGGTCTATGATACCATTTCGTCCCTATATATTGCCAGCGACCAATTGCGTATGCAGGAATATGACCGTATTGTATTGCCCGCTAAGCCAATTGAAAGGGAAATACTGTTAGATAAAATTTCAAAAGGTTTTTTTGTGCAGAAAGCGCGGGGTAACCGGCCGGTACAAACCCGGGAAAAACATATGATAGGTATGTATATAGATGGCAAATGGTTTAACCTGGAGCCAAAAGAAATACCTTTCAATGGGATTGCTGCAGCCCTTGATGTTTCTGTTTTGCAGGATCAGCTATTGGCACCGGTATTCGGTATTGCTGATGCTGCAACTGATTTAAACTTAAAATGCATTGGCGGTGAAAAGGCAATGGAAGAACTGCAGGCCCTGCTGGAAATACACCCCGATGCTATTGCCTTTACACTTTGCCCACTCACAGTTAATCAATTAATTGAGGTAGCAGATGCAGGTGAAATATTACCGCCAAAATCTACCTGGATAGATCCAAAAGTACCATATGGGTTACTGATGCACCGCCATTATTAGCTTTGCCGTTATTTAACCCTCCGATGCACCGTTATTTAACCAGTTTTAAACCGTTTTTAAACCCATTTAAATACCGTGTTTTCACCTGTTGCACCCTGTTTTAATTTACTTTACTTTTAACTAATTAAAAATAACCGCTGTTAATTAGGATGTTAATTAATAGTATACTATTTATATAACACAAATATCTTAAATAAATTAGTGCACGCTTGTTAGTTTACATTATCTATTTTAAATTAGATGGTGTAAATAAGTAATACCTAAACTAAAGAAATTTGCAATCCTACAATTCAGACCAGCCTATAATAAATCAAAATGCTGACGAAAAACTTTTTCGTTTGCTTATTGCAACCGTAAAAGGCTATGCCATATTTATGATAGACCCTAATGGTTATGTTATGAGCTGGAACCAGGGTGCAGCACATATTAAAGGTTACAGTGAAGAGGAAATTATTGGTAAGCACATTTCTGTTTTTTATACGGCTGATGACAATGACAAAAACGAATCAAGATATAATTTAAATGAAGCACTTAAGCATGGCTCTTATGAAAATGAAGGCTGGCGTGTAAGAAAGGATGGCTCCATATTTTGGGCAAACGTTGTTTTTACAACACTTTATAATGATGAAGGTCACCTTGTAGGACTTGCCAAAATTACCCGAGATATAACAGAACGTAAACAGAATGAAGATAAAAAGGAAGTAATAAACGCTGAACTTGAAAGAAGAGATAAGGAAAATAAAAAGAAAATAATTACTAATGAGCTGAAGTTCCGCAAACTGATCGAACAAAGTTATGAAGGTATTTCATTATTAGATAAGAACCTGCATGTAATTTTCAGAAGCATTTCATCAGAGAGAATAAATGGTTGGAGCAATGCCTTTATGGAGGAAGGTGAAATTACTGAACTTGCTCATCCGGATGACAAAACCTTAGTTAACAGATTGTTTGCAGATTTGCTTGCCAGGCCGGGTATGCCCATAGTCTCGGAGTTTCGTACCAGGCACAGGCAGGGGCATTATATATGGGTTGAGTGTCTTTACAACAATATGCTTGGCGATAAAAACATTAGTGCTATAGTATGCAATTTCAGGGATGTAACGGACAGGAAAAATGCAGAGGAGGAAATAAGAAAAAAGACAGAGCAGATTGAGGATATACTTGAAAGCATTACAGATGGGTTTATAGCTATGGATAGCAATTTTTGCATTAGGTATGCTAACAAAAGGATTAGTGAAATGATAGGATATTCGGCTGAAACTATTATTGGTAAATATGTATGGGATCAATTTCCAGAAGCTATTGGATCTGAAACATATAAAGCTTTTAATAAGGCATTTGCCGAACAGAAGTATGTTTGTCATGAGGATTATTATGCACCTTCAAGCTTGTGGCAGGAAAACCATATCTACCCCTCGGCAGGCGGGCTTTCTGTTTTTGTAAGGGATATATCTGAACGTAAAAAAGCTGAAAAGGAAATACTGCTTTTTAATGAAAATTTAGAGAAGAAAGTTATAGAGCGCACGTTACAGCTTGAGGCAGCAAATAAAGAGCTTGAATCATTTTCCTACTCTGTATCGCATGACCTGCGAACGCCATTACGTGCAGTAAATGGCTATGCCATGATGCTTAAAGAAGATTTTGGATCAAAACTGGGTGCTGAAGGCGATCGTGTAATAAATATAATTATGGATAATGCCAGGCGTATGGGGCAGCTAATTGATGATCTGCTTACTTTTTCACGCCTTGGACGTAAGGAAATAAAATCCCAAAATGTTGACATTAATGAGATGGTTAAAATGTGTATAAAAGAGCTGCTTTTAAATGAAGGTAAAAAATACCAGGTCAAAGTGCGGGAATTGCCTCAATGCCAGGCTGATGGTAGCATGCTAAAGCAGGTTTGGATGAACTTAATAGGTAATGCGATCAAATACAGCTCTAAACAAGACCTTCCTAAAATTGAAATAGGATTTAAGCGCGATCAAAAAAGGGATATTTATTATGTAAAAGATAATGGGGTTGGTTTTGATATGCAATATAGCGGTAAGCTATTTGGCGTGTTCCAGCGCCTGCATAGTAATGACCAATTTGAAGGAACAGGGGTTGGTCTGGCATTGGTGAAAAGGATAATTGATAAGCATGGAGGCGAAATATGGGTAGAAGCGCACCTAAATAAAGGCGCCACATTTTACTTTAGCCTTCCTGGTAAAAAAAACAATTTACTTGAAAATACAAAAGATGAACAATAACGAAATTGAAATTGAAGTATTACTTGTTGAAGATAATGTTCACGATGCTGAACTGACCATTCGCTCTTTAAAAAAAGTTAACCTGGCAAATAAGTTATTCCATGTAAAAGATGGCGCTGAGGCACTTGATTTCATATTTGCTAAAGGTGATTTTGCCGGCCGGAATATGGGAAGCAGACCAAAGCTTATTTTATTAGATATAAAAATGCCTAAAATTGATGGAATTGAGGTTTTAAGGCAGATTAAATTAAACGAGGCAACCAAAACTATCCCGGTTGTAATGATGACATCTTCTAAAGAAGAACAGGATATTATATCAAGCTATAATTTGGGGGTAAATAGTTATGTAGTAAAGCCTGTAGAGTTTGAAGGTTTTGTAAAAGCCGTTTGCGAACTCGGATTGTACTGGTTGATAACCAATCAGCAAATACAGTAAATATTTGAAACTTGACTTATATTATTCATTATGAACCGAACTTTAAAGATCTTACACCTTGAAGATGTTGCCACAGATGCTGAACTGGTAAGTGTGGCGCTTAAAAGGGCTAATATCATGTTTGACAAGCTTGTAGTTGATATTAAGCAGGATTATATAAATGCAATTAGTGAATTTGTACCTGATGTTATTTTATCCGATCATACGCTGCCGTCATTCAATTCTTTGGAAGCCCTGAATATTTTGAAAGAAAGTGGCTTAAATATTCCTTTCATACTTGTTACAGGGACCACATCTGAAGAGTTTGCTGTAGATATAATGAAAGCGGGGGCTGCGGACTATATATTTAAAGACAGGATACAACGCTTGCCAAGTGCGGTTTTAAATTCGATAGAAAAATTTCAATTACAGGCCGAAACTGAGCGTGCATACAATGAGTTAAGCCTGTTATTCAATACCATTGACGAAGTGTTTTTTTCGAGGGACATGGTAAATTCAAAACTGGTACAGATATCTCCTGCATGCGAAAAGATACTTGGATATTATCCGTCTGAATTGTTGATCAATCCGGGTATATGGAGTCAGATGATATACTTTGAAGACAGACACATTTGGGAAGAAAGCTATGAAAAACTTAATAATGGTGAAACCGTAATTTGCCAATACCGGATAACCCGTAAAGATCAGCAAATACGATGGATAGAAAGCAAAATAATTCCGGCGCGAAGCGACAACGGGACTCTTTTCAAAATTTATGGAGTAGCAAGGGATATTACGGAACGTAAAGACTCCGAAGAGTTGATAGAACGTAACCACCAGCAATTGCTGGAGGCATCGGCAACGCAGGCAGCTATATTAAATGCTTTGCCTCCAAATATTGCATTGCTTAACGAAAAGGGCAAGATCATCGCAATCAATGAATCGTGGAAAAAAATTACAATTTCAAATAACCTGGGTTTGCCTAATTACGGCATAGGGTATAATTATTTGGCCATTTCAGAAAAAGCACTAGGGGTTGATAAAGTGCAGGTTGCTAAAATTGCAAAAGGAATTAAAGATGTTACCCTGAGAAAAAAGACAGAGTTTTCGCTGGAATATCTTTGTCATTCAATCACTGAAAAAAAATGGTTCCAGGTTATTGTAGCCCCTTTAACGGATAGTGCCTTAAAAGGGGTTGTAGTTTTGCATATCGATATAACCGATCGTAAACAGGCTGAATTATCCCTTGTTCAGTCAGAGGATAATCTGCGATCAGTTTTTGAAAACACAGATCTTTGCGTGGTATTGTTTGATAACGACCTTAAAATGGTTTCATTTAACAGTAATGCGCTTGATTTATCTGCCAAAAGGTCCAGCAAAAAATTAAAAACAGGCAACTCTGTATTCAACTATTTTAAAAAGGAACGCAAATCGTTTATTGAAGATATTGTTAAAAAGGTTAAAAATAAAGAGACGGTTTGTTATGAAACTGTTTATGTAACAAATGATGAAAGCGAGGAATGGTTTGATGTTAAATGGGTAAGTGTGGTTAATAAGAAAATGGAAAACACCGGTATAATTTTAACATTAAGGAATATTACCGAAAAGAAAAATGCGGATATGGAACGTGAAAAGATCACTGCTGAGTTAATTAGACGTAACCTGGACCTTGAGCAATTTACCTATATTATTTCACACAACCTGCGATCACATGTTGCCAATATTAAGGGGTTATCAAATCTGCTTAATTGCTATGAATATGCGGATGAAGAATGTATAGGAACTTTGGGAGCACTTTCACATTCTGTAAACAGCCTTGATAAAGTTATTATTGACCTTAACCAGATTTTGCAAACAGGTAACCAGGTTAATGACAAAAACGAATGGGTATCATTACCTGTAATTTGTGAAGAAATACGCTCAGAACTGCAGTCAACCTTCCTTAATAATAACGCTACTTTAAATTGCGATTTCAGCCAGATCAGTGAATTGTTTATTCTTAAAGGCTACCTGTACAGTGTTTTTCAAAATTTGATAATAAACAGTATAAAATATAGAAAAGTTGAAACAGACCCTATAATTAATATTACCTCCAAATTGAATGGCGATAAGGTGATCATCTATTTTAATGATAATGGAAAAGGTATTGATTTAGCAAAGCATGGCGTTCAATTGTTTGGCTTATATAAACGCTTTGATCATACGGTAGAAGGAAAAGGGATGGGGTTATTTATGGTTAAAATGCAGGTTGAAAGCATAGGCGGGACAATAAGCGTTAAAAGCGAAATAAATAAGGGCACTGAATTTACAATAGAACTTTTTGTAGGAAAAGGGCAAATAGCAATTGAGAGTAAAGAAACAAGAGCTAATAAACAAGTAATGGTGGAGAAAAAATTTAACTAATAGGAGCGGGGTAAGAAGATAATTTTAAGGTGTCGCTATTTGAAAAGAATAGGCTACAAATTGTTGGTGGTGTGATAAAGAAACAGGAATTGCAGATTCCCCTGTTCCATTTAACAGGATTGGGCAGCCATTGGAATTTTTGCTTATCGTAAAATCATTAGCTCCATAAAGTTGCGCTAATCTTTCCAATAAAAACGATCTTACTTCCTTTGATTGCTTGTCATGATCAGAACTATCAATCAATTTCATTCCCCAGCAGGTTTTATTAAAGCTATTATTATGATTCACAACAGAAAGAATAAATTCATGATGTATTAGTGAACGGGAGTATAAAGTATATGACCCAAAGGTAATTGTCCCCTTTATGCAGGCCTGGTCATCAAAATCCGTTCCTTGAGCTTTTGATGCACTAAAACCTGATACGGTATAAGCTGAAGGCAAATAAAGGCTTTTAATCACAAATTTTACGGGCGTGAAGATCAGATCCGGATCATTTCTTTGCAGGAATTTATAGGTCGATTCTTTTATTGACCACAATAGCCAGATGAAATTTTCAAAAGGTATTCCGGCTAAACCAAACTCTTTATACAGGGGATTTTCTGAGTCAGAAAGTATTTTGGAGTAAAATTCATACTGTTTGGTACGGGTAATGTTTATTGCATTTAATGATACAATATCGTTACCGGTACTGATCATATTTTTTCGCTAAGTTTTTCACTTATAACATCAATGCATGTACCAACGTTAACCATTTTATCTGCAGAATCATAATCAATCTCGATATCATATTTAGCTTCTGCATCTATAATTATATCTACAAGATTTGCTGAATTGATTTTTAAATCTTTTATGAGATCAGTTTGGTCATCAATGCCAGCCAGCATTTCTTTATTCGTAGTATAGGGTGCAATAACCTTTTTGAGCTCACTTAAAATTTCTTGTCTTGTCATTTTATTTTTTGTATTTACTTAGTATTAAACAGGAGTTAACATCCCCAAAACCAAAATTAGCTTTAGCTACAATGTTAATTTCTTTTTTTATCATTTTAACGGGCAGTTTATCTAAACTTACCAAATTTGTTATTTCGGGGCTCGGATCTTCCAAATTTATGTTTGGATGTACAAACCCATGTACTATCTGCAATATGGATGCCACAGTTTCAATTGAACCGGCCGCGCTAAGACAATGGCCTATCATTGACTTTAATGAATTGGTTAGCGGAAAATTATCCCCGGCCCGGTTTAATACCTGGCTCCAGTTCTGAATTTCCTGCCTGTCGGCATTTGTTGCGGTTAAATGTCCGCTTATCAGATCAATTTGTTCTCCATTTATGCCGGAGCTTATCATGGCTTCACTTATACACCTGATAACTCCTGTAGAGTTAGCCGCCGTCATGGTGCCGCCCAGGCGTTGCCCGCCTGAATTGCTTGATCCGCCTAAAATCTCGGCATGAATATGTGCACCGCGTTCCAATGCAAAATCCAGATCCTCCAAAACTAGCGCACCAGCGCCTGAGCCGGGTACAAAGCCGCCGGCAGTTATGCTCATTGGCCTTGATGCTTTTTCAGGATTGTCATTAAATTTACGCGATAACACACGCATAGAATCAAAAGCACCGTAAACATAAGTATCAACATGTTCGGAGCTGCCAACAAGCATGCGTTTTGCGTAGCCATCTTTAATATATTCATAGCCCATTAAAATAGCTTGTGTGCCTGTGGCACAAGCAGACGAATTGGTGACAATTTTATTGCCGAATCCCAGCCTGCCCGATATATAAGAAGTAACGCCGCTATTCATGGCTTGCTCTACAACGCGTGAGCCTAATTTTCTTGCTTCTTTGTTATCAACCTTAATAATTACATTTTTCATAGCTTCGGTATCGGCAATGCTGTTACCGAATACACACCCGGTTTCCCAGCGCGGGCTATCTGTATCATATTCTATACCCGAATCTGCCCATGCATCAAGGGCCGCAGCTACCCCAAAACCAATATTTGTACCCTTTAAGCCATGAAAGGTAACCTCTGATATATAATTTTTTAAGCTTTCCCACTCAAAAGCGGGCATACCTGCTACCTGGCAGCCCAAATTAAGCTCCTGGTAACGCGGCATAAATTTTATGCCTGATGTGCCATTTTGTATAGCATGTAAAAAAGCCGGGATGCCTATGCCATTTGGCGATACAACGCCCATTCCCGTAACTACAACACGCTTACTCATTTTTTGATATCGATATTTTTTATGATGCCCGAAAACATCCCTTTTGCTACAACTTCGTTCTCACTATCCAGCATCTCAACATAACACTTCAATTTTCCGAAGCGAAAATATTGTTTTTTAGAAATTACAGTAACTTTTTGGCCCGGTAAAACCATTTTAAAAAAGGAAACATCTGTTGATGTAAGTAAGGGAAACAATGAATCGTCGTCATTAAAATTTAAATCAGTTTCCTTTAAAATCAAAAATATTCCTAAAACCACCAAGCCTATCTGTGCCATTATTTCGGTAATAATAACACCGGGTGTTACCGGGTTCCCCGCAAAATGATCTTCATAAAAAAAGGAATCCTGCTTTAATGTGTACTCCCCTCTAACTTCATTTTCATTAAGCAATGAGATGTTATCTACAAAACGGAAAGACGATTTATATGGCAAATGGTTTAATATATGATTATTCATAGACTTGTAAAAATAATATTACCGGCAATGTTCTCCGCCATCTACATGAATAATTGAGCCATTTATCCAAAACGACTCATCTGTACATAGCAGGTAGATAACACCGGCAACGTCATCTGGTTTTGTCATTCTTCCTAAGGGGTTTCTTTTTATTCCCATCTCAAGCAATTTCTCGCTGCCGGGGATTCTTTTTAGCGAGGCTGTTTCGGTTACTCCCGCCTGTATTACATTGGTTTTTAGGCCATAAGCGCTAAATTCAACCGCCATATATTTTGCCAAACTCTCTAATGATGCCTTGGCAATTGATACAGCTGCATAGCCTTCCCAATATTTATGGGCACCTTCGCTGGTTAAACCAATTATGCGTCCGTCGCTGTGGAAAAGATCAGCATTCAGAAGTGATCTTGTCCAGTCGAGCAGACTGGTTGACATGGCATAAGCAGTTAATTGAATGTCATCAATTGATAAGGTATTATAAGCCTCGTCTTCTTTATTATTGTTTATGGTAAGTGGTTTTAAATTACCACGTGCAATGCTATGGAGTAATAGTTTTACGCTGTGTTTTTCAGCAATATCAGCAAATTCTTTTGTGAAAGATTCCCTGGAATCAGCGTCCAGGGCATTTATGTTATAAGCTAAAACGTTTGTTGAATTGGCTTCAGCTATCTGGGTAAGATTTTTTTTAAGTAGTTTATCCGCGGCTTTATTTTCACGGTAAAGAACAGCTACGTTCATGCCATGTTTGGCAAGTTTTTCCACAGTGGCATACCCAAATCCGCTTGATCCGCCCAATATAACCGCCCATAAACCTTTAAATTGTAGATTTTTATCCATTAAAACTCCTTTAAACCTTTGCAGTTTTAACCTGTCTTGTTAATATTATTGTTAACGTATAAACGGATTGCCCCCTAATTGCAACCTCAAAGTAAGTGAAAATACCTTAAATTTAATGTATCCATCACATATATTATAACAATTGTTAGTATTTTGTGTTGAATGGCGGGTTGCAGTTAAGATGTATTTTGGCAAATGTTCAGTTTTGCAGATAATTTGGTTGCCGGATGTTGATATTTAATTATGTTTGATAGCTATGAAAATGATTTACAAGTGGAAAATGCTTCTGGTTTTCCTGTTAACGGTTGGGTTTATAAAAATAAGCGCTGCGCAGGAGAAATTTGAAAAAGCTGCCTTTTATACCGTTATGGATTCGGGAGATTTGGATGCCATAAATAACCAGATAGAGATAGTTCAGGCATCTTCATCGAACAATAAAGAGGGCTATGAGGGAGCTTTATTAATGCGAAAAGCTGATAAAATGTCAACCGCGGGCAAAAAACTAAAATATTTTAAGGCAGGGCGCATAAAGCTGGAAACAGCGCTGCTTGCCGATAGTGATAATACTGAATTTCATTTTCTTCGCCTTGCTATTGAGGAACACGCACCGAAAATTGTTAAGTATCATAATGATATTGAAAAAGATAAACTAATTATCCGGAAGAATTTTAAGGGCCTGCCTAAATCGGTACAGCATGCTATTATTGACTACTGTAAAAAATCAAAAGTTCTGCGTGCAGAAGATTTTTAACTTCACACAGGAGATAGTTTTTAACTTTGCAGCAGAATGAAAAAAAAAATCCTGGCTATTTATTATACCCAATCGGGCCAGATGGGAGAGATCATTGATACATTTACGGCACCATTAATTGAAGCAGGCGCATCTGTTGAAAAGTCGCAGATAAAACTTGTTAATAATTATGATTTTCCGTGGACAGGTCAGCGCTTTTTTTCAGTGATGCCGTCATGTGTTTTAGGGATTCCTGAACCATTGGAGCCATTAAATTTAAAGGAATCAAAATACGACCTGGTAATTTTGGGGTATCAGCCGTGGTTTTTATCGCCAAGTATTCCGAGTAATTCATTATTACAGAGTGCAGAGTTTAAAACAATAATAAAGGATACACCCGTTATAACAATAAGCGCCGGACGCAATATGTGGATAAATTCATATGTGCGTGTACGAAATATGATTAAAGATGCAGGCGCCAGGTTAGTAGGGAATATAGCGCTGCTCGATAAACATCCAAACCCCGTAAGCTTTGTAACCATTTTTTACTGGATGCTAACAGGGAAAAAAGACAGATATTTAAATATTTTCCCAAAGCCCGGGGTTTCAGAAAATGATATAGCGGCTACCGCAGAATACGGGCAGACAGTAGCCCGCTACCTGGAAAATAGTGAGTGGGATACTTTGCAAAACGAGCTAATAGAACAAAAGGCAGTTGAAATTAGTTATAAGCTTATGTTTATTGAAGCAAGAGCAAAACCAATATTTGCAGTATGGGCAAAGTTTATTGCCAAACGCAAAAATAGAACCCCATGGCTTGCTGCGTTTAAATATTATCTTTTTATTGCATTATTTTTAGGGGCGCCGGTTTTACTTACGCTCGATGCTATATTTTTAAAGCCTTTTTCATCAAAACGAATTAAAAGAAATAAATTAAAATACTTACAAGTTATAAACTAATAACCCTAATATGTCTGATACTAAAGTTTATATCAATCATACCTCAGCGTTTTTCCCTAATGAGCCTGTTTCAAATGATGAAATGGAGCAATACCTTGGGTATATTGATAATAGGCCATCAAAATCAAAAAAAATAGTACTCCGTAATAATGGGATCATCAACAGGTATTATGCGCTTACAAAGGATCGTAAATCAACCCATACCAATGCTCAAATGACTGCCGAAGCAGTTAGGGCTTTATTTGATAATGATCCGGAAAAGATGAAAGGGATAGAATTATTGTCCTGCGGTACTTCATCTCCTGACCAGATGATGCCGAGCCATGGTGTTATGACACATGGCTGGATCCCTGAAGTAGGTGGGATAGAAGTGGTGTCGCCATCGGGCGTTTGCTGCGCTGGAATGCATGCGCTTAAATATGCTTACCTGGCCATCAAGGCCGGCGAGGTTACAAGGGCTGTTGCCACAGGTTCTGAACGATTTTCGGGCTTGCTTGTTTCAGAAGTTTTTGAAGAAGAAGCACAGAAGCTAAAAGATATGGAAGAAAACCCATTCATCGCTTTTCAGAAGGACTTTTTACGTTGGATGTTATCAGACGGTGCATCAGCATTTTTAATGACTGATAAGCCAAATGAAGAAGGGTTGTCATTAAGGGTTGAGTGGATAGAAGGTGTATCATATGCCAATGAGATGGACACCTGCATGTATATGGGCGGTGAAAAGCAGGAAGACGGCTCATTGAAAGGGTTCATGGATTATACACCCGAAGAGATCATGACAAAATCTATCTTCAGTGTAAAACAGGATATTACTTTATTAAGCGATAATATTGTTCCGCTGGGTGGCAAGAAGATAAAAGAGATCTTTGAGAAGAAAGGGCTGGGGGTTGATGATATCGATTACTTTTTACCGCATATCAGCAGCAACTTCTTCAAAAGCAAGATCTATGATATGATTGAAGAATACGGCGGCGGCATCCCTTACGAAAAATGGTTTATTAACCTTTATACCGTAGGTAATGTTGGTGCAGCATCGGTTTACCTGATGATAGATGAGCTGTTTAAAAGCGGCAGGTTGAAAAAGGGCGAAAAGATACTATTACTTGTGCCGGAAAGTGCGCGATTCTCATACATGTATGCAATGCTTACCGTTTGCTAATTAATAAATCAGGCTCATGATAGCTTCATTGCCTTTTAAAAGCAAATTAATCTAATGAAAAAGGATGATGTTCCACAGGACCTAAGCTCACTTGGTAAAATAACCAAAGAGGTTTGCTATGCAACAGACAGTAACGGCAAATATGTTACAGAGCTTAGTAGTGGCTGGGACGTAAAGATAAAAGCGCTTGACATCGCCTGGGGGGATATTGAAAAACGAATTGCAGCAGCAAAACAACAGGTGCTTGAAGGAAAAGCAAGCCCGCTTTTGTTTTTTATTGAATATAGATTGATGGATATTGGCATTTTAGCCGGTTATGCCGGTTTTTGGAAATGGCAGATAAAACGGCATTTAAAGCCTGAAGTATTTAATAATTTGTCAGAAAAAAAACTACAAAAATACGCTGAGGCGTTTAATATAAAGGTGGAAGACCTTAAAACTATGACTGTGCATGAAGATTGATTTTGAACATCGTCAGGCTGCACATTGTGAATCGGGCGTAACCAGTAATTTATTATGGAATGCATCAGGCGGTAAAATAACCGAGCCTCTTGCCTTTGGCATTGGAGCAGGGCTGTTTTTTGCCTATATTCCTATTATAAAAATAAACAACGGTCCGGCAATTGCATTCCGGACAATGCCGGGCCATATATTTAACCGTACCTGCAAATCATTAAATATCCCGGTTGCAAGGAAGAAATTCAGCTCGAAAGAGAAGGCGCAAATATTTTTGGACGAGTGTTTAGCTAATGGGCACGCGGTGGGTTGCCAGGTTGGGGTTTATTATCTGCCCTATTTCCCAAAAGAATACCGTTTCCACTTTAATGCGCATAACTTAATAGTTTATGGTAAGGAAGGGGATAACTATTTGGTGAGCGATCCGATTATGGAAGGCACTAACGTTTTAGATAGCTACCAGCTGGAAAGGGTGCGTTTTGCAAAAGGAGCGCTTTCGCCCAGGGGGCATATTTATTACCCTAAACAGGTAACAGCTATTACTGATGAGCAGATAAAACAGGCCATTAAAAGCGGCATCAAAAAAAATGTAAATAATATGCTGCATATACCCGGAAATTTCGCCGGTATAAGCGGTATTAAGAACACCGGTTTTAAAATAAAAAAGTGGCGGGATAAGCTTGGTCTTGAAAAAGCCGGACTTTATTTGGCGCAAATGGTGCGGATGCAGGAGGAGATAGGCACCGGCGGCGGTGGCTTCCGGTATATTTATGGTGCTTTTTTGCAGGAAGCGGACGTTTACTTGCCGGGCAACCAATTGACTGAGATCAGTAGTATATTTACTAAAGCGGGAGATATGTGGCGTACGGCTGCAGTACATGCTGCC
The DNA here is from genome assembly GCF_028288225.1 of Mucilaginibacter sp. Lineage (GTDB taxonomy): Bacteria > Bacteroidota > Bacteroidia > Sphingobacteriales > Sphingobacteriaceae > Mucilaginibacter. The sequence goes on from NZ_JAQBOC010000020.1 coordinate 16,788, forward strand.
GGAATTTACAAGGGAAGGATTGGCAGCCAGGAAGATTTTAATATAATGGGCGATTACTTGCTTGAAATTGCCGCTGTGGAAAAAGCCGCTTTTGAAACGTTAAAGAAAATAAAATGGCAGTAACCGGTCCATTTGCTATTGATGTTGAGGATATAGGATTCCGGTATCCCGGCAATCCGGAGGTATCATTCTCAAAACTTAGCTTAAAGATTGCCAAAGGCGCGCGTTTTGGATTATTCGGGCCTAATGGAGCAGGCAAAACCACACTGATAAGTTTGATGACGGGCTTGCTTTTAGCAGATGAAGGGCATATTAAGCTTTTAGGTCAGGAGGTCGGGAAACCAAATAGTACGGTCAATAGACTATTTGGATTTGTTCCGCAGGATTTTTCTTTTTACCAGGAACTAAGCCCGGTTGAAAACCTTGAATTTTTTGGCGCCTGGAGCGGATTGGATAAAAAAACCATTAAAACCAGGACAGATGAATTGCTGGGGATCCTGGGCCTGGATGATGTGCGCAATAAACGGGTTGAAAAATTTTCGGGAGGGATGAAGCGCAGGGTAAACCTGGCCATTGGTGTGATCCATAAACCTTCAGTACTATTTTTGGATGAACCTACCGTTGGCGTTGACGTACAAACAAGACTTGCCATTATCGATTATCTGAAGGATCTGAATAAGAACGGTACCACACTGGTATATACTTCACACCAGTTAAGCGAAGCCGAGGGCTTATGTGAACAGGTGGCATTGATTGATGATGGCAAAATTATAGCGCAGGATAGCTTGGGTAAACTATTGAAAGATCATAAACAAGATAGCCTTGAACAGATGTTTTTGGACTTAACCGGAAAGGATATCAGGAATGATGTTTAAGCTGAAGGCCACCATAATAAAAGATATAAGGATCTTGCTGCGCGATAAGGTGGGCATTTCGCTGATGTTTGTGATGCCTATTATTTTGGTTGTTGTAGTAACCAGTATTCAGAACAGTACTTTTCAGCTGGTAAATAAAAACCGGCTGCCTATCATCATAAATAATAATGATACAGGACAGGCCAGCAAACAACTGATAACGGCGATTAACAAAATTGGCATGTTTAAGGTATCTCAGGTATCCGGTGATCAAAGCGAAAAGCTGATGACGGATGCCATGCACCAAAAGGATGCAATGCTGGGAGTAATTATTCCGGCTAACTTTTCGGTGAAGGTTACAGCAAAATCAAAAAGCATAGCGGGCAAGGCTTTAAAGAGCTTTGGCCTGGAAGGCGATTCGGTTAAGCATGAGGCCGGTGATATTGACCCGCTCACTATTTATTATAATCCAATTTTACAGGAATCAATAAGATTGTCTGTTCAGGGCGCTATTCGCAGCGCCTTACAATTGGTTGAAAGCCGCGAAACATTAAGAAGTCTTTACTTCTCCATCAATGAAAAGCAACTGCCCGAGAAGCTGGAGAATGAAATGCTGAATAATAAAACAGCAATAAATGAGATCCCGGTCTCAAAAGATGGTACCCGAAGCACACCGAACGCTACACAGCACAATGTGCCGGCATGGACGATTTTCGCTATGTTTTTTATTATCATGTCCTTAGGTGGCAGCGTTGTAAGGGAAAAGGTAAGCGGAAGTTTTATCAGGCTTAAAACATTACCGACAAATTATATGGTGGGTTTGTTATCCAAGCAGATCACCTATTTGGTGGTTACCATGCTGCAAGCTGCTGTTATATTTTCAATAGGCATCTGGCTGTTTCCGTTTTTTGGTTTACCTGCGCTTAATTTACCGGCTGATATTTTAGCCCTGGTTATTGTTACCATAATTTGTGGTTGGTGTGCGGTTAGCTATGCTATTTGCGTTGGCGTATTTGCCGATACGCAGGAACAGGCTAATGGCTTTGGTGCTGTATCCATCGTAATATTAGCCTGTATTGGTGGTTTAATGGTGCCAAGTTTTGCTATGCAGGGCTTTTTTAAATCAGCTGCTGATATATCGCCAATGCACTGGTGCCTTCAAGCTTATTACACTTTATTCCTTGAAGGCGGAAAATTGAAGGATGTTGTAAACAATATCATACCTTTATTTATTATTACACTCATATTTCAATTAGTAACCTTTATTGGGTTAAAAAGAAAGAATTTAATATAATTGCCTGCATGGACACTATACAACTAAGAGAACAACTAAAAAATCAAATTATAAAATTTTTAAACCTTACCGACCTTACACCTGCTGATATAAAAGACGATGAGCCTTTATTTGGTGATGGCTTGGGTTTGGATTCTATTGATTCGCTTGAATTGATTGTGTTGCTTAAAAAGGAATATGGAATTGATATAAGGGATCCACGAGAGGGGCGTAAAGTTTTGATTGATGTGGCTACAATGGCGGATTATATTGCTGAACATAGCAAGAAGTAATATGATGCGATTTAAATCTCTCCGGAAAGCTTGGGTAAGGGTAATTATCAGTCTGGCAGCAGGCGGTGTGATAAACGAGATCGTTTTTCTTTTCTTTGACGATGATCCGTATAGGCATCGTTTGCCCGATGAACCAAATTACACCATACTGTATGCGGTTTTTATCTATCTGATTCTTACGGGAACCATAAAACACCTTGACAGGATTGAGCAGAGTTAAGTAGTGCGACAAATCTGAATTGTGTCTTTCATTATCTATTGTTGGTAACAATACCAACAATGGCGGAGCATTTAAAACACACCGTTTCACCATCACTTAATTTGCCGGTAAAGCTGATGTCATCCCCAAAAAGTTTGTAGGACGTTTCCAACTGTACCGAAGCTGTTTTTACCGGATCAATCATATTAATGAACTTTAGCTGACTTGCTTTTTTTAGCTGTAACGATTGACCCAAAGCGCTTTCCAATACTTCTTTTACAATCTGCAGCATGCAAGCGCCGGGAACTACCGGCTGTCCCGGGAAATGGCCTTTAAATATTGAGCAATTTGGATTGATAGAAAGATCAGCTTTGATTACATTATCTGTATGTTCTATTTTAGCAACCTTAAATATTTCATCATTTACAATTCCCATCGCAACGAATTAAATTGCTGAAACCAGCATTAGTGAATGATATTTATTTTGGTAATGATTATAGATCAATACTTTTTTAGGCGCAGGCAAATTTGATCCGTTTTCCAAAATTACATCGGGAATTATGCCTTTTTTTACAATGTTTGATGCCAGCCATAAAGCAAATGACGATGCAACAGTGTATTCGCCACAAAGGTGTTTGTAGTTAGCAGCAGCAATGTTTTTAAATACGGAATTGCTTAATGCCTTGTAAATTTCGTCATTTCTTGTATCTCCGTTTTTGCCGGTGATCACCAGATCGATATCGCTGGGTTTTAATAAATGAACTGCTAAAAATGCTGTAATCCGTTTTTCAATATCCTGCGTATCTTTTGGCTTATAAAAAGTATTAACCGCAATTAATTCTGCCAGGTTATCTGGGGATGGTTTATCTGTTAATAAGAAAAATGCAGCGCCTTCGCCACTTACCGTGCCTTTTGATTCGGATGAATAGAGCGAAAGGTTTGAAACGGGATGACGTTTATATAAGCCAAGCCGGGTTAAAATAGTATGACTGGCATCAACCATTTCTTCGGTTCCGCCTACTAATATATTGTCTGCTTCCTGCTCCTTTAAAAGCATAATCGCATCAAACAATGCGCTTTCAAAAGATACGCCTTTATGTACAAACGTATTATTATAAGCGTGACATTTTAGCATTAAAGCTATTTGTGCGGCAACCGTATTGTGGGTTGATTGAATAAAAGCGGTAGGGGGCAGCAGTTCTTCATCCTGTTCAATAATACGCGTTAAAAAAGTCACAGTATCTTCCAGGCAGCCAAATGCCGTGCCGGTAATAATTGCACCGGGCATTTCGGTATCACCATTTTTTAAGCATTCTTTTGCTGCAGCTACGCCCATCTTTATCACATGGCTCATTCGGCGGAGAAGTTTTGGATCGATATATTCTTTATAGTCGGGTTCAATAGCCTGTAAACGGGTGCTGTTATATTCAACAACATCCGTTAAAAAATCTTCATGCCCAAAAGTTTTCTGGGCAGAGATACAGGCTGATGAGCGGATGTATATTTTCATATCAGATCCCCGAAAATATTAAAGATGTACAATTACCACCAAAGCCAAATGAGTTTGACATTACGTGTTTGATGTTCTGTCCTTTCAAAAATTTCCTTTCGGGCTCCAAAGGCAGATCGCTCATGCGCGTTTCAAACCGCAGGTTAGGGTAAATAATTCCGTGTTTTATAGCAAGTGCAGAAAATACAGCCTCAATGCCGCCGCTTGCGCCAAGTGTATGGCCTGTAAATGATTTTGTTGAGCTCATTGGGGGATATACCGGATCAAATAGTCTTTTAACTGCTGTGCCCTCGGCGCTATCATTATTTGGCGTGCCGGTTCCATGCAGGTTGATATAACTTATATCCGAAGGCTTTAAACCGCTTTTTTCCAGGGCTCCCTTCATAGCCATATATGAACCTGTACCATCGGGAGAGGAAGCTGTTTGATGATAAGCGTCGTTACTGTTATTATAGCCGCTTAGCTTACAGTATAATGGCTTGGTTAGGGTCTTAGCCACTTTATCAGAAACTAACACCATATAACCCGCGCCTTCGCCAAGGTTCAGGCCTTCTCTATGTTCATCAAAAGGTTTGCAAAACTCCTTATCCAGTATCATTAATGTGTTAAAGCCATTTAGCGTAAATTTAGTTAAGGCATCTGTTCCGCCGGCAACAACTACGTCAAGTATATCATTTTTAATTAGTCGGGTGCCGTAAAAAACAGCATTTGCAGATGATGAACAGGCAGTGCTTATGGTGGTCATAAAATCTGTTATCCCCAATTGATCCGCAACAATCTCAGTCATGCTGCCACACTCATGGTCGAACACGTTTTTTAATTTGCCTTTATTGTTATCAGCTAAAAACTCAATAAAAAAATCCTCACTCTTATCCATACCGCCCACCGTGTTTGCCGAAACAAAACCGGTACGTAGGCTGCTTAGGTTTGGAATAGCTGCATCCGTTAATGCTTCCCTTGCAGCAATCAGGCTTAATAGCGCTGTACGGCTGTTGTGGGTAGTTGGGCCGGTTATGGCTATAAGTTGCTCATCCGTTAATTTAACTTCGGCTACAGGCAGCTTATGACGGTGTATGGTATCAAGCAAGGTAATGTCAGCCATGCCCGCTTCTCCGCGTTCAAATGAAGTCAGGTGTTCAGCCACATTATTCCCGATCGCCGAAATTACACCCACACCTGCAACGTAAACTGTTTGATCCATATATTTTGAGAGTAGATTTGACAACTTTTTAAAAGTTGTCAAATCTTGTCGTATTTAAAAATTTTAAATTTTATCTGCAAAAATACCATTCATTTTTTCAACAGAAAATTGTATTGCCTGTCCTGTTTTTTTCTTTTCCACCAAAAATAAAACAGCTTGGTAATCCTGCTCCAAAACTTCTACCCATCCGCAAATACAGGCCTGCAAAATATCACTATCGAGCAGGTAATTTACCTGTTGCGCTATAAATGCGGTATCGAAAGCATCCTGGATAAAAAAAGCATGCTCGCCTTTAAATTTATGCCGGATACAAATTTCGCCGATAACAATATTCGGCAAGGTATAAACAAATACCGCCGGACTTGGAAATTCTTTTATCGTATCCGCATATTTCAGGTCGTTATCCAGGCTTGAATTTGAATTAGCCAGAACTATTCCAATTTCTTCCGGTTGATAATTATCTTTCTTAAACCCATCTTTTAACAAGATTTCAGCAGCCAGCCAGCCCAGCTTGCTTAAATTATCCATTTTATAAAACTTCGGATAATTAAAGTGGAAATGCTGGTAAATAGAAAGCAGGAAGCCTGACAGATCAATGCCCTGGTTTTCGTAAACCTTGCTGCCGTTTTTATTTACAGTCCCATTGCTAATGCTGCAACTGCTTGTTATATGGTTTTTTTCTATCAATGCTTATCTGCTTAATTTAACCTTCTTGTCATTGCGAGGTACGAAGCAATCGCGAACTGTGCATTTATGCCTTGCAGGTTCTAAATCTTTCTGCCCGCTCCGTAAAGTTTGTGATGGCCGAGCTTCGCTCGCAATGATAAATTATACGCTTTCAAATATAATTATTTGCCAATTACTAACGCCGCATTACAGCCGCCAAAGCCTGATGCTGTTTTAAGAAAATTACCAGCATTAATGCGCATAGGGGAGGTGCACACATTTACAGGACTGGTAACGCCCAATTCTTTAAAACCCAATGTTGAGATCACCAAATTTTCTTTTAATGATTGGATGGAAATAACAGACTCTATCAATCCTGCCGCACCTAATGTATGTCCATAATAACCTTTTAAACTGTTTAACGGTTGTGATTGTAAGCCGGCTAATCCAATTGCGTTAGCTTCCATTTCATCATTATAAACGGTTGCAGTGCCGTGAGCCGAAATAAAGTCGATTTCATTTGCTGAAACTTTTGCATCCGTCATCGTTTGTTTTATGGCATGTCCTAACTCTTCACCGGTTCTGGATGGTCCGGAGATATGGTTAGCATCATTACTTATCGAACCGCCTTTAACTTTTATATTCCCCTCAAATTTTTTATTGGTAGATAGAATAACTGTTGCGGCGCCTTCACCCAGATTTAAACCGTTTCGTGATCTATCGAAAGGTCTACAAATCTCATTACTAAGCGCCTGGAAGGATTGAAAACCGGAGACAATGAACTTTGAAATAACATCAGCACCGCATATAACTGCATTTTCATATTGCCCCATTCTAAGCATACGCATTCCTGTAATAATTGCCATTACACCAGAGATACAGGCATTTGAAATAACTACGGGTTGATTTTGGAACCCAAAATGTTCAGCAACCAGCCTGGCAGAGGTTGACATCGAGATTCTTTTTTGCAGTTCAGTACTGTTTACTTCTGTTTCAAGCAGGCTGATATTTCCTTTGGTACTGGAGATAATTAAAACCGTTTTTTTGTTTTTTGGATCGATGCTGTTATCTTTTAGTGCATCAGTTATTGAAGCGATGAGCAGCTGCTCGAATTTTGTATAATTATTAGCCTCATCTATAAAAACCTCGTCTTTATCAAATAACGAAGCGAAAAATGGAGTTGGGGAAAGCATCTTATCGTTATGTTGCTTTACTCCTGATATATTATTTTTTAATTGCGAAAAATTTTCAGCTGTGGTTTTACCGAAAGGGGAAAATATATTATCAGCAACTACAAAAATATCCGGTTCACTCATCCTGCTCATATCTTTTTGTTTTTATTCATTGCCAATAAATACTTTCATTTCACATTGGGCCAATAAATTGCCGTTATGCCAAACTTTTCCTGAAAGTACGGTAACATTAAATACCTGGTTTTCTATTGTTATTTCGGTGATCAATTCATCATTAACTTTTGGTAAACTAAACACCTCAAAATCTTTTATTGCCCCAATATAACCAACCTCAACCGGTTTGCTTTCAGTATTTGCAATATAGCCTGATCTTAATGCTGCTGTTTGGGCTATGTTTTCCATCAGCCCGGCTTCCTGGAAGATCCCTTTTTTTACAAATAAATTGTCCGGGTTAATAATAAAGCTGCTTTTGGTAGTTGTTTCATCAACATAAAGCAATTTACTCACCATTACAAATGGTGGTTTTTGAGGAATCAGGTGGAGTATATCTTCAACCGGAAAATTCATAGATCAGGAATATAAGCCCCCGTTAACGGATAGTACCTGCCCGGTTATATATGCAGCTTCCGGCGATGCAAAAAATGCAGCAGCACTTGCCACTTCTTCAGGCAGGCCAAAGCGCCTTGCCGGGATCATCATTTTTAATTCTTTTTCGTCAAGGCCTTCGGTCATGTCGGTTTTAATAAAACCGGGAGCTAATGCATTTACGGTAATACCCTGCCGGGCAATTTCCTGTGCCAATGCCTTTGTTGCGCCGATTACACCAGCTTTGGCTGCTGAATAATTTGTTTGTCCGGCTAAGCCTTTTAAACCAGAAAGCGAAACTATATTGATGATTCTACCATATTTGCGGGTGAGCATGCTGTTTAGCACCAGGCGGGTAACATAAAAAAAGCTATCCAGGTTGGTTTTTAAAACGTTGTCCCATTGATCTTCAGCCATCCAGGCCATCAGGCTGTCATCGCGGATGCCGGCATTGTTTACCAGCACTTCAATGTATTTATCCCCGTTAGCTTCTATCCAATTGCCTAATAGTTTTATTTGTTCTTTATCAGCTACGTCAAAAGGCATCAATTCACCATTGCCGCCATTTTCCTTTATTAGGGCAAGGGTTGTATTTGCCTCGGCTACGTTGCTTTTATAATTTACCAGTACATAATATCCCATGGCAGCCATCCTGATACAGATTGCCCTGCCAATTCCTCTTGAGCCACCAGTGATTAATGCGCATTTCATTTTGAAAATGATGTAATATGATCTGTAGATTCAAGGAAATTCTTAACCCTTTCCAGGTCTTTATATTTAGGCGCATCCTCAATAAATTTAGGGAAGATCTGCCTTACTTCGTCATACAATACTCTTGAAGTTGTTGAAAGCCTGTCTTTGCACTCCAAATAATCAATTGCCTGTAAAATGGTCATCAGGTGGATGCCAAGCACTTCAAATGAGTTATCTATAACCCTTTTTGTCATCAATGCGGCATTACAGCCCATGCTTACAATATCCTGGTTGTCATTATTGTTAGGGATACTATGTACATACATCGGGAAAGATAAGGTTTGATTTTCAGCAACAGTCGAAGTGGCCGTAAACTGCATTCCCTGCATCCCGAAATTAAGCCCAAGCACACCTAAATTTACAAAAGGAGGCAGCTTTTGGTTTAGTTTGCTGTTCAGCAGGTAGTTCAGCTGTCTTTCGGCTAACATAGATACCCGGGTAATAGCAATTTTTAGCTTATCCATTTCCAGGGAAACATAATCGCCATGGAAATTACCACCATGAAAAATGTTCTGATTCTCATGGTCGATAACCGGGTTGTCATTAACGGAGTTTAACTCATTTACAACCGTGTTTTCAACCTGCGAAATAGTATCATAAACAGGCCCCAAAATTTGCGTTACACAACGCAGAGAATAATATTCCTGTACTTTATCCTCAAATATTTCCTGGTCAAGGTTATCCGGGTTGTATAAATGTTCCGAGCGATCGCGGATCATTTTGCTATCCTTCAAAATCTCACGCATCATCCCGGCTATGGCATTTTGACCTTTATGGCGTTTTACAACATTTAGCTCTTGCGAATAATGATCATCAAAAGCTTCAACAATCTCATTGATCATCGCCGAAAATAAAACAGACCAATTAAGTAGTTTTTTAGCCTGGATGATATTGATCATGCCTATGCCCGTCATTGCCGATGTGCCATTTAAAATAGCAAGGCCCTCGCGGATATGGATAGAAAGTGGCTTTATATTGAATTTGTTAAAAATGTCCATAGTTGGATGAACGGCATCTTCAAAAATAACTTCTCCTTCGCCAATTAAAACCAAACCGAGGTGCGCCAACTGAACCAGATCACCGCTTGCCCCAACACCGCCATGCTCGTAAATGCATGGGGAGATATTTTTATTTATAAGCTCTTTTAATAGTTCAACAACATCAGTATGCACACCTGAATAAGCCTGCATAAAGCTGTTTAAACGGGCTATCATTAATGCTTTTGAGAGTTGAGCCGTCATCAACTTCCCACTGCCTGATGAGTGACTGCGGATCAGGTTATATTGAAGCTGTAATATGTTTTCCTCGTTAACTTTGTATTGCGCCATTGGCCCAAAACCGGTGTTTATGCCATAAATGAGCTTGTTTGACGAGAATTGTTTAAGAAATTCAAAGTTGGTATTTATCTTAGTTAAAGCAGCTGCATCTAAAGCAACTTCGTTTTGTTTAAATATCAGTTCAGAAAAATCATTTAAAGAAAGCGCACTTTGTCCAACATGTATCATGGGCAAAAAAATATTTGTTTTATCAGGGTGAATAATAATCCGCTAAAGTATAAAATATATATAAAAGGGAGGGTATAAACTGTAATAACACAGGGAATGGGTAATTGTGTTATTTGAATATGTCGATAGGGTTAAAAAACGGAAATTCTAATGTTACTCACTCTTTACGTCATGCCAAATTTATCTCGGTACCCAACGGGACATCCCCGCATGCATGGTGTAGACTTAGCAAGTGGGGTGCTGAAATAAATTCAGCATGACATGTCTTATATATAGCAATTCTAGGCCCTTTTATCAATAAATTTTATAGCCTTCCTGCTGGCTTCACTAAACTGGATCTTCTGGATCTCCTCAATTGTTACGTATTTAATATGCGGACTAACACGCAAACGGGCCTGTAAATATGCCCTGATCCGGTGGTCGCATTCTTCGCTGTCATCAGCAGGCACAAGGTAAAGTAACACCTGGTCCATATCAATATCATTAGAATAAACTTCTATCACAAAATCCAGGATCTCTTCGCGCTCATTTAGTAAATCAAATAAAGCGGGCGGATAAAGGGTTGTTCCCTTAAATTTTATCATCTGCTTTTTGCGCCCCATTATGGATGATAAGCGCAAGCTGATACGGCCACAGGCGCAAGGTTCATCGAAATACATGCACATATCGCCCGTTTTATAACGTAACAATGGCATCCCCTCAACACCTAAAGTAGTAATGGTAACTTCGCCGGGAGTGCCTGGCTCTACGTGTTGGTCATTTTCATCCAATAACTCAACAATAACCAATTCTGGCTGATAGTGTCCGCCTTTGCCTTCGCCACATTCAGTAAACGCGGTTTGCATTTCGGTGGATGCATAAGTGGAATATAATTTAATGTCCCAGCTCTCATTTATTTTTTTGCCAAGGATGTTTAGTGAAAAATCGTTATTGCGGATATTTTCGCCAATACAAATGGCTTTTTTTACTGAAGTGCTGTTTATATCGATACCCGCTTCTTTTGCAAATTGGATCAGCTTTAAAATAAAAGATGGGACAGCAACGATAGCGGTAGGCTTTAAGCGCCGGATGGTTTCCCATTGCAATGCCGGTACACCGGGGCCCAAACGGATAATTCCTGCCCCAATCCTGCGGATGCCGAGATAATAGGCAATACCAGCCATAAACTGCCTGTCGAGGGTAAGCATTAGTTGATAAGTATCATCAGCTGATCCATCGGCACATAAAAAAGAATTATATTCATTATATGCAAGGCGATCCAAATCACTTTCAGTAAGCGCTATGGTTACCGGGCGACCTAAGGTGCCTGACGTTGAAGTGTATTCTATTATTTTACTGCGCGGTACACATAAAAAATCATCGTTCCGTTGCTGCAGATCGTCCTTTGTTGTGGTGGGGACTGATGATAGATCAGCAATAGTTTTTATTTCATGTATGTTTATCTGATGCTTTGCAAACAGCTCTTTGTAAAACGGAGAATGTTGATTAAGATACGCCAGCAGATCCCGCAGCTTTTGTTCCTGCATTAATGTTACTTCGTGTGCCTGCTGATAGCTTTTCTCTGTAGGTATCATGCTTCAAATCTAATAAAAATGTGAGATTAGGGCGAATGCAATTCGCCCATACAAATTGTGCGTCAAACAACCGTCTGATATATTTGTAACGTATATAAGTTATTATGTTTAAACAATCAATATTAATTGTAGGATTATTAAGCGTGTCATTGTTTACTAAAGCTCAAGCAGTTAAATATAAAGACATCGTATTTAATGATATAACCAAAACAAAGGACCTGAGCTATTCTCCAAATGATTCATCGGGCAAAAGGAACGCTCATTTATTTGATCTGTACCAGCCTGCGAGCGATAAGTCAGCAGGGCGGGCGTTAATTATCTGGATGCATGGCGGCGGTTTTAAGTTTGGATCGAGGGAGGCAAAAGGCATTCAGCTATGGAGTAAGACATTTGCACAAAGGGGCTATGTTTGTGCTGCTATTAGCTATACCCTAAGTAAGAAGTTCCCGGTCTTTAATTTTGACGAGCTAAAAAGAAGCTGTTATTATGCTGTATTAGATGCTAAACTGGCTGTGACATACTTTAAAGAACATTTTAAGGAATATAATATCGATCCTGATAAAATTATCCTGGCCGGAAACTCTGCGGGAGGGATGATAGCGCTTGATGCAGCCTACAGCTCAAATTATGAACTGGCAAAACTTGCAGGAATAACCGATGCAAATTCTGATAAAAAAGAGCTGTTAAAGGTTGCCGGTGTGATTAACTTATGGGGAGGGATCTTTGATTTGAACTGGCTGAAAAATAACCGGGTGCCTGTTGTAAATATTTACGGCAGCAAGGACGGGACTGTTTCCCCAACGCATCAGGATACACCTTTATATGGTGGTGACGATATACATAAAAAAGCGGAGGCTTTAGGAATACCCAATGAATTAAAGGTGTTTGAAGGTTATTCGCATGAGTTACAAAGGCATTTTAACCCAATTTTTTCAGGAGGGGAAAACACACAACGGCGCTGGCTTGAGGCGGGGCAATTTGCCGCCGATTTTATGTATCACCAATTAAATAAATAGCATCAAATTATAAATGGACAACTGTTTGTAATTGAAACATAATGTTAACTTTAATGTTGTCAAAAACAATTAATCATTAATAGCTTACCATGAAGTATTTAAAAATTATTTTAATAACGTTGTTTTTAACCTTTAGTTTGGAATTTGCCAACGCAGAATCTTTAACTTTAACAGTTGAACCAACGTTTTTACAGGTTAGGAGGCCGCCACCTCCGCCACCTCATCCGCCATTGCCATCATTTAGAAGGCATCATCGCCGGTACAGGCACCATCGCCGGGCCCGGATCCATATCCGTTTGCCTAAACCGCCGCCACCGCCACCTGCACCACCACGTCCATAATTATAAATAACAAAGCCCTTCAATATTGAGGGGCTTTTTGGATAATGGATAGGTTAAAAAATTTTACTAGGCCAAATCGACGGTTTGCCCGCTTGCACGTTTTTGGCGCGACCATAGTTTTATCAACTGGTATAAAACGCCAACTGTAAATAATACAACTAATATTAAAAGTCCCATTTTTATAACAGGGGAATCAGGCCCGTCAGCAATGGGGCGGCTTATTGGCACCCTGGTTAATGTTTCAACAATAGCCGGTATAAATGAGAAAAATAAGGTTAACGACATCAGGAAGATCTGAATATAAGCGGCGCTTTTACCAAGAAATTTAAACGATGGCGCATATACTGCTATCGGCAATACTATTAAAATAATTACAGCAAGATTATGGCCCGCGGTTGGGTGCCCGGTTCTCATAATAGGCAGCGCTGTAATACAAGTAATAATTGTTAAAAGGATATACAGCTTTCCGCTGCCATTTTTAGGGTTGATCTGCCCATCGCGGATCAAAGCGTACAGGGCAACTATAATTGCAATAATACTGATTGCAGTATGAATAATTCCTAGGATTGACAAGTGGTTCGGCATGATCTTATATTTAAATGTTGAGGGTGATTAAATATAAGAAAATTAATATGGAATAAAAAAGGTTAAAGTTTTATAAACTTTAAAATGTTACCCGGCCTTAACTTATCCCCTTCATTAGAAATATAAAGATTGCTTTCCTTGTCAAATGCTATCCCCTCCGGCTGGCCAAACAGGCCGGAGTTTAAGGGGAACACTTCTTTTACGTTCCAGTTTAAATCGGCGATTACTAATAGCCTGTTTACTGATGAAAGAATATACCACTCATTAGTTTCAAGATTTTTACTCAATGCTGAAGGATGGAACGCTATTTTCTTTTTCCCGGTAAGCTCCTCTATTTTCTTTACGTCAATATTAAACTCCCCGGCGTTTTTTAACGAGCCATCAACAAATAGCTTTAACCTAAATACGGTGCTCATCTTACTGCTTTTTTCGATGCTGCAATGTTTGCATAGTACGTAAACAGATTGATCACTTTCATCGGCATACAGCCCTTCATATTCGCCTTGCGGCAATACATTGTTCCACTCTTTAGTATCGGTTATTTCTGCGTTTTTCACACCTAGCGGAAAGGTAAACAACACACCGTCACTACGCAGCATTATAGCCTGGTTATTGCTGATAGCTACATCCTCATAGTCACCACTTTTACCGAATTTTATACGCTTAATATTTTTACTTCCGGGTTTGAAATAAAAAAGCTCACCCTCTTCATCCTGTTCGGCAAATATTGTATCGGGGTTGCCTTTATTAAATGCTATTCCTGATATTTCGGTAAGGTTGTCAGGCATATTATATTTCACGGGCTTATTTAAATCATATCCTTTTGGGCTTCGGATTTTTTGCTGGCCGGTACATTTGATAAATAATAAACAGGTAATTAATATAAAACAGAGTGATATCGGCTTTAAAGGGTTTTTCATATCGGGTAAAATAACTTGAATCTATATATACCTCTAATTTGCAAATTTGTTTAAATAGAAAAGGCCCTTAGTTAAAAGGGCCTTTTGCAATTTTTAGTTAAGCTTTTTATTTCTGCATTACCATAACACCATTCAGTAGCAAGGTGCTGCCACCATCTGCTTCAATATTGTAAACGTTTTGTACGCCGCCTGCATGCTCTGTCTTCCTTAACACGGTGTAAGTTTCATACTTGCCTTTTTTATCATTAAGACACAAAACCTGCTGACCGATAGCTATATCGCCAATTTTAAAATTACCCTGTTTGGTTAACATAGGGTGGTTTGGCGTGGCTTTAAGTATTTTGGTGTTTAAATTAATATTTAAGCCATTTGTCGTACGTTTTTCTTTTGCGGAGATCAAAACCAACTCAGTAATAGCATAGTTTTTTGCAGCATGTACAGTAAGCTCCTTAACTTTTATAATTGATGATTTATTTGTAGCCGGATCAACAGTAATTACCTCATCCCCGCTTTTTACATTTTTTATCAGTTTTTTAGCGCCATTGCTCATGGTAACCTCTTCATCACCCGGAAAGCAAATGTCGTTGCCATAGGTTGCAGCTTCTTCTTTCATGTCTTTTCCATTATTCAAAACTTTGTATTCCTGAAAGCTCATTTCTTTGGATAGTACATAGGATAATTTCAGAATAAAGTTTTTCTCAACTTTATTAATATCATCAATATCCTGGAAATATTTGGCCCATACTTTTGCATCGGCAGTAAAATCAGGTACCAGGGCCTGGTATTTTTTGCCGGTTTCGGTGGTATAAAAAACCATCAGACCAATTTCCTGCATGCCAGCTTTGGCAACCAGTTTATAAAGGTCTACCCGTTTTTTAAGGCCATCAGCCCCGGTAATAAAATAAGGCTTACGGTTTTCATACCTATCCAGTACATACACATTGTCGAATTTTACGTAGGTATCTTTATCAAGGTCGGCAATGGTATAAGTTAAAGCTTTATTGTATTCATCCAAAGTAAGCGGCCGGGGATTAACGGCTGCTTGCTGAGCTTTTGAAGTTAGGGCAAATATGAATACAGCAAGGGTTAGTAATAAGTTACGCATGATTGGTTGTATTATAGTCAATACAGCGCTGGGTTATAAATCCATCGCTGTAATTAAAATCAGTAAATTTATTTTACGATAATTGTTTAAACGCTTCGGCAAACGCTTCCATTTCGTCCATCCGGCCAATGCTTACGCGGCACCAGTCGGCGCCATTCAATTTCCAATTGCGGATCCCCACACCCCGTTTCATCATTTCACCAACAAATTTTTGACCATCCATCTTTAGCGGGAACATTACAAAATTAGCTGATGAAGGGATGTACTCATAGCCTTCTTTTTTTAATACTGAATAAAGGTAATCCTTTGAGGCTAAAGTCTTTTTAAGGGCGTCTTGCAGGTAATCAGTTTCCCTGTAGGCGGCAGTTGCGGCGGCAATAGTGGTTGCGGAAAGATTGAAAGCCCCGCCTGTATAAATGGCAAGCGTATGAATGGTTGCCGGCTGAGCTACAATATATCCGCAACGTAAACCTGCAAAACCATAAAGTTTAGAGAAAGTGCGGGCTACAATAATATTTTGCCCTGCTTTTACGCCGCCTATTAAAGTAGTGCCTTGCGGGTCAGGCAGGTAATCAATATAGGCCTCGTCAACAAATACCATCGTTTTTTTCGATACCCGCTCACAAAATGCTTTTAACTTGTCGGTATCAACCACAGTTGCAGTAGGGTTGTTAGGATTGCAGATATAAACCAGGCCGGTGTTATCATCTACTTTGGCTTCCATTGCATCCAGGTCGAGCTTATAATCCTTTGTTAAGGGAACTTTTACCCATTGCCCGCCATGCAGTTTGGCATGGGTAGGCAGATCGTCATAAGATGGGTCGCCGGTTATGATGTTCTTTCCGCCTTTGCTGTAATGCATAGCCGCAGCCAGTAATAAAGCTGAAGACCCGGCATCCATCATGATATTGCTTTGCTGGATCCCTTCGTAAGCGGCAATTTTACCTGATAGTGCCGACATTTGCATAAACGCGTATTGGTAGCTGGTCCCCAATGAATCCTGGATAGCCTTTTTAGCAGCATCCGATGGGCCAAAGGGATTTTCGTTGGCAAACAGCCGGGCTTTTAAAACCGGTGGGGCTTCCATTATCACAGTTTGGTCGGTAACCGGTTTCACGGCGAAGCCGATTTTTCGCATTACAGGCATTGCTGCTAATTTATTTATTGCTCCCGATGCAAGGGCGAGTCCTCCGGCCAGTAAAGCGCTGGATTTTATCCAGTTTCTGCGGTTAATTGAGTTTTTCATGATGTTTGAATTTTTTATGAGTAAGTCAGTCAGTTTATCCTTTTGTTGTTTCTGCGGGGTATTTTACCCTCTGCTCTGTTACGCGCCCGTGTACAGCGGTTACCACGCTCCGTGCCGATTCAAATGCACCGGCCATCCAGGCGTTTAAATAGGTTAAATGTTCGCCGGCAAAATATACCTGCTTATCGGGCTTTAATAATACCGGGTATTGGTTTTTACGGGTTTCATTGCTGTAAACGGCCCATCCGCCTAAATTATATTTGGTTTTGTGCCAGCTTACCGAAAATGAGCTTTCAAATTCGGTATCATATTGCGGATGGATCAGCCTGCCTTTTTGCAATGCCAGTTTTTCACGGTCGGCATAGCTTAATTCACCCGTTCGCAGGGCCTTCTCATTGAAGTTATAATAGCCTAATAAAATGCCCTTTTTACCAAGGTAATCATACGATGGGTAAAAAATCTGGGTCAGATCGTTATTAGTGTGGGTAATGCCGCCATAAATGTGTTCGTCTTCTTCCCAAAAACGCCTTTTAAACTGTAGCCCGATCTTGCCGGTTTGTATATAGCTAATATAATCAATGGCCCGGCTAACATCGCCCGAAAAATTATTGCTGATATTGCTCAGCACAGGCAATGGTAGGGTACAAACACAAAGATCGCCCTGAATCATGTGCTCACCCAGCGCATCTTTATAAGTTACTTTTACGCCGTTATCAATATTGATAATATTTGTTACTTCGGCGCCTAATTTTAAATTCGGCTCTACCTTTTTCTGTAGTGATTTTGCTATCTGGTCCATACCGCCAATAGCCTGGAACATGGTCATTTGCAGCTCGTAGGTATATTCGGCTACGTTATAAAAATCGGGGTCCATTAATCCCGATTGAATTAGTTCGGACAACTTATGCGGATCTGCAATTTTCCCGGGCCTGTCACCAGCTCCCGGCGATTCAATATAACCACGCCTTGCAGATGCCTTGTAGAGCTTATCCGGGTCGAGGCCTCCTTCAGCCATCAGGTATTCAATAACTTTTTCTGAATCCTCTTTGGTTAACCCGGTATCAAGGCTGCCATGATCTATACTTTTTGCAAGCAATTCTGTCATATACCCCCGGATGTCATTGTGAACCTCGCGTACCCTGATCTTTTTATTGGATAGCGGGCCCTTGCCTTCGGCAAAGTAATAAGAGCCTTCGTTAACATTATTATAAACTTGCAGCGGGATGCCTAATTCCTTGCAGTAGTGCAGGGTAAGCTGGTGGTTGTGTGGGATGCGTGACGGGCCGGCATTAAAATACTGGCCTTCATCAAAACGGGCGGTTATTGCGGGTTTATCAATTTCGGTATTTGTACTTCCATTTCTTATACTCCAACATCGGCCACCGGCACGATTACGGGCTTCTAATATGGTACAGGTATAGCCTAATTTATTGAGCTCATAAGCGCAGGTCATACCGGCGAGGCCGCCACCCAAAATGATAATTTTTTTACCACTTCCGCTACCTTGCAAATTAAAAGCATGTGCAGGAGCCGGGCGGAGCATGCCCAGGGCCATCATTGCAGGATAAGCTCCTCCGGCCAGCATAGCACCTTTGCTTAAAAAATCCCTCCTGGTTATTGTTTTCAATGTTAAATAGTGATAGTATATAGTTATTATTATAGCCTTAAATTTATGTTATTTTTAACAGAAACCCAATTTTGTTGAGAAATTTTTGATTTTGTAATTTATTCATTACTCTTTTTTAAAATCTTTTGAATAAATGGGGTAATTTTTAGTAATAGTAAGATAAGATTTAGTATATATTGTCATATCCTGTTTTGTAATTTTATCAATACTCAAATTCTTCATTGTTAATTCAACCTTTATATTCGTTTAAATCCTCATTTATATGATAAATTTTTACCCGCTTATCACTAAACAAAAAGCGTTAAACTGTTTTTTGGCTATTTCATTAAACCTGGTATTAATTTGGCCTGCATCAGCGCAGCAAAAATGGCGTTATACCATATCTGTTGATCCCCCCGCAAAAATTGTACATGTAAGTTTGGAGCTCAGCGGAAAGTTGCCGGATACTGTTACTTTTAAAATGCCTACATGGACAACCGGCTATTACCAGTTTATGAACTTTGCCAAAAATCTTTCAGGATTTAGTGCTACCGATGAAAGCGGGAAAGCCATCAATTTTAAACAAACAGACCAAAATACATGGAAGGTTGGCGTGCCACATAACAAAGTGATTAAGCTTAAATATAATATTGAAGCCCTGCGCAATTTTGTAGGTGGAAATTATCTGGATACTGCTCATGGCTATTTTTCGCCAGCGGGATTATTTATGTATACTGATAAAAATATTTTGCAACCGGTTACAGTTACCGTGAACCAATACCCCGGCTGGAACCGCATAGCAACAGGCATGGATATTGCCGGAAATGATTCGACCATTTTTCAGGCACCCGATTTTGATGTGTTATATGACAGCCCGATATTGATGGGTAAGCTGGAGAAGTTGCCCGGTTTTAAGGTAAACGGGATCCAGCACGATTTTATCGGTTATAAAATGGGCATTGCTGACAAGCAGCAATTTATGGACGATATGAAGAAGATAGTCGAAAATGGTTCAGCTATCCTCGGCGAGATCCCTTACAAACACTATACATTTTTAGGGCTCGGCCCCGGCGGTGGTGGCATTGAGCATTTGAACTCTGCATCTGTAGCTTTTGTTGGTAACGGGTTAAATACCCAGGGCGGCCGTATGAGATTATATAGTTTTTTGGCTCACGAATATTTTCACACCTACAATGTAAAACGGATCCGGCCGATAGAGCTTGGTCCTTTTGATTATGAAAAAGGGAACCGTACCGAAATGCTCTGGGTATCGGAAGGGTTTACTGTCTACTATGAATATGTGATAATCCGCAGGGCCGGACTTACCAATGCGCAGGAAATGATAGGTCAGTTACGCAACAACCTGTTAAACTATGAAAAGAAACCCGGCCACCTCTTCCAGTCTGCCACACAGGCAAGTATCGAAACATGGAGCGACGGGCCAAATGGCAGAGTAGCTGACGAATTTAACAAAACCATCTCTTATTATGATAAAGGGCCTGTATTGGGGTTAATGCTCGATCTGAAAATAAGGCACGAAACCCAAAACCGTAAAAGTCTGGATGATGTGATGCGGACGCTTTACTACACCTATTTTAAAAAGTTAAAACGCGGCTTTACTCCGCAGGAGTTCAGGAAAGTGTGCGAGGATACAGCCGGTGTTCCACTGGATGAACTGTTTGAATATGCGTCGACCGTGAAAGAAGTTAATTATCATCCATATTTTGCATACGCAGGTTTGGATATTGATGATGCCTGGAAAAAACAGCCCGGCGCATGGTCGGGCATTACGGCGAAAACCCAAAAGGACTCTTTATTTGTAACTGCTGTTGAATACAAATCACCAGCCTGGGAAAGTGGGGTACGGGTTAAATGCAAAATAGTGAGCATTGACGGACAGCCCGCTACGTTAGCTTTATTACAGGCATTATCTGTCAATAAAAAAGCGGGTGATGCTGTTGACATAGAGATCTTGAAAAACGGAAAGACAGAGCAGATCAAGATCATCCTTGGTACCGAAAACTCGCGCAGCTTTGAAATTAAACTTGTTGCTAACCCTGATGCTTTACAATCGGCTATTTATAAAAGCATATTTGAGGGCGGGCAATAAGCTTAAATATTTAATTGTTCAAAACGCCCAAATTGTTCATTACAGTTGGTCGTTTTTTGATTCAAGTATTGCCATATCGTAATAATTACCGTTAAATAACGAAATATCGTTGGGTTTTTACAATTAAATAATCTATAATTTACTGTTAATCAAATATTTATAATATTGGTAGCATTATTGATCTCTTCAATCGTCATTGTAATTAAACAATGTTTAAATTATTTAGCCATGGGAGATTTCATATATTTTTTTACAAGAGTAATTCTGATAGCCTGTTTATTGGTAATTGGTTATCTTATTGCCATTCCTGAAAAAGAAACTGCCGATGAGTGGGATATTTGGTAGAGAATTGATTAAATGTAATCATATTTTAATTTTTGTATTAAACCAATCACTGCTTTTGCGTATTTTGTTATCAATTACAATTAAGCATGCAATCTACTTTTACAAATATCCTATGAAGCCATCTGTTAATATACCGGGCAAACGCTTAATAATTTTGAAATTCTTATTCATTATTATGCTCTGTGGTATTAGCTATAAAGGGGTTTCTCAATCCATATTAAATGCCGATAGTATAAAAGTAGCTATTGCGCCTGAGTATGATAAGGTAACCAAAACCCACCGTTTTCTTTTAGGAGAAAATTACAGGAAATTATGGTCGACAAAGGTTACACTAAAAGTATTTCATATAACCCGGGAAAAAGGGGGATTGAAAATTTTGCAGCCAGGCGGCGGAATGCAAACTAAATCGCTGAGGTTACAGGATTCCAACGGGCAGGAATGGGTATTACGCACCATACAAAAGTATCCTGAAAAAATATTGCCCCCAAACCTTAGGGAAACTATAGCAAAAGATATTGTACAGGACCAGATCTCGGCAGAACATCCTTTTGCCTCATTAACAGTTCCCCCTTTGGCCCAGGCGCTCGGGATCCCTCACGCACACCCGCAGATAGTTTATGTTCCTGACGATCCGGCATTGGGTAAATACAGGAAAGATTATGCCAACCAGGTTTTTTTATTTGAAGAGCGCGAGCCATTAGATGTTGATAAAACCGATAATGTAGGCAAAGTACAAAGCAAGGTACAGGAGGATAATGAAAACCGGGTTGATCAGCAACTTGTTTTGAGAGCACGATTGCTTGATTTTTTGCTTGGTGATTGGGACCGGCATGAAGATCAGTGGCGTTTTGAGCGGATAAAAGATAGCATTGGTACTTTTTATATACCTGTTCCGCGCGACAGGGACCAGGTTTACAATAACTCCTATGGTGTATTTCCATGGTTAGGTTCACGGCATATATTTATGGCTAAGTTTCAAAACTATGGCGATCATATCCGCTCCATAAACCGCTGGAACTTGAATGCCCGCAATTTTGACCGCTATTTTTTAAACGGCTTAAACCAACAGGACTGGGAGACTCAAATTGCTTATGTGCAAAGTAAGCTTACAGACAAAGTTATAGCTGATGCGGTTAAAGAAATGCCGGCAAATATTTATAAGCTCAGCGGTGCAGAAATTACAAGCAAACTTATTGCCCGCAGGAATGTGCTGAAACAACAGGCTTTAAAGTACTATCGCTTCCTTTCGGCAACTGTAGAGATCCCTGCATCAGGGAGCCGTGAGCATTTTGATATAACTAATCAGCCGGATGGACAGGTATCTGTTAAGATTAACAGGCTTAAAAAAGATGGCCGGGTTGAAGGGACAACATACCAGCGCATATTTGATCCCGCCGTTACCAACGAAATAAGGCTTTACGGTATTGGTGGTAAAGATGTATTTGCGGTACACGGCAACGAGCATTCATCCATAACTGTGAGGATGATAGGGAGCAAAGATGAGGATACTTTTTTGATAGATAGTAATATTACGGGCAAGGGAAACAGGTATGTTTATGATCGTTCTGACAAAAATAATAGCCTGCCGGCATCTTCAAAAGCCCACCTGCGCGCTTCAACTGATACGGGGGTTAACAGCTATCACGCATTAGCTTATAAATATAATTTTCTTCAGCCATTAATATTAGGCAGCTATAGCAGTGATTATGGCTTGCAGCTGATGACTGAATTTATTTTCCAAAAACAGGGTTTCAGGAAAGATCCTTATGCTTTCAGGCAAAGTTTGGTGGTTAACTATGGATTTGGAGCAAGCTCCCTACTGTTAGATTACACTGGTGAATTTAAACAATCTATAGGTAAGAACGACCTGGTAGTCAACATTTTATCAAAAGGGCCTAATTATCAAAGTTACTTTTTTGGGCTTGGTAACCAAACTCAATACATAAATGGGGGTGATAAGAGCAGGAGATATTATCGTAATGTTTATAATTTTTTGAATGCTGATGTAAGATTAAGACATACCTATGGTAAATGGACTGCAAGTGCAGGTATTGTAGCCCAATATTATAATGGCGATAAAGACAGTAACCATAATCGTTTTTTAACTGATTACAACCTTTTGCACCCGGATCAAAAGGTATTTACATCGCAAGCTAATGCAGGGCTTATTGCAGGCCTTGTTCTGGATACGCGCGATAAAGGTATAATACCTCATAACGGAATATTGTGGAACACAACCATATCTGGCTTAAAAGGCCTTAATTCTGATTCGCATAGTTATGGCCAGGTGACAACTGACTTTAGCTTTTTTGTAAGCCCGGGTAGGGATTCAATATTTGTTATTGGCAACCGCATTGGCGGCGGTACAACTATTGGCAACGCCTCATTTTATCAGCAATTACAGTTGGGAGGGATTCAAAACTTAAGGGGCTTTTACAGCGGCAGATTTACCGGCAAAACTATGGCTTATGATAATTTAACAGTGCGCCTGAAGTTGTTTGATTATGCCTCATACATATTACCTGGCACTTTCGGGCTGGTTGGCTTTAATGATATCGGAAGGGTTTGGATACCCGGCGAATCATCAGGCCAATGGCATGATGGTTACGGCGGCGGGTTTTATCTTATCCCGGCACAACTGGTGCTTGTACAGGCAGTGGTTGGTTTTTCAAAGGATGGAGCTTATCCGTATATATCGGCAGGGTTTAGGTTTTAGGTTGATGTGCAAATGTGCAAATGTGCGGATGAGGAAAACAATGTGCAAATGTGCAGATATGCAAATGTGCGGATGAGAAAAATGATGTGCGAATGTGCAGGTGTGCAAAAGAAGAAGTAATATAAGGTGTGTAAATATAAATGTGTGGATTTTATTTTTTCATCCGCACATCTGCACATCCGAAATCCGCACATTAACTCTAATTCTCTACCGGATCGGCATTTAACTGCTTATACAATTCTTCGTACTCAAATGTCTCTTCAATGGGCTGGTTCTGGTTATGCAATACGGTAACCCTTAATGCTTTCAGGCCCGAAACTCCCTGCAGGTCTTCTACTTCAAATTCTTCAATTTTGGAAGCTAAAATTCCTTTATCCTGCAGGATGTTTATATATTTCATATAATCCAGTTGCTCCTCCACTTTTGAAAAAATGATGGTTATTTTGTTCTGCTGGGTAATGCGTTCCCTGGTTCCTTTTATGTAAGCTTTATCAATGCGTTTTTTTATAACCTCGTATCTTATATTGTAAGCGCCATCAATGTCGAAATGCTTTTCATCCATCCTGAAACGGATAGAGATTGGTGCGCTGAAGACCAATACCAATGAAGTAACACTTAATTGATAAGGTAATGATTTTTTAAGATAAAATTGTTCAATCTCCATTTCGCACAACACCAGCAGCTGCCAAAAACGTAAATGCTCGAGATGGCCCAGGTGAAATGTTTGATTTGGCGTTATAGAGGCGCCGGCGTATAAATTATGTTCAACACCGTCTGTTTTAAATCTTTCAAAATAGTGAGGAAAATATCCCTGTGCATCAGTTTGCCTGTTATCAAGTATGCTAATCAGCTTTTCATTAATTAAAGCTAATGTAGTTTCATACTTGCGCCTGTTATTGTAAAAATCACCGGTTAATTTATCGGTATGTTTAAAATAATCTTTAACCTGCTCTGAAATTTCCTTACTGAATTTTTTATTTTTATTTAATAAAGGATGGATGTTTATCTCCAGGTAATTTTGAATGTGTTGCTCTGTATCTGCTTTTATCCCTGTAACCAGGTCATCAACAAAAGCTTTCAAATCAAGCAATTTTTGTTCTGCATTAACAATATCACCTGACTGCTGCATTTGCTCAATCAACAAAATTAGTTTGTCCAATTGGTAGCTTAAATCATTGGTAACACTTAAATTGCGGGTAATAGATGAGTCTTTTATATCAATTTGCCCGTATAAAGGGTAAACGTCATGAAAAACTATCTCTTGTGGCGTATAGTGTTTGCCTGAATTTTTGCCCTGGATGTATTTTATTGCTTCTTCCCTGAATTTCCAGTTTACACTTGGATGTAATTTGGTGTAGTTTTTTTGTATTACAGCCTGGATCTGAGTTTGCAATTCAGTTACTTTGCGGTAAATGGTATCCACTATAAATGGCATTACAATTTCAAGCTTTTGGGCGTTAACGCTGTTCAAATCCCTTGTTCTTTTTGAAACTAATTCTAAAATACCCAGTAGCGTTCCGTTCTTAACAACCGGGGCCAAAATAAAGCTGCGGATATTTTGTGCTGTAAAGTGCTGAGAGAGTTTGCTATCCGGATTTTGTGCGGCAAACGCCGGCAAATCAGTAACTGCTATTGGGGTATGCTTTTTAACCAGGTTTTGGTAAGAGTCAGACCGGAGCATCTTTTGACAGTCGCCATCAACTTTTCCTTCAAGCATGTAGCTTTTAACATATTGGCCGGTAGCAGTCTTGGTGAATTTGTCATTTTCCTTATCGAATGACGTAAACCCAATATGGAGGTCAGGAATCCTGAATATCGATCTGAATATCGTTTCAAGGCTTTTCTGAAGCTCAGATGGATCTGCATTGCCCAATAAGTTACCTTTTAAACTTGATACAGCGTTTTCAACGGTAGCATCAAATAATGTCATTATGCCGAAGCCCTTCAAGATCCAGCTGTTTGGGGGGAATTTTTCTTTCCATAAGGCCAGGTCGTCATAATTGTCCATTAAAAGATCAATATCATCATTGGTCAGCATCTTCGATTTTTCGGTTGGCAGGATCTCCAAAAAATCAGCATTGTATAAAATACGGTAGTGCTTAATAATGCCGTCGGCATTTGGGATATCGTAAAAAAGAGGCTTTCCAAAATCTAAATGTGTTCCATAAAACTGGTTGAGTATTATGCAACAGCTCATTACATAAAATTGGTGCTCATCAAAATCGCGGATGCTAAAATCAAAGTGTTTACCGGCAGCCTTTAAAATATTCTTAAACCGTTCGGTATAATTAAATGTTAAGCCCAGGTATGGGATACTCACCGCCTTTATTTCATTTTTAGAAAGTATTGCCGGAAATAAGTCGTCAAGCAAGCGGGAAATTATGGTTTCATTATCTGCAATCTGGTTAATGCTTTCAATTCCTTCTCTTAATTCAGGAAATGGTTTTATTTCTGCCAGTAATGAATTGGCTTTTTCGGCATTGGCCCCCGTTTCGTTTACCGCAGTCTCTTCCAGCCTTTCAATTATTTTATGAAATGAAAGTTTTATTTGGAATGGATTATCTGAAAATTGCGGAAATAACATAGTTTGATAATGATTATCCTTACAAATTTACTAAAATTCGACGTTAATTAACTGAGAAAATGATTAGAAGCAAATAGAGCTGTTATTGAATTAAATCGACTCTCATTTAAAATTAACTTAATGTTCAGCTCTTTAGTTTTAGTTTTTTATAAAAACCAGTGACGCTGCAGAACCTACCCCCATGAAAGCCCCAGCGGCCACATCGGTTGGATAATGCACACCCAAATACATTCTTGAATAACTAACAGATCCGGCCCATAAAAATGCAGGAGCAATTACATACCATTTAGGGTAAGCAATTGACAGCGCTGTAGCAGTTGCAATGGTACTGGAAGCGTGGCCTGATGGGAATGAAGTGCTGTTTGCACGATAAACAGGAACAATATTTATATTTTGAATAAAAGGGCGCCGGCGATTAACAAAATGTTTAATAAGTTCAGTAAGCCCATATGATATAACAGTACTGCTTGCCACATATAACGAATTTTGACGCAAGGCCTCGTTGTGCCCGATTATGCCGCTCGCAAGCATAACAGCCGGAACGCCGATATCACCATAACGATAGGTTTTAGACAAAAATAAAAACACCCCGGTTTGTTCGGGTGTGCGTGTATTTTGAATGTCTATCATCACGCGGTCGTCAAATTGCTGTATGGGTGATTGGGCAAAAGTCTTATTTAAACAAACGCACAATATTAACAGTTGTATGAATATTGTCAGTGTTATGTTTTTATTTAAAATTATAGGCATGTAACGGGGGAATTATAAAATTTTGCAGATTGATTCCTTACTTTTACAGTTAGAAGCAAGTTACCACTATTTAAATCAACAACAAATAAAAGCTAATTTGCCTCTCAAATATCCGGCACTATGAACTATCAGCAATTACTTGAACAGGCACAGGAATATGTGTTGGCTTATTATAAAAACCACGACGACCCCAAACTGCTTTATCACAACTTACAGCACACGCAGGAAGTTGTTGCTGCTGCGATTAAAATAGCCAACCATTACCAGCTTAATGATGATGACTTTTTTATTGTCTTAGCCGCAGTATGGTTTCACGACCTGGGTTATATGGTTGATGTTGCCAATCACGAGGAAAAGGGTGCTGAACTTGCCGCAGCATTTTTTGAAGAACATCATGTTAATAAAAAACATATCGACCTGATAATAAACTGCATAAAGGCAACCAAAATGCCACAGTCACCAAAAACATTACTTGAGGAAATTGTTTGCGATGCAGACCTGTTTCACCTGGGGACTGATGATTTTAAAGAAAAGGATAGGCTGTTATTAAAAGAAATTAACCTGCTGCACCATACTGATCTGAGCAAACAACAATGGCGGGAAAAGTCGATTAAGTTTTTGGAAGCTTACAGCTATCATACAGATTACTGCAAGGTATTGCTTAACAACACAAAAGAAAAAAACCTGGAAGACTTAAAAAAGAAGTGGAATAAAGAGGAGAAAGAGCAAAAAAAAGATGAAGAGAAGCAGCAGGAGAAAGAAGAAAAGAGATTAAAAAATGGGGAAATAAAATTTGATGCAACAATTGTTGAGGATAATGCACGTTCTTTACAGGCTTTGGAACAGAAGCCCGAACGCAAAAAGAAGAAAGATGATGATATTGAGAGGCCTGAAAAAGGAATTGAAACCATGTTTCGGATCAGCTCAAGCAATCACCAGCGCTTAAGCGATATGGCCGATAATAAGGCACATATAATGATAACTGTTAACTCCATTATTTTATCGGCCATCATCAGTTTATTATTGCGCAGGTTAACTGAGTACGAATACTTTGTTATGCCAACATTTATTTTACTGTCAGTTAGTTTGCTTGCCATGACGTTTTCTATACTGTCAACCCGGCCATCAATACCACCAGGTATTTTTACAAGGGCTGATGTAGACAACAAAAAGGTTAACCTGCTGTTTTTTGGCAACTTTTATAAAGTCAACCTGGAAGATTATAATTACGGGATGCAAAAAATGATGGAGGATAAAGACTTTTTATATGGCAGCCTGATAAAGGATGTGTATGCACAGGGCGTGGTGCTTGGAAAAAAATACCGTTTACTCCGCATCGCCTATAATATATTTATGTTTGGCCTGATTATATCGGTGCTTGCTTTTATTTTAGCTTTCGCACTTTTTAGCACCCCAAGCCCTGTTAAATAAATGGAACAACGCCGTTATTTCAACCGCGATTTAAGCTGGCTTTCTTTTAACGAACGTGTAATGGAAGAAGCCGCTAATGAAAAGATACCTCTTTTAGAGCGGATAAAGTTCCTTAGTATTTTTTCGTCAAACCTGGATGAGTTTCACCGGGTGCGGATGCCGGTATTACGCGCATTACAAAAGATAGGTGAAAAGGACGAAAATAGGATAAGCGCTGATGAACAAAAAGGGATTTTAAAACAAGCGCTGGATATGATAAATGCCCAGCAGGAACGTTTTGGGGCAATACTAAAAGATCAGCTGATCCCACTGCTTAAGAGTTATAATATTCACCTGCTGTATAATGAAGTTTTCCCGGGTGTGGTAAAGAAGGCAGTTGGTGAATATTTTTTATCTGAAGTACTGGCTTTTTTACAGCCAGTGATTTTAGATGAGCGTAATAAATTTTTTCCGGAAAATAATAAGCTGTATTTTATTGTGAATTTGCTGGAAACCAGCGGGACTGAGAAAATAATTATGCTCAATATCCCATCTGATGAGCTGCCGCGATTTTTTACCGTTAAAGCTGAAAGCATAACTTATATAGCATTTTTGGATGATATAATAAGAAACAACCTTGATAAGGTATTTAAGGATGTGGAAATAAAAGGATGCTACAGCATTAAAATAACCCGCGATGCCGAACTTGATCTGCAGGATGAATATTCAGGAGATCTTTCGGATGAGATTGAAAAACAGTTAACTAAAAGAGATTTTGGGTTGGCAACCCGCTTTTTGCACCAATCAGGTATTCCATTGCGTACAATGCAGTTGGTAACGCGTCAACTCGATCTGCAAAAGGCCTGTACAACCGAGGGAGGTATGTATCATAACCTTAAAGATTTTTTCTCCTTGCCGGTAAAATCGCCCGGAACATCGTATGAAGAATGGCCCGCCGTTAATACCCCCGGATTAGATGAAGCCGCTTCTATTTCATCTCTTATTGCTGATAGGGACATGATCATTCATACGCCTTATCAAAGTTACCATTCTGTGCTACGATTTTTTAACGAAGCAGCCATTAACCCTGATGTTGAAGAAATTTGTGTTACGCTTTACAGGGTTGCAAGCAATTCAAGGATAGTTAATGCGCTTATAAGTGCCGCAAAAAACGGCAAACATGTACTGGTAATGGTTGAGCTTAAGGCCCGGTTTGATGAAGCCAATAATTTGAAGTGGGCTAAAAAGATGAAGAATGCCGGCGTTAAAATTGTTTATAGTGTAACGGCGCTAAAGGTACATGCTAAAATAGCTATTGTAAAAACAAGGAAAGATCACCGCATAGTTTATTCTGGTTTGCTGGCTACGGGTAATTTTAATGAATCTACAGCTAAGTTTTATACCGATCATATCCTGTTTACCTCAAATCCAGATCTGTTGCGCGAGATGGAGCTGGTGTTTTTGTTTCTGAGCAAGCGGGAAAAACCTTCTGCACATAATCAAATTAATTTTAAGCACTTACTTATAGCCCAGTTTAACCTTCAAAGTAAATTTATTGAACTGATAAACCGGGAAATACAGTTTGCAAAATCGGGAAAGCCGGCAAGCATCATCATAAAAATGAACAACCTTGAAGAACGGGTGCTGATCGATAAATTGTACGAAGCATCACAGGCGGGGGTAAAAATTTCAATGATTGTACGCAGTATTTGCTGTTTAATACCTGGCGTTGCCGGTATGAGCGAAAACATTACAGTAAGGCGTATTGTTGACCGTTACCTGGAACATGGCCGGGTCTTTATTTTTAACAATGACGGGAACAAAGAAGTGTTTTTAGGCTCTGCCGACTGGATGAACAGAAATATATACCACCGGATAGAAGTTTGTTTCCCGGTGTGCGATGAAGCAGTGAAAAATGAGATAATGCAAATTGTTGATCTGCAATTGAAGGACAATGTACAGGCCGTGATGCTTGATCAGGAACTTAGAAATGTTCCTGTGGCTGTTGGGGGGCTTGCTACACAGGCGCAGCGGGAGATTTATAGGTTACTGTCGGGAAATTGAAATATTTGTAAATTACCATCAATCCAATTATATCATTTATGAAAAAGATAAACCTCATTTGTTTTTTTGTTCTGTTGATATGCAGTCAAATTAACCCTGCATCAGCACAGCAAACAAGCAGCAAGCTGCCAAAATTATTGATAAGGCTTGATGATATTGGCATGAACCATTCAGTAAATATGGCGATGCAAAAAATGGCGGAAACCGGGATGCCTTTTTCGGCCTCGGTGCAATTTGCCTGTCCATGGTACCAGGAGGCCGTTGAAATTTTGAAGAAGAACCCGCAGGTAACGGTAGGGGTGCATTTAACACTGACATCCGAATGGAAAAACTACCGCTGGGGACCGGTTACCGGACGTACTGCTGTACCAAGTTTGGTTGATACGGTTGGCTATTTTCCGCAATCAACCAGGGCATTCTCACAAAGCGGTTATAAGTTGGATGAGGTAGAAACAGAATTATCAGCACAAATTGAGCGGGCTTTAAAGTCTGGTTTAAAAATAATTTATATAGATCCGCATATGGGGATTGCGCTATCAACACCTGAATTACGCGCATTAACAGAAAAACTTGCGCGCAAATACAAGCTGGCTATTTCGCCATTGAGCAGCGTATCGTATTTTGGAGAAACCTATATGGAAATGTGGGGAGAACCGATAGCTACAAAAAAATCAGCCTTTTTAAATTATGTTAACAATAAGCTTAAGGCTGATAAACCAAATCTTGTTGTAATCCATACCGCTACTCCAAGTCCGGAGATGGATGTGTTGGTAGATATGAACAGCAAAATGATGAATGATAAAGACGGGAAGCCATTAACCAGCAAGCACAGGCAAACAGAGCTGAATATGCTGCTTTCGCCGGAGTTTAGAGATCTTGTTGGTAAAAAGTTTGAGTTAATGAACTACCAGCAATTATTGGAGCATAAGGATATTAGTGTGTTAAAAGCGGTGAATGGTGCATGAACCCCCGATGTTGGCTGATTGATAGGGTTTTGCTGATTTTTGATATCAATGGGGTACATTTTGCCGTAGGGGCGTATCGCATACGCCTTATTCGCATCCACAGGGCGTATGCGATACGCCCCTGCAAAATTGGGATTATGGTACGGTTCAAAATTATATCGCAACCGTTTGGCCTGCCGAATAATATTTCAACTGGATAATATCATTTGCAATTGGCTTGGTATTCCAGGCCTGGTGAATGGTTAAAGCTGCGCCAACGGCTGATGCCTGTGCCATTGAAGCGGCAAATACTTCCAGTCCTTTAAATTCGGCAGCAAGCAAGTGCATAAAAACGCTGTTTTTACTGAACCCGCCATCAACAAAAATCCTTTTCACGGGTGTGCCTTTAAGTATTAATTGTGTTGATGCAAACTGCAGATTTACCAGGTCGAGCATTAGCTGGTGATAGGCTTCAGTATCATTCTTAAAATCAGCCAGCTCCCTTGAGCCAAATATCGATTCCTTTTTGAAGTTATCCTCGTAAAAAACCTGTGAATGATTTTTTTTGAGCTTTTTGATGATCTCGGGATTGTAGGTAATATTCCGGTACTTAATAGCATCTACGTTAAAATGTGCGGCAATCCGCTTTATTTGCTGCTCATATTCATTGCCCGAGAATAACCTGGAAGCTTTTACCGGCTGCCCCTTGTATTGCAAAAAGCTTAAACAATCGTTTTTAAGCTCTTCAACCGTTAATGTAAGCTGGTTAAAAGGATTCAGGCTAATAGACCATGTACCTGTTGATATTAATATAAAAGGTTCGTGAAAGTTTACCAGGTAGGGAATAAGTGCAGCTGAGCTATCGTGTAAGCCGGCACCTACCTTATAGTTTGTTCCCGGAAATAGCGGTGCTGAAACTTTGTTTGCCGGCACAATAGGCGGCAATTTCAAGGCCACTCCCTCATGCTGGATCCATTCATGATACCTGTTTTTTTCAAAATCCCACATGCCGGTGTGGCAGCCAATACTTGTAAGATCAGAATAATGGGCGCCGGTTAGCAAAAAGCTAAGGTATTGCGGTAAATGCAGAGCGAATTTCACCTGTTTAAACACATCTGGTTTTTCTTTTTTTAGTCTGTATAATTGCAGACCGGAATTAAGACTGCCCAAAACAGGTGAAGCTGTTTGAATGCTGAACTTTTCCTCCCCGCCATATTTGGTATAAAATTTTTGGCTTAATTCCTCCGGATAGGGCTTAAGGTAATTATACAAAGGGGCAACAGGTTTGCCATCTTCACCCACATAAACAAAGCTTGCGCCATACGATGAAAAGTTTATTGCCTTTATATTAAACTCTTTAAGCCTGAAAACCTCGCTCAATGAATCAAAAACAGATAGCCTGAGACTTTCAAGATTTTCGCACGGAAATCCGTCCTCGTCGACCGTTTCAATAAAACGTGCCGATTTTTCAAAAACTATCTGGTAATTCTCATCAAATAAGAATAGTTTTTTATTGGTTTTGCCAACATCAAATACAACTATTACCGGTTTTGGACTCATATGGGGTATTGGCTACAAGCCGGTAGCAACGGTTTTTGATCCACGTTCTTTTATTAAATTATCCCTAACCTGCAGTTTTCTGTAAGCGCCTACCGGGTTTAATGCCCCGCCCGACAGCAAGCTTGCTTCGGCAACCAGTGGCCGTACATCTGTACGATAAGCCTCCTGCAAGATCTCCTGCGCAAGGGTTACATCATTGTTTTGCTGTGCCGCAGTTAATGCCGCTTTATCAACAATTAAAGCTTGTGCATAGGCTATTTTTATAGCTTGTACTGATTGTAACAGGTCTTCAATAGGGTCTTTTACATTATGGGATGCATCAATCATCCAGCCAATATCGGTAGCGTGAGTCATGTCGCGGGCATCCATTCCTTCAACAAGTTCATTAAATATCAGGAACAACTGGTATGGGTTTATGCTGCCTACCGTAAGGTCATCATCACCATATTTTGAATCGTTAAAATGAAAACCGGCCAGTTTGCCTTCCATTAGCAACAAGGAAACTATCTGCTCGATATTTGTATTTGGCAAATGATGCCCAAGGTCAACCAGCGTTGAAGCTTTTTTGCCTAATTTATTTGCCAGTAAAAGTGATTGTCCCCAATCGCCTATGGTAGTTGAATAAAAGTTTGGCTCAAAAGGTTTGTACTCAATCCATACTTTCCAGTCATCGGGCAAAGCGCTGTAGATTTCCTGTAAACTCTCCAATGTATTTTGAAATGCCTTGCGGAAATTTAACTGTCCGGGAAAATTTGATCCGTCGGATAGCCAAACAGATAAAGCTTTTGAATTTAGCTGAACGCCATACTTAATTACTTCGATATTATGCTGAATTGCCTGTTTGCGTACCTCTTTATCAACATGGTGCAACGAGCCATATTTATAGCTCAGTTTTTGATCTGCCTGATCCTGGAAGGTGTTTGAGTTTACGGCATCAAAATGCAGGCCCCGTTGTGCGGCCAATGCTTTTATGGCCGTTGCGTTGTCAGGAATATCCCACGGGATATGTAAAGAAATTGAATTGCTCGATTTGTTTAGCGCGTTGATAACACCAACATCCTCAATCTTCTCTTCAAGGCTTCGCGGTTCGCCGCCACCCGAAAATCTTCCAAAGCGGGTGCCGCCTGTTCCCAACGCCCAACTCGGAATAGCTATATTAAATGCCTGCAACTTACTCATCACATCATTAAGCCCAGGGATATCAGCGCTTACAAATTCAAGCTTGCGCTTATGGTCAGTTAGCTCGTTATGGTTCAATTCATCAATCTTAAACTGATCAATATTCATAAATAAAAAGTTTTAACAGGTTTATAAATTCATTTGCAAAAGCAGCAGCTATGCAATATTAAATGTATAGTTAACAGTCGTTTTTGGAAACCTCTAATATAGGGTTGTAAATGGCATGTTTTTAATTTTTTTTATAAATCCAGTGCCCGGCAGGCCATTAATAATGCTAAACGGAATTTAATATTTTGAATCATCACCTATAAAGGTGAGTCCGTCCTTATATATATTAAGCCAAGCCAAATATTAATTATTGCTTATATGGTTTGACTTTGTAGCTAAAATTTTATAAAGTATAAATATCAGGCGTAAAACGATGGGGAGAAATATCACACATATATGGTATTTTTTTTCTGGTAGATATGCAGGAATTTTGCAAAACAAAAACAACGGAAAATACTGCGGAAATAAATTTGAAGGCCAAATGTGTTTTACAAGGTAAATAAGGATGAATTGAAAGATGGCGGATTGTATGATGTTAGCTTAAAAAGTGGAATAATCATTATGATAACGTAATATGGTATGATTTTAGAACTTATTCTATATTATAAACCGACTCGGTTTTTTATTAAACCATTGCTTATTATAAAAAGGAATTCAAAAAATAGGCGCTCTGTTGTAAATGTTTAATAAAAGATATTATTATGAGTACAAGATTTAGATTTCATTATTTGTTTATTGCCTTTGTTGGATTAGGGTTTCTCGGTTATCTTGCATTTGATACTTATCCATATATTAATTTTGGCCACGTACTGTTATTAACCAGTTGCGACATGGTGTTTTTTTTCCTCGCTTATAAAACATACCCCGCATAAATATCCCCAATTTATAATTCCCGTCCCTGCAATTGGCATTGATAAATAAAAGCGGATAATATTTATCCCGGTTCACCCGATTTAATACAACGATTATTATTTCCACTTAAAATCCTTCTTTCATTGGAATTTTGAGGCTTAAAACTGAAT
Source organism: Mucilaginibacter sp. (assembly GCF_028288225.1). Classification (GTDB taxonomy): domain Bacteria; phylum Bacteroidota; class Bacteroidia; order Sphingobacteriales; family Sphingobacteriaceae; genus Mucilaginibacter. The sequence goes on from NZ_JAQBOC010000020.1 coordinate 51,945, forward strand.
TATTGTTAATTTTAACAAAATTTAACATTTATACCTCACTTTTTTTTGGCAAAAATTTGATCATCTGTTTAAGTTTGCCTACCAAAAAATAATAATCGTTTAATGGAAGAAATAAATAGTAATACCGGGCATCTTTTGCCTGACGCTGTGGCTGGAAATTCATCGTATTCAACAGATATAAGGGCGTTGAATGAAATGATCCAGAAGGAGAGCGCTTTTATCGATCTTCTGAAAATGGAGATGGATAAGGTTATTGTAGGGCAGAAATATATGGTGGACCGCTTACTGATAGGTTTGCTGGCTGATGGCCATATCCTGTTGGAAGGTGTTCCCGGCCTGGCAAAAACATTGGCAATTAATACGCTGTCGAAAGCTATCCAGGCCGATTTTAGCCGCATTCAGTTTACACCGGATCTGTTGCCTGCCGATTTGTTGGGCACGATGATCTACAACCAGAAAAAAGAGGAGTTTATTGTACGGAAAGGCCCCTTGTTCTCCAATTTTATACTGGCTGATGAGATAAACCGTGCCCCTGCAAAGGTACAAAGTGCTTTGCTTGAAGCCATGCAGGAAAGACAGGTTACTATTGGTGATACTACATTCCCGTTGCCAACCCCATTTTTGGTGCTTGCTACTCAAAACCCGATTGAACAGGAAGGAACCTACCCGCTGCCAGAAGCGCAGGTTGACCGTTTTATGCTGAAAGTGGTTATCGGCTATCCGAATAAGGAAGATGAGAAAAAAATTGTACGTGCCAATATCGCACCACAAGGGATGTTAAAACCAAATCCGATCATCCGTCCTGATGATATCATCAAAGCGCGCAAGGTAGTAAGGGAAGTTTATATGGATGAGAAGATAGAGCAATACATTATTGATATTGTTTTTGCAACCCGTTATCCTGAACAATATAAACTGGCTAACTATAAAAATCTGATCAGCTTTGGTGCATCGCCAAGAGCGAGCATTAACCTGGCACTGGCTTCAAAAGCTTATGCATTTATAAAACGCAGAGGATATGTTATCCCTGAGGATGTACGGGCTATTTGCCATGATGTTTTAAGGCACAGGATTGGACTGAGCTATGAAGCGGAAGCCGAGAATATGACATCGGAAGATATTATTACCGGGATCCTGAATGCGGTAGAAGTACCGTGAGGAAGAAGAGAATCAGGAGTCAAGAAGTCAAGAGACAAGATTTAAAATAATAAGGAGAAGCTTCAGGAAGCGGAAGTCAAAAACCAAAGTAAGAGTTGTAGCAAACACTGCTGTCTTATCTTGATTCTTGACTTCTTGATTCTTGTATCTGAAATTATGGCGAAGGACACTAAAGAACTGCTTAAAAAAGTAAGAAAGATAGAGATAAAAACCCGGGGGCTGAGCAATCACCTGTTTTCGGGTGAATATCACTCTGCCTTTAAGGGGCGGGGTATGGCCTTTAGCGAGGTGCGCGAGTACCAGGTTGGCGATGAGATCAGAACTATTGACTGGAACGTTACGGCCCGCTTTAATCACCCTTATGTTAAGGTATTTGATGAGGAAAGGGAACTTACGGTAATGCTGCTGATGGATGTAAGCGGATCTGAAAATTTTGGCACGCTCTCACAACAAAAGCAGGATCTGGCTACTGAGCTGTGTGCCGTGCTTGCTTTTTCGGCTATTCAGAACAATGACAAGGTGGGGGTGATATTTTTTAGTGATAAGATAGAGAAGTTCATCCCGCCAAAAAAAGGCAGGAGCCATATTTTAATGATCATACGTGAGCTGATTGATTTTACACCCGAGAATAAAGGTACCAACGTGGCAGAAGCCTTGAGGTACTTTACCAGCGTAATAAAAAAGAAATGCACGGCTTTCATTATGTCCGACTTTATGAGCCCTGCTTTTGAGAATGAGCTTAAAATAGCCAATAAAAAACACGACATAATTGCCCTTAGGCTTTACGACAAGCATGAGGAAGAGTTTCCCAACCTGGGACTGATCCCCGTAAAGGATGAAGAAACCGGACTGCTGACCTGGGTAAATACCGGCGACCCGAAAGTGCGGATCGCTTTTAAAGCAGATGCTTTAAGAAGGAATGCAGCTTTAAAAGAGGTTTTTAGCCGGAGTGGTGTGGACGCAACTGATATTGGTACCCATGAATCGTACGTTAAACCTTTAATGACATTGTTTAAAAAGCGGGAGAAGAAAAGGTAATGATGAAGAACTGTTTTTATAATTTCCTGGTTTTAATATTGCTTTCATGTGGTTTTGTTTTAAATGCCGGTGCGCAAAACGTAAGTGTTGAAGCTAAGCTTGATCAGCCGACTATCCGCATAGGCGATCAAACCACTCTGCGTTTGATAGTTCATCAGCCTGTAAAAGAAAAGGTCAATTTTCCAAAGCTGGCCGATACCCTAATTGGCAAAGTACAGATAGTTAGCAGCAAGCTTGATACTGTTATTGACCAAAACAACCATAGCCTGGCAACGGTAACCCAAAGCTATACAATCACTTCATTTGACCAGGGCACTTATACTATCCCGCCTTATTCGATAGGCTCTGCTGCCGGTGTTTTAAAAACCAATGAGCTTACCCTGATGGTGCAAACCGTACCGGTTGATACTACCAAAGCTATTTATGATATTAAACAGCCGCTTGCAGTATCCTATACGTTTTGGGATTGGTTAAAAGATCATTGGGGATGGGTTGTACTTGGCTTAGCTATTATTGCTACTATCGGCGGTGTATTATGGTATTTGAAAAAGCGGCCAAAAGTTGAAAAAGTAGTAAAAGAAGTGAAACCAGATGTACCGGCGCATATTATTGCTTTGGGTAAACTGCAGCAACTGCGCGATAAAAAGCTATGGCAGCAGGATGCCGTTAAACAATACCATAGTGAGTTGAGCGATATCCTCCGCGAATACCTTGAAAAACGGTATGTGATAAAAACGCAGGAAAGAACTACAGATGAAATTTTTGCATCTTTAAAATATATGGATATTGCCAATGAGTACCGGGTTAAGCTAAGCCAGGTTTTGATTTTGGCAGATTTGGTAAAGTTTGCAAAAGAAAAGCCATTACCTGTTGATAACGAGCTGAGCATGGAAAATGCATTGGCTTTTGTATTAAAAACGCAGGAGGCAGTGGAAATATTGATAAATACAGAGGGAGGAAGTGAGCGTGTTTAAAGGAATTGAATTTGCGCACCCGGGGTTTTTCTGGTTGTTAATTCTTATCCCGGTAATAATTGGATGGTATGTTTGGCGTGAGCGGAAATTGTATGGCTATTTAAGCGTATCGGCAGTAAGGGGCTTTTCGGTGCCTTCAAAAAGTATCATTCCGAAATTGCGTCATCTGGGGATTGTTTTAAGGGTTTTGGCTTTGGCCGCTTTGATTATTGCACTTGCCCGGCCGCAATCATCCTTAAGCTGGCAAAACAGCACTACTGAAGGGATTGATATAATGATTGCTTCGGATATTTCAGGAAGTATGCTTGCCGAAGACTTTCAGCCCAACAGGATGGAAGCCGGTAAGAACATTGCCATAGATTTTATAAAGAACCGCCCTAATGACCGGATAGGGTTGGTAATATTCAGCGGTGAAAGCTTTACGCAATGCCCGCTGACAATTGATCACAATGTATTGATAAATCTTTTTAAGGATATAAAGAACGGAATGATTGATGATGGGACCGCTATAGGAATGGGTCTTGCCACAGCCGTTAACCGGCTTAAGGAAAGCGAAGCAAAAAGTAAAGTGATCATCTTACTTACCGATGGATCAAACAATGCCGGATCGATACCGCCGGTTACTGCTGCCGAGATTGCCAAACAGTTTAATGTAAGGGTTTACACGGTGGGTTTGGGCACCAAAGGTTTTGCGCCCTACCCTGTTCAAACACCTATGGGCGTACAATACCAGCGCATGCCGGTTGATGTTGATGAAGGCACCCTGACAAAAATCGCCAATATTACAGGCGGCAAGTATTTTAGGGCTACCAATAACGAAACGCTGAAAAGTATTTATGAACAGATAGATAAACTGGAGAAGGCTAAAATAGATGTTACCCAGTATAATAAAAAAACAGAAATGTTTTTGCCTTTTGCACTGATTGCTTTATTGCTTTTATTGCTTGAGTTTGGATTAAAGAATACAGTATTTAAGGGGGCTATAACATAATATGCTACGTTTTGCACATATAGATTTTTTATGGGGACTGTTACTGATCCCGGTTTTCATCCTGCTTTTTATTGTTGTAAGCCGGTGGAAAAGCAAGGCTGTAAAATCATTAGGGGACAGGAATGTTGTAAACATGATGATTCCTGATGTGTCATTTTCAAGGCCATGGCTAAAGTTTATTTTGTTTGCTGTAGCATTTGCTTTTTTGCTGATAGGCGCTGCCGATCCGCAGATAGGCTCAAAAATGGAAGAGGAAAAACGTAAAGGAGCCGATTTGATGATCTTGCTGGATGTATCAAACAGCATGCTCTCGCAGGACCTGGCGCCTAACCGCCTTGAAAATGCCAAGCGCGCCATAGCCCAGTTGATTGATAACCTGCACAGCGACCGCATTGGGATTATTGTTTTTGCAGGCGAGGCTTATGTGCAGTTACCGGTCACCACAGATTACTCTGCGGCCAAGTTGTTTTTAAATACCATAAACACCAATATGGTGCCTACGCAGGGTACTGCTATTGGTTCGGCTATTGATCTTGGAATGAAATCTTTCGATTTTAAAAACGGAACAGGCAAGGCCATGATCATTATAACCGATGGCGAAAACCACGAGGATGATGCAGTTGCTGCTGCCAAAAATGCTACAGATAAGGATGTTACCGTGCACGTTATTGGTGTAGGCTCACCTGAAGGTGCTCCAATCCCTATTTATCAAAACGGTAAACAAACCGGCTTCCATACAGATAGTGCCGGCAAAACTGTTGTAAGCAAGCTGAATGAAGATATGTGTAAAGAAATTGCTGCGGCAGGCAACGGCGCCTATGTAAGGGCAACCAATGCCAACAGCGGGTTGGGAATAGTAATGGATCAGATTGAAAAGATCCAGCGGAAAACCGTTGACAGCAAGAATTTTAAGGATTTTGAAGACAGGTTCCAGTTTTCCCTTGGGTTTGCATTTTTATTGCTAGTGGTTGAGTTCTTTATCTCCAATAGAAAAAGCCAACGGTTGAGCAATTTGAAATTATTTGAAGTGAAAAAAACATGAAGCAGCTAATTATCATCATATTATTTTTACTGCAGGGTTCGTGGCTTTTTGCGCAACAGGAGAAAAGTTACGTACATAAGGGTAATGAGCTTTATCAGCAAAAAAAATATACAGAAGCCGAGGCTAATTACCGTAAATCTGTTGAGAAAAAGAGTAAGAACGTGGAAGGTAACTTTAACCTTGGCGATGCATTATTTAAACAAAAGAAATTTGCTGAAGCCGGAGAACAATTTAATCAGCTTGCCGGGGAATCAAATAACAAAGCTGTTGCCGCCAAAGCCTATCATAATTTAGGTAACTCACTATTGGAAAATGAAAAGCTGGAAGAAAGTATAGATGCCTATAAAAAGGCGCTGATAAATAATCCTAAAGATGATGAAACCCGTTATAATCTTGCCTATGCACAGGAAAAGCTAAAAGAACAGCAAAAGAAAGACAAGCAGAATAAAGATAATAAGAATAAAGACAACAAGAATCAAGATAAAAAGAACCAGGACAAAAAAAATCAGGACGATAAGAACAAGGATCAAAATAAGAAAGATCAGGATAAGAAGGACCAGGATAAACAAAATCAGGATAAGAACAAAAAAGATCAGAAAGATGGTCAGCAGCCACAGCCCAACAAGTTATCAAAAGAAGATGCCGAAAGAATGCTTGATGCGCTGAATAACGACGAAAAACAAACCCAGGAAAAGCTGAAAAATAAAAAATTAAAAGGTGCGAAGATGCACATTGAGAAGGATTGGTAGGAGGGAAGTGGTTGATTAAGTGAGTGGTTGGAAAACCAGAATGTTCAACTTAATCTAACTCAATCAACCTAATCTAACTCAATCAACTAAAAAATAATGAAAGTAAAGTACTACATATTAACCTTTTTGCTGTTATGGACGAGTATACTAATCGCCCAGGATGTGAAATTTACTGCGGGGGTAAATAAGACTACCGTGGGAACAGGTGAGCAATTCCAGGTTGATTTTTCAGTGAACGGGAGCAGTAGCAATTTTAATCCGCCAAACTTTAGCGGTTTCCAGGTGTTATCGGGCCCAAATGTATCTACCAGTATGGAATCTATTAATGGTGCTACTACCGTTACTAATTCCTACAGCTATATTTTAATGGCGGTTAAGCAGGGCGAGTTTACCATTGGACCGGCTGCAATTGTGGTAAACGGGAAAAGGTTAAGCACCAATGCAATCAGGATGAAGGTGGTTAAGGGGCAGCCGGTTCAGCAAAGCAGTGGCCAGTCAAATGGTGCTGATAACAGCATAATTGAAGGAAATACTGCAGACCTGGCAAAATCATTGTTTATAAAAGCTGTTGTTGATAAAACCAATGTTTACCTGGGTGAGCAACTAACTGTAAGCTTCAGGATCTATACAAGGGTTGGCATTGAAGACAGCCGCCTGGATAAAGTGCCAGATTTAAATGGTTTCTTTAACCAGGATATTAAAAATCCGCAGCAGCAACAGCAGGTACAATGGCGTGTTGAAACTTATAAAGGTTTAAAATATAATACTGCCGATCTGAAACAAACCATACTATTCCCTGAACATGCCGGCAACCTTACCATTGAACCGATGGAGATGACCCTTTTGGTGCGGCAGCCGGTTCAGTCGAAAGATATTATGGATCAGTTTTTTGGCGGCTCGTTCAAAGAAGTTAGATATAAAGCCAAAAGCGCCCCGGTGGTGATCCATGCAAAGCCGTTGCCTGAAGCAGGGAAGCCGGATAGCTTTGCCGGTGCTGTTGGTTCATTTAATATTGAAACATCGATTGATAAAACAGAGCTTAAAGCTAACGAGGCTTTGAATTATAAAGTTAAGGTTACAGGGGCAGGTAATATCAAGCTGCTGAAAACTGTGAACACAAATTTTCCGGCCGACTTTGAAAAATACGATCCGAAAATTACCGACACTACAACGGAACGTGCAAGTGGCGTGGCAGGCAGCCGGATCTATAATTACCTGCTGATCCCAAGGCATGAGGGTGAATTTACCATCGACCCAATTAAATTCTCTTATTTTAATCCGGCAACCGAAAGGTATGTAACATTAACTTCAAAAGCATTTAAAATTAAAGTAAATAAAGGCGTAGCCGAAAATAATGTAACCGCTTTAGCCGGTGCAGATAAACAGGACATTAAAGTTTTAGATAAGGATATAAGGTATATTAAAACCAGCGATACCTCTTTAAGCAAGCCAGGTGACGGGTTTTTTGGATCGGCAGGGTATTATCTATTATTGGCAATTGGTCCTGTTTTATGTATTGGCGCTTATAACTACCGTAACCGGATGCTGAAGCTTAACAGCGACATTGTGTTGGTAAAAAACAAAAGAGCTGGTAAGGTTGCTGCTAAACATTTAGCCAGCGCGCAAAAGCAACTGCTGGCAAATAATACCACAGCGTTTTATGAAGATGTGTTTAAAGGAATTTATGGCTATTTAAGCGATAAGCTTAATATTTTATATGCCAATTTAGACAGGGAAACCATCGCATTTGCATTAAAAACAAAATCGCTGGATGAGCAGCTGGTAAGCAGGGTGCTGGAAACATTGGATCTGTGCGAGATGGCGCGTTATGCACCGGTAACTCATATCTCGAAACAAGAAGTATTTGAAAAGGCTAAGGGCATTATAAGTGATATTGAAAATAAAATTTAATATGTTGAAGCGGGTATTATATCTTTTAATAGCATTTGTTATTCCTTCAATATGTTTTGGGAATGACAACGTACAAGCGCTTTTTGCAGGCGGCAATGCCAGCTACAACAAAGGGCAGTATAAGGAAGCACTTACTGCTTATCAGAAGGTTTTTGATGCAGGTTATGAATCTGCAGCTTTATATTTTAATATGGGGAACGCCAGTTTCAAAACCGGCGATATACCATCAGCCTTGCTTTATTATGGCAAGGCGCACAGGCTTTCGCCGGGCGATGAAGACATTAACTTTAATATCCGTTTTGTAAATTTAAAAACCACCGATAAAATAGATGAAGCCCCTGAGTTTTTCGTGGCCAAATGGTGGAGGGGATTTATCTTAGTTCTTTCTGCAAATGTTTTAGGCTGGCTTAGCATCTTGTTTGTTTTACTGGCATCGGGAATTTTGATCCTGTATTTTTTTACCACATCTGTCGCCATAAAAAAATCCTCGTTTTATGGTGCTGTGATCTTATTTGTGTTTGGTGCGTTTACCATATTTATTGCCGGAATGCAGGTAAGCTATTTTAATGGACATAAGGAAGCGATCATCTTTAGCCCATCAGTTACAGTAAAAAGCGGCCCGGTTGATAAAGCAGGTACCCTGTTTGTTATCCACGATGGAACAAAAGTGAATGTTTTGGATGACAGCAATGGTTGGATAAAAATAAAGCTTGCCAATGGCAATGAGGGCTGGATAAAGATGGGGGACGCGAAAGGGATATAGCCCGGAGTCTATAGTCAAAAAAGTCATTAAACCCGTTGTGATTTGACAGGGGGGCGTATGCCATATGCCCTTACAGAGGATTTTGTAATATTTGGCAGGGGCGTATTGCATATGCCCTATAGAATATCGCATACGCCCTTCATTATTTTACGCGCGCTATTCCTTTAATTGAAGAAATAGAAGGGAGCAGAAAATAAGATGTGCCCCGGGTAATAACAAACTGCGGCAATCCTGCTTCAGGCTCCTTGATGCCGGAAGGCTATGTTAAAACATTAAGAAATTAATGGGGTAATACTTTTAAACGGCAATTCCTCAATTATAATTTATCTTTATTTTTTTAAATCAACTTAAACTCCAAAGAATATGGACGAACTAAACTTTATCAATAATTCAAGCGACCAGAACAATTCGTCAATTGTTATTTTTCAACCATCTGTTCAATCACTGGTAGAAACGGCCTGGCTTGTTGTTTCTTTAAATGCCGGCGCTGTAAAGAGTGTTCCGGTTACTGCAGATACACAGTTTCATGTTGCAATTATTAATCCGGAGATAACGGTTAATGGAGGAGTTATGAAAATTGGGGCGCTTTCCGCCCCGGCTGTTTCAATGGTATCGGGGCAAACTGCTTATATTACCGGTGAGAGTGATTCTGGCTATGAGATCAATGTGGAGGGGTAAGGAATATCTAAGCAATAGTTTTTAATGGTGAGTTTTATTTTATATAAAATGTATCTTCAATCCATTTTGAAGGATTGTTAATTATGTAATCGGATATGCGCAGATATGATGGTTCATTCCGGATGATGTGTTCGTGGTAATTGCGGTGCCATACTGTGTCTCCATAATCCAATAAATTTATTTGTTTGGTAACCGCTGATTTGTAACCGCGTACAATTGCGCCGATATTATGTGATGGTGAACGTAGAGGCGAGGTGAATACATCTATGCCTTGGAGCGTATGCGATACGCCCTTACTGGTGGTAGGATCATCGTTTATCAAAATTATTCCATGCATATGATTGGGCATAATTACGAAAACATCCAATGATACATAGGGGCGGATTTCCGGGGTTTTCAACCATTCGTTGTATGCTATCTGGCCTATCTCACTTAATATCATTTCTCCGTTAATTATCTCGCCGAACAAAGGTTGCCTCTGATTGGTACAGATGGTGATAAAATATGCACCCGCTTGCGAATAATCATATCCCTTTAATCTGATTGATCTGCGGTTATGTATAAGCGGATTGTATTTCATTTTTTTTCTTATCTTTTTGATACCTGGCGGGCGGGGCGTATGCGATACGCCCTTACATAAATACCCTCAAGCATTGATCATTGATGCAATAGTCTTCGCTGTAAGGGCGTATTGCATACGCCCCTATGCAAGCGAACGGGGCGTTTATACGCCCTATGCAAGCGAACAGGGCGTATGCTATACGCCCCTACACGTGGTGAATATTTATGGCGCATGCATATGCCCTATAAAACTATGCAATTTGTAATCAAAACGTAAACTAAGAAACAATTTCTTTGCAAATAAGACCAATCGGTTTATATTTGTGCTCATAATGACAAAAGCAGAAAGAACCCGGCAGTTTATTATTGAAAAGGCAGCACCCATTTTTAATCAAAAAGGCATTGCCGGTACTTCTATGAGCGATATTATGGAAGCTACTAAACTGGCCAAAGGTGGGCTATACGGTAATTTTGAAAGCAAGGAGGAGATCTGCCTTGAATCATTTAAATATTTAACAGATTCACTTTCAGCCGAGATAAACAAAAGCATTGGCGATAAAACTACTGCAAAAGAAAAGCTTTTTGCCCTGCTTAATTTTTATGAAAATCGCTTGTTTAAATCTAATACCGGCGGCTGCCCTATTTTAAATTTTGGTACCGAGGCTGATGATACCAGCCCACTGATCAAACAAAAAGTAAACGAAGCAATTACCAGGTTTCAATTAAGGATCTCGAATATTATCAGGCAAGGTTATGAAAGCGGTGAGTTTTCAAAAACATTTGATGCAGATACATTTGCTATAAAAATGTTTACCATGATTGAGGGAGCCATATTAATAAGTAAAGTGCAAAACAGCAGCAAGCACATGCATGTGGTAATTAATATGCTTAAAACTGAAATCGAACAAAATAGCGACTAATTTTTTTTTGACATTAAAAAGACCGATCGGTCTTTTTAATAAAGAAAAATAAAAAAGAACAGAGAATGAATAATTTAAAACGAAACCTGCTGATTATTACCGTTCTGCTTGCTGCGGTAATGGAACTGATAGATACAACGATAGTGAATGTTGCCCTGTCGCACATGAGCGGTAACCTTGGGGCAACACTTGAGGATACTACCTGGGTAATTACTTCTTATGCCATAGCAAATGTTATTATTATCCCTTTGACCAGCTTTTTAACCATTAAGCTTGGGCGAAGAAATTACTATATCGGCTCTATCATAATGTTTGTGGTCTGTTCATTTATGTGCGGGAGCGCTACAAATATATGGACACTGGTATTTTTCAGGTTTTTGCAGGGACTCGGCGGCGGGGCATTACTTTCTGTTTCGCAGGCAGTGATCTTTGAGCTGTTCCCTAAAGAAAAACAAGGTGTTGCCAGTGCTATATTTGGAGTAGGCGTATTTATCGGGCCAACCATAGGACCTACAATGGGTGGCATTATCACCGAAAATTATTCATGGCCACTGATATTTTATATCAACATTCCGATAGGCATTTTAGCAGCTACCTCATGTTATTTTTTATTAACAGAACCAACAATTAAATCCAAAATACAAAAAGTAGACTGGACAGGCATAGCACTGCTGGCCATAGGAATAGGCTCATTACAAACGGTACTGGAGCGAGGCCAAACCGAGGATTGGTTTGCCACCGGCTATATCCTTTTTCTTACCATCACCGCAGTAATAACCTTAACAGCATTTATTATATGGGAGCTCCACGTAGAACACCCGGTGGTAAACCTGCGGGTATTTAAAAGTAAAACATTAACCATAGCCGCTATACTAACCTTTATTACCGGGATCGGCATGTTTACCTCTATCTTTCTTACGCCGGTAATTGCACAGCGTTTGCTCGGATTCACCCCAACACAAACCGGCCTGCTGCTTCTGCCGGGGGCGATCATAGCCATATTGGGACTGATAGTTTCCGGTAAGCTTTTGCAGGCTGGTGTATCGCCATTAATAATTATTGTGGCAGGTTTCATTTGCTTTATATACTTCAACTGGAACATGTCTGGTATGAGCCTTGACACCTCTGCGAATACGATTACTATAAATTTAATATTCAGGGCGTTAGGGATGGCGTTTTTAACGGTGCCGCTAACTATGCTGGCAATTTCATCATTAGCAGCTAAGGATATTCCGCAGGGAGCTTCTTTAAATAATATGATGCGGCAGCTAGGCGGTGCTTTTGGAATTTCGGCTATAAACACTTATGCGGCACGCCGGATAGCTTCACACCGTACAGATCTGCTGGCAAATATTACAACTACCAATTCGCAAGCTGTTGACAGGCTTAATTCATACACTACATATTTTCAGCATAAGGGGATAGGTTGGGCTGATGCGCACCTGAAGGGTATGGAATTGATAGACAGGACGGTTGTTAAACAATCAACCTTATTAAGCTATGTCGATTCGTACTTTTTAATAGGAATGCTGTTTGCTATTGCGCTACCTTTATTACTATTTGTGGTTAAAGCGCCAAAGAGCACAGCACCTAAAATGATATTAACAGATCATTGAGGTGGGTGATTAGAGATTAGTTGGGGTTAGTGATTAGAGAGCAGAGATTAGTTGAAGAATCAAGAGTTAAGAAACAGGAATAGAATCAATTACAATTAAACAAACATAACAATGAATATTACAGAAAAAACAGTACTGATAACAGGTGGGGGATCAGGTATAGGCTTTGAAATAGCCAAACTATTAAGTAATAAAGGCAATAAGGTAATAATTACCGGCAGGAGCGAAGCACGTTTGCAAAAAGCGGCAGCTCAGCTAAACAACGTTAGCTACATTCCAACAGATGTTAACAGCGAAAGCGACATAGACAATGTTGTTGAGCGTATAAACAATGAATTTGGCAGTCTGGACATCTTGATCAATAATGCCGGTCAGGCGTACTATCATCGTTTGGGTACCGACGGCGATACTTATTCAAAGGCTGCCGATGAGATCCAGACAAATTATCTGTCGATAATAAGGATAACCGACAAATTATTGCCTTTGCTGCGGGTTTCAAAAGAAGCTGCAATAGTAAATGTAAGCTCAATAGTGGTTTTTGCCCCAGGTATAAACCTAGCTACTTATGCGGCAAGCAAAGCCGCCTTACATTCATACACAAGGGCGCTAAGATATTCCCTGGCATTAAATACAGGCATTAAAGTATTTGAATTGATGCCGCCATTGGTAAATACCGAATTTTCTACTGAAATAGGCGGAGAAAACGGTATTCATCCCGAAGTTGTTGCCCAGGGATTAATAGATGGTTTTGAAAAGGACGAATATGAATTACACATCGGTAACACTGCTGATCTGTACAAATTATACCTTTCGTCGCCTGAGGAAGCTTTGAATGTTTTGAACCAGGGAAGGGAATAATAATTATTTTTTAATAACACCGTTGCGGTATGCCGAGCTTGTTTCAGCGTGCCGTTTTTTATTATTTCACGTCTCTTTATTTTTACACTTTCCATACCAAAAAATCTATATTTTTAGCGCCTGAATGGAAGCTAAAAATAATAAGAAAACCATCTGGGCATGGTGCATGTTCGATTGGGCGAATCAATCGTACAATATGGTAATTACCTCAACCATATTTCCAGCCTACTATGTTGCTGTAACTGCAAATTCTAAAAAGGATAATATGGTTACATTTTTCGGGCATCAGTACGTAAATACGGTGCTGTTTACCTATATACTTGGACTTTCCTATTTAATAGTGGTTGCCATATTACCTATCTTAACATCCATTGCTGATTATCGTGGCAACAAAAAACTATACCTGCAAATGTTTACATGGCTGGGCAGCTTAGCCTGCGCAGGTTTATTCTTTTTTAAGCCTGATAGTCCACTTGAAATTCCGATGATCTGTTTCGGCCTTGCTTCCATAGGTTATTGCGGGGGCTTTGTGTTTTACAATTCATACCTTCCGCAAATAGCATCTGTTGACCAGCAGGACGCAGTTAGCGCAAAAGGTTTTATATACGGTTTTTTGGGAAGCATTGTGGTGCAGGTAATTTGTTTTGTGCCGGTATTAAAACCGCTTTGGTTTGGTATTACCGATGATGCATTACCAGCCCGGATAGCATTTTTAATTGTGTTTTTATGGTGGATGGGCTTTGCCATCATCCCATTTTTTATGCTGCCGAAAGGGGAACCTAATGCCGGTTCGCATAAATATAACGTATTAACCGGAGGGTTTAAAGAACTTGCAAAGGTGTTTGGCAAGATCAAAAAGATGCCATTGTTAAAGCGTTTTCTTTCCGCATTCTTTTTTTACTCAGTAGGGGTGCAAACCATTATGCTGGTGGCCGCCAGCTTTGCCGCCAAAGAATTACATATGAAGGATGACGATCTGATTAGCATCATACTTATTATCCAGGTGGTTGCCATTATAGGAGCTTCTATTACTTCCAAATCATCAGCAAAATACGGGAATGTGCGCACACTCATTGTGCTGGTAACCGTCTGGACTGTACTTTGCTGTTTTTTATATTTTATCGCAAACGAAACGCAATTTTACGTTGCTGCATTTGTGGTCGGTTTAGTAATGGGCGGTGTGCAGTCGCTATCCCGATCTACCTATTCAAAATATTTGCCCGAAAACATTCCGGATACCGCCTCATACTTCAGCTTTTATGATGTTACCGAAAAGATCTCGATAGTAGTTGGCTTATTTTGCTTTGGTTTTGTTGAATCCTGGACACACGAGATGCGTAACTCGGCCCTTGCGCTTGATTGTTTTTTTGCTACCGGTTTGTTTTTACTAATCGCATTACTGCTTGCTGAAAAGAAAACTAAAAGGGTTGAAATAGCTATCCCTGTTTAATATGCATACACAAAACGCATCTTACTGGATTGATCACTTACAGCTGCAACCGCATCCGGAAGGAGGCTATTATAAAGAGGTTTTCCGCTCGGAACTGGAAGTAACAAAGCCTTCATCCTCCATAATAAAGCAAGCCTGTACCTCCATTTATTATTTGCTGGAAGGAGAGGATTATTCGGGCTTTCACAGGCTCGCGTCAGACGAGATCTGGTATTTTCATAAAGGAGTTCCATTGCACATCCATGTACTTGATGAAACCGGAGCGCACTTGGCACTCGAACTTTCTGATGCTGCTGTAGGGAGCTTGTCTGTTGCTATAAAAGCCGGCTTATGGTTTGCGGCAGAGATTCCATCCGCAAAAGATTTTGCTTTGGTAAGTTGCGCAGTAGCTCCCGGTTTTGATTTTAGCGAATTTGAAATGGCCGAAAAGCATAAGCTAACCGCATTATATCCGCAGCATGAAACCCTCATTAATAAGTTATGCCGGTAGCTTGTAAATTTGATTAATTTCCTTAGATTTAAGCTATATTTCAGGTGCGATTGCCCCACCGTGCTTTTTATTTTATAAGTATATAACCAAATTATCAACCAATAAAAACTTAAAACTATGAAACGATTATCACTGCTATTAACCATGCTGGTAACATTTGCCTGCAGTTCAGTTTATGCGCAATTTACCCAGGCACAGCTTGTTGGTGAATTTACACGTGCAAAAGCCTACACTAAAGCCTATCTGGATGCAATGCCCGCAGATGGCTATGCATTTAAACCAACACCCGAAATGAGGAATTTTGCCCAGCAAATGCTCCACTTAGCTGATGCTAATTATTTTTTCAGCTCAATGGCCAGCGGCAAGGCAAGTCCGCTTGGTAAGGATGTGTCTGTCGAAAAAACTGTAGCACAAACTAAAGAAGCTACTACAAAAGCAGTGATGGACAGCTATGATTTTGCAATAAGCGCCCTGCAGGGGATGACCCCGGCCCAATTAGCAGAAACTACAAAGTTTGCAGGTAAAGACATGGGAAAATTTGAGGTGTTTGGAAAAGGATTTGAACACCAAACCCATCACCGCGGGCAAACAACTGTTTACCTGCGCTTAAAAGGCGTAACACCACCACAAGAAATGTTATTTTAAAAGCATCTTATATTCATAAAGGCCCGGCTATGTTAATTAACAGCGCCGGGTTTTTTATATTTAAATTAAGTGAATATTTTTCTATACACACTGCATATCCCACTAAACAAGCAATCTATTAATACCGGCTGATTCGACAGCTATCGGCTGTAACCTCAAAAAAAAAAACGCGCCGGTAGTACTATTTTTATTGATGTGCTAAAGGTTATGGCATAGTGTTGGTATTGTAACAAACAACTTAAAAAATTAACCTATGAAAACTTCAATACAAACCATGGTAATATTAAAAGCAATTGACCTTGAATTAAAAGCTTTAATACAGCATGACCTTGAACGCTTTAAAGCACAGCGCACTAAGCAGGCTTCTGTAAAACAGGCAGCCTGACAATCATATATATATCCTACCTATGAAAAAAAGAGAGCTCCTTTGGGGCTCTTTTTTAGTTGATGACCTTTTATTAAATAGAAAAAGCAAGGCTCACCTTGCGATATTCTTGCTTTTGCATATTACAGCTACTTACTGCCGGTTAAATTATAACAATGGATTTAATTCCCTTTGTAACAATAATTAAAACACCAATAAAACCGTCTTTTTTTGTTATTTTCGGAATACGTTAATTCTTTGAACCCTACGCAGAACTCCTTACCAAATGTTTAAACGCGGCATCGTAATATTATCCCTATTATTAGCAACTGTTTTTAAAACAAGCGCCCAAATTAATACCATGTCGCAAAGTCCGTTTATAGTAAAAGGATTTCATATTGACCTGCGGATCCAGGTGATGACCATGGATGCGCTGAAATCGTTTGCCTTAAAGCTAAGTAAAGCAGGCATAAATACTATAATAATGGAGTGGGAGGGAACCTATCCTTTTACAAAACACCCACTGATCCCTAACCGATACGCTTATAGCAAAGATGAAATTATAGGATTTATAAATTATTGCAACCTTATAGGTGTTGACGTGATCCCACTGCAGCAAAGCTTTGGGCATGTGGAGTATATTTTAAGGAATGACAGGTATAAAGACCTGCGGGAAGATCAAAAGGATTTTTCGCAGGTTTGTCCGCTGCAAACAGAGCAGGATAAAGCATTATTTACCGACTTATATACAGACCTTGCATCAACCCATACCTCAAAATATATTCACATTGGCGGCGATGAAACCTATTTACTCGGACATGATGAGCGATGCAGGCTAAAAGCGGCAAAGGAGGGGAAATCAAAACTGTATATTGATTATATAAAAACGTTGTGTGATATTGTTATAAAGCTTGGCAAAACGCCCGTACTCTGGGCAGATATTGCTTTGAAATACCCGGATGCTATAAAATTGCTGCCAAAAGGCACCGTGTTTATCGACTGGAACTACGGCTGGGAAATGAACCGCTTTGGCGATCATCAAAAACTAATGGAAAGCGGTTATGAAATATGGGGATCGCCGGCATTACGTTCGTCGCCCGATAATTATTTTTTGACGCAGTGGGAAAAACATTTTAAAAATATCCATGATTTTGTACCAGCCGTGGCAAGCCTGGGGTATAAAGGCATAGTGATGACGTCATGGTCTACATCGGGTCAATATTCACCTGTATTTGAATCGGAAAATGAGATGGCCGAAGAGTATGCCATAAGACATGTTTATCCATTAAGCGGCTTTAATATGCTTGTAGCAGCCTATACCGAAAGTATAACCAATGCAAAACCAATAAACATTGAAAGCTTTATTACCAGGTATTGTAAAGAACGTTATGGTTTTGATGCAGATGAATCGGCAAGATTCTGGCATGCATTGAAAATAACACCTTATGAGATCAGGAACGGAAAAGTTGTGTCAGCCGTTCAGTTTTCAGTTAAGCAAATACTTGACAGTACAAAAATGGCGTTAGAAACACTTTATAAACTTAAGCCGGATAAAAATAAAGACGAGTTTGAACATTACAGGTTAATGACCGGCATCAGGGTAAATTACCTGCAGTTCCAGGATATTTTACAAAGGGTTAATTCGCCTTCATTTACAGTATCAATGGTGCCGGAGGTTCTGCTGGAATTAAAAAATTTGATGATCAGTGAAGAAGTGCTGGACCTGCATTTTAGCCAACTAAATAAAAATTTCCTGAACGCTTCGGAGATAGAAGCGGAAAATAACCTGAGAAATTTAAGGGTACAACTTCTTTATGATCGTTTATCACGAAACAAATAAGGTGTGGAGCAGCAACAGTTAAAGATATATAACGGCAAAATTATTACCCCGGCTAAAATTATTAATGGGGGTACTGTTTTAGTACGCGATGGTATTATCATTGCGGTAAACGAGGGTGATATTGATGCACCTGGCGCAACCCTGATAGATGCCGGTGGTAAATATATTTCTCCCGGTTTTATAGATATTCATATCCATGGCGGCGGCGGACACGATTTTATGGATAATACCGTTGAAGCATTTTTAGCTATTGCCGGAATACATGCTAAACATGGAACAACCGCCATGTCGCCAACTACGCTTACCAGCAGCAAGGAGGATCTGCTGGAAACGCTAAGAACGTATGAATTAGCAGACGAGCATAATATTAACGGGTCCCAATTTATCGGGATGCATTTGGAAGGGCCATATTTTGCTGTTAATCAATGTGGTGCACAGGATCCGCGCTATATCCGTGATCCTGATCCGGAAGAATATAAGGAAATCATAGCCGGCACTCCGGTTATTAAACGCTGGAGCGCAGCACCCGAATTAAAGGGAGCTATTGAATTTGGCAGGTATGTAACATCAAAAGGAATTTTAGCAGCAATTGCCCATACCGATGCTATTTATGAAGAAGCGCTGGAGGCATTTGAAAATGGCTATACGCTTGCCACACATTTATACTCTGGTATGCTGGGTGTAACGCGGCGCAAAGCGTTCAGGTATGCCGGGGTTGTAGAAGCTGCCTATTTGATTGATGGAATGGATGTGGAGATAATTGCAGATGGCATCCACCTGCCGCCACCCTTGCTTAAACTGGTATATAAAATTAAAGGGGCGAAAAGAACAGCGTTAATTACCGATGCTATGCGCGCAGCAGGTATGCCGCCCGGTGAAAGTGTTTTAGGCAGTTTAAAAAACGGATTAAAGGTTATTGTGGAAGATGGAGTAGCTAAATTGCGGGATAGAAGCGCTTTTGCAGGCAGCGTTGCTACAGCCGATTGCCTGGTAAGGAATATGATAAAAATGGCTGATGTTCCCCTGTTGGAAGCGGTGCAAATGGCAACCTTAACCCCTGCTGCTATTATGAAGGTGGCAAATAAAAAAGGATCCATCGGAGCGGGCAAAGATGCTGATATTGTAATTTTTGATGAAGATATAAATGTGAGCACGACCATTGTAAAAGGAAAGGTGATTTATGAAAGATAAAGAACACGAAGAACCCATGGTATATCGGTGCATCTCAAATTTGCCAACTTTTATTTATGAAGAAAGGACGGCAATGGGTAAGGATGCGGCTAATATGGTTTGCCAAAAAATAGATACCCTGCTTAGCCGGCAGCAATTTGTAAATATGATCTTCGCTGCTGCTCCATCACAAAACGAATTTTTAACCGCTTTAACTCAATATAATACAAATGACTGGAAATATGTGAACGCTTTTCACATGGATGAATATATTGGGCTGCCGGAAAATGATCCGCGTACGTTTGCATCCTTTCTAAAAGAAAAGATATTTGACAAGCTGCCCTTTAATTCTGTTAACTATATTAACGGGAATGCCGCTGATCCCGAGGCCGAGTGCAGGCGATATGCTGAACTATTGGCAAACCATCCACCTGATATAGTCTGCATGGGTATTGGAGAAAATGGTCATATTGCCTTTAATGACCCGCACGTTGCTGATTTTAATGACCCCGCACAGGTAAAGGTTGTTAGCCTTGATACAGAATGCAGGCAGCAGCAGGTTAATGATAAGTGTTTTGAGGCGTTGGATGATGTGCCAACACATGCTTTAACGCTAACGGTTCCCGCGCTTATGGCGGGGAGGTATATTTATTGCATGGTACCCGGTGAGAAAAAGGCAAAGGCGGTATTTAATACTTTGCATGTTGAAATAACCGAAAAATGTCCGGCTACAATTTTGCGCAAGCATATCAGTGCCGCGTTATTTTTGGATAAGGATAGCGGGAGACTTTTGTAGGGAAATGACAAGAAAGTTATTCCTCAACCACAATATATTCTTTCGGTACACCAAGCTCAACCAGGTCGTCTTTCAGTTGCGCTACAAATGGATCCGGACCGCAGATATAGTAATAATGCTTATCATCGGTAACGTGCTGTTCGAGCAGATCCTTATCAATATGTTTCCCGGGCATGCCCGATTTTGGTTCTGAGATAATATCGATATGCCTTTCGCCAAGCATTTGGTTCAGCTCGTCATTTATTATAATATCATCTTCGGTGCGGTTGGCAAATAACAGTGTATTACCGGCTAAAAGGTTGTCCTTTTTAAGCTGACGGAGAATAGAAATAAAAGGTGTTAAACCAGCGCCGCCGGCAATAAATAAGCCTGGCCCTTTGAAATTTATTGCCCCAAAAACTTCATGAATTATCAGCTCGTCACCCGCATTAACATCAATCAGTTTTTCGGTAAAGCCGTTATGCCCTTTGTAAATTTTGATGGTAAATTCAAGATGATCATCGCTGTTAAGGCAGGTAAAAGTAAAGGGATGCAAATCGTCCTCAAGTCCGGGTTTGTTAATGGATACATCAGTGGCCTGGCCTGATATAAAGGTATAACCTTCGGGTTTTTGCAAAGTAAACCGCTTTACGTTGTGAGTTACAAATTCCGTTTTTAAAACTTTAACTATATGCTTTTCCATGGTATTTGAGATATTACAAATTAAGTTAACAATTGTTATAAAGTAACGTATTAAAAATCAATCGATAATAGAAAAATAGACATTCAGATTGTAAATTAGGCATTAATTTGGGATAATGTACGGATATGAAGTATATTGCCGGAGTTAAGCAAAATCACATTAAACCTATGAAATCTGCTTCCCAATGGCAGGTATTAATTAAAATGAAAAGTTTTTTAAACGAAGATTTTTTACTGGAAACAAAAACTGCGCAGCGCTTATACCACGAATATGCCGCCGGCTTACCCATAATAGACTACCATTGTCATTTACCGCCCGACCAAATTGCCGGTGACATAAACTTTAAGAACATTACCCAAATCTGGTTGAACGGCGATCATTATAAATGGCGGGCTATGCGGGCCAATGGTGTAAATGAGGCTTATATAACAGGCGATAAAAGCGATTGGGAAAAATTTGAACAATGGGCTGCAACTGTTCCCTATACCTTGCGGAATCCCTTATACCACTGGACACATTTGGAGTTGCAGCGTTATTTTAATATTCATGAGATTTTGTCACCTGCAACAGCAAAACGAATCTATGACGAGTGTAACGAGAAACTGCAGTCGCCTGAATATAGTGTAAAAAGCCTCATCAAAAACAGGAATGTGGAGGTGGTTTGTACTACGGATGATCCTTTAGACAACCTGGCGCATCACCAAAAAATAAAACAGGATGCTTATAGCGTTAAGGTTTTACCAGCATTCAGGCCAGATAAGGCGATGGAGGCAAATGACACCAAAGCTTTAAATGCTTATATCAGCAAGCTGGAGTCAATAACCGGTGAATCAATCCCTGATTTTAATACATACCTTGCCGCTCTAAAGGAAAGGCACGATTATTTTGCAGAAAATGGCTGTAGCTTATCCGATCACGGGTTGGAGCATTTGTATGCTGAAAACTATACCGAACTTGAAATAAAAATAATATTTACCAAAATACGGAATGAGCAGCCCCTTACACCGGATGAGGTCGCTCAGTTTAAATCGGCCATGCTGTATTATTTTGCAGTTTGGGATCAGGAAAAAGGGTGGGTCCAGCAATATCACCTTGGTGCATTACGTAATAATAACACCCGTGCCCTGAGCGCGGCGGGGCCGGATACTGGTTATGATTCCATGGGTGATTTTTCCCAGGGAAAAGCGCTCTCAAAGTTTTTGAATAAGCTGGAAGCCGGGAATAAACTTACAAAAACCATATTGTATAATCTTAACCCGGCAGATAATGAGCTGATGGCAACCATGGCCGGCAATTTTAACGACGGATCGGTTGCGGGTAAAATGCAGTTTGGATCTGCATGGTGGTTTTTGGATCAGAAGGATGGAATGATAAAACAAATAAATGCCTTGTCAAACATGGGGCTTTTGAGCCGGATGGTAGGCATGCTTACAGATTCACGGAGCTTTATGTCATTCCCCCGGCATGAATACTTCAGACGGATCTTATGTAATCTGTTTGGTAATGATGTAGAGAACGGCGAACTGCCGAATGATATAGCATGGACAGGCAAGATCATCAGGGATATTTGTTACTACAATGCAAAAAATTACTTTGACTTTGATAAGGTGAAATGAGTGCAATTTTAAATACAAAGCAACCTGGTAAAATATTATCCTTCGGCGAATTATTGCTGAGGATAACCCCTGATGCGGGTGGCGAATGGCTCAATAATAATCAA
>NZ_JAQBOC010000027.1 GCF_028288225.1 Mucilaginibacter sp.
AAAAAGTTTCGGCTCCGTTAACTGCTGGAAAAAAAGAAAGGCAAAAGGGTTATTATTTGAAAACCAGCGGCTTATGGCTGCCGATCGCTTAAGCCTGGCCCGGAGGGGAACAAACGGGGGAACCAGGATGATCAGATTTTGTTTTTGCAAGCTGTCCCGCTGACGGTTTTTATCCCGGAAGGTAAAACCTTTTTGCTGTACAAAGCCGGCTAAACGCCGGGGCTGTATCCCCGGTTAAAAATACTGGGTAAGCTTCCGCAATGGTTTAATGAATACGGTTAAAACCGGCAGCAGGATCCGGTTTGCGCGCATTGCCTTAAAGTCATTTTTTAATCCATTCAGGCGATGGCTGAATGTTATATTGCTTTTCCTGCCGGTTGTGCACGGCCCTTATACTCCCTGAAGATTTGAAATGTAGCCAAGAGCGTAAATAATAAAAATCTTATTCCTGAGAGTAGGTTTTTATTGATTTTGAAGCCCCCCAAGTAAAAAAACTTTTAGTAATTCTACCGTATTGCTATATATACTAAAAGACAATAAGTTATAATGAATTAAGATGTTGCCAATCTTCTCAAACCTTCCAAAAAGGGGTTCAAAAATGTTCCCCTACGGCCTGGGAAAGGCTGCTCTATTTTCGTAAAGCGGCTTTTTTGTTGGCAAGCAGCTTTCTATATTTTAGGCCGAAGTGATGCAAACACCAGCCAGGAAATCTAAGTGACAATTAAATAAAGCTATATATATAAACAGAATATTACTTCATTTTTTGCTATTATTTCACTGATTGTTAATCGAAATTCAGGTTAACAGGTACTTTCCGAGGATTTACTTAAACCGTACGGCCATTTAACGCCTTTGAGCGATCGTAAGAACAGGTATATAAATGCCGGATAAACCTGTTGAAATAAACGATTAAGCGAAGTTGATAAATGCCAGTTCAAATCATACGGTGTAATTAAATAGATTATAAAATAGACGCCAAGCAATATTGATATAATTATAAAAGGAAGGGACAGAAAGATTTTGCGGTTGAATGCAAAAACCACAAAAACCATAATCATGGCGCACATGTAACTGCTGATTAACGTATTAAGCGCAAATTTCAGAATCATTACATATCTGCCTGAATCTGATAACGCTGCTGAAAGCGAGAATAGTTGTTTGTTACCGGCTGAGATCAGGTCATTGGCCGGGGCAAAAAGCACTTTAAAGGATACCACAACCAACAGGGGAAGGAGCATTCCAATGAGATACTTTTTTAAAGCCTGCCTGTTTTTAGCATTTATTAACAAAAATCCAATGGTGAATAACACGCAAAACGCCATGCCCTCATTTTTAACCCAGGCGCATGACGCGCAAATGAAACCTAAAACATAGATCCTGTTTGTAGAAAATGCTTTTATACCATGATATTGAATGAAGGTCGACAAAATAAGTAACGACAATAAGGTATCGGCACATTGCGAAAGCGCTATTGACTTGTAATTGTTATCAATTACAAATATTACCATGGCTAAGCCTGCATAAAGTTTATGGCCTTCATTTAGTAATGAAAAATAAAGCAGTAACGGAATGATTAATAAGAATCCGTAGGATACCGTCACTGGAACAAACGGGGACATACTATTTATCCCCTTCCAGAAAAAAGCGATTGTTGCCGGAAGCATCAGCGGATAATCCCGGTGAGAGTAAGCTATATTATCTGAAAACAAATTGTGCCACAATTCAGGGTGATAAAGAATCCTGGCATGCAGGTTCCAAATTGCCCATGCATCCCAGCCCCCGTATTTACTTTCGTATAAAACAAAATAAATGGTTAAAAAGAAAACGGCACTCAATGCCCAAAAACTATCTAGACCGGCCGGTTCAGCAGGTTTCCTTTTAAGTTCTTCAGCCAAAAATTTCCCGGTAAAATAAATATGCCCAAGGTTTATAGTTAAAAGAAATAGTTGCAGCCGAATAAAACTTTGATGTGAAATCAGCATTAAATAATAAAAAATACCGACAGCTGTAAATAAAACCACAGCTGATGTTAATAGTAATACGGCTTTGCTATCGTCCGCTGCCATCTCTTTCAATAACCAATAAATGCCTGCGTATAAAAGAAGAACATTTATAATAGTAAGGATCACCGTCATATTAGTTAAGCTTGGTTATTAACGATACGATCTTTCCATTTTGCTGGTTCTGGATAATAGTGCGGTAATGATCAAATGTTTTTATTTTTTCATTCGGAAATTGTATCAATAATAAAGTGTCAGGTGTTATTTTATTCTGAATATTTAGCGGAGCCATGATGTATTGCATTTCTATAAATAATACCGAATTACTTATATTGGTATAAAAGCCAATTGCTGAATTAGGCTTAATATAGATTTGCAATGGTGTTAATTGTTTATCCAAGATATCAATATCAAACTCAATTTTATTGAGCTGGTAGATTTTAAAGATAATCATTAATGGAATTGTAATCTTTAAGATAACCTTAGTGTATTTCAGCATCGTATGGCTTCTAAATAAATACTATAATATTAAATACGTGATTGATAAAAGTTGGTTTTCTGATCCCGCGTCCATTTTTTATGATTTTTTTCAAACATCATCCTTCAGTTTATCAGGATCATTCTCTAATTTAAATAAAAAGCACTAAAAGTATTGGTTGACCTTACGGATCGGTTTAACGATCAAAGCGATAACAGGGCGCTTAATGTGATTATCCCGCATTGCCTTGAGATCAAAGAGCAGTCCTTTGATGCGGTTACTGTACGTTTTATTGCTTTTCCCTCCAAGTTTCATTTTAACGAGTACTTTTTTGATATAAAACACGGCTAATTTATTGACATAAAGAAATCTTACCATTAACTCGTAATCTGCGGCCGTTCCGTAATCGAGGCTGTAAAGCCCGAATTTCTCAAACAAATCACGTTTGCAGTAAAAAGTGGGGTGCGGCGGCATCCAGCCAAAATTGAAGTTTCTCCGTTTAAATTCGCCGGACCGCCATTTGCGCACGGCCCTACCCTTCTTATTGATATAGTCCAGGTCGCCGTATAATATGTCCGCGTTGTTTTTTTCAAATGCTGCAGCAACAGTGCTCAAAACGTTTTCATCCGCAAAAAAGTCATCGGCATTCAGCATCCCGACGATATGCCCTGTGGCAAGCCTGATCCCTTTGTTCATGGCGTCGTAAATCCCTTTGTCGGGTTCTGAAACGAAGTGACTTAAGTAATGCCTGTATTTTTCGATGAGCTGAACGGTGCCATCGGTCGATCCGCCGTCAATGATAATATGCTCAACATTTTTGAAATTTTGCCGTATAACAGAATCTATACAGCTGGTGATAGTGTTTTCTGCATTGTGGACGACGGTAATTAAAGAAATTTTTAAATCACGCACCAGTGAAAAAATAAGTACCTATACTGGCAAATTTATATAAATTTGGAGTGGTTACCTAATTAACATTAAGCATACGGATGTACATGCGTCAAAAAATTTTTACATATTTCATTTTGGGGTTGTTTTTTATTTGCACCTCCTGCTCAAACAGGCAATACCAGGTGCTCTTTCAGCAAAAGAATTCGATCACGGACAGTGCTTATAAAAGCGCTGACATCATTAATGAATACCGGATAAAACCACAGGATGTTATACAGGTAAGAAATTTACAGGACACCAAATACCTGGTGAACACGACACCCAGTACTGCTGTTAACACCAATATTTTAGCGAACGGAACCGTTGCCGGGGTTGACCAAAGCTACCAGGTTGAAGATGACGGAACCGTCATATTGCCAGCCATCGGCCGCATAAAAGTTGCTGGCTACACCCGTAACGAAGCCCAAAAGCTGGTGGAAGACACTTACCGTAAAAACGTGCTGGTGAACCCTATCATTGAGCTGAAAATTGTAAGCCTTAAAGTAACGATGCTTGGAGAGATAAAGGGGCAGGGAAACTATCCTTTGACTAAAGATCATATGACGTTAATTGAGATGATAGGGGCTGCTGGCGGCATTACAGAAAAAGCAAATGAAACCAATATAAAGATCATCAGGGGCACTGAAAAAAATCCAAAGGTAATTTTAGTTGACCTGGGGAATATCCAATCCATCAACGATCCGCGTACCATATTGCAAAACGGGGACATCGTTTATATTGCACAAAATAAGAGAGCGGTACGCACGGATAACCTCCAAAGCTTTACAAGTACCATCTTTCAGCCTGCCTTACTCCTGTTTAACACTGCGTTAATTATCTTCACGCTTATTCATCGTTAAATGGAAGAAACGGATAAGATTAAGCCCAAACTGCCCAGCCAGGAGATCGATTATCTGAAGATCGCCAAGATACTTTTAAGCAGGTGGTACTGGGTTGTTGGCTCCCTTGCAATCTGCCTGATCATGGCTAACCTGTATTTATGGTATACCCCTAAAACGTATGCAACTGGGGCTACGCTGAAGTTTGAGGAAAAAAAATCGGAAATATCCGACCTGATCAGTGTACCGGGTGTTAATGACAGGTCGACGGTATCGAAAATCCAGAGTGAAACCATCGTGCTGCAAAGCACCGCGCTGCTGCTGAACGCCATTAAACATTTGGACTACCGGATAAGCTTTTATATAGTGGGCCGCGTGCTTAACCGTACCAATGAGCTGTATCCCCAGAAACCCATTGACGTCGAACTGGTTAAATTTGACAGTTTAAATTTTTTCCATGACCTTATTACTTACAGGCCTGTTAACAGCAGCTCTTTTAGCATCAGCTATAAAGCTTCAGGAAAAGAAATTAAAAATACTTATTACTACAATATCCCTTTTACCATCGGGCCAACCGCTTTCAGCATTAAATACCCGGGCAACATACCAAAAAGCGCATTGTATTTGTTTAAGCTAAACGCTGCTGAAGATTTTATTGGCAGGGTCAGGGGGGGATTGCGCACCAGTGAAACCGCCAGGAACTCCAATATCATCGCACTGCAGGAGGTTGACTCCAACCCCCAGTTTGCTGCCGATGCATTGAACGCCGTGATGAAGGAGTACCTGAACTATGATCGTAACCAACGGACTAAATCCGCTTCGCAGATGATCAGGTTTATCGATAACCAATTAGAGTTTCTTTCAAATGAAGTTAAAGGATCGGAAAACTCGATAAAGCAATATCAAAATAAAAAGAAGATCATGGATGTATCCTCAGCATCCAGCCGGGCGTTGAGTAAGGTGACCGAACTTGAAACACAAAGTTCCTTACTAAAGATAGATCAGCTGGCTATTGACCAGCTTAAGCAGGAAATCATCAAGGCTGAGGATAACCAGCTTCCTAACTTCAGCATGGGAGGCGTTGAACACCAGCAATTAAGCGACGCCATCATTAGCCTGAATGTACTGATCAGCGAAAGAAAAACCGCGCTGAAAACTTATACCAGTAATTCTCAAACGATCCGGGACCTGGATCAGCAGCTATTGCAGATAAAAAATAATATTTTAAACAGCATTAACGCGACACACCAGTTAATTGCAAATAAACTAAATTACCTGCAAAACCAGCTTGGGCCTGTTAACCAGCAAATAGCAGAACTGCCATCGGCTGAGCGTGACATGGTTGCCTTAAAACGTGATTTCGATATTAACGATAAGGTTTATTCATTTCTTTCAGAAAAAAAGCTGGACGCACAAATTAGCAGCGCGGGGATTTTGCCCGGTGCCACCATTATTGATCTGGCACAGCCTAACTACAACCCTGTTTCGCCTGATGAACATGGCGTTCAGCGTTCGGCAGAAATTTTTGGCCTGGCCATAGGGTTCGGATTAATTGTCCTGATCAGGATATTGAACCCATACATTTACGATAAGGAAACGATTGAAAGCCTTACCACCATACCTATTATTGGGGTAATCAGAAAATTCCCCGAAGAAATTGATGAATACAGCACGCAGATATTAGCCATCAGCAAGCCTAAATCCATCTTTGCGGAGTCGGTTCGTTCCGTCCGTACCAATTTAAGTTTCCTGGCTTCTGAGAAAAAAAGCAAAGTGATCTGCATCACCTCTGAAGTTGCCGGTGAAGGAAAATCGTTTGTGGCGGTGAACCTGTCGAGCACGTTATCACTGATTGATAAAAAGGTGATATTGATCGCGGCTGATTTAAGGCGGTCGAAACTGCATAAAACGTTCCACGTACCGAATGACCTGGGTCTTAGTAATTATTTGGCCAATCAATGTGAGGTGGCTGATATTATCTCTCATTCCGGCCAGCAAAATCTTGATTTTATCATCTCGGGCCCGGTACCGCCTAATCCTTCGGAGCTGTTGCATTCAAAAAGAATGGCTGCATTAATTGAGGATCTCAAAACCAGGTATGATGTGATCATGATTGATACCGCACCCATAGGTTTGGTATCTGATGCCATACCCCTTATAAGGGCAAGCGATATTAACCTTTTTGTGATCCGGTCCGGGAAATCCAAATTTTACGCGGCTACCGTGCCGCAGAGAATTGCGCAGGAGTATCACCTGGAAAATACGGTAATCGTGCTTAACGCATTTGCCCAGGATCTGCTGCACTCCAGGTATTATACGACCAAATTTACAGGTGAAAATTATGGGACGAAGTATTACTATTACTCGGATTATACCGGTTATGAAAGCTCTGGTTATTATGTAGATAAAAATGAAAATAAATGGTGGGATATAAGGCGCTGGTACAAAAAGCGCTGATGGTATTGACATATGGCTTTAAGAATAAATAAAGATACTTGCAAATGGTACCCGGTTTATACGCATCCGCGTGCGGAAAAAAAAGCTTGCCTGGCATTAACAAACAAAGGGATTGAAACCTATTTACCTTTACACCGCCAGCTTAAACAATGGAGTGACCGAAAAAAATGGACCGAAGAGCCATTTATTAAATCGTACTTATTTGTCCGTATCAAAGAACAGGAGCAAACGGAAGTATTAATGACAAAAGGGATTGCTCGCTTTTTATATTTTTCGGGTAAAATAACACCAATGCCTGACCGGCAGATAGAGGAACTTAAATTACTGATGGCCAGCCCCTATGAATTAGAGATTACCGCTGAAGATTTACAACCGGGAGAAAGGATTATGATTAAAGCGGGGCCGCTTAAGGGGCTTACCGGTGAGATCATATCCTATCGTTCCCAAAAGCAGCTGGCCTTACGCCTTGAAAATCTCGGGTATTCCATCATTGTTTATGTTGCAGCAGCATTAATTGACAGGTTTTAGATTTATATAGGATAATACCGGCATTTAAATGGACATTTTGTTTATTTTAAGGCCGTTATATAACAGTTAAAATAACAATATAACAAATTGACAGATAATAAGTTACGCGGAATTGGCTGTAACTTACGGGGCGAAGCTATGAACAGATATAACCGATGTGCAGGATAGCAGGAATAATTTCAAATGTATTACCGGCAAATGAAATCACGGAGAGGGTCAGCATCATGTGCAATTCATTAAAACATGGCGGCCCTGATGATAAAGGCCTGTTTTTAGATGAAAAGGCAAATCTTGCATTTGGGCATCGCCGCCTTGCTATCATTGATTTAAGTGAAAAAGGCCGCCAGCCTATGGCCGATGCACAGCAAAAAGCCTGGATCACATTTAACGGTGAAATTTATAATTATCCTGAATTAAAAGACCAGTTGATAAAAGCCGGCGCCAAATTTTATTCTGGTACTGATACGGAAGTTATTTTAGCTGCTTACCTGCATTGGGGAACAGCTGCTTTTTCAAAACTCAGGGGTATGTTTGCTTTTGCATTGTATGACATCGCAAAATCCATCACTTATCTGGTCAGGGATACTGCGGGGATAAAGCCGCTTTATTACCATATCAATAATGGCGGGCTATCTTTTGCATCAGAAATTAAAGCATTTAAAGCGGCACGCATAGCAACTGAACCGGATCAGACATGGCAGGTTAGGTTTTTGGCTTTGGGGCATATTCCTGAACCGTATACCACGCTGAAAAACGTATACAGTCTTGCAAAAGGACATTTTTTAGCATGGCATCATCACAACGGTACCCACCCTATTACCGCTTATAACATTGAGCCGCAGGGTATTGATGATATAAAAGATATTCATACGGCGAAAGAACATATTCATGATAGCTTAAAAAAGGCTATAAAGCGGCAGCTCGTGGCCGACGCCCCGATCGGCGTGTTTTTAAGCGGGGGAATAGATTCAAGCCTGTTATCATTATTGGCTAATGAACAAAACCAGCACCTTAAAACGATCTCCCTTTATTTTAATGAAAAGAAATACGATGAGCGTGCCTATCAGCATATGATACTAAACAATTTAAATGGAGAAAAATTTACACATTTAGTTCAGCAGCGTGATTTTGAAACTTTTTTTCCTCGTATAATCGGCAGCATGGATATGCCGACCACCGATGGCATTAATACCTGGTTTATCAGCAGGTATGCGCATGAGGATGGATTAAAGGCCGTTTTATCGGGCGTAGGTGCTGATGAGCTATTTGGCGGTTATCCATCTTTTAACCGGATTAAATACCTGCATTACCTGCGAAAAATACCCGCATCTGTATTAGGCGCGGCCAATTATTTTAAGGCGGACAAATACAGGAAGATCTCTTTTTTAGCGCACGATCACCCTTTAGCTGATTACCTTTTGCTGCGCGGCTTATTTGTACCCGATGATATTGCAGGGATACTGGATGCAGATATCAAGCAGGTCAATGAAATTTTGTTTGGTGAAAACACGATACCCGGCCTGGGGCCATATAACAGGGAACACGCAGCCTGGTTTGAAACAAATTTATACATGCAAAATCAGCTGCTAAGGGATACTGATGTATTGAGCATGAGCCATGGGTTAGAAGTAAGGGTGCCGTTTTTAGATGAGGATTTTCAGCAATTAGTGCAAAGTATATCGCCCGAAATCAGGTTCAATAAAAATCAGCCTAAAAAATTATTAATGGATAGTTTCGGCCACCTGTTACCCGATGCCGTTTGGAACCGGCCTAAAATGGGCTTCACTTTCCCTTTACAGGAATGGATGAGCAAGCATACAGAAATAAGTAATCCTAACCTGTATAGGGGTAAATTGGCACAAAATGCAGTCAGGAAATTTAAGGAAGGCCGTTTACACTGGTCGAAAATTTTTGCACTTTACCAGATCCGATTGAATGCCTAAAAGGGTAATTTTATTTACCTTGCAAACCTTTAGCACCACCGGTGGCATTCAAAAAATGACCCGTACACTGGCGCATTCTTTACATCTGCTGGCTGAAAGTAATCATTGGGATTTTAAATTATGGTCAGCATATGATTCAACTAACGACCTGATGCCCCAATACCTGCCTGCCAAAGAATTCAGTGGCTTTGGTACAGACCGTATTGCGTTTGTGTTTAAAACTTTAATTACTGCTAAAAAGCCCGATATTGTTATTATCAGCCATATTAACCTGGCTATTATAGGGTTGTTGATAAAAACATTAAACCCTAAATGTAAGGTATGGCTTATTGCTCACGGGATCGAGGTTTGGCGGCCATTGTCATTTATAAAGCTTGCATTTTTAAAACGTTGCGATAAGGTGCTTTGTGTAAGCAACTTCACCCGGCAGCAAATGATCAGCAGGCACAACGCCGATGCCGGAGTATGCCAGGTATTAAATAATGTGGTTGATCCTTTTATTAAATTACCGGTAACATTTTCAAAACCCGGCCAATTGCTAAAAAGATACGGTTTAACTGCTAATACCCCGGTAATATTTACTTTAACCCGCCTGGCATCTACCGAACAGTACAAAGGGCATGACCAGGTGATAAAAGTTATCGGCTGCCTGAAATTAAAATTCCCCGGGATAAAATATATCCTTTCAGGGCAATATGATCCTAAAGAAGAAATAAGGATCCGGAAACTGATAACTGCTGCTAAAGTTGATGAGCAGGTTATACTGACCGGTTTTATTGCGGAGGATGAAATCGCCGATCATTTTTTGCTGGCCGACCTGTTTGTTTTGCCAAGTAAAAAGGAAGGGTTCGGCATTGTCTTTATTGAAGCATTAGCCTGCGGCCTGCCTGTTGTATGCGGTAATGCTGATGGCAGTATTGATGCGATTTGCAATGGAGAACTGGGAAAGGCCGTTAATGCTGATGACCTGGTTGAATTGGAGAACGCGATAAGTGATTGCCTGGCAAACCCATTAACACAGGAGAGAAGACAATATCTTCAACAGGAATGCCTGGCGCACTTTAATGAAAATGATTATATGAATAAATTGGAAAAAATGCTTAATTCATGAGCGAAGCAAACCAGGAAGATTGGGACATTGAATTAATACCGGCAAATAACATGCTGGATTTAAAGCTGAAGGATATCTGGCACTACCGCGATTTGCTTTTTTTGTTAGTAAGGCGTGATTTTGTATCATTTTATAAGCAAACCATATTAGGGCCGCTGTGGTTTTTTATTCAGCCTTTGTTTACCGCCATTATTTATACCTTTGTATTTGGTAACCTCGCAAATATTTCAGTTGATGAGTTGCCTAAACCACTTTTTTATTTAGCAGGTATTACCGCCTGGAATTATTTTGCCGACTGCCTTACCAAAACATCGGCAGTGTTTACAACAAATGCTGGTTTGTTCGGCAAGGTTTATTTCCCCCGGCTTATAGTCCCGTTAAGCATCGTGGTGTCAAATTTACTTCGCTTTGGTGTACAAATGCTGCTGTTTGTTTTAATGATGATTATTTATTGGATAAAAGGTTCTTCTTTTCATCCGAATGCGTATTTATTATTGTTCCCATTCTTGCTAATGCTTATGGCTATGCTGGG
This sequence comes from Mucilaginibacter sp., assembly GCF_028288225.1. Taxonomy (GTDB): domain Bacteria; phylum Bacteroidota; class Bacteroidia; order Sphingobacteriales; family Sphingobacteriaceae; genus Mucilaginibacter. The sequence goes on from NZ_JAQBOC010000027.1 coordinate 10,819, forward strand.
ACTAGGGCTTGGAATGATAATTTCGGCCATGACCACAAAATATCGAGATCTCGCTTTTTTGATCGCTTTCGGCATACAACTGATGATGTATTTGACAACTGTTATATATCCCCTATCAACAGTAAAACAAAAATACCCGCAATATCAATGGCTGGTAGAATATAACCCGATGACATCTATTATTGAAGCATTCAGATATGGATTTTTAGGAAAGGGCACCTTTACCATCTTGTCATTAGGGATAACAACTGTTATAACAATTTTCATAATACTTATCGGCATCATCATTTTTAACAAGGTTGAGCGGAATTTTATTGATACTGTGTAGACTGTTCCGCGGAACTGTGAAACTTTTTTCTGAACGATATAACCTGGAATAGATGAAACACTTTGCACACATGAAACAACCTGCATTTATATTAATTAATGGCAGCAGTAATTAAGGTAGAAAATTTATCAAAAGCTTATCAGCTTGGTGATATTGGCACCGGCACCATCAGCCGCGATCTTGAACGCTTTTGGGCAAAAATGCGGGGGAAAGAAGACCCATTTTTAAAAATTGGTGAAGTTAATGACCGCGCCGTTAAGGGTGTGAGCGATATAGTTTGGAGCCTAAAAGACATAAACTTTGAAATTGAACAGGGTGATGCGGTAGGCATTATCGGGCGTAACGGCGCCGGCAAAAGTACGTTACTGAAAATTTTAAGCAGGGTTACGGCCCCCACAACAGGCTCAGCCAAATTAAAAGGGCGCGTTGCCAGTTTGTTAGAAGTTGGCACAGGTTTTCATCCCGAGTTAAGCGGAAGGGAAAATATTTATTTAAATGGCGCCATACTTGGCATGCGCAAAGCAGAAATAAAGAAAAAGTTTGACGAGATTGTTGATTTTTCGGGAGTTGACCGTTACATTGATACACCGTTAAAAAGGTACTCATCAGGGATGTATGTAAGGCTGGCTTTTGCTGTTGCCGCCCACCTCGAAAGCGAAATAATGATAGTTGACGAGGTATTGGCTGTAGGAGATGCGGAGTTTCAGAAAAAGTGCCTGGGAAAAATGGGCGATGTATCAAATAAAGAAGGCCGCACGGTTTTATTCGTGAGCCATAATACGGTTGCACTTTCAAACGTTTGCCATTCAGGGATTTTGCTGCAAAATGGAGAGATGGCGCTTTCGTCAGACATTAATACCACCATTAATTATTATTTACGCTCCGGCAAAAGCCTGACTAACCACAACTATAGCTGGCAAAATGACGACGGCTTGATTGCTGGCGTTTTTGAATTTAAAAGCATCCGCTTAAAAAAATTAGAAGAGGACCAGGTAGGCCCCGAGGTGATTACGCTCGATAACTCCATGCAGGTTGATATCGATTTCCTGATTTTAGGTGGTGGTCACGAAATTACAATCGGTATAGAGGTTTTTACGTCCGATCGGGTCTGTGTTTTTAAGCTGGCTTCAGACAGCGTTAAACAAATAGGTAATTATGCGGCGAGCTTACTAATACCGCGGCATCTATTAAATGATGATACATATGTTATTGACGTTTATGCTATAAAAAGCCGCAGTACAATTTTGGCTGGATATAAAGGCATACTGCAGTTTGATATTAGCGAAGTTAAAAGGGACGAAAACTGGTACAGCAAATGGATTGGTGTTGTGAGGCCTCAAATACCAATTAATATAAAACAATCATGAACATTGTTCCGCAGGGCTATTGGGATGCAGGCTATCACGGCCACGTAGTTAAAAGCGCTCCTGATGACGATGCTATTTCACAACTCATAAAAAAATATATTCCGCCTGCTTTGACCGGTCAGCAAGCCTTTGAGATCGGCTGTTTCCCGGCCAGGTTTTTATGTATCTTAGGCGATTTGGGTTATGTTTTGAACGGTGTTGATGCCACGCCCAATGTTATTCAGCTTAAGGAATCACTCGAAAAGTTAGGTTATCAGGTGGGAGGCTTCGAGAATAACAAGTTCCAGGAAATAAAAAATGCGAAGTATGACGTGGTCGCTTCATTTGGGTTTATCGAGCATTTTTTGAACTGGGAGGACGTTACCAAAGCGCACATAGAATTCTTAAAACCAGGCGGCTATCTGCTAATTACAACACCAAACTTTAAAGGAATATTTCAATACCTTTATCATTGGTTCCTGGATAATAAAAATTTAAAAAGGCACATTGTGAAAAGCATGTCACCAAAAAAATGGAAACTTTTACTGCAGCAATCGGGCATGAAAGTTATTGCTGACGGCTATACAGGTTATGAATTTTGGGATGAAACGCCTCAAAAAAATAAAATTCAACGGGCAATTAAAAAAGGTATTATTAAATTGGCCGACTATGTGCACCGACGCAAACCTACCCATCAATCCATTGCATCGTACTGTTATATAGTGGCAAAAAATAAATGATAGGCATACTATACATTTGTACGGGTAAATACGCTATTTTTTGGAAGAAATTTTTCCTTTCCGCCGAGAAATTTCTCTTTCCTGGTCATGAAAAAAAATATTTTGTGTTTACAGATGCCCAACAACTTTATGCCGAAAAAAGCCACAAAATTCAAAAGATATACCAGGAAACCTTAGGCTGGCCTTACGACACGTTGTTTAGGTTCAAAATGTTTTTGGGCGTGGAAGAATATTTAAAAAAATGCGATTATCTTCTTTTTTTTAATGCGAACATAGTTTTTGTTGACACAATAGGACCTACTATTCTCCCATCTGAAACAAACGATGGTTTGCTCGCGGTGAAGCATCCCGGTTTTTGGGATAAGCCAAGCTCAGGGTACTTATACGACCGGAATTCCGGCTCAACCGCATATATACCCGAGGGGGACGGTGAACACTATTTTATGGGCGGCTTTAACGGCGGACAAACAGCCGCCTACCTGCTATTGATTAAAACGTTGAACAATAACATCCATACCGACCTCGATAAAGATGTTATTGCGCTGTGGCATGATGAATCGCACCTGAACAGGTATTTGCTGGATAAAAATCCGAAAATATTATCTCCCGCTTATGGCTTTGTGGAAGGATATGATATTCCGTTTAAACCCAAGTTGATAGTTTTGTTAAAAGAAAAATATGGCGGGCATGATTATCTTAGGAATATTTCAGATAAAAAATTAAAACACTCAAAAATTTCATTTAAAAAAATTAAAAGCGTAGCTAAAAAACTGTCCTGTAAGTTGGGCTTTTTAAAATATCGCCAATAGTATTCGTAGTAAATGTCAAAAATTACCGGGGACCTTAATAAATTGCGGAATCAAATAGCGGCTTTAAAAACAAAATTTGAGCATCCCAAAAACAAGTATCAAAAACAGTCCTATTCGCAATCGGGCGAAGATTTGATTATTGATTTTATTTTTACGCAAATAGGCCTAGCAAAACCATCCTATTTGGACATAGGTGCTCATCATCCGTTTTATTTAAGCAATACGGCTTTATTGTACCAAAAGGGATACAGGGGCATAAATATTGAACCCGATAAAGAACTATTTAAGCATTTTCTTATATACCGGAAAGGCGACATAAACCTTAATTGCGGCATTGGCAGTCAGGCTGGCGAAATGATTTTGCATGTAATGAATTCGCCTGCACTAAATACATTTTCGGCCAGTGAAGCTGACCGTTTGGTTAAGGAGCATAATTTCAGCATCGTAAATAAAATAACAACCCCTGTTAAAACAGTTGGCTTCATTATTCAACAATATAACAATGGGGTTTACCCTGATTTATTGAGTATTGATGTGGAGGGACTTGATGAGGCTATAATAAAGTCGATTGATTTTAGCCAATCGCGACCTACTGTTATTTGTCTCGAGACCATATCTTATTCAGGTAACGGAAACGGCATAAAAGACGACACTTTAATTAGCTATTTAACAGGTAAAGGTTATATGGTATACGCCGATACTAATATTAACACCATTTTTATTTTAAAGGATAAATGGCAAAATCGGTAAAACTTTTAAATGCTTGTTATTAAACTACAGGGAGGCCTGGGCAATCAAATGTTTCAATATGCTTTTGGTTTATCCCTATCAAAAAAAATGAAGGCGCCGCTGTATTTCGACTTATCATTTTATAAGCAGGATACAGGCCTTACGCCGAGGCGATATGAGCTGGGGGTTTTTACCCCATCGGCAAACATTGCGGGCCACGGGTTGGTGAAAAGCTTTTTAAAGCCAAACCTCGCTCAATTTTTTTTTAATAAAAACACCGTTTACAGAGAAAGTACCTTAAGGTTTACCGGGGATGTGTTTAATGTAAAGCCATCAGTTTATTTTGAAGGATTTTGGCAAAGTGAACAATACTTTATCGGCATTGAAAATGAGGTGAGAAATGCGTTCACATTTAAAGTTAAGTTAAACGTGCAATCGCAAAAGATTGCGGATGAGCTGGCGCAACATCCAAATGCAGTAAGTATTCATGTGCGTCGGGCAGATTATGTAAGTTCAAAAGCAACCAATGAATTGCACGGGCTGTGTTCAGTCAAATATTATCGTGACGCAATAACAATGATTAAAGATGAAACACTTGATCCGTATTTTTATTTTTTTTCGGATGATCCGGATTGGGTTAGGGAAAATCTGTTACCAGGCGTTGAAAGTGCTGCTTTAATTCAACATAACACCGGTTTAGATAGCTGGCAGGATATGGTCCTGATGAGTAAATGCAAACATCACATCATAGCAAACAGCAGTTTTAGCTGGTGGGGCGCATGGCTAAACCCGTATAAAGAAAAAATGGTTATTACTCCAAAACATTGGTTCAACGGCAAAATGGATTATTTTAACGATCAGGACATCGTTCCAAAAGATTGGATCCGCTTACCAAATGAATAGTCCCTTTATTTCTGTTATTATGCCTGCTTTTAATGCAGAAAAATATATTGAGGAATCTATAAACTCTGTTATCTGTCAAACATATATTAATTGGGAATTAATTATTATAAATGACGGTTCAACAGACAGAACAGCCAACATTGCGGGTAAATATGGTGCTGCTGATGCAAGGATAAAATTGATTAACCAGGAAAATAAAAGACTTGGCGCAGCAAGGAACGCAGGAATAATAACTGCTAAAGGAAACTGGATAGCATTTTTAGATGCCGATGATTTATGGATGCCGTATAAATTAGAAAAGCAAATACAGGCGGCGGAAACAGAACCCGCAGCCGGCGTTATTTTTAGCAGTGGGTATACTTTTTATGATAACTCGCTGAATACTGCATTACCATATGGTACGGTTGCCGGTTTTTTTACACATACAGAAATTTATAAGCTGGAATATAAGGGTAATTATATCCCGGTGCTATCAGCGTTGGTAAAAAAATCACACATTGATAAAATAGGGTTGCAGGATGAAAACCCATATGTCTATGGGTGCGAAGACTGGGATTATTGGCTAAGGCTGGCGCTAAACGGAGTTTCGTTTTTCGGGATGAATGAACGGCTTTTTTATTATAGAAGGCACATTTCAAATATGTCGAACGATAATAACTTGATGACTTTGGCTAAGGCGACTGTATTTATCAAAAATTTAAAAAAGGAACTCTTAACAAAAGAAGAGTTTGGCAGAATAAATGGTTTTATAAACCTGACTATTTGTAGCTTTACAAAACTTGGAAAAATTAAAGAGGCTTTGTTTTTAAATAATTTCATGTATAATGTTTCAAAGAGATGGTTAAGGAAATTTGGTTCCTTTATTATAGATAACCACGGCAAAAGGGCGTACTATTTATTACGGCTGGGTTTTAAAATTGATACGATGCTAAATTCCGATTGATGAAGCGGGCCCTGAAAAACATAGCCGGTAAAATGGTTGCAAAGTTTAAGCTTATTTACGAAGGGTATAAGCTTAAGGTAATATACAATAACCCGAACATCAGTATCCAGGGCAATCTTACCATTGAGGAGTATTTTTCGGCATCGCTGCCTGCCGGTAATTTCTCCATAAAATTTGGCGCAGGGGTTTATTTTAAAAAGTATTGTGCTATTTTACTGGTACCGAACGCTGGGCTGATTATCAATTCAAACGTATTTTTTAACAATTACTGCTCCATCAACTGCCTGGATAAAATAAGCATTGGCGAAAATACCCAGTTTGGCGAAGGCGTAAAATTGTACGACCATAACCATACGTTTGGTTACGAAAACGGTGCCCTCACCGTGGCCAGGGATAAGTTTACAACTGCCCCCATTACCATTGGTAAAAACTGCTGGATAGGCAGCAATGTAACCATACTTAAAGGCGTAATCATTGGCGACAATGCTATTATTGGCGCCAATAATTTGATTTATAAATCTGTACCGGCCAATAGCGTCTTAAAATTCAAGGCGGATCATATTATCGAAAACCATCCTTTATAACTTGACTAAATCACCGTTAAATAAAGTTTTGTTCATAAGCCATGAGGCTTCACGCAGTGGTGCACCAATCGTTTTATTGCATTTGATTAAATGGATTAAAATAAACACATCCTTGCAATTTGAAATACTGCTGTTAGCCGATGGGCCGTTAAAACCCGATTTTGAACGGTTGGGCGAAACTTTTGTTTTAAGCAAACTTATCAGGCAGCACACCTATGGTGCCCGTATCAAAAAAAAATTACTGAAAATAACGCTAAACGATGAATATAAAAAAGCCGCCGCCTGGCTTTCTAAACGAAAATATAAACTGGTGTATGGCAATACGATAGTGAGCCTGCCTTGGTTAACAATATTTAAAGAAAATCATGCAGTAAAAACACTTTGTTGCATACATGAGCTTTCCTATGCGCTGAATTATTTCTTTACCGATGCGTATATTGAAGAAAACCTAAGGCTTACCGACAGCATTATCGCGGTTTCGGGGGCAGTTAAGGAGCATTTGGTAGATCTTTTGCACCTACAGGCTGAGAAAATTAAACTTCATTACGAATTTATCGATACTGATTTAGTCCCTGCCGCTATGGATGAGCATTTAGCCGGGTTTGGCGTAAAACCAGGCGAATTCGTAATTGGAGGCGGTGGTACTCCGTCATGGCGAAAGGGCACCGATTTGCTTATTCCGCTTACTTTAAAACTTATCAAATTATACCCGGATTTTAAATTTAAAGTGGTTTGGTTAGGTGCTGATGCCGGGAACGAATTTGTAAAACAACTGGTCTATGATGCAAATAAATGCAATATTGGAGATAAGATATTGTTTATACCCGCTAAGTCAGACCCTGTCAATTATTTAAATCTGTTTGATATTTTCGTGCTTTTGTCGCGGGAAGACCCGTTTCCTTTAATAGCATTGGAGGCGGCTTTTTTGAAAAAGCCGCTGATAGCTTTTGAAAACAGCGGCGGCATACCCGAATTTGTAATACAAGGTGCGGGTTTGCTGGCCCCATATTTAAACACAACAAAAGTTGCAAAGCTGGTATATCAGCTTAGCCTGGACAATGATTTGGCGAAAAAAATGGGGCTTAAAGGTAATGAGCTGGTAGTTACCCAACATAATACTGAAACAGCAGCACCGGGCATTTATAACCAAATAAGTAATTTGATTAACCCGGCTTTAGCAAACAATTAATGCTTTCCCTAATTATTTGCGCCAGGGCCAGCGATGTCTCCTTATCCCTGAAAGAAAACATAGCAAATACCATTGGCGCTGCGTATGAAATTATAGTGATTGATAACTCCGATAATAAATATAACATTTTTGAAGCTTACAACCTAGGGGTGCAACGCAGCAGGTACCCCGTCTTATGCTTCATGCATGATGATATACAGTACTTCACAAAAGATTGGGGTAATTTGGCTTTAAATCACTTTGATGACGAAAAGACGGGTGCAATTGGAATAGCAGGCACCCCTTACATGCCATACTTACCAGGCTCGTGGTGGGGAGGGAATTTGATTAGCATTAATATGCTATCAGACAGAGAAGGTGCCGAGCACCATAGCTTTCAGGCATACTTGCCTGCGGCAGGCAATAGAAGCAAAGTAGTTGTGCTTGACGGTGTTTGGTTTTGCATCCGCAAAAACCTTTTTGATTCAATACGATTTGATGACGATATTTACCGCGGCTTTCATTTTTATGATGTCGATACCACTATGCAGGTGAGCCAGGCCGGCTATAATGTTTATTGCGTTTTTGATATTGTGATCAAGCATTTTTCAAAAGGCGACATTAATGAAACCTGGACGCAAAATGCTTTGGCTTTTAATAAAAAGTGGGAACCGTTATTACCTGCAACCTGTACCCAATTAAAGTATAGCACGCGTTGCGAAGCGGAACTAAAAACACTTAATGAGTTTGCAATGCTACTTATAGCTAATGGCCAGCCGCAAAAAAAGGTTTACCAGGCTGCCTTTTTTAAGCTTTTAAAATATGCTAAAATTCATTTTTATCCCAAAACGCTGCTGCATTTAACCCGGTACCTATCTAAAAGTTTAGAACCGGGCACTCATACCAATTAGCAACAACAGTTAAATTTATGTACACTAGTTTATACCAGGATAAAAATAGCGCCTATTTTAATCATTCAAGGCCTGAGATGCTTGAATTTATTCCAGCCGGTATTAAAAACGCGCTCGACGTGGGTTGCGGCACGGGCAATTTTGGAATGCTGGTAAAATCGGCCTTTAACTGCTCGGTGTGGGGAATAGAGCCCGACCCCGCATCAGCAAAGGAAGCAGGCACCAGGCTTGACCATGTCATAAACGATACCTTCAACCGATCGATGAAAGAAATGCAGTTGCCAAAGTTCGACTGTGTATTTTTCAACGACGTACTTGAACACTTAGCCGAGCCGGAAAACGCGCTTTTGCTTGCAAAAGATTTGCTAAATGAGGGTGGATACATAGTAGCTTCAATCCCAAACATGCGCTGGTACCCGGTAATATTGCAATTGCTGCGCTATAAAGATTTTGAGTACCAAAATTCGGGTGTGATGGATAAAACGCACCTTAGGTTTTTTACCGAAAAAAGCATGGCGCGTATGTTTAAAGATGCAGGCTTTACCATAAAAACTATAAAAGGCATCAATAAAAGTAATTTCAGGTTCCTCAATATTTTGAACGTACTGCTATTTAATAAACTGGCAGATATGAAATATCTACAGTTCGGGATGGCGGCATTTATCAGTAATAAATGAACGTATTTTAATTATCATTCACGGCGGCAATCAAACCAATAGCATGGAATTAAAAATTATTTATACGGAGCGTTATTTTAACAATTGGCCTACCTGGCCTTTAATTTATGAATGGGAAGATGTAATTGCAGCGTCGCTAAACCTGGAACTATCTGATGTAATCAAAGGTTCAGTAACTACATATTATTTGGATAAAGTTTTAAGATTTGCATCACGGAATATTTTCGGTGATAACAGATTAATAATTTTTGCCGATAAATTTATTAATAAACCGCTGGCTGTTTACTTTGAGTTGCTGCCGAGAAGCTCATTTTACTTTACAGGAAGTAAAAACACAATCCCTGTTATTATTGATTTTCCGAAAACTTTCAATTTGAATTTATTTTACAATGCCTATAAAAACTGTAAGGTGGTATTGATTTCAAACCTTCAGGCTTATAATTATCTAAAACAATATAAATGCCCGTTAAATATTTACCATTTCCCGCAAAGTATTGCCGATAAATACAAAATTCGGCCCGACGCGAACTTTAAAAAGTTATATGACGTAATTATACCCGGAAGGGTTGATTCAATCCTTTTAGGGTTTTTGAAGGCGTATGAAAAGAAATTTCCGGATATAGAGTATTTATACCGGGAATATATAAATGGAGAATTTGTTTATATTTCAAATAAAACAGGAATTGGCCATAAGGGACAGGAAAGAGAAGCATACATGAATTTGCTAAAGGCCTCAAGGGTTACGCTTTACTCCACCGTTGGAATTGACGAGGATGAGATAAGAACTGGAGGATTTAGCCCGGTAACGCCAAGGTTTCTGGAAATGGTTAGTGCGGGATGCCATATAATAGCCAGGTATCCTATAAATGAAGAAACGCAATATTTTGAATTGGATAAAATTTGCATCTCGTGCGTGAATTATTCATTATTTGAAAAGGAACTATCAAAAGCTTTAAACGAAGACGGGCCTGATTTGAAATTATATGAAAACTATTTGGCTAAACACTACACCTCTGAAAGAGTTAAACAGCTGAAGAATATTTTAAATGAATTAACTAAGTGAGATTGGAACCAATTAACCTGACTTACAGGTTAGGTATACAAACAGGCATGTGAGGCCTGAAAAACACGCGTGAAAAATAATATAGACATCATTATACTAAGCTATGCTAAAGACGAATATCTTAAAGGCTTAACAATCCAAACTATCAACACGTTACTGGAGTCGGAAGACCCGGAAAAAATTCGTTTTAATGTAGTGGTTGTTGAATCAAATAAAGCGCTGCAACCCTTTCAATTTGAAAACTCAACTACAATTTATCCCAGGGAAGGATTCGGCTTTCATAAATATTTAAATATCGGCATTACATTAACCAGCAGCCCTTATGTGTGCCTTTGTAATAATGATTTGATATTTCATAGAGGCTGGGCAACTGAATTATTGAAGGCAATGGGTAATGACCCCGAACTATTAAGTGTTCATCCGTGTATTCCGACGTTTCAAAAAAAAGAGGAATTTACTGGTCATGACTCTGAAATGGAAAATTATTTTGGCGTTTTATTTGGCTGGTGCATATTTGTTAAAAGAGAGATTTTTAATATTATAGGGCCGCTTGATGAAAAGCTTACGTTTTGGTATGCCGATCGTGATTATTCCAACACTTTAAAAAAGTACGGTATTAAAAACTGTTTAATTGAAAAATCAATTGTAACGCATTTGGGAAGTGGGTCCTGGAATAGCTTGAGAGATAAAGAACATCGAAAACTTACACAGGCGCCCAGGATATACTTCAGTTACAAATGGCACCATGGCTCTTATTTGAGGTATAAGGTGCAAACACTTATCTACAGATTAACTAAAAAATGGTAGGGCTGGATCTTAAAACTCAAGAAGCGTTTCCAATACAATGGTTTAAAAGTGCAGGCATCTCCTATTCATTGACTAAAACGGCATGGTTGCAATAAGGCTGCAGGGGCGTTTGGGTAACCAGCTTTTTCAATATGCTTTTATACTTGCTGCTAAAAAAAATTTGAATACCGGTTTTTATATCGATCAGTGCATTGAACATGATATCGTTGACAATTATTTTAACATTGTTGCCGGCAGTTCGCGCGGCATTATTCCGCAGCTATTTAAAATTAATGGCTTTAAAAACATCTTTAGTTTTCATTTGCGCAGGCTATACTACAAATATTTGGCGCAAATAAACAAGCTATCCGTAAAAGCATATGGTTTTAACGATGCCGTAGCCGCAACAATATTAACAAACCAAACATTGTACGTGGGATTTTTCCAGTCCGAACTATTTTTTAAGGGCGCGGAAGATCTGGTCAAGGAGAGGTTCCGTCTGAAAAAGGCGTTTATTGTTGCATTTAAAAACAAATACAGCAAACTATACCAGGATAACTATATAGTAGCTGTCCATATCCGACGGACTGATTATCAAAATCAATCACACTTAAACTTAGGCGGTAAAGACCTGTCTCTACCGTTGGCTTATTATAATAAAGCACTAAGCAAATACAATGGTCAAAATGTACATTTCGTTTTTGTAAGCGATGAACCTGATTTTGTTAATCAGAATTTTAGCACGATTACCAATAAAACCATATCAACTGATACTACAATATTTGATTTTCAGCATTTGTTAAATGCCGATGCCTGTATTATATCAAACAGTACTTTTAGCTGGTGGGGTGCATGGCTTAATAATAAACCCGCGAAAGTTATTTATGCCCCCAAATATTTTTTAGGCTGGCAAATTAAAAAACAAACCCCGGCAGAAATATATCCAGATAGTTGGACCTTAATTGATTTTTAATGATTACTGAAGGAATATCCGTTATAATATGCTGCTATAACAGCGCTTTACGAATTGAGAAAGCGCTGGAGTACCTTGCTGCACAAATGGTAAATGATATAAAATGGGAAATAATTTTGGTTGATAATGCCTCGGCTGACAATACAGCAGAAATTGCAGGCTCATTTTGGTCAATAATTCATTCGGACAAAATTAACCTTAACATAGTTTCGGAGCCGATGCCTGGCTTATCGTTTGCCCGTTTAAGAGGTGTCTCAGCATCCGCTTATGAATATCTTATTCTCTGCGATGATGATAACTGGCTTGACGAAAACTATCTTCAAAATGTTTATGAATTATTCCAAGCAAATAAGGATATTGGTGTCATAGGCGGATTTGGAATCGCAAGGTTTGAAGATCCTTTGTTAAAACCTTTTTGGTTTGATAACTTTTATCACGGATATGCGGTTTCATTAAACGCCGGGGAGGTGGAAAACCGCGACACGGTTTACGGCGCGGGGATGGCTATCCGTAAATCTGTCTTAAACATGGTTACCCGGAAATATCCCATGTTCCTGGAGGATCGAAAAAAAAACCAGCTTTTATCAGGGGGCGATTCGGAGATTTGCATGAGGGTGCGGCTTGCCGGGTTTAGGGTGTTGTATTCACCAAAATTAACATTTATTCATTTTTTGTCAACCAACCGCCTTACGTGGGACCATTTAAAAAAGCTGCATACCGGGTTTGCTAAAAGCAATGTAATACTGAGTTTATATAATAAAGCATTAAATACCCAAAGTTTAAAATTGCCGCCTTTTTATTGGTTAAGGAAGGCTCTTTATTATTGTGGAATTTATGTGAAGTATTGGCCAAAGCATTATTTGGCTTACAGCACAGGTACAGGGACAACCGATGAAATACACCATATTACCTGGAAAAATATAGCGCTTAATTATTTTGAATATAACTTTAAAACAATGAGTATTTATAGAAAGATTTGCACTTTCAAAAATAACGGGCAGGCAGGATGAGTTCCACTGCTTTTTCGTTTCCCTTATACTTATTACTGAATAAGAAAAATAGTCGGCCTAATGAACTTATTTAATCTGTCGTACATTATTGCTACCCGTAACCGTTTAGCTTTTTTAAAAATCACGTTAGAAAAATTAATAATCGCATTACAACCGGGCGAGGAAATTGTAGTTGTAGATGGTAACAGCACAGATGGCGCAAAAGAATACTTGCTGCAGCTTTTTGAACAGGGAAAAATACACCAGTTTATTTCAGAGCCCGACCATAACCAGGCCCATGGCTGGAATAAGGCGTTGTTAATGGCAAGAGGCACCATCATCAAAAAAGTAATTGATGACGACGTCCCTTCATTTACAGCGATAAGGAAATGCAGGGAGTTTATGTTAAATAATCCAGGAGTTGATATTTGCATATCAAATGGCTTAACTGCCGACCTACTAGCTCCGCAAAACATCCATACTAACGGCAGGTTAAAATATTATGAGGTATGGAAAGCCGGGAAAACCGCTTGTTTTACCTTTAGCGATGTTTATATGCTGATCAGAAAAAGCGCTTTAAGTTACCTGGGATTATTTGATACACAGTTTGCCATGATGGATTGGGAATATTCCCTGCGATGCTCGTACCTAAAAGCAAGCATTGCTTATTATACCGGCTACAATTCATTAGCTGTAAATACACCCGAAAATGTCACTTCATCAACCAATGCCGCCAGGTTAAAAAAAGAAGGATTAATAGGTGAGGAAAAATATGGATATGAAGGCGACCGGTCTGACATTTCTTTTTATTCCGAAATAAAAATAGCTATAGGGAAGGCAATTAATTATAAAACGGAAAATAGCGGTACAAATAACGGCACTTCGCAAATGCCCGCATTTGATGAAATGGTTTCTGTTTATAACAGGTTTTACGAAGTTATTGAAGCGTACAACCAGGCTGATGATTTTGTATTCATTTCATAAATGAAGAAACAAATAAAAATTAAATTCCAAAACGGGATACTTTATCATACCGGCATTAATGATATTCTGAATGTAGTGTTGGATAAATTTGATTTTATTGAAAGCGACAAGCCGGATTATATTTTTTTTGGACCGTATGGGAATAATGTTCCGCCCCCTGGTGAATATAGCAGGATAGGATATTTTTGTGAAAATATCATCCCTGATCTTGAAGCATGTGAGTGGGCATTCGGCATTCCTTTGGAGACTCAAGTCAATAATCCCAGATATAAACGGATTCAGTGGCACAATTTAAACCCGGACGATCTGATAAAAAAAAATTGGGAGCCGGAAGCGATCCTTTCATCAAAAACCAAATTTTGCAATTTCTTATATTCACATCCGGTTCATTACAGGGAAGAGTTTTTCAGGCAATTATCCAGGTATAAAAAGGTGGATGCCCCGGGAAAAAGCATGAACAATATGCTGTCTGTTGATAGTATTTATAAAGGGGATAAATGGACAGTTAAACACCAGTTTTTATCGCAATATAAATTCACTATTGCCTTTGAAAATTATGTTTATCCGGGGTATCAAACCGAAAAGCTGTATGATGCAATGCTTTGCCAAAGCTTGCCGGTTTATTGCGGCGATCCTAATATTAGTGAAATATTTAACACGCAGAGTTTCTTGTTCGCTAATGATTTCATTAAGCCCAATAACTCGGGGTTAGTAAGGCTTTTGGAAAAAAGATCTCAATTAAATTTTATCGACACGAGGCCGCTTTATTATAAATCACCTAAAGACAGGATCCAGCGTAAATTAAAATCAATCGGGAAGGATCTTAAAATGAAATTGCAGTTTAATAAACTGGATTTTAGTAGCCTGATCGATCAAATAATTATGTTAGATAAAGATCCTGATAAATATACGGCTTATCTTAAACAGCCATGGTTTCATGATAATATCCCCCCTGCTGATTTTTCATTAAGAGAAAGATGGATAGAGATTTTTTCGGGTAAATGATAAATCAACCATTAGTATCTATAATAATCCCATTATATAATGCCGAAAAATTCATTTCGGAAACCATACAGTCCGCCTTAAACCAAACCTGGCCAAACAAAGAGATCATTATAGTTGATGATAGTTCTACTGATAATTCATTAGCCATAGCAATGCAATTTATAAGCGACAATGTATGGGTATTAACCCAGGTTAATAGTGGTGCAAGCACGGCAAGAAATTATGCGTTAAAAGAGGCAAAAGGTGAATATATACAATTTTTGGATGCAGACGATTTATTGAGCCCTGATAAAATTGAAGGCCAGATGGATCGCTTAAACAGATCAGAAACGCATTTGGCTTTATGTCGGGTTGTGCATTTTAACGATGGAGAAGCTTACAAAGAAAAGGCTTTAAAAGATGATGACTGGTTTTGTGCAGACAATAATGATCCGGTTGATTTTTTATTAAAGCTGAACGCCGGTGATGAGGTAATGCCTGGGTATGGAAGTATGATACAGCCAAACGCGTGGTTGACACCTGTAGGTTTGATTGAAAAAGCGGGACTATGGAACGAGGAACTGAATCTTGATGACGATGGTGAATTTTTTTGCCGTGTAATTTTAGCTTCCGAAGGCATAAAATATAGCGCTGCCGGTACAAATTATTACAGAAAACATACAACAAACAATTCTTTATCAGCTCAAAAAAGTCTGAATGCATACGAAAGCATGCTTTTATCCGTGAATTTAAAATATAGTTACTTAAAAGAAAGAAGCAGCAATCCCATACTTGAACCAATATTTGCAAGACATTATTGGGAAATTGGAGTCGCAGCTTATCCTCAATATAAGGAACTTTCAAAAAATGCTTTAGACAAAGCTGTTGCCTATGACTATAGAGGGGAAAAGTATAAAGCCGGTCCTGTTAGCACATTTTTGAGTAAAATTATAGGCTGGAGACTGGTAAGAATATTAACGTATTTACGATACCGGAATATTATTAAATAAAGATAAATAGCTAATGAGCGACTTAAACTGGACGGGTGAAAGGCTTGTAACCCAAATTAGAGACAAACCAGGAACTGTAGAGCACCTGCACCGTTATGCATTAGCTATGCAAATAGTAAAAGATAAAGTTGTGTTGGATATTGCCTCTGGTGAGGGATATGGTTCAAACTTGTTAAGCTATAATGCAAAAAAAGTATATGGAGCAGATATTTCTACCGAAGCAGTTAAACACGCAAATATTAAATATGGAAAACCCAACCTGGATTTTGTTACCGGCTCCACTAGTAAAATACCCTTAGCGGATGCATGTGTTGATGTTGTAATTTCATTTGAAACTATTGAACATCATGACGAGCATCAACTAATGATGAATGAAATTAAAAGGGTGCTGAAATCCAATGGAGTACTCCTGATCTCATCGCCCGAAAAAAATAATTATAAATTTCGCGAGAGTAATAATCCATATCATGTTAAAGAGTTAACACTTGAAGAATTTGAAAATCTGTTAAAAAAAAATTTTAAATACTATAAAATTTTCAACCAACGGTTTGTTTACGGTTCGATAGTTAATAGAATAACAGACTCAAATAATGCAAGCGGTTTTAGCTTTTTTGATGGCGGATATTTAAATATCACAAACAATATTAGTGATGTTGACGAACTTCATTGTGACAATATCCACAACAAGCCATATTTTAACTTAGCGTTAGCAAGCGAAGCCGATATCGACATTATTCCTTTAGCCGATACATCTTTTTTTAACGCTATCGAGGTTTTCTACAAACAAATAGAAGCTATCAGAAACTCTCATTCTTTTCGGATAGGGAATTTGATTTTAAAACCGTTTTCATTTATAAAATCTTTAACAACTAAATTAAAAGGATGATAACATTTACGATATGCTCAAATAATTATTTAGCTGAGGCGATCACTTTAGGAAATTCCCTGGAAAAAAATGGTTTTGATCCAACTAAGTATTTTATTTTTTTGGTTGATGAGCTAAGCTCTGATATTGATTACAATGCAGGAAATTATGACATAATTAAAATAATTGATGAAATTGTACCGGGTTTTATAATGTTAACTCAAAAATATAATATTATTGAATTAAGCACCTCGGTTAAACCTTCTGTATTCAAATACCTTATATCACTTTATAGTAATGAATCCTTGTTCGTTTATTTTGATCCTGACTTGTATTTCTTCCAGGACGCATACAGTTTTATCGCATCTGAGATTGAAAACCATTCAATATTGTTAACTCCACATGTAACCCGGCCAGTACCTTTAAATATTCAGCCATTTGAAAACACATTCCTTAACTATGGTATTTACAATTTAGGTTTTATTGCTATAAAAGCCGATGACAATTCGTTTAAAATGCTAAACTGGTGGGAAGAAAGAACATTAGATTTAGGAATTGCCGATGTTAAAAATGGCTATTTTGTTGATCAGCTATGGATGAATCTGGTTCCGGGATTTTTTGATGGGGTAAAAATTACAAATCATTTAGGCTTTAATACGGCTTATTGGAATTTGAATGAGAGAACAGTTCAAAAAATGAATGATTTATATTATGTGAATAAAAACGTTCCCCTTGTTTTTTTTCATTTTAGTTCATTTGACTTTTCATTATTACACTTATCAAAAAGAAAACACACAAGCCCGGCAGTTAACAACGATGTTTTAATGGAATTGATGATTGTTTATAAGGATAAGCTAATTGAAAATAACTATCCATATTACAAAAAATACAAACCAGCATATAAATTAAGTTATGGGAATTATATTGAAAGAGAAATGCCGGGTACCGCAAACACCAAAAAGGTTTTGGTAATTAAAAAATTAAAAAAGTTTGTACCCAAAAAGCTTTTAAGAAGGTTGGCTAACTTAAATCATATAGTTGAAACACTTGACAAATATAATAATGTGTAAAGTAATTTTAATATGATAAAAGAATTGCTTTGGCCTTGGACAAACGCTGTCGATAATGCCGCGTATGATAGCAATATAAGTTGGCCCAAAATATCAATTATTACACCCAGCTTTAACCAGGGTAACTTTATTGAAGAAACAATTTTGTCTGTTTTAAATCAAAATTACCCTAATATTGAATATATAATAATTGATGGCGGGAGTGATGATAGCACGGTGGATATAATACGAAAGTATGAACAAAAAATTTCATACTGGGTTAGCGAACCGGATAGGGGGCAAACACATGCGATCAACAAGGGATTTATTAAAGCCACCGGTGCAATTTTTGCCTATTTAAACAGTGATGATTGTTACTATCCCAACACATTAAAATTAGTTGCCGAAAGTTTTAGGGATCAAAAGGATAACTCAAAATTATTAATACATGGCTATTGTAAAAATGGATTAGATTTTGAAAACTTATTGCATGCAAATACAGGTGTTGCATCAGCCGAATTTACAGCTAGACATTTGACTATGGGTTACGGCGTGGTTCCTCAGCCCTCA
The DNA here is from genome assembly GCF_028288225.1 of Mucilaginibacter sp. GTDB lineage: Bacteria > Bacteroidota > Bacteroidia > Sphingobacteriales > Sphingobacteriaceae > Mucilaginibacter. The sequence continues at coordinate 29,230 of NZ_JAQBOC010000027.1, forward strand.
GTGTTTTGGTCTGCAAATAATTTAAAATTTAATGAAGAGCTTGAATTTTCCATGGATCATGATTATTGGTATAAACTGCTGAATAGTGACTATAAACCTATTCAGTTGCCCGAAACCTTATCATTTTACCGGGAGCATAATGCAGCCAAAGGATCAAAATTAAAAGAGAGGATGTGGGAGGAAGTTATCCGGCTAACCATGACTTATATTTCTGACTTTCCGGATTTAAAAGATAAAGTTGAAATTTTAGGTGCGGTAAATTTAAAACTACTTAATTATGATATTCAATTGCTTAACAGGGCGTCAGAGAGTGGATACAAACAGCTGACAATTGTATATCTAAAGCTATTTAAATTGAATCCCATTTTAGGCATAAAGTTATTGCGCTATACCATTGGTTTATATAAGTCAGGGATCGTAAAAAAATGAGCGACCAGAGATCTGTCTTAACAATAGCAACGGGAAAACCCCTGTATATAAATTTTGCAGTTAATTTGGCAAGGTCTTTTTACTTATGGCATACAGACGGAGCTATGACGTTTAATATTGTAACAGATCATCCTGAATTATTGCCGGCAGATATTACATCCAAAGCAAAAATTTTAGCAATTAAACCTGGTGAGCTAGGCAAAGGTTTTTCAAGTAAGTTATTTTTAGATAAAGTTGCTCCCGAAGGCCAAACACTTTTCATTGACAGTGACTGTCTTATTTTCGGTGATCTATCAGTGGTATTTGACAGATTAAAAGGCATGCCGGTAGCAGTAGTTGGCAATTATATTTCATCAGGGGAGTGGTTCGGGGATATCAAAACTATCTGCAGAAATTTCAATGTACCCCATCTTCCCAAATTTAATGGGGGACTTTATTACCTGGAAAATGGCGATGCTGCAACCAGGGTTTATGAAAGGGCGCGGAACATCGAAAAACAATATGACCAGATCGGTTTTGTCCGTTTGCGGAACCGGCCAAATGATGAAGTAATAATGGCGCTCGCGATGCAGCTTGAAAATATGAAGCCTTTAATTGATGATGGAAGTATTATGAGCGATCCGCAGGCTTGTCCGGGCAAGTACAAATTGGATGTTATAAATGGCCGCACACTTTTGGTTAACCCACCATTACCACATCCATTGCATCAAAGCTGGTATCCGTTTGAAAGGGTTACCCCTTTGATAGTGCATTTTTTAGGGCAATATACATTGCACTATCCCTATCGCCGTGAAGCTTATCTTCTTAACCATAACCTTACCAGGTTTAGTAATTTTAAAAGTAAAGTAACAATAGAATATCCTGAGCGGTTTAAATTGTTTTTAAAAAACACATTCAGAGCCACCTATCATAAATTCTTTGGGATAAGGAAGATTAAAAACTCTGAAAGAATAGTAAATTAATGAACGATATAGATCTTTCAATTATAATTCCAACATATAACCGCTTATGGAGTTTACCACAAACGATTGAAAGCTGCAGGAATACAAGCTGCCGCGCGGAAATAATTGTAATCGATGACGGAAGTACTGACGGCACGTTAGCATGGTTGGGGCAGCAAAATGACTTAGTTGTTTTACACCAGCCAAATTTAGGCAAATGCTGGGCGGTAAATAAGGCATTTAAAATGGCCAAAGGTAAATACATCCGTTTTTTAGATTCTGATGATTTAATTGAGCGCCTGGCGAATGATGAGCAATTCGAATTAGCTCTTCAAAACGGGGCTGATGTAGTAGTAAGTGGTTGTACGGATTTTACTAACAAAGAGCAAACACAAAAAGCACAAAGTTGGGTTGAAACAGACGATTTTATAGCCCAGCAATTAGGGGAAGGCTTCGGCTCGCATTATTCAGCATTTTTGTTCAGGAAAAAATTTATTGAGGAAATACCGCACCGGCCTGATTTCGCATTTAGAGATGACCGGATTTTTATATTGGAGGTGGCTTTAAAAAACCCAAAAATTGTTGTTCACCAGGGTGCTGCACTTTTACACCGTATTGCCCATCATGACCGTTTGCAGGTAAGCAGCGGTTTAAAGCAGCAGGTACAAAATTATCAGCATTTAAATCTTTATAAGTATATTTTAGGACAATTAAGTAAGGAAGGCAAGCTTACCACAAGGCGCATAAAAGCTTCGATAAATGTATTGTGGCCGTTGTGCCATTGGATAGCTAAAGACAATATCAATGAAGCTGCTGTTTTGTTAAAATGGATCGTTGAATTAAACCCTGATTTTACGCCCCCTAATAAGGGCGGTATCGGTTTTATGTTTCGAATCGTTGGATTTAAAACGACAGAACGGATCTTAAGCATACGTAGGCTGTTTAAATACGGATGGAACTGATTAGGCCTTTAAATATATTTTATAGCGAACCTGATCCCGACAGGTGGTTTAAATTCGATCGCTATCCCCGCCGTGTTATCCGCAGGCTTGTAAGGGGTAAACAAAAACCGGGTGGTGTAATGATGGTGGCCATGAATTTGATGCGGGGCCTCGAAAAAATGGGGGTTCCTTACCGCTTTAACGATTATGGATATATCAACAAAAACCCAGACGATATTGCCTGCCTAATAGGCAAACCGCAGTTATTGTTTGATAGAAGATGGGAAAACCCAGTCATTTTTGGTTCAGGAATTTATTCGCATCCTATTGAATGCCCTGATCTGTTTGAAAAATACCCTAATGTAAAGCGTTTTTTGGTACCTGGTAACTGGATGCAGCAAATGTGCCGCCCTTATTATGGCGACAAAGCGGTAACCTGGCCGGTTGGTATTGATACGGAAAAATGGAAGCCATCAGGCATTGAAAAGAAAATGGACTTTTTGATATACGACAAGATCCGCTGGGAGCACGATGAATTTAGTAGATCCCTGATCAAACCCGTATTGAAAGATTTGGATGAAGGCGGGTTTAGCTATCAATTTGTTAGATACGGCAATTATACGCACTGTGAATTGCAGGAAAAAGTAGCTAACAGCAAATCAGTGATCTTTTTATGCGAGCATGAAACGCAGGGATTGGCCTATCAGCAAATACTGGCAACCAATACCCCAATACTGGCCTGGGACAGGGGCGGCTATTGGCAGGATCCGTATTACTACCCCGGCAAAGTAAAATATGAACCGGTAAGCTCGGTGCCTTACTGGAATGATAGTTGCGGTTTTAAGTTTAAGGATGCAATTGAATTTAAAGAAAAGCTTGATTTATTTGTAAGCAAGCAAGCAGAATTTGAACCCCGGAAATTCATTTTAGATAATCTAACACTTGAAATTTCCGCTGAAAAGTATCTGCAGATTTACCTGGAGGTTGAAAAAGAAATAGCTTGAAGATCTTACTGATAATGGATCCGGGAATACCTGTACCACCGCCGCTCTATGGGGGACATGAGCGGCTTGTGCATATGTTTGCCGGGGAGTATCAAAAACAGGGACATGAAGTAAGTTTATTGGCGGGACCTGGTTCTAAGATTAAGGGTAAGTGTTATTCTTTTGGTGTGAATGATTTGGAGCGATCATCCCTTCAGAAAAATAAGGAGCTGATCCAGGCATGGACCTTTATTTATAAACACAGGCACGAGTTTGATTTGATCCACAACTTCGGCAGGTTAATTTACTTACTGCCTGTTTTAAATTATCCGGTAAAAAAAATAATGACCTATGGCAGGCCGGTAAGTACAAAGGGGGTAAAAATTATAAATGCACTGCCAAATCGCAATTTGATATTTACAGCCTGCAGTAATTATTGTGTATCAACAGGTAATGTGGCTGGTACCTGGCAAACGGTATACAATGCCGTTGATTTTTCTAAATATGAACTAAATGAATTGGTAGGTGACAATGCCCCCTTAATGTTTTTAGGCCGTTTGGATAAAGTTAAGGGCGTGCATACGGCTATTAAAATTGCAAAAACAACCTCTAATGTACTATGGATAGCGGGCAATATCCCCCAAACGGCTGATAATTTAACATACTATAAACAGCAAATTGAGCCGCAGATAGATAGTAAGCAAATTATTTACCTGGGTGCTTTAAATGATGCTGAAAAAAATACTTATTTAGGGCAGGCAAAAGCGCTGTTGTTCCCCATTGAATGGGATGAACCCTTCGGTATGGTAATGGTAGAGGCGATGGCTTGCGGTACGCCTGTTATAGCTTTTAACCGGGGTTCGGTGCCCGAAGTTGTATCTGAACAAACAGGCATACAGGTTAATACTTTTGAAGAAATGCAGGCTGCAATTGGATTAATAAATACGATAGGCAGAAAAAACTGTAGAGCGCTTGCTGAAAAAAGATTCAATATTTCTGTTATTTCAACGCAATACCTTTTACTATTCAATTAATATAACTAATGAATATTATTAAGCTAAAACAATTTACTATAACGGGAATACAAATTTCCAGAGAGTCAGGTAATCAATTAAACTTTTTCGCCGGTAATAAATGCTCAAAAATTACCGACAAGGGTTAAACTTTAACACAATATTGTTCAATACCCTTAATTATTAATTTTTCATGATTAAAAAAATCATAAAGAAAATAAAGTACGAACTTCGATTTAATAATACACATTATTATGTAAGAATTTCAGACAAGGTCAGAAAAACAGCCTATCGATTAATCCTGAAAAAAAAAATCCAATCACTTCCGCCAATTGTTATACGATCAGAAAATAGTAGCCTTACTTTGGCTACACTCTCTAATAAAAAGAATTTTTACGAATCAGTAGCTGCGCTGTATAGTTTTTGTTTCTGGAACAAGAACGTTTATCTCCATTATCATGAAGACGGAACACTTACTGAAAAAGAGATCGGTTTTTTAAAAAAAAAATTTCCAGGTATAAAAGTGTTTTTAAGAAGCGATGAAAATATAAAAGTTAAAACGCTGTTGGCATCAAAAGGACTGGAAAATTGTAAAAAATTGAGAGATGTTTTTTTCTTATCTATAAAGTTGTTTGATATGATTGTAGAAAAGCAGACAAACTACTTATTACACATTGATTCTGACGTCCTCTTTTTTTCGAGGCCTGATGAAATATTGGATATTGTTGAAAAAGGTAATTACAACGGGTGTTATAACTGCGATGTATCTAATTCCTATACTTTTGATAATGAAACTATGTCAAGGTATCTTACATCAGAAATGATAGGCCGGTTTAATTCGGGGTTGATACTGCACAATTTTGACGAGTCGTTTTTTAACTTTATAAACGGGGTTATAGAAGGCAATTTATATAAAACTGAATCATGGCACCTCGAGCAAACATTGCTGGCAATGTTTGCCAGCGAAAAGGGAAATTTTCTAGGTTTGCCAAAACACTATGATTTAGCCAGAAAAGAAATGTTTCTTGGAAATAAAATAACAAGCGAGCATTATGTTGATGGGGCAGGAAGTGTTTTTCACAGGGATTTTATTAATAAACTGTATCCGTTGTTTAAAAGGAATTGACGGCACGCATAAATTCTGTTAAAAAAAAGATAGTGTTGGTTTCTTCGGGGCAGCCGTCTTTAAATCCAAGGTTGGTAAAAGAGGCAGATGCTTTGGATGCCGGGGGGTATGAAGTTACTGTCTTGTATGCTTACTGGAACGCCTGGGGAACAGACCTCGACAAAAAACTGTTGCCCCATAAACAATGGCGGGCTGTAAGGACGGGTGGAGATCCGGAGCAAAAAAGGGTCACTTATTTCCTAAGCCGAATAATTCATAAGTTTTCCTTACTGGTTACAAAACATACCGGCATTAAGTACTTCACTCAACTTGCTATTGCCAGAAGCAGCTACTTTTTAATTAGGGAAACTAAAAAACACAAGGCTGATCTGTACGTCGGGCATAATCTTGGTGCTTTACCTGCTGTAGTTAAAGCATCTCAAAAGCATAAAAAACTATGCGGCTTTGATGCAGAGGATTTTCACCGGTACGAAACCTCAAATAGCGACAACGATAGCGAAGTTATTTTAAAAGCATTTATTGAGGACAAGTATATCCCTCAGGTGAACTATTTATCAGCAAGCAGCGCGCAAATTACTAATGCTTATCACCAGCTTTTTCCGGCTAAAAAACCTGTTACCTTGTTAAATGTTTTTCCTTTTAATAATGAGGTAAAGCAACCTCAATTAAATACCTCACACCCCATAAGGTTATTTTGGTTTTCGCAGGTTATTGGTGTTAGCCGGGGGATAGAAGATGTTGTAAAAGCGCTCCATATTTTAAAAGATGATAATTTTGAACTGCACCTGCTGGGTTATCACTCAAACCAAACAATAGACTTCATTGAACAACTAAATAATGGTGCTGGGAAAATCTTTTATCACCAGCCGGTTACACCGGGAGCATTGGTTGAATTTGCGGCTCAGTTTGATATTGGCTTAGCGATGGAGCCCGGTTTCAGCGTAAACAATGATTTTGCATTAAGCAATAAAATATTCACTTATATGCAGGCTGGTTTGGCAATTGTTGCAAGCGATACTACGGCTCAAAGCGCTTTATTTGATCAATATCCTTCGATTGGAACAACTTATCATAAAGCAGATGCGCAATCATTAGCGGGTGTTTTATCTGGTTACAATAAAAACCGGAACAAGCTCTTAGAAAGCCGCGAAGCATCCCGGCTTTTGGCAAAAAACACCTTAAACTGGGAAAATGAAAGTAAAAAGTTTTTAACCCTTGTTAGACAAACCTTAAATAAAGCTGAACGCTAAGGTACTCATTATCTCCCCCTACTTTCCGCCTTCAAATGCAGCTGATATGCAGCGCATAAGAATGAGCCTGCCTTACTTTAAGCAATTTGGGTGGGATGTAGCGGTAGTAGCTATTGATGAAAAATATTCTGATGTTGTGCAGGACGAGTTGCTTATGCAAAGCATCCCGGCAGATATAAAGATTTATAAAGTAAAAGCTTTAAGCAGGGCGCTAACCTCAAAAATTGGATTAGGAAGCCTGGCTTTACGCTCACTTTGGTACTACCGTAAAAAGGTAAATGAGATTTTGAAAAAGGAAAAATACGACCTCATTTATTTTTCAACTACCCAGTTCCCGCTTTGTATTTTAGGGGCTTATTGGAAAAAACGCTTTGGCATTCCCTATGTAATAGATATGCAGGACCCCTGGCACTCAGAATATTATAAAGATAAACCTAAAGATCAGCAGCCCCCCAAATATTGGTTTTCTTATCGCCTGCACAAATACTTGGAGCCGATAGCTATGAAGCAGGTTGATGGTTTGATCAGTGTGTCAGCTGATTATATCAGCGATTTAAAAGCGAGATACCCCGTAATAAATAATGTTCCATCGGCTACCATTACATTCGGCGCTTTTGAGCAGGATCTGAAAATAGCACTTGACAACCAAGGTAAATTTTACGCATTGCTGCAAAGCGGGTTCAAGAATATTGTATATGTAGGGCGTGGCGGTATGGATATGCAAAAAGCCATTGCCCCTGTATTTGAAGCGCTAAAAAAAGGGCTGAATGAAAACGCTGAAGTATTTAGCAAGCTGCGATTTTACTTTATCGGTACCAGCTATGCGCCGGCAGGCACAGGTAAGCCTACAGTTTTGCCTCTGGCTAAAAAATATGGCGTTGATTCGAATATAATTGAAATAACTGACAGGATAAGTTATTATCGCACTTTATTAACCTTACAACAGGCCGATGCATTATTTATACCTGGCTCGGATGATCCAAAATATACAGCTTCGAAAATTTATCCATACCTGTTAACCGGTAAGCCCCTGCTTGCAATTTTTAATGAAAAAAGCAATGCAGTTGAAGGTATAAAAGAATGTACAGGTGATGCCATGGTATTAACTTTTAGTGAAGATACATCTTACTTAACAGGTGATTTATTCCAAATACTAACCGATTGGGGAAATGGCTTATTTAAACCGTTAAACCTTTCAGCGAATTTTAAAAAATACAACGCAGAAAACCTTACGGGCCAGCAGGCTGACCTGTTTGTTAAGGCTACCAGATATTATGAGGCAAAGAAAAGCAATGGGGCGGATATTCGGTAGCTATTACTTATTAACTCCTTTGATTTACCCGTCAATAGCTAACTCTTTTTTTCAATGGATAACTTAACCATCAAATGAGGAAGCTGGCAATTATTACTACCCATCCTATTCAGTATTATGCGCCTGTATTTAAGCTTTTGCAGCAGCGTAAAAATATAGCTGTTAAGGTGTTTTACACGCTGGGCATAGCCGCTGTTAACAAGTTTGACCATGGCTTTAACAAGGTAGTTGAGTGGGATGTGCCGCTGTTAGACGGTTATGAGTTTGAATGGTTGGAAAATACAGCCGTTAATCCCGGCTCTCACCATTTTAAGGGAATAGTTAATTCTGATGGCATTGAGCAGATTAAAAAATACCGGCCTAATGCTATTTTGGTCTTCGGCTGGGCATATAATTCTCATTTAAAAATAATCCGCTATTTTAATGGTAAAATACCTATATATTTCAGGGGCGATTCAACTTTGCTGAATGAAAAAGACGGATTAAAAAAAACGCTCAGATATATTTTTTTAAGATGGGTATACAGGCATGTTAACCATGTTTTTTATGTTGGTAAAAACAACAAGGATTATTATGAGAGGTATGGGTTAAAAAAAAGTCAGCTAAGTTTTACACCACATGCTATTGACAATGATAGATTTGAAGCCGACCGGAAACATGAGGCGAATGAGCTGCGATCGTCTCTTGGCATCAGTAATAATGATGTATTGATCTTATATGCAGGTAAGTTTGAACCGGTTAAAAATGTTGAGTTACTATTGTCAGCATTTATAACTTTGAAACCGGCAAATGTACATTTGCTGTTAGCGGGTGATGGCCCCAATGAAAATAAATTAAAAGATATGGCTGGTCAAAGTAGTGTTACCGGCAATATTCATTTTACGGGGTTTAAAAATCAAACCTATATGCCTGTTCTGTACCAGGCGGCTGATTTATTTTGCTTGCCTTCAAAAAGTGAAACCTGGGGCTTAAGTATAAATGAAGCGATGGCATGTGGTAAAGCCGTATTAGTGTCTGATAAGGCGGGCTGTGCGGTTGATTTGGTGGAAAATGGCAAAAATGGCGCTGTTTTTACAAGTGATGATGTGGCTGATTTGGTTGGAAAGCTACAGCAATTAACCCAGGACAAGGGTCAATTGGTTAAATTAGGACAGCAATCAAAATTAATTATTAAAGACTGGTGCTTTTTACCTATTGCGGAAGCAATTGAAAATAAATTATTGAATGAGGCGCATTGACCGTATTAAGCTTGATTTTACCCGTAACTGGAGGCTTCCCGGAAAAGAAAGGCTTTCTAACTTGCTAAAGCCATCTGATCAGCTTAAAGCAAAAATAAAAGAAGGGATCGTATGGTTAAGCGACGAAGACATAGCCATTTATACCAGTGCCGATAACTATATTGAATGGACCATATTAAGCACCGGCACGTACGAAGATGAGATAAATAAATTGATCAGGATTTCTCTCAAAACCGGTGGTAATGCATTGGATATTGGGGGCAACATTGGCTTACAAAGTATCCGGATGTCGCAATGTGTGGGGCAAACAGGTAAGGTTTATGCTTTTGAGCCGTTGATATACCTCCAGGAAAAACTTAGCCGCAACCTTTTGTTGAATAAGGCTTTTAACGTAACGCTGTTGCCTTACGCCTTATCAAACCAGGAAAGTGAGGCCGATTTTATCATCAATAAAAATTCATGGAACCAGGGAACCTTTAGTTTAAGCAATAATAACAGCGATGGATCTGATAAACAGCGTGTATTTATAAAGGTTGGCGATAACCTCCCGGAAATTCAAAATCTCCACTCGCTCGACCTGGTAAAAATTGACGTAGAAGGCTTTGAGTACCAGGTGTTGCTTGGCTTGGCCAAAACAATTCAAAAACATAAACCCCGTATAATTTTTGAATACGACAGCAATTATTGGATGAGTAATAGTCAAAAAATTGCCGAATGCTGGTCATTTTTACAGTCGTTTGGTTATATACTGTACCAGATTACACCTGTTGGCTGTGAGCTGCTAAGCGATTGGGAAAACGTTGAGAGTGGTAACCTGTTTTGTATGCCTGTATAGTTTATGAAAAAGGAAAACGCCATTGAGAAACATTTTTTACTTTTTTTGCCATGGGCCATTTCCTTACTTTTTGAGTCATATGCGGTTACTTCCTATTTTATTGCATGGCTGGGTTCATTCTTTATTTTTTATATGACGTTAACCGGTAAAATAAAACCCTTGCCTGCCGATCGGAGTTTTGCTGAACAATTGATGCGGCCAATTTTTATAATCCAGGTGATTTTTGCTGGTTACATGTGCTGCACTTCAATATTTTATTTTTTAAGCCTTTTAGGGTATGAATATTTGAGTAAGACAAATACGGCTTTAGCCATAGATGAGAATGCATTGAACATTGCGGCACAATGCCAAAGGTATTATTGTTTAGGGCATGCAGCCTTTGTTTCGGGGATATTGATGTTTATGAAATATCCTGTTAAGCATAAGTATTATATTGAAAAAGAGAAATTAGCTAATTTGCTATTAATGACAGCGTTAGTTGCGTTTCCAGTGTCCCTTGTCTTTTTACGGATCCCGGGATTATCACAGTTTTATTTTCAACTTAGTTCGCTCAGCTTTATTGCCGGCACACTTGCATTTGCTTTTGCCCTGCCGCTTCAAAAGGTAACCAACACCTTAATTAGTCTTTCATTATATATTTTTAACTTTTACCAGGCCCTTACTTCCGGCTTTAAGGAGCCCATCATCATTAGTGTACTGGTTTTAGGCATATTTTTATATCCAAATTATAAAAAAATTGTGACTATCGTTTTTGGACCCGTCCTGATTTTGCTGTTTATGTTTCTGCCAGCTTATGTAAGCAGTTTTCGTGGAACTGCATGGACTGGCGATGAAAATGTAGATAATGCTGCGCAAATAGCACTTGATGCTACTCTTAATAAAGACGCTGATGATAATACCAATTGGGGTTTTTTGGTATACAGGTTAAGTGAAATTGATATGTTTACAAAATATGTTAAATCAACTCCTGACAAGATCGACTTTTATGGCACTCAATTGATAAAACAATCTGCCATAGCTATAATTCCCCGGGTCTTTTGGCCATCAAAACCGAGTACGGAAGCCCTTATTATGGAGCGCGTTTATAGCGCAGGCGTAGTAAACAGAAACTCAAACGTTTCGGCTAAACCTGCTTTTATTGTTGATGCCTATTTATCCTGCGGCGCAATAGGGATTTTTATTTTTTTGTTTGCATACGGCGCCATAGCGCAAATTATAGCCTGTAAGGCTGAAAAATTATTTGGCGGTTATATTTTGGGTACAGCACTCATCTTCAGCGGCCTGTTTCAAATATTCTGGCGGGGTTTAAGTTTTGAGTTTTTGATAAATTCTGTGTTTTGGAGTTATATAACCATGCTGGTTGTATTCAAAATATTGCGTTCCAGAAATATATTAAAAGAGATTTGAAGATTTTACAGATTTGTGCAGCTTACAAACCGGCCTATATTTATGGCGGGCCAACCATGTCGGTAAGCATGTTGGGCGAACAACTGGCAAAGGCTGGCGTTTATACGGAAGCATATGCAACAACAGCCAACGGAAAAGGAGAGTTGCCGGTTAATCCTGGTGAGCTGGTAAATGTTGATGGTGTCAGGGTGACTTATTTTAAACGAATAACAAAAGATCACAGCCACTTCTCCCCTGCCCTGTTTAAAAGGTTGTGGAAGGAAGCGCAAGGTTTTGATGTCATCCACATCCATGCCTGGTGGAACCTGGTATCGTTATTTTCATGCCTAATTGCGCTGGTGCGTAAGGTGCCGGTTGTGGTATCCCCAAGAGGGACTTTAAGTTCTTATTCGTTTCAAAATAAAAACATCGGCAAAAAATGGCTTATTCATCATTTATTGGGTAAGCTGTTGTTAAACAGGTGCCATATCCACGTCACGTCCAATCAGGAAGGCGAGGCTGCAAATAGCATCCTTATACCTAAAAGTATCATTGATCTGCCCAATTTTGTAAAGCTGCCTGTTACTTCACCTTTATTTAATCGATCTTCAGGTATTTTCCGGCTGATCTTTTTGTCAAGAATTGAAGCGAAAAAAGGCCTGGATATATTAATAAACGCTTTGCCGCTTTTAACCTTCCCTTACAAACTAACTATTGTCGGTGACGGGGACATAAACTATGTAAATGACCTGAAGGCATTGGCTAAAAAAAATGCTAATGAGGAAAATATTCGCTGGATGGGCTTTCAAAATGAGGATAAGTTTAAATTACTGTTTGAAAACGATCTGCTTGTTTTACCCTCGCATGATGAGAACTTTGGCAATGTGATCATTGAAAGCCTTAGCCAGGGTACAGCAGTATTGGTAAGTCCGTTTGTAGGTTTGTCTGACTATGTTACGGAAAATAATTTGGGGTGGCAATGTGAGTTAAATCCGGCATCCGTGAGTAACAGGATTAATTTTATTCATCAAAAACAGGATGCGCTTAATTTTATCCGGGAAAATGCGCCCGCCAGGATCAATGCTGATTTTGATGAAGGTAATTTGATTAAACGATATATGGATATGTATAATAACATAGTTAATGGGTGATTATATAGATTACGGTTTTCATAGCGACGGCCCTACACATAATTTTAGCTACCAGTTGAATGAGCTGGTTGGGTTAATTGATAAAGTAAAAAACAAATATATTCTTGACCTGGGCTGCGGCAACGGCTACCTGGTAAATTTCCTGATTGAACAAGGTTACAATGCCTATGGTACCGACGCTTCTGAAAAGGGAATAGCCATCGCACAAAAAACAAACCCCGGCCGTTTTTTTGTACAGGATCTTTCTGCAGACGCTTTACCGCGGCAATTGCAGGGCATTCCTTTTGATACTATCATATCCACAGAAGTGATTGAACATTTATACAATCCCGAAGCGTTTATTGATTTTTGCAGGCAACAGCTAAGGCAGGGGGGCGAGTTGATCATAACTACGCCTTACCATGGTTATTTTAAAAATTTAACCCTGAGTATTTTTAACAGATGGGATAGCCATTTGGATCCGCTGTGGCTGGGCGGGCATATTAAACTATGGTCAAAAAATACGCTGACCAAAGTATTGACCAATGCCGGTTTTACGGTTATAGCTTTTACAGGCTGCGGCAGGTTTCCGTACTTTTGGAAATCCATGATCATTAAAGCAAAGCTATCTTGAGCAATCAGTTCTCATTTATCGTGATTACCTATAACGAAGAAGTACATTTGCCCAGGTTCCTTCAGTCTGTACAAGGTCTTAACGCCCCTGTTTTTATCTTAGATTCAGGCAGTACGGATAATACCGTCCCGATAGCGGAAAAAGCCGGAGCAACCATTTTACAGCACGCTTTTGAAAATCATCCCAAACAATGGGATTACGCGCTGAAAAATTTCAGGATCCAAACCCCCTGGGTAATTTGCCTGGATGCCGACCAGGTTGTCACGGATGCGCTTAAAGCGCATCTTCATCATTTTAAGGCGGCGGATTACAAGGATATTGACGGGATTTATTTTAACCGCAAAAACTTTTTTAAAGGCCGGTGGATAAAACATGGGGGCTATTCACCTTTTTACCTGCTTAAAATGATAAGGTTTGGGGTTGGCTTCTCCGATCTTAATGAGGGTATGGATCATCGGTTAATAGTTCCCGGTCATACAGTTATCTGGAAGGATGGCTATCTATTGGAAGAAAACCTAAAGGAGAACAATATCAGCTTTTGGATCGGGAAACATAACCGCTACAGTGATTTGGTTGCGCAGGAGGAAGTGGAACGGATGCAGCAAATAAGGTCGCAAACGGTTAAGCCGCATTTTTGGGGTTCGCCCGATGAACGCACGGCGTGGTTAAAGCAGCTCTGGTGGAAACTGCCACGTTATGCAAGGCCTTTGCTCTATTTTATTTACCGGATGTTTTTTCAGCTCGGGATCCTCGATGGCCGCACCGGTGTTATTTTTCATTTTTTACAGTCATTTTGGTTCCGCCTTATGGTTGATATTAAAATCGATGAGATCCTGCAGGAAAAAAAGGGGTCAAAACGAAATAATGAACCCAATAGGTAGGATGAAACAACTGACTTGCATTATGGATTCGACGAGGCTAAAGAGCCCGGCGGATCGGGTACCTGCCGAACAGTTTTTACAGCCTCGGGAAGCCTGCGTCAGCTTAGCAACTGGTCCATCCTTCTTTGTGATTTTTAAAAGCTGCGGGAAGATTTTTTTTGTTGGTTATTCAGGTGCCACGCGGCAAAAATAACAGCAGCAACGGCAATCACAACAACCCAGCTGTCTAAAGGGCAGTTACCAAGGTCTACATCCTGGGCCGAGCAGGGCGCACCCGGATCCTGTGCATAAAGCAACGCCGCATTAAGCATTAAAAATAATAAAGTACTAATAAATAGCTTTACCCGCATACCTTTGGTTTTGAATACAACTTTACAAAAATACAATTTTCAATTACAATTTAACCCTTTTTTTATTGCAACTAAAATGTTGCTAAAAATGCAGTTCTACCGGTTTTTTAAAAATTGCATATTGCCCGGTCCGTTTAAACGGGGTTTTGATAATAAAGTTTACAATTAATTTTGATGACGGCCTTACCAGTTGATCCTCCGTTAATAATTATAGCCGGCATCTTTAATCTTTTGCGCGCTGTCGGATCCCATACTGACGGAATAGTTGCCTGTGGTAGTGCAGGCTGTTGTGATTAAAATGTTTTTATTGCCGTGATCAGCAAAACACACCGCAGCTTCGTGAATTTATGTAGATTTGGAATTACTTTGACGTTAAAAAAAGATGCAGTTCTCCGGCAAAACAGGCGCTAAAACCAATTCAGGCAGTAATACACCGGCGGGTAGGTTTGTACTGACATTTATTGTGCTTTTTGTGGCCTTCTATTATTTCCATATATTTTATTTTGGCGTTACCTCGCCCGGTAATCACTATAGTGCATTTTTAGCAGAACATCTTAATTATATAAAGGGCTTAAGGTGGCTATTGCTGAAAAGCAGCGTTCAGGTGCTTAACTGGTTTGGGTTTGTGGCCATTACCAGTGATTACGAGCTCATGGTGCCGGGGCACACCATTCTCCAGTTGGTTTACTCTTGCCTTGGTTTAGGGGTTATCAGCTTTTTTAGTGCGTTCGTCCTGGCTTACCCGGCAAAGTGTAAATCAAAGCTGATTTTCCTTATTGGCGGGATATTGGGGATTGAGGTGTTAAATGTTATGCGATTTGTACTGCTTTCGCTGTACTGGAGCAGTAACAAGAACCGGGTGATTGATCACCATATCATCTTTAACATCATCATTTATTTAATTATTGCCATAACGCTTTATTTTTGGGTAAAGCGCAATGGTATATTGATCAACAACAATGCTGCAAACTGATCTTTCGTTATACAATAATTCGCCTTTTAATCCGGGTGGCAGCGCTGTAAAAAGACTGTTGTGGTATTACGTAAATGCTGTATTTTTAAAAAGCGGTTTGCTGCCATCAAGCAGTTTTAAAGTATTTTTACTGCGTTTATTCGGGGCTAAAATTGGTAAAGGCGTCACCATAAAGCCTGGTGTTAACATTAAATACGCATGGCACCTAACCGTTGGTAATCATACGTGGATTGGTGAAAATGTATGGATAGATTGCCTTGTTGCGGTTACCATAGGCAATAATGTCTGTATTTCTCAAGGGGCTGTTTTGCTTACCGGCAGCCATAATTATAAAAAGAAAACTTTCGATCTGATAACTCAACCAGTGACGTTGGAGGATGGCGTTTGGATAGGCGCAGGAGCAATGGTTAACCTTGGCGTAATTGCGGCATCGCACGCAGTGCTGACAAGTGGTTCGGTAGCTACTAAAAACCTGGAAGCTTATTCTGTTTACCAGGGAAACCCGGCTGTAAAGATCCGTGAACGAATCATCATTTAATATCAAAACAATAACGATACAACCTTAACCCTCACAGCATGGATAAAACAGGCTTATACAATTTTAACAACCGGGTAACAATTAGCCTGTTCTTTACAGTTATGTTTTTAGTGTTCCTGAATATTTTCACACCATTAAGATTAATAACAGATGGCATCAGGTATTTAAACATCCTTGAATATTTAAACGGCGGCTTGGATAAAAACAGCTATTGGGCACATGATGTTCTTCCGCACGGATACCCATGGCTTTTACTTTTAATTCATAAATTGAATTTACTCGGTCCAATGTCAATTACTATCGTTAATATTTTGTGCACGCTGCTTTCATGCTATATGTTAACCAAGATTTTAACAATTGATAATAAATACCTTTTTTTTTCACTGGTAATGTTATCATTTATAAATATTAAGCACTTTACATTACCCGTATCCGATCAATTATTTGTACTGCTTTTTATCACAAGCATATACTTGTGGTCTGAATTTTTTGCGGGGCGGAAATATTATATTATACCCGCATTATTGTTAACTGTTGCATGCGTTTTTGTAAGAACTGCAGGCATAGCTCTCCTGCCTGGCATTGTATTTTATATAATATATAGTAACAGGGCGAAATTCATGGCAAGCAAAAGATTAGTTGTGCTTATTAGTCTCATACTTTTAGCCATCTTAGTTTTTATTATAAAACTTTCCCTTCTTGAAACCAAAATCGATTATTTAAGGCAGCTGAATTTAATGATGATGATCAAGCATCCGTTTTCAATAATTGACAGATTCCTATTGCATTTTAAAGAAATTGGGGAGTTGATATTAAATATTCCCTACAGTAAGCTAATGGGAATTATTAAGATCAAAAGTTTCGATACCGCTCAATATTTATTGATCCTATTAGGAGTTATTGGGTTGTGGCTTTTTTTTAAAGCAATCTTTCGTTTTAAACTATTTGATCATTTTGCTTTTTGGGTATTTTCAACCTATTTCATCATGATCTTTTTATGGCCTTTTTACGATACAAGGTTTTTAATACCGGTAATCCCATTATTCATCTATCTTTTCTTTTCTTATTTGTTTAAATTTATTGAAAGCAGCTATGTCAAAATTATTCCATTATTCATATATGTTTTATTGGGTTTTATAAGCCTTGTTTATTCAGATGCGATTTCTTTAAACAAATCCTTTTTTTTAAATCATTATGGATTTGATCCGCAACTAACAAATAAATACCGGGTACATTTTAAAAACAAGCACAATACGGGCTGCAAACCAGCCTATAGTATCACCGATGAAAATGTATCGTTTCTTCTTGAAAAATATGACAGGTAACTTTATAGCTATTGATATTAAATGCCTTCACAAAAAAACAACCCGCATAAAATTATTTTAATAATTACCGGCATAGCTGTGTTGATAATGGGCGTGATCCTTTTCTTTATCCCCCCTGCACTTTTTCCCGATCCCGCCAATGGATTTAATATATTATGCAGCATGCGGTTAGGAGGAGGTTTTAACGTTTTAACGGCACCCGATCAGGATGACATTTCGCAAAACTATAGTGAGTTTGTGACGTGGTGGAGTCCCGGACAATACCTGGTGCCTTATTTTTTTAAGCTGGTAGCCGGTCTGAACACCGGGCAGGCAATGGCAATAACGGTAGCTTTGGCCCAACTATGCGGACTGGCAGGCTTTTATTCATTCTTTAAAAAAATAGGTTTTACGCCATTTATAGCAGCCGTAAGCCTTGTGTTTATTGTTTGCCAGCTGGCATTTTTTG
>NZ_JAQBOC010000045.1 GCF_028288225.1 Mucilaginibacter sp.
AAAGAAATTCAGGTGCCTATATCGGCGGTGTCCACCTCTTCCCATTCCGAACAGAGAAGTTAAGCCCGCCAGAGCCGATGGTACTGCAGTAAAATGTGGGAGAGTAGGTCGGTGCCAAATCTTATCGTAAAACCCTTAGTTCAAGATGAACTAAGGGTTTTTGCGTTTTGTGCCTTTTTCTGAGCCGGGAAGGATGGGAATTCGCTATTCGTTACCTCAAAACAATCATCAATCCTAATAAAACAATGGCTGCAATTTCAAATACATAACATATTATATTAAGGATTCGATTAGCATTCGTTTTTTTGATTGCAGCAGCTATTAAGTTTAAAAACAGTCCTGTAAAAGCAGCTCTAAATATAAAAAAATTGTTTAATTCGTAAGACCTTCCAACACCATCATCCGATGTACTGAGTTTATTATAAATGATGTACTGAATTTATTATAAATATAAAGCAGTATGCATGCTCCAAAAAAGATCCAAAATGAAATTCTATTTGCAGATGCCATCCTGGATGTAGAATGAGGCGTTCCTTCGGTCATATTAACAATAAATTAAGGTTTGATATAAAGCCATAAGGCAATAAAAGTTTAAATAAAGTAGGGTTGACCGGAAATATCTATATAGATAATCCCATTTTTTATTTCCTGATTTTTAATCTAATTTGGCATCCGATAACATTAACCCATGCTACTAATCATATTAAACATCATTTTCTGTATCGCCTTCCTGGCGTTTGCTTATGTAAACCTCAATGATATCGATGCTCCTTTGTGGGTAACCATTTATATGGTAGCAGCAATTTGTTGCGGCCTGGTTGCCTACGGATTGTATTATCCTGCTATTTACCTTATAGCCATTGCTTTTTACCTGGTATACGCGGTAATCCTGTTTTTTGCTAAAGACGGTGTACGCGATTGGGTAGTGAAATACAAGAAGCCAAGCCTTGTAGAGACTATGCAGGCTGAAAAGCCTTATATCGAAAAATCGCGGGAATTTTTTGGTTTACTTATCATAACCGGGGCTTTGGCCATTGATTATTTTGCCAGTAGATAGTTTTTTGGTCCAAAGCCCGGGATGGGGAGCGCGGGAATGTTATAAAAATCAAATTCCAGATGCTATGATAACAACGGGGCTTAATAATAATTTATAACTATTGATTATCTAACTTAATCAACTCAAACTCACACAGTCAACTCACCCAATCAAATTTATTCAAAAACCTTGTACAAGATCCAGTCATTTGTTTCATAAACTCTTCTGAGTTTTAATGCGCTGTTAGCCTTTTTTATAATCGGAACATATTTATTATTTAACTGTGTAAAGCCTGTTACCTCATTTTTTTCGGTCGCAAGCAATATGTAATCGTCATATTTATCAGGTGCTTCAATAGCACTTAAAAATGCACCCTGGTAAGGTAAAGTTAACTTGTGGATATTATTTGAAAGGGCAACGATAGGAAATGCAATAGCATCATCAACCAAAATATGAGTATTGTCGGGTAAATTATTTATATAATTTGCCAGCTCGCGGTTTTCATCCTGGTGCGTATCGGCGGCGTGATTAAATAAAACCGTGATAAAGTTTTGCTCCTCGGTAATTGATGAGTTTTTTAAGAAAATATAGCCGGTGTAAAGTTGCGCGAGCACTAAAATGCCAACAACCGCTTTTAAAACAGTTTGATTTTTAATAGTTTGTGCCTTATACGAAATACACAATAAAGCGAGAACCAAAAACATCAGGTAATACTCATTCATCAAAAATACCTTCTCGTATTTTATATGTAAAAATTCAACAAATGCGAAAGGTGTTAAGAGTGTTAAAATTTGATAGGTACTGTTTTTAAATAAGTAAACAGCAACCAACATAAGCGGGCAAAAAAGCAAGATCCTTGCAGATATTAATATGGACGTTTCAGGAATCTGGTAAACCGTACTGGTTGACAGCTGGTCAAAGCTTAACTTGTCTGCCAGCACCGTCCAGGTTGCATAGGGGCTTTCGTTAAAGTAATTTAAATCCTGGGCATGTGTTAAGTTAAGCAGTTTATAACAAATAATGCATGCAAGCGGTAAAACAAACAGGATGATGTAAAGTGCAAAAGTTTTATTGATAAGCTTACGGCGCAGCGATGGATTATTAAAGCTGATAAATAGCCTGAAAATGGATTCCTGCTCGCCCAGGTTTAAACTTTTTATTGTTATCGATAATACAAGCGGGATGAAGAATAAAGTGAGCCAAATGAACTTGTAATCACAAAATATAAGCAATACAAGGCTGATACTGGCAATAGAAACGTGGAATGTGGTATTTGACCGGTAAAATTTAAACAGGTTAAAAAAGAACATGAAAAAGAAAACCAGCACTAGTGCTATTGATTTACCGGAGCACGCCGCGTATAAGATACCCGGATGGAATATAAAAACAATTAATATTATAAACAGGTAAAAATCATCCTTGGCTCTTTTTAGCAGTGCACTGCCAATCATAAAGAATAATATAGCGGTGCACAAAGCTGATGCTATTACAGGGGCAAGTGTAGCACTTATTGCTGAAAATATAAATGAGGCATAGAATGGTAACATAGGGGCTGTTAAACCCATTACCTTTAGCCTGTTACCCGCACCGTCAAGCACGATCTTGGTTTTCTCAATGTAAAACATTGCTTCCTGGCTAAAATAACCTAACCTGTTTAAGTAAATACCTAATACCAGGTAATAGATCGCCAGTAATATGGTGATAAGTAACAGATATTTGGATTGTTTTTTCATTTAACAATGTTTGTTGGACTGTTAACTTTACTAAGTCCATGTTCAGTTTTTTCCCAATAAAAAGGCTTAACAATTAATTGATATAGACCTTTAAAGGCGGCAATGGAGTGCATTAACCAGTAAACCGGGTTTGCAATTGAAAAAAGGATAAGCTCATAAAAGCGCCTCTTAAATACGGCCATCATGTTAATGTAGATCATTAATATATTACCCACCATCAGGTTAAATATCGACATGAATAAAATCCAGTCCGGAAATAATGTTCTGATGGTTGAAAGGTCAAATACCAGGTAGCTTATAAATATGGCAAGCAGAAATGGATATACAAGGAAGGTGAGGGGGGTTGCGCCGATAAAGAAATTAAACCCTAAAAAACCTTTCCAGCCTAATTTTCTCCATAACGCAACCGGGTTGCGCATATGTACAAGGTAGGTTTGCATATAACCTTTTATCCACCTTGAACGCTGGCGGATCCAGTTAATAGGCTCATTGTTTGCTTCTTCGTAGGTAGTTGAATTTACTACCGCTATTTTATAGCCCTTTGCATAAGCTCGTAACCCTAAATCGGCATCCTCGGTAACGTTAAACGGATCCCATGCACCTAATTCAATCAAACTATCCAGTTTAAAGTGATTGCTTGTACCACCCAAAGGAATAGGAATATCCAGTGTATCCAATCCGGGCAACATATAATCAAACCAATAAGAATACTCAAGCGTGAACATCCTTGTCAGGAAATTTTCATTGCGATTAAAGTAATTTAAGGCGCTTTGGATACAAATATAATTTGATGGCAGCTTACCAAACATCGATACAACCTTTTTTAGCTGATCGGTATCAGGAATGTCCTCGGCATCATAAATAGTTAAATATTTACCGCGTGCAAAGTGGAGCCCGTAGTTACATGCCTTTGGTTTTGTTTTAGGCATATGGAACGGAACCACAACAACCTCAAATATGGCCGGGAAATCAAGGTTCCGGACTGCGTTTAGTGTTTTATCATCATCCTCTTCAATCAATAATTTGATATCAAGTTTTTCACGGGGGTAATCAAGCGCCTGTAAGTTCCAGATCAGCTTTTTTATCAGCTTATCTTCTTTATATACAGGTAACAGAATGGTGTATATCGGCAACTCATCGTCAATTATTTCGCGCAGATCTTCACGTGTTACAGCCTGGTGTAATTCAAATCGTGAACCCATAAGCGCCAAAAACAGCTTAAACAATATGGCTACCAGGAAGAATGAGCTAATAAGGACGTTAATAATGATGGACGTATTTTTAAAACTAACAACAAGTCCAGTAGTTACAAGGCCAAGCAATATAAAAAGGAAAGCCAATTGCCCTGATGAAAATGTAATAAAAGCCGAACTGTTTGGGTCGCGGTTTAAAAGCTCAAATACAGCTGATTTTACATATTTATCGCCGGTTAATTTATGGCTTAACCAGGTAATGTCCAGGTCAGACGCCAGGATTATTTCGGGTTCGCAATCATAAGTAAACCTGATGAAATCAATAAACAGCTGGTTTGATGGATCGGCCATTACAGTTACAACCCTGCCATTTTCAATACGTAAGGGAAGTGCTGCATGCTGATCGGCAAACTTCAGTTCTATTTTACTTAATACTTCCGCATCAAAAGAAAGCTCCCTTATTGGCTGAAATACATAACCTGCATTTGTTAATGAACGGTCGTAGTTTTTACGGGATATATAACCATAGTTGAGCGCTATTTTAATGAATGAATGACCTGTTTGTGCAGATAAATCATTAATCTTTTCCCGATCTTGCTGAGATATAAAACCATCATTAACCAAAAGTTCAGGAATTGACATATTATTTAGTTTCTGTAAAGTGTTAAAACAGTTTTATTAAGTAACCTTATCTGTTATTACAGGCTAAGGTTACTCAATTGGTGTGGCTATCAAAAATTAGTCGTTATATAATTCCTGTGATCTTTGAACTCGTGAACGAACAAATAGGAACGATAGCAGAATTAATACTAATATACCAAGCAATATGTATAGGTTGTAGTTTACCCAGAACTTGGTGATAGCACTCGTTGTATCAATATATTCAAGGTTCTCGCTTGATTTATTGATGTTGAACAAGTATTTGTTTGAGTTAACATCAGTTACGCAAACATTACTTGATAGCGTTGATAGCTGTTCGGTGATTGATCTGGAGGCAGCTAAAAATGCTTCAGCTATATGCGAACCGGTTGCTGTAAGTACCAGGGTGGCATTGTTGCTCCGGCCGTAGAATATCTGAGCCAAACCATTTGATGTCGTATCAGATAATGAATAAACTACCTTATGGTCGTCCGTTCTATATAATCTGAAGTTTTGTTCAAACTTAATAGGTGCGTCAGGGAACTGATCCAGAAGTTTGTCATCCTTGCTTAACAAGGCTATGATATTATATTTTTTCAGATCGCCGGCAGGGATTTCGTTTGAGTATGAAAATTCAGGGAAATTATTTGCGTTGATGTTATTATTTAATTCGTAAATAATTTCACCAATTGCACCAGCTGCATATTTAGCATAATCTTTTGATACAACTATACGTGTAGTACCGGTGTTAAATGCTTCCGGGTATTGATAAAAACTCAGATCGCTTGAGATGAACGGGTTTTTTGATTCAAGATATGATTTGTCAACATCAACTTCTCCAAAAAAATTGATAAAGCTATTTTTACACAAACCATTGGTTGGAAAAAATCTGAATTCAGACTCCAGCGTATTATATTTATGGTGCTGGTAACGGTTAATGGTTACCGAAGTATTCAATTTACCTGATGCATCAAGCTTTTCGCTGCTTATCAGTAATCCGTTAAGGTAAATGTTAAAATAACCTCTGTCGCCCGGACTCAGGCCACTGTAGTTGCCAATAAACCTGATCTCAACTTCTTTTGGTGTAAAGTTAAAATCGCTGTTTTTAAAAGTAAACGCACTTTTTAATGAACCTATACCAGAAAGAAAATCGCTTGTTCCGCCAATTTGTTTCAATGATAATTTTGAACGATTTTCATCTGTATTTTTAAAGTATGAATTTTGAGCCTGGTCAATTAAAAGATAATCGCCAAAGGTTGAATTTAATATGTTGATGTTACCTAAAGCAGTGATAGCTTTTTCATAGCCAGCATCATCGCCACCGCTCACAAACAATATTTCAGAAGGTACAGACTCTGTTGAAACAGATTTATGAGCAACCATAACACCTTTTTCGCTAACCATTTGGGTTATAGTGTCAGTTGCGGTTGACATTGATTTAGCCAGGTAAAAAATGCCCTCGTTAGCTTGAGGTGATACCTTTATCAAAGAGCGTTTATCTTCAGGCAATATTGATAAATTACCTACTTGTATATAGTTCTTTATGCTATCAGGCACCTGGCCTGCTTCTAAAACACTTATTTTTTTATTTGTTGTTTTTTTAAGCCTGGCATATGCCCATGCTACTGCCTTTAAATCGTGCAGGCTTGGATCGGCAGGATAAACAATTGCTCTTTTTGACTCAAAGCAATTACTTATGTTCACATCATTTAAACCAGTTTTGGTGTTTCTAACCAACGACAGATAAGAATAATCTTTTACCTTGAGCCACATGGCGGGGTTGTCCAGATCCTTGCAAATGTCGTCGCTAATGGTTAGCAGCGTTTTAATCTGGATCTTCAGGAATTTATCAGTCGAAATATCTTCCCGGCTTAAGTTAAGTGAAATTTTTTGTATAGAATCTTTTGCGAGACGCGCACTATAAACGGGGCGGTTATTGATTATTATATTTATAAAAGAATGATCTTTTAATAAAGCCTGGGAAGGCTCAAAATATAATACCAGTTTGCTTCCGTTCATTTCCACCAAAGGAGAAATCTTAACGTAAAAAGAACTTGCGCCGCTCATTCCATAAATGGCATCGTCATTATGTCCCAATGATTTGAAGGACACAACATTCTGGGCCAATGATGCCTTACTTAAAAGAAATACAAGGGCTAATAAGGTAAAAAATTTGTTCATTGGTTTGTCAATATTAATTTATTACGTAAAATTCAACTTTAAAATAATTTCCGTTATCATCGCTGCGATACGATAATTCACCACCCATTTCCAGGGTCATAAGTTTTGCTATAGAGAGCCCTAATCCAAGGCGGCTTTCAGTATGTTCTGATGCTTCACTTAACGCATTT
Organism: Mucilaginibacter sp.; assembly: GCF_028288225.1. Classification (GTDB taxonomy): domain Bacteria; phylum Bacteroidota; class Bacteroidia; order Sphingobacteriales; family Sphingobacteriaceae; genus Mucilaginibacter. The sequence goes on from NZ_JAQBOC010000045.1 coordinate 6,953, forward strand.
AATTTGTTAAACATCGTAGCCAGCTCATCCTGGCCAATTGGAATACCTTCGTCTATTATTTCAAAAACAAATTTCTGGCGTTGTAAGCTGGTTACAACCCGAATGTTATTATTTGTTTGTGAAAATTTTATAGAATTTGATAATAAGTTTTGAAATACCTGGCCAACAAAAACGCGGTCGAGGTTAACATTTATTGGCGTTTTCTGGATGTTGTCAACCAAATGAACGTTCTTCATCTGCGCTGTTTCCGTTAATCCTTTAAATATGTGTATAACTTCTGAATTAATATCAAATACTTCAAGTTTAAACTTCATTTCAGGCGACTCAATCTCTTTCACATCCATTAACTTATTTAACAGGTATTGCATTTTTTCCGACGATTCTGAAATATACCCGATAAGTTCAACCTGGTCGGCACTTAACCGGTATTCTTCGTCCTTAAGCATATTGTTACTCATGATAATAGAACCGGTTAGGTTTTTAAGATCATGGCCTGCAATATTTATAAAGTTATTTTTTTGATTATCCAGCTTACGCAACTCTTCGTATTGTGCATCAATAATGTTGTTTTTTTCAGCGATGTCGCGATTCTGCTCCTTTAGCTGTTCGTTTGACTTCCCGATCAGCAATTGTGAACGAACATCACGATCTATTATCTTATAACGTGCACCGGGAACAAAGCATGAAATTAAGGCAATGAGGAAGAAGAATTGCCCGCCGTTATTTATAACCAGGTCTAAAGTATAATTACTAAACAGGTTAAAGAATATACCAAGCAGTACCAGCGCAATCAATGCCTGTATAACTGAGTTTACCGGCTCCCAAAATATCTGTATATTAAAGAACAGGAAAATGGCACCATATAATAAATAGTAAACGTTTAGCTGTTGAATATCAACTAAATTGCATAATAAAGCCGAAGTAACAGAGATTAATAATAATGATAGATGTAATAATAATCTGTAATTATAATTCTTACGTTGAAACAAACTATATAAGGCCAATATAACAAGGTCGGTAATAATACGAACGATGAAGAACTGGAGCCATATAGTATTTGCAAAGATAAAATCAACAATGCTGAACAGAGGATATATAAATAATATCATCCAAATGATATTGTTTGTCTGATACCAGGCCTTCTTTGAGATTTCTTTTAAAAGTTCTTCTTTTGTTAATTGAACAAACATTCTTGGTTTTCTTGAATTATGATAAGATTCTTGTTATCTATAAATTTAATTCGTATAAAGTAAATCAAAATATTTAAAACGTTAGTAAACATGTTTTGCACATATAAACATATTATACACAACCATATCAGCTTTATAAAAAACATATTTATACTTATGTTAATTATGTCTGCGCCGGCTCATATAGCAAAAAGCAATCCAACCACCCCAATTTCCCGGTTAATCGCCTTTAAACGCGCCAAAAGCTTAGATAACGGAATTACTATCTCGTGGTATGAACAAACCTGGAACAAAGATATTTTAGCTAAGATTCCATTGAAAAGCTCTGATTTTAAACTTTTAAACAACTTGGCTTTAAAAGCGTCAGGCTTCCTGTGGCTTTTTCGTATTTCGAATCTGAGCACATTCCGGGTGAGCAATTATTTACCCACATTGATAATTTTGGTAATTAAATAGAGCAGCTTATACGGGTTTAAAGTAATAATAGATTGCCCAAACGGTAATTTTAATAATACTAACTATAATACCAAAACGCTAAAGCTCATTAACTTGTGGACAACACTCACAAAAACATATGCTCATGTTAATCATGATATGCTGTTTTTTGAGCTTTATAACGAGCCCCCGCACATGGATCCCCAAATATGGAAGGATGCCGTTTACAATATTGTTACCGCGATAAGAAAAGTTGATAAAGAACGAACGCTTATTATAGGTGCTTCAAATTATAAGAGCATCTATGAACTGAGCCGATTTGTACGGCTTGCCGATGAAAATGTTGTGTATACTTTCCATTTTTATGAGCCTTTTTGTTTACACACCAGGATGTAGAGTGGATGGCGATCAGGAATCGACAACTGGGGTGCCATTTCCATACAATGCGGAAAAATTTCCTGAACTCAATTCAAAGGCAAAAAATACCGATGGTGAGAAGAATTTTAATAAATATAAAGCAGATGGCAACGAACAATCTGTTAGACATAAATTCAGATCGTAAAAAACTGGTCGAACAAATATTATGTACCCATACTTTGCGGCGAGTATAGTGTTTACAATAAATATGGAGATATTTAATAACAGGCGCCGGTATATAAAAACTGTTCCCCAGGCGTTAAAGTCCCTGAATATACCCGGAATGATGTGGGACTATAATAGTAATTTTTCTATTTTTAGCGGACAACCTTCACTTAAAGACCTTCCCGATTGCATGAAAGATGCTATTGCTTATACCGGACAAAATTGATAGATTTATTATGGTTATAAATATTAACTTTGCACTATAATAAGCTATTATGAGATTTTTTGAAGAAAAGCGACGTGAAGTGATGATGCACATCGAAAGATTCATGCTTGAAAAGAAGGATGAATATTTGAAGCCCATTGACACAATCTGGCAGCCATCTGATTTTTTGCCTGATTCGTCACGTGATACTTTTTTCAGTGAAATTAAAGAATTGCAGGAAAGCGCCCAGGGTTTATCGTATGATTTGATAGCGGTATTAATTGGCGATACCATTACCGAAGAGGCTTTACCAACTTATGAATCATGGCTAACTATGGTTGAAGGTATATCGCGCAATGAAGAAGGTGGCTGGATGCAATGGACCAGGCACTGGACCGGCGAAGAAAACCGCCACGGCGATTTGCTGAATAAATACCTGTACCTTTCAGGCCGTGTAAATATGCGGATGATGGAGGTTTCAACCCAATATTTAATTTCTGATGGGTTTGATATCGGTACCGGGCACGATCCTTACCGTAACTTTATATATACCTCTTTCCAGGAACTAGCTACTAACGTTTCACACCGCCGTGTTGCCTCGCAGGCAAAAAAGGATGGTGATACCTTACTGTCAAAAATGTGCGGCGTAATAGCCAGTGATGAAGCCCGCCATGCTAAAGCCTACAAATATTTTATTGAAAAGATATTTGAGGTTGATCCTAATGAGGCCATGCTTGCTTTTGAGGATATGATGCGGAAAAAGATTGTTATGCCTGCTCACTTTTTGCGGGAGGTTGGTTTGAAAATCGGCCAAACCTTTGGCCACTTTACAGATGCGGCACAACGCCTTGGTATTTATACCGCGGTTGATTATGTCGACATTTTAAAGGAACTGATTGAAGACTGGCATATTGAAAGCATGGTTGACCTGAATGAAACCGGCGAGAAAGCACGGGATTATATCATGAACTTGCCTGCTCGTTTATTACGGGTTGCCGATCGGATGAAAAATCCCGGGCTTGAATATAAGTTTAGCTGGATAAACGGGTAGTTTTTAGGTTAAAGAGAAAGATAGACTGCTTTTCTAGATCTGCACTAATATATATTTATTCCTCTTTTTCAATTTTAAAACCAGGTTTTATATAATCTTTCGGTTTGTATTCATCTGGGATCTGTATGGTATTTCCATCGCGTAATGCTGTGTAGTGCGGTGACATGATCTCCACCCCGGCTTCGTTAAACTTATCCTGGATATTTTGATGAAGGTTTGAATATATAACCGCCATTTTATGCGATAGTGAAGTATAGGCATTCACCTGGTAGGTAACATTAAAATCATTCAGATCGGTTTGTAAAATAAATGGCTTAGGCTCTGCCAGTATGCCTTCGGTAGCCAAAGCAGCATCTATCATCAAACCATGGATAATATGCCATGGTGCATCATACCCGATGGTTATACTGGTGTGTAATATCAGCCCCAAATTTTTTGATGATGTGGTGTAATTAACCACTGCACCACCTAATATGGTAGAATTTGGAACTGTTATATCTTCGTTTTTAATGGTACGGATCCGGGTTATCAGTAAGTTTTTCTCAATCACATCACCTGTTACATCACCCACTTTTACCCTGTCGCCTATTTTAAAGGGACGCATATAAGTAAGAACCAATCCTGCAACCATGTTTGATATGGCCGAAGAAGAACCAAAGGAAAAAAGCACCCCTAAAAAAACCGTTACTCCCTGGAAAATCTTTGAATCTGAGCCGGGTAAATAGGGGAAGATCACCACAAACATAAAGGCATAAAGCAAAACCCGTATAATATTGTAGGTAGGTATGGCCCATTCAGGATAAAAGTTTTTTATGGTAATGGCCCCATTTGCAATTTCGCTGGCAATAAATTTTATCAGCCTAACAATATAACGGGTCAACAAAAAAATAATCGATATAGTTAATAAATTGGGAATATAGTGTAAAATGCCAAGCAGGATGCCCTTAACCGGATTTACTACATAACTAAGCAGCTCTGTAGCAATGGGTTTTGTCCACGGAAAAATTAAAAAAGCTACGGGCAGCGCCAGGTACACCAGTAATATAATAACCAATAAGCGTAAAACACGTATTGAATTTGTAATGAATGGCAGCACCCGGCTGGCATAACCTACCGGCGCACCCTGCTCACCTAATTTGGCTATCCTGCTTTCCCAGGCTTTCAGCAGTTTTGCATTTAACCACCTGAATGCGCGGTTTACCAGCCATATCAGAAATAGCAACACAAATACAACTGCGATAGCTTCCAGTATGTTAATGATAATGTCTTTAGCGCTATTATTTTTAAATACGCTACCCATCCGTTTTTTTAGAATATTAAGATAATTTGCGGCAAGCTGCGGCCTGTCCAACTCTGAAAATTTAGCATCCGCATTATTTACCGCCATTATCAATTGCGATTTATAGCTGATGACAGATAAAACAGAATCGTTTTTTAATACTAACGAATCGGGATTAAAATCAAGCCGTGAAATAATATCGCTGATTCGCTTGCTCACAATCTGGGCCCGCTCTTTAGCTTCGAACAAGCCCTGGCCAGCGTAAAATTTAAATAGTGTATCCTGGTTAACAATTACCGGCTCGCCCAGGTCAGGGGCCGGTTTTTGCGCTTTTGCAATAAATACAGAAAATAATAAAAATAAAATAAGATAAGGCTGGCGTAGCATAGGCGAAATTTTATGCTTAAAACTACTAAAAATTATTATCCTTCTAAAACCAGCGTTACTTTGCCATCCTTTGCCAATTCTTCAAAAAGGCTATTCAATATTGTTTCGAGGGTGAGTGAATTTACATCATCAATATAATGCCCCGATCGGGTTATATGAACTGTTGTACTTACTATTTCAATGCGGAACAAGAAGCCTTCATAAATTTCAGGCTGCGAAATTTCAACTGCCCCGGCATTATTTTCAATAGTAAAGCTGATATCACTTTGTTTTTGCTGATGAAACAGCGGGTTTAACTTTTGCTGCAGCAACATTAGCAGTTGATCTGTTGTAATGGTTTTATGGAGATCTAAAATTTTCATAGCATACTGATTACTTAAATAATTACAAGCACTGGCTAATATTGTTTCCATATTGTAATATCAGCTTATAATTTTCCGGCTTTTTACTTTAAGCTTTCTGCTTTTCGCTCAAATACCGGATATTTACCTATCAAACATCAACTACATGAAATATAAATTGTTGGGCCGTTCAGGCCTTAAGGTTTCGGAATTGTGCCTGGGCACTATGGGTTTTGGTACCGAGGGCGGATGGGGTGCCGATAAGGAAACCAGTTTTGCCATTATGGATACTTTTGCCAATGCCGGTGGCAATTTCTTAGATACCGCCAATGTTTATAAGCTTGGAACCAGTGAAAAGATAATAGGCGAATATATCGGCAACCACGACCGCGATTATTTTGTATTAGCCACCAAATATGCTTTAAAGGATAATATGACCAACCCTAATGCGTCTGGAAATAACCGCAAAAATATGATGCGCAGTGTTGAGGAAAGCCTTAAGCGTTTAAAAACTGATTTTATTGATGTGCTATACCTGCATATATGGGATGATATTACCCCAATTGATGAGGTATTGCGTGCAATGGATGATTTGATTAAACAGGGTAAGATAAATTATGCTGCCATAAGCGATACTCCTGCATGGGTTGTTGCCAAGGGGAATACCCTTGCCGAGCTGATGGGTTGGAGTCAGTTTGTAGCATTGCAGGTTGAATACAGCCTGCTTGCCCGTACGCCAGAGCGTGAGCTGATCCCAATGGCCAAACATTTCGGAATCACCGTTACCCCGTGGGCGCCACTAGGCGGAGGCGTTCTAACAGGTAAATACCTTCGTGGCGAACAGGGCCGCATAAAGCCCGAAAGCGTACGCCTTAATGATCGGAGCGCCGGTATTACAAAGGCTGTAGTTGCTATTGCGGATGAGCTGGGGATCTCTGCAGGTAACGTTGCTTTAAAGTGGACCACACAGCAAGGCTTTTCTTCCATACCTATTGTGGGCGCAACTAAAATAAGTCAACTGGAGGATAATCTTAAAACAGTTAATGTTGAATTAACCAACGGGCAACTTCAGAAGCTGGATGAGATAAGTGCTGTTCAATTAGGTTTTCCCGGCGATTTTTTCAGGGAAGAGGCTGTTAAGACTAATACTTTTGGCGGTTTTTACGATAAGGTGGAAAAGCGGAATTAATAAGTTAGCTTGCAATAAAACCCTTGTTTTAGAGCTTTAAGGCCTTTAAACAAGGGTTTTTTACATCAGGTAATAAGGTTTAGGGGCGCCATAAAATTAGTATTAAAACAGTCACACGCAACACCGTGTTTTAACCCAATTTTTTCAGGTGTTTCCCGCAAAGCTTTTGCGTATAATCCGCAATTGTTAACTATTGGTGTTTTTTTGATGCTCAATAGTTAATTATTGAGAAATAATTATTTCAAAACTCCGGAGATTGAATTACGTAAATTCCGCAGGAAACAAAAAACCCCGCTATGCTTTGCATAACGGGGTTAAATAATATTTAACAGCTAAATTATTTCTGCTCTTCTTCTTCAGGCTTTTTGTTTTCGCCTTCAGCTTTGCGGGCAACTATTTTAATTTCACCAGATTCTTTATCATAATCCACTTCCATAGTATCGCCTTCGGCAAGTTCGCCTTTAAGGATCTCTTCGGCAATTGGGTCTTCCAGGTATTTCTGAATGGCACGTTTTAATGGACGCGCACCAAATTGAGAGTCGTAACCTTTGTCGGCAATAAATTCTTTAGCACCTAAGGTAAGCTCAATTTTGTAGCCCAAAATATTAACCCTGTTGAACAGGAAGCCTAACTCAATATCAATGATCTTAAAGATCTCGTCTTTACCAAGTGAGTTAAACACAATTACATCATCAATACGGTTCAAAAACTCAGGAGCAAAAGCACGTTTAAGTGCATTTTCAATTACTCCTCTTGAATGTGAATCGGCCTGGATGGCTTTTGCACTGGTGGTAAAACCAACACCTTGTCCGAAATCTTTCAACTGGCGTGCGCCAATGTTAGATGTCATGATGATAATGGTATTCCTGAAATCAACCTTACGACCTAATGAGTCGGTTAACTGGCCTTCATCAAGCACCTGTAACAGGATATTAAATACATCAGGGTGTGCTTTTTCAATTTCATCAAGCAATACTACTGCATAAGGCTTGCGGCGTACCTTTTCGGTAAGCTGTCCGCCTTCTTCATAGCCTACATAGCCCGGAGGCGCTCCCACTAAACGTGATACTGCGAATTTTTCCATGTACTCGCTCATATCAATCTGGATCAGCGCATCCTCGGTATCAAACATAAAACGTGCAAGCTCTTTTGCAAGCTCAGTTTTACCAACACCAGTAGGCCCCAGGAATATGAATGAACCTATTGGTTTTTTAGGGTCTTTAAGCCCGGCACGTGTACGTTGTATGGCGCGGGTTAATTTTTTAATGGCTTCTTCCTGGCCAATAATTTTACTGGCAACAGTATCTGCCATATGCAACAGCTTCTGGCTGTCAGCCTGGCCAACACGCTGAACCGGGATGCCGGTCATCATAGATACTACTTCGGCAACATTATCTTCGGTAACGGTATAACGTTTTGATTTTGTTTCAGCTTCCCAGATAGCTTTTGCCTGCTCTAATTCTTCAAGCAGATGTTTTTCAGTATCGCGGAGCTTGGCTGCTTCTTCATATTTCTGGCTGCGTACAACCTTGTTTTTCTCTACTTTAATAAGCTCTATCTTTTGCTCAATATCCAAAATGTTTTGTGGCACATGAATATTGGTTAAGTGAACTCTCGAGCCTGATTCGTCCAAAGCATCGATAGCTTTATCCGGTAAAAAACGATCAGTGATGTATCTTGTAGTTAAATTCACACAAGCGTTAATAGCTTCCGGTGTGTAAGTAACGCCATGATGTTCTTCGTATTTTTCTTTTATCCTGTTCAGGATCTCAATGGTTTCATCAGGTGTAGCCGGCTCAACCATTACCTTTTGGAAACGACGATCCAAAGCGCCATCTTTTTCAATATACTGGCGGTATTCATCTAAAGTTGTTGCCCCAATGCACTGGATCTCTCCGCGTGCCAAAGCTGGTTTAAACATATTTGATGCATCAAGCGAGCCTGAAGCGCCGCCTGCGCCAACTATAGTATGGATTTCGTCGATAAATAAAATAACATCAGGTGATTTTTCAAGCTCATTCATTACCGCTTTCATGCGCTCTTCAAACTGGCCGCGGTATTTTGTACCGGCAACAAGCGAAGCCAGATCTAAAGTAACTACGCGTTTGTTAAACAGAACACGTGATACTTTACGCTGAACAATGCGCAATGCCAAACCTTCGGCAATGGCTGATTTACCGACACCTGGTTCACCTATTAAAATAGGGTTATTCTTTTTACGGCGCGAAAGGATCTGTGACACCCTTTCAATTTCTTTTTCGCGGCCTACAATCGGATCTAACTTGCCGTCTTCAGCAGCTTTGGTTAAATCGCGGCCAAAGTTGTCAAGTACCGGCGTTTTTGATTTAATGTCTGATACTTTTTTTGGCTGACTGAATGACTCTTCTTCTTTAAAATCGTCATCTCCCCCGGTCGGTGACCCGGGCATCTCGTCGGTTACATCGTTTTTATGCGACTCTACCTCGCTTTTAAAAATTTCGTAATTCACATTAAACTGCATTAAAATTTGTGATGCGATATTGTCCTCATCGCGAAGTATAGAAAGCAATAAATGCTCGGTTCCTATTACATCGCTTTTAAAAATTTTAGCTTCCAGGTAAGTGATCTTTAATACTTTTTCTGCCTGTTTAGTTAGCGGAATACTGCCAATATGTACGTTTGTTCCTATTGTTCCTTTTACTGCATCCTCAACAGAGCGTCGTAATTTAGCTGTGTCGACGGTTAATTCCTTCAATAATTTAATTGCAACACCATCCCCATCCCTTATCAATCCCAGCAAAAGGTGCTCAGTTCCAATATAATCATGCCCCAGGCGCAAGGCCTCCTCTCTGCTATATTGTATAACGTCTTTAACCCGTGGCGAAAATTTAGCTTCCATATATATCCTTCCGATTTATGAACGTCCTAATGTATTAAATTGTTTCAACAATCAGAACGTGTTGTTTTACACATATCAACAATATTATTGCCAAGTTTTTAAGTTATACCTAAAGCAGACATTGCTATGATAATCCTTATATAAAACTCAAATTTTGTTTAGCAATTTTATAAATAAAACACATAACCACAATAGATTTTTATAAAAAAAACGTCGATTTATATGTTTTTGATATAATTATTATAAAATAGTTTAATTATGTATACGCTTGTCACCTCAATAAGGTGACAGTGGCAGTAAAATAAAGTAAATATATGACATTAAGGCATGGGAGTGAATGGAGAGTGGAGAATGGTGGGAGGTGAGTGGTGAATAGTTGATTAAGTTGGATTGGGTTGATTAAATTGGATTGATTAGGTTAGAAAGGTCTTATCGGGTGAAGGGGTGTGTCCTCTGCGCCAAGCTTTTACGTTACTGCATGGCAGCGAACACATCCCTGCCACTGCACAATCCGGCGCACCCCTCTCACGAGGGGAATAAAAAATCTTCCGGACACCCATGGTGACAACAGCAAACAAAGGCAGAAACCTTCACAGCAGCTATTGACAACAACGGAAAAAAATAGGAACACGCTGATTATAAATTAATTACATCGCAACATTCAAAAATGTAAATTTTATATCTATTGATTATCAATTACTTACATTTTTCAATAAAGTCAAATATTTGATAATCAGCATGTTTCACAGCGTTCCACGCCGTTCCGCGAAAAAATGGAACGCTTTGCCGGCTGGATTATTGACCAGGCTGTTTGCCCAAAGTCAAGCTTCCATATTTGGTTTACACGGTAGCAGTCAACTTAATCAACAATAAATAACCTATTCAACTTAATCAAGTTTTACTAATTTAGCCACCTGATTACCGTGATTAACTAATCACTAAATCACCCATTCACCAATTCACTAATTAAGGCATGGCAGACGAAAAAATAATTTTTTCAATGGCAGGGGTTAGTAAGGTCTATCCCCCGCAAAAAACAGTTTTAAAAAACATTTATCTATCGTTTTTTTATGGCGCCAAAATAGGCGTTATCGGTTTAAATGGATCCGGTAAGTCGTCGTTATTGAAAATTATAGCCGGGATAGATAAAACAAACATTGGCGAAGTGGTTTTTTCGCCCGGATATACCGTAGGTTACCTGAGTCAGGAGCCGGTGCTTGATCCGGAAAAAACGGTGAAGGAAGTTGTAGAAGAAGGCGTAGCTGAAACCACAGCTTTATTAAAGGAATACGAAGAGATCAACGAAAAATTTGGCCTTGAAGAGTACTACGGCGATGCCGATAAGATGGATAAGCTGATGGCGCGCCAGGGCGAGCTGCAGGATAAAATTGATGCAGTGAATGCCTGGGAACTTGATGTTAAGCTGGAACGCGCAATGGATGCACTGCGTTGTCCGGACCCAGATACTAAAATTTCAGTGCTATCGGGTGGCGAGCGCCGCCGCGTGGCATTATGCCGCTTATTATTGCAGGAGCCGGATGTTTTATTGCTTGATGAGCCAACCAATCACCTGGATGCAGAATCAATTGATTGGCTGGAACAGCATTTAAAACAATATAAAGGTACAGTTATAGCCGTGACCCACGATCGTTACTTTTTGGATAACGTTGCGGGGTGGATCCTGGAGCTGGACAGGGGAGAGGGCATTCCATGGAAAGGAAATTACTCTTCGTGGCTTGAGCAAAAGGCTAAACGCCTGGCGCAGGAGGATAAAACGGAAAGCAAACGCCAGAAGGCCCTGGAGCGGGAACTGGAATGGGTGCGGATGGGACCGAAGGGCCGTCATACCAAATCAAAAGCGCGTTTATCAAACTATGATAAATTAGCATCCGAAGAGACAAAGGACAGGGAAGAAAAACTGGAGCTGTTTATTCCGCCGGGCCCGCGTTTAGGTAATGTGGTGATTGAGGCTAATGGGGTAAGTAAATCATATGGTGATAAATTATTATTTGATAACCTTAGTTTCTCGCTGCCGCCTGCTGGTATAGTGGGGATAATTGGCCCCAATGGCGCGGGCAAAACCACGCTGTTCCGCCTGATAACCGGGCAGGATAAACCAGATGCCGGTACTTTCCGCGTTGGTGAAACAGTAGCTTTAGGTTATGTAGATCAGCTTCATGATGATCTCGACCCCAATAAATCTGTGTGGGAGAATATTACTAACGGACAGGAAACCATATTGGTAGGTAACAGGCCGATCAACTCACGGGCTTATGTATCCCGTTTTAACTTTAACGGAGCCGATCAGCAAAAGAAAGTAGGCGTTTTGTCGGGAGGTGAGCGGAACCGGGTACATCTTTCTATCACCCTGAAAAAGGGCTCAAATGTTTTATTGCTGGATGAGCCTACCAATGACATTGACGTAAATACTTTGCGTGCACTGGAAGAAGCCCTGGAAAACTTTGGTGGCTGCGCCGTAGTGATCAGTCACGACCGCTGGTTTTTAGACAGGATCTGTACACACATCCTTGCTTTTGAAGGCAATTCGCAGGTTTACTTTTTTGAAGGGAATTATTCGGATTACGAAGAGAACCGCAGGAAACGTTTGGGTGATGTGGCGCCGAAAAGGATTAAGTATAAGAAGCTGACGGTATAACCTCCATTTAAGATTTGACAACTTTTTAAAAGTTGTCAAATCTAATCCTACATTTAGAACTAAAATTTCTTCGTGCGGTTAAATTGATAATGAAGTACAAACATAACCTAAGCACACTTCTGATTATCTCCCTAATATTTTTGAGTGTAAAATCCCATAGCCAGGCCCGCAGCGGGATTGGCTTTGCCTATGGCCCTAACAAGCCTTTTTCCAATGAGTACAACTGGGCAGCGGTTTCCAGGTGCTTGGTAATATAACCCTAAGTGATAAATGGGCTATGGTTCCAAATTTTGGATGCGACAGGCTGAATTCTAAGAACAGGATGTATTATGATCCCGCTAGTTTTAATAACAGAAGAGCATTAAATATCGACTTGTTTTACCTGGGCGCAATGGGTAAATATTGCTTTAACAAATACGTTTTCGCAAAAGCCGGCCCCATACTTTACGCAGGCGGTGGAAATGAAGACATAGCTGCATTAGGCATTGGCGGCACGGCGGCCGGTGGCATTAATTTAATTCTCGACAGGCACAACACTATTGAGGCATCATTGTATACCACGGTAATAAATATAGAATCGACAAGTAATGGAATTACCCCGGTAGCCGGGTTAAAGTTTGCTTATGTTTTTAATTTTAGGGGTGAGTAGCAGGGGTTTTTATAACCAGTTTCTGATCCTATGGGAGAGCCAATATCGGTAGCAAAAACAATGAAGAAAGATTTTAGGAACGTAATAATAATTCCATATTTGTTTTATTTATATATTCGGTCAAATAAACCCCCTTATGCTACAAAAAAACCTTACGCTAATTTTACTTGGTATTGCCCTGGTATTTTTCTCAGAAGCTTCGTTGGCACAATTCCCTGGTATGCAACAGGTAAGGACCCAAATGAATAACCAGTTTATAAACCAGCAAATGAACATGATGATGCGCATGAACATGTCAATGCGCTCAAGAGCAAGTAATTCGAGTAAAATACCCGGGGCTGAAAACGAGTACACCTATAAGGTGGTTATGAAAGATGGCCCCCAACAAACGATAACTTCATACATTTATTTTGATACTTTGCAGAAAAAAAGTTACCTGCTGCTTGTTGATAAGCGTTACCCAAGATCCGACACTGCACATCGGAAAGTAAAAATATATTCCACCCAAACTATCAGCATTTCGCGTGATGTAACGCCATCCAATCCCGACGATTCAGCTAAGCAGGTATGGTTTGATGGCATGGCTACCGATAGCTGCTGGCTGTTCCACGCCATAAAAGGCAAAATCAATTTATATTCGTTTGTGAGTGAATTTGGCAACTCGTATCTCTTCGATCCTTCCACAATCGCTGCCGTACAATATGGTACAAGCGTTATGGGAAAGTTTGAGCCAGATGCATTAAAAGCATTTATCGGCAATGACGAAAAGGCAATGAAATATTTTGATAAAAAGGATTATTTTGATGCAGTGAAAAGATATAATAAGGATGCTGCAAAATTACCAGACTAAATTGAAATTTTAACGTACGGACCACATGAGGAATGTCCTTTTATCCGGATTATCCTTTGATAAATATATAATGTATGTAGTTTTCTAAAGACTTTCGACGTGAAAAATGATCCCGCCGGGACTACTGCTATATGTTTAATGGTTAATAAATAAGATAAAGTTTAACAACAAAAGGTTATTCTTTTACCAGTTTTATTAAAAAACCTCCGCCGGGTGCAAGGTGTATTTTAATTATATCATCTTTTTTTATGCTGATATCATTTAAAATATAATCGGCAGCATAGCGGTCAGCATTTACGCCATCTTTGCAAATTGTGGCTTTATAGCTACCGGAGGCATCAAGAAAATCAAATTTAACAGCTACATCCCTTGGCGTCCAGTTACTCATACCAGCAATAAACCAGTTATTGCCTTTTTGCCTTGCTGTAACTATATATTCTCCCACCTTTCCGTCTAATACATTTGTTTGGTCCCACGTAGTTGGGATGCTGCCCAGCAGCTCCATAAATTTAGGTTCCAGCCATGCCTGCGACGGATTGCCGGAAAATATTTCCATCGGGTTATCATATACAACAAACATTGCAAGCTGATGGCAACGTGTGCCCTGACTCATCACCATGCCTTCAATTGGCCTGAATCCTTTTTTGGTAGCATTATTTAAGATACCCGGCTCGTAATCAAATGATCCTGCCAGCATTCGCGTAAATGGCAGCGTTACATCATGGTTAGGTGATGCTTTATCACTTCCAATATTATTTTCAGAGCCAAGCACGCCTTCTCTTGTAACATTATTTGGAAACGTTCGGTTAAACCCTTTTGGTGGATAAGCGCCGTGGTACATGATCATAATATGATGCTCTGCACAGGCCTTCGCAATCCGGTAATAAAAATTAACCATCTTTTGATCATCTCTATCCATAAAATCTGTCATGATAAAATCAACGCCCCATTTATTAAACTGGTTTAAGGCGCTCTCAAGCTGCCTGTCTAAAGTATGGGCCAATGTCCACATGCTTATTTTAATCCCCTTTTCTTTTGCGTACGCAACTATCGTATCCATTTTAATAGCAGGATTAATTTTAAAAAAGTCCAGGTTATCACTCCAGCCTGCATCCATCATTATCCTGTCGAATCCAAACCTTTTTGCAAAATCAATATAATATTTATAAGACGCAGTATTAACGCCCGACCTGAAAGACACATTGAAAAGGTTAACGTTAATGGTCCATTCATCTGTTCCCTTGCCTGGCCGTACCCAGGAGGCATCACCAATTCTGGAAGGGGAGGCGAGCCGGTAAACAATATCATTGGAAGGTAATTGCCTGTCTTCATCAGCAAGCATTAATACACGCCATGGAAAGGTTCTTGTACCTTTTGTTTTTGCTATGTAGTCTGCTCTTTTTGTAACTAACGATTGCGGGTATTCGCCACCGGTCATTTTTTCTTCGAGGGGATATGGTGCAAATACTGCTTTTAAAACGGCTGATCCGGTTCCGCTTAAAAACATTCCCGGGTAATCTTCCAGGTCTGATTCCATAATGGCAATTTTTGGATTAGCTGGCGGCGCTACCAGTACAGGCGTATAACCAACCTCTGTATTTTCAATTGAATGAAGTTTCCTTAACGGATATAATTCTTCAAAGCTTGTATGAAAAATATCGGCATCATCCCTTTTATGTATTGCGGGAAAATAGGCCGCTGAAGATTCTAAAAAATGAAATGATGCAACTTCATTTTGTACCGTAATAGAATCTTTAAATGATGTAGAAAACCGGTAAGCAACACCATCATCATATACGCGGAATTCTACCTTATAAGGTTTTCTGAATGCTATCGATATTAAATTATAATCATCTTTAATCTTTTTTCTTTTTTCTGGTACAGGAGAAATAATTTCAGCAGTGACCGATTTTGATACATGCGATTTAATACTGTTATTAAATGAGAAACTTTGATTGTTACTTAATAACATGTCGGCCTCCGAGGGTCTCAACACTATTACACCATTTACATAGATGCAGTAATTCAGATTTTTTTTCATCCAAATTTTTACACATATTTTTCCAGAAGGAGAACAAACAGACAATGTATCTGCACATGTTGCATTGAAAGCGAAACATAAAAGAATTACAGCTGGCAAATACTTTTTCATATAATTTAATGATAACCTTATAAAGTGGAATAGTTAATAAATGTAGTTAATGTTATAGAAAAATGAGCACCTCGGATTTGAATTAAGGCTGCCCAAAACAAAAAATGCCACCCAAAACCGGATGGCATTTACATTATCTATTGATTACAATTACCAAACCTTCACTCTATCCTTTTCTTCACGGTACATTTTATCGCCGGGTTTTATATTAAAGGCTTTATAAAATTCGGGCATGTTTGACACAGGGCCGATAACACGATACATTGGTGGTGAGTGCGGGTCAACGTTAATTAACATTCGTGTTATCTCATCACTTCTTTTTGAACGCCATACTTGTGCACATGAAAGGAAAAAACGCTGATCGGGTGTAAAGCCATCTATTTTAGTGTTACCCTTTCCTTGTGCCGTATTTTTAAATGCCTGGTAAGCGATAGCCAAACCGCCGATATCAGCAAGATTTTCTCCCTGGGTTAAGCTGCCGTTTACATGTACTCCGTTTAAAACGGTGAACTGATCATACTGATTGATCATTACTTGCACCTTACTTTTAAATCTTGAAGCGTCATCAGCGGTCCACCAATCTTTCAGGTTGCCATCTTTATCATACTGCCGACCCTGATCATCAAAGCCATGGGTCATTTCGTGACCAATCACCAAACCAATTGCTCCATAATTAATGGCGTCATCAGCATCTTCATCAAAAAAAGGATATTGCAATATGCCAGCAGGGAAAACTATCTCGTTAAAAGTTGGGTTATAATAGGCATTTACTGTAGGCGGCGTCATGGTCCATTCAGATCTGTCAACCGATTTATTAACCTTTTTTATCATCTCTTTATAATCGTGCTTAGCTATAGCCTGCAGGTTATTATAAAAGGCATCTTTGTTAATGTCAACGTCGTCATAATTCTTCCACTTATCAGGGTATCCTATTTTTTTGGTGAAGATGTCCAGCTTTTCAATCGCACGTTTTTTAGTTTCGGATCCCATCCAATCCAATTTTTCAATGCGTTCATGATATACTTTTTGCAGATTATTTACTAAGTCGAGCATCCGTTTTTTTGCTTCGGGAGTAAAATATTTTTCAACATAAAGCTGACCCAGCAGTTCGCCTAATCCGCCATCAACGCGGTCAACAATTGTTTTCCAGCGCTCCTTTTGTATTTTCTGTCCATTTAATGTTTTTCCATAGAACTGGAAATGGGCGTCCACGAATTTTTTACTTAGTGACGATGCCGCACCATCCAAAACGCCGAAAGCCGCTTTATCTTTCCATACAGTAACAGGCACGGTTTTTAACAAGCTATCCAAAGCCTTGTAATAGCGGGGCTGTCCAACCAAAACGGTATCGGTTTTTAAATCCATGCGTTCAAAAGCGTCAGCCAGGTCAATATCAGGTACCTGCTTTTGAAAATCGGCAACCGCAAGCTTATTATAGTTTTTTACAGGGTCGCGCAGCTCAACCGGGCTTAAATGCGAATTAGCTATTGCTGTTTCCAGCTTTAAGATCCCGTCGGCTTTGTTTGCGGCAACTTTTGCATCCGAACCAGTTAATGTAAACAGTTTGGTTATATATTTAACATATTCATCCCTGATCTTCTTTGATGCCGAATCGGTTTTTGTATAGTAACCTTTCTCGGGCAGGGTTATGCCTGTCTGGTCAAAATGAGCGGCGTTTTTATTACTGATCCTGTCATCCGGAGAAACATAAAATCCAAATAAAAAGCCATCGCCATTCTTGTAACCATCGGCAGCCAATTTTAAAAGGCCCTTATAATCTGTTATAGCATCAATTTTTGCCAGCAATGGCTTAACGGGTTCATAATCCAGCTTTTCAATGGTGGCGGTGTCCATCCCGCTTTTATACAGGTCGGCTACTTTTTGCTCCTTGCTGCCTGCCGGGTTATCGTCAACAGACACATCGTCGAGTATGCTGTGCAGGTGCTTTTGATTGTCGTTGTAAAGTATATTGCCCAATCCCCAGCTGCTTTCATTCCCGGGGATCTTAGTGTCTTTTATCCATTTGCCATTGGCGTATAAAAAGAAGTTTTCTCCGGGCTTTACCGTAGTATCCATTCCTGTTTTGTCGAAAAATACGGTGCGTTTAGGCAAGTCAGCCGATTGATCTTTTTGGGATTGTTTACATCCCGCCGCAATAAACACAGGCACAGCAAACAAAAGGTATTTTACTAATTTCATAATTTAGGTTTTATATGATAAAGATATGTTTTTTTGTGATTACCCCGATTGTAGACGATTTCACCGATTTTAATTTGGTGATATGCTACAGGCTTTTCTCCATCTTCAAATTTTCAAAAAACACCTCATCAAATTTCCCTCATCCGCACATCTGCACATCCTTCATCCGCACATCCACCCCCAACCTGTTAATATTCAGCTAAATGTTAACAAATAAATCACATTGTATTGACGTTTATATGGAACGTTATCGCTTATTTTTATAGACCGTAAAAAGGTCAGCTAAAATTTAACCCTAAAAATAAATTTATGACCTGGAGAAAATTTAGCGGCGAGATCATTAATTCGCCCATTTTAGAAGAAGTAGAAAAGGCCATTGAAAGGGAAGCCGACCTTGGCAACAAGCTAAAAGTATGTATTGGTACCGATTCGCAGGTAAAAGGCACAGTAACTGATTTTGCAACTGTAATTGTTTTTTTACGTGAGCAGCGCGGCGGATTCATGTTTATCCACCAGGAGCGTACCTCACAAAAAATGAGCATCAAAGAAAGAATGCTTTCCGAAGTGCAGAAATCAATTGATATTGCCTACAAGCTTTGCGACTTGCTGGACCTGTATGATGTTGACCTTGAAGTACATGCCGACATTAACACCAACCCGATGTTTAAATCGAACCAGGCCTTGCACGAGGCTATGGGTTACATTTTAAGTATGGGTTTTGTTTTTAAGGCTAAGCCCGAAGCATTTGCCAGTTCATACTGTGCAAATAAAATGGTTCAGTAAAATTGCTGAAAACAACTGCGGTGTATCTATATTTGATATTTATATGGAAGAAGAGTCAGGAATCAAGAGGTCAAGAATCAAGATAAGAAGGTGAAATAAGCCGGTTTTCTTCTTGATTCTTGACTTCCTGATTCTTGCTTCAAATTCTACTAACTAAATATCAAGCTATGTCACCACTAATTGAAATCAACGATCCGGCTTTTGCCGGCGCTAATACCATTCTTATCGATGCCCGCGGAGGGCAGGATTCCTATCAGCGTTACCTGGCCGGGCACTTAAAAAATGCCATTTATTCCGATCTTGACCAACACCTGGCAGCTAAAGTTACTGATGCCGCTATAGGTGGAAGGCATCCTTTGCCGGCGGTTAAAAGTTTTTCAGCCTTATTAGGAAGCTGGGGCATTACCTCTGATAGCCGTGTAATTATTTATGATGACAAGTCGGGTGCCTTTAGTGCTGCCAGGTTATGGTGGATGCTGAGATCATTGGGCCATGAGCAGGTACAGGTATTAAATGGGGGAGTGCAGGCAGCTGTTAAAGCGGGCGTAGTATTAAGCACTGATGCTTATACGCCAACACCCGTAAAACTTTACCATACACATGGTGATTATGCCGGTACAGTAGATATTGAAGAAACCGGAGCTGCTGCTCAGGATGAGAGGCGCTTAGTGATTGATGTGCGTGAAACACCACGATACCTTGGCCAAACAGAACCAATAGACCTTATTGCAGGCCATATCCCGGGCTCGGTAAATCTGCCTTATATATTAAATTTAGATGCTGATGGCAAATATATGCCCGCCGAAATATTAAGAAGTATGTATCTTGATGCTATAGGTGATGTAGCGCATGATGAAGTAATTGTGCATTGCGGATCAGGTGTTACAGCGTGTCATACACTTTTGGGGATGGCTTATGCCGGCATTACTGAACCTAGATTATATGTAGGCTCGTGGAGCGAATGGTCAAGAAGAGATTTGCCAATGGCAACGGGGAATAATAATTAGTGAATTGCTGAATTAGTTATTTAGTGAGTGATGTAAGGTTTGCTTAGTATAAATTACTAATTCGCTAATTCACTCCTTCACTAATTCAATAAATCACTCCTTCACTAATTAAATATGGAACAAATTACTACCAGGAAGGCGCAGTTAAGTGACCTCGGGATATTATTGAGTTTTGAGCAGGGAATTATTGAAGCAGAACGCCCGTTTGACCCGACCATTAAAGAAGGCGAGGTTCATTATTATGATCTGGCGAAAATGATTGCTGCTTCAAATGTGGAAGTTATTGTAGCTGAGCTGAACGGAGAAGTGATAGGATCAGGTTACGCACGTGTCGAAGATTCAAAAATCTACTTAAAACATTCAAGGCACGCCTATTTAGGCTTTATGTATGTAAAGCCGGCGCACCGGGGAAAAGGTGTGAATAATAAAGTTATTGAAGCGCTTAAGCAATGGTCCATCCTGCAAAACATAACCGAATTCAGGCTGGACGTTTACAATGATAACCTGCCTGCAATTAAAGCATATGAAAAAGCCGGCTTTAAAGGGCATATGTTAGAAATGCGGATGGGGTTAGGGGAATAAGAATCAGGACGCAAGAATCAAGATGCAAGAATTAAGAAAGTGATAATAATTAATCTGGCGGATGGAAACAAAGTATAAAACTGTTTAGTTATAAACAGCATTGCATATTTTTATCTTGAATCAAAATAATCCGACTCTCAATTTTTATAAAACTATTCTTCCCGTAAATTCTTAACTCGCAAAGTGAAAACATACCTGGTAAAAACAGAACTGGCCATCCCGATAAGTTTAGATGAAGCCTGGGATTTCTTCTCATCACCATTAAACCTGGCTAAAATTACCCCTAAGGAAATAAGCTTTGTGGTGACTTCAGATCAAACACCCGAAACAAAATATATCCGGGTATGATCATTACCTATAAGATCTCGCCTTTATTGGGTATAAAAATGGACTGGATGACCGAGATAACCCATGTAAAGGAAGGTGAATATTTTGTTGATGAACAACGTTTTGGCCCTTATGCTTTATGGCATCATCAGCATCATTTTAAAGCTATAAAAGGCGGAGTGCTAATGAACGATATTTTATATTACGCAATACCCTTAGGCTTCATAGGCCGGTTAGCCAATACCGTTTTAGTAGGCAAACAACTTAAACAGATCTTTGAATACAGGGAGAAGGCGATAAGGGAGATGTTTGGAGAAATTAGTTGATTAGGTTGGATTAAGTTAGATTGAGTTGAATAGGTTAGTAAGCCTATAACTTAATCAACCTATTCAACTCAATCAACCATTCAACTTCCTACCTGTAATCCAGCCTGTAAATAAATGCAAGGGATACTGAGGTACCTACACCTGTATTACGACCTGTAAGAAACCGGCCGCCGCTTAAAAACAGTGAGGTTTCTCGGGTAAATGAATGGCCATAACCTATTGACGCCTGTAAGAATGAATAATCTTTATTGGTTTCGGGAATTGGCGAAAAGCCTTTATCATTACTTTGCGAATAGATACCGCTTACCGTAACCGCTACTTGGTTTTCGTAATCACTATCAAGCGATACACCAAAAGTGCCATTATACCGGTTTTGAATAGGACCATTGGTGCCAAAATATTGGCGCACCCCGTCGGCGGCATTAAAATAAGTAGCTAAGCTGCCCAAATGGCCTGTACCCGAAAAGGCAAGCTTTAACTCGGCGCCTTCTTCCCCATAGCCTAAACTGGCATTATTTGAATATAGGGGGGTAATAGCAGTACCCTGGATAGAGAAATAATAAATAAAATCAATATTGGCAAGGTAATACCTTAAACCGGTTTCCAGGTCAGTAAGGCCAGAGCTTGTAGTGTTTGACGGCAGCGAAGTAGTGTATTTGTTATACACAAACGGAACTGACGCCACCGCCGCAAAACGCCTGCTAATACCGTATTCAGCATATAAAGTACCACCAAATGACTGAAACTTGCCATTATCGGCAAATTTTTGTTTTATACCACTTGCATCCCATTGTGAATTAGCAAAAAAGTAGCTCGCGGACGGTGCTATTAATAAGCGGCCGGGCCTGGTAGGAAAACCGCCATCGGCATAGGTTATATTATAAGTGGTTGTAAAAAGTATTAGTGTTGAAAATAAAAGTCTTGTAATAGTCTTCAAAAGGCTCATGGTTAATGGTTAATGTTAAAACAATGCAAAAGTATCCCGCATCCAGCGTCCTTCGTATATCACATACTTTTTACCGATCTCGTGCGCCAAATCCCTGAATATGATCAGGTGTTTATCTGACGGGATAATATTGTAAATTGTTTGTACTGTATTTGGAGGTGCAATATTGTCAACCATGCCCATGCCAACTAATGTGCGGCATTTTATACCCGATGCAAAATTTTTGGCATCAAAATAGTCCATATTATTTAACACCTTATCAAAGGTTAATCCCGGCCTGGTATTAACATATTTTTTAATGTCAATAAAGGGCCAGTCAACCTCATCAACCAAATTGCGTATATCACCAAGTATAGGATTCGCAGCTGAACAGAAACTTATACGTTTATCAACGCCAGAAGTTGCAACGGCAAGAAAACCGCCTAAGCTACCCCCCACAGCAATAATATTGTCATGCCTTAACTCAGGCCGGGTAAAAATAAAATCAACGGCACGCACACAATCCATAATAGCACCCCGTAAAACATATTTGTTTTTGTCTTCAATTCCCAGTGTAATGTATGTTTCTTTTCGTACGTTAATAACGTCACGGCTGTTTCCCTGGCCGCGGATGTTTAATGATAGTAGGGCAATATCAGGATCGAGGCCATACAGGGGCTTTAAATCAACCTGGTAACCCGGCAAGGCCAGCATCACCGCAAATTTCTTGTTCTTGTTTTTCGTTATAGGCTCGGTTAGCCATCCGCGGATGGTTAAGCCACCTATGGATTTCATCTCAACTAAAAACACCCTGCGGTTATCTTTGCTTGAGTCGGGCATTTCGGTAACCTTATATTCAGGTTTCACCTTGCCAAGCTCAGCCTTTGCATTATTCCAAAATGCTTCAAAATCGGCAGGTTTGCCATATTGCGAACGGATCTCGTCCGGCCTTATGCCAAATGCTTTGCGGGTTGTATCATCATAATCATTTGTATTGATCATGAAGTTTATTTTATAAAAGCCGGATTTTAAACCAGCTATATTAAAATTATAGCTTGCCGAACTGTTTCTGCCAATTTTTACACGTACAGAATCTGATTTCATTTTTTTTCCGGACTCGGTGGTTACTATATATTTTATCCGGCCTTCCTGGGTAGTGTTATAGGCATTTTTAGCTTCAAAAGTATATGACGCGGTCGAATTAAAAATGCCGTCTTTACTATTAGTGGTAACAACGGTATTTACAGTGCCGTCGTTTGCTTCGCTCTGTGCAAATGCCTGTTTAACTCCCGCCAAAGTGACCAGGAAGCAAGCTATCGCAAGAAATTTATTTGTAAACTTTACCATCATATTAACTCATAAATTTAGCGGGAGCGCTTTAAGCCCCATCCTATTGTTTATAATCAGTATAGCCTGATTTTAACTTTTTTATCTGCCTCGTACGGCTATTACCGTGCCGAAATTCCCCATCCCTATTATCCGTAGCCAATATACTTATTATACGGCTTTTTAAATTGAAAACATCCCTTCCGGCTGTTAATTGTTCTTTTCCTAATTAAATAAGTGGGTAAACAATTCAACAGTTATCCCGGTCTATGGTATCCTGAATTTTTCACGAAGCCATAGGTTTTGAAACATAAAATAATTAAAATTTACCTCATGTGTGGAGTTTGGGACACACACAAATTCCTTATTAGTGCTGCCGATATGGTTGTACAGCGCCATGCTGCAGCGCGGCGGACAAAACCGATCCAACAAGCCAATCCCCATCAGCACCGGGCATTTTACCATTGGCGCAAAATTTTGAGGATCGTAATAATCCCATGTACTGAAAAATTTATCCCACGAAAAACCTGCATGCTGACTTTGATATTTCCTGAATACCTTAAATGGAAAAACCTGGCTCTCATACGATTCCGATATTGAATAGTTATCATGAATATCAGCATACAGCGGTACCTGCATGGTCAACAATTTTACTCTTTTGTCAAGTGCTGCCGTTATTAATGCCAGCGATCCACCCTGGCTTCCGCCTTCAACAAAAATTTTACTGGTATCAATACCCAGGTTAGCATGTGAACATAAAAAATCGAGTCCGCGGAGGCAATCCATGTAAACACCCCGGTATATGTATTTATCCTTATTGTCAATATTTATAACAGAGTAAGTATCTGTACCAACATTTATCACGTCCTTACTATTGCCGTTACCGCGTACATTCAGATCGAACGCAATAAAGTCGTCGTTATCCATATTGGGCTTTAAGGTAACCACATAGCCCGGCACCCGGTAATGTACCGGGAATTTCTTCCCGTCGCGCGGAATAACCAGCCAGCCTCGGATCACCATGTTGCCATATGAGTGCATTTCAACCGCGTAAACTTTCTTTTCATCGGTCGACAGGTCTCTACGCTCAAGCACCCTGTAATTTGGAACCACCTTTGCTAATTGTTCCCGGCTTTGTTTCCAAAAGGCATCAAAATCTTCCGGTTTATGCAACTGCGAGCGGATCTGCCCTGGGTTTACGCCAAACACTCTTTTAACGGTATCGTCATAATCAGGCAGCGTAACTATGAAATTTATATGGTAAAATCCTGTGCTCTTTTTCGGGATCGTTATCTGTAATTCTTTACTGGCGTTGCCCTTAATACTTAAATGAACGGAGTCAACAGCTATCCTTTTGCCTTCATCTGTCGTGATTAGATATGAGATCTTCCCATTTTTGAATTCATTTGTGTTATTATACACTTGCAATTTATATCGTATTTCTTCGGTGCTTTTAAAAAGTGCATTTTTATTTTTAGGAACAGCTTTCAATACGACGTCGCCTGTTTCTTCAGTTTCCTCTTCCTGCATTTGCGCTGTCGCTTTTAATGAAAATGCGATTAAGATGAATGATACAATAATTAAATAGCCGATCCTTTTCATAATTATAATTTTATAACCGCTAAAACCGAACCGCCATAACCAACACCCGTATTCACCCCAAATGGTACATAAAAACCACCCACAAACATGGAAAACCTCCGTGTAAATGTATGCCCAAAGTTTAGCTGCGGCTTAAAAAAAGAATAGTCGCGTGCCGCAAAAATATTATTGTTAAAAGCTTTATTGGAGCTAAACGACCTGAAAAGTAATATATCAAGGCTTAACTGGTTATGCTTTGTAATTGGGTAACCTACTGTGCCGGTAAAACTTATCTGATCAGGCCCCTGTGTGTTATAATACTTGCGGTAACCAAATTCAGCATTAAAATATCCTTTTGAGGAAACTTCTTTTGGCAGATTACCGCAATACATCAGCTTAATTTCAGTACCATAGCTTCCCAGGCCAAGTGGCGAGATTCCGTTATTGCTTTTGTATAAAGGCACAATCCCCGATACACCGATAGAAAGAAACCGTACGTAATTAAAGTTTGCCAGGTTATAGCTGAGGCCGATTGTCATATCACCCAGGCCTGCATCAATTAAAGTATTGCCTGGAACAACTACATTTTGCTGGTATAAATAGGGTATGGTGGCAATAAAATCAAGCCGGCGCGATATGCCGTAACCTATATACAAGTTTGACGAGTAGGAGGTAAAACCGGTACCGGGTGCACCTTTAATTATGTGGTCTTTATCATCAAACCTGTCCTTTTGATGGTAGTATGAGAATGTAGGTACAACCACATTACGATATTTGCCAATAGGGAAGCCTGCAAATGTTTTTAATGGAGCCATTAAAACAAAAAACAAGCAGATGAAAAGGTTTATCGTAACAGTTTTTTTCATTAGGTATTAATCCGTTTATGAATACATCCTTAATCTACAATCCCTTTAGGGCGTGATTTATACTTTATTAAAAAGTTTGATCTGCGGATGTAATGATTTAGCGGTTCTTCAATTAGTTTAAATAAACATACAGAAACGGCGTTTAATACGATAAAGATGAACAGAAGGTTTAAACTATCGTATTCAAAGGGCGAATGCCAGTCCTTCCCCCATTTGTCATATAGTGTAAAAATATAGTCATTCAAATGATTGATGTTATCATGAATAAGGTTATACATCCACCCCAAATGAATAAGATAAAAGATATAAGAGCTTTTGCCAAGCAGTTCAACAAATGGAGTAGCAAGCAGCCTTTTAAAGGCAGTTTCCTCCGTAATGATGCCGTAAAAGAAAAAAGCCACCATCACACATAAAAAATAATTATTGGTAATAATACCTATGGGAGTTTCCAAACCAGCTGCCCATGGTTTTACAATAGGTTGCAGCGCCATTACAAATACACATACAAATATCAGCACGAAGCCACCGTACGTAAAGCTGATTTTATTGGTGCGTTTAAAGCGCTTTTTTAAGATGTACCGGGCCAATTGTACCCCTACAAAAAATTCAAAGCACCTGCCGAAAAAGGTGAAAAGCATTACAAAAGTAAAGTTGCCAAAAAAGCCATGCCAATTTACGTCGCGAAACACAAATACCATTACTATGGCAAATAGGGTAATAATTACCGGCTGGATATAAAATTTATTATATTTTTTAGCGATAAAAAAGATGATTGGCGCTGAAAAATAAAAACATTCCTCAACAGTTAATGACCATCCCTGCGCTATGCCCGTATCCCAGTACTGGTAAAAAAAACCGCGTACAAAGGTGATGTTCATTATCATTAATCCAACCGGGTTTGATGAGCCTTTTGTTATGCTTTGGTCCCTGGTAATAAAATAGTAAACAAAGGCTGCTACGGTTAGCAAAAAATACATGGGGTAGATGCGTGCCACCCTGTTTTTTAAATATTGCTTAAACCAGTCGGTAGTTAAATGGAAGCTGTGGTAATAACGAAACGTGATCAAAAAACCCGACAATACGAAAAAGATACTTACCCCAATGTGGAACTCGCCCAGGAAACGTTGAATAATATGGGGAAAACTACCATCAAAAACGTAAGCAAAGTGGGAAATGAAAACCAGGTAGGCTGCCATTGCGCGTACCCCTGTTAAGGCTGGTATATAATTTTGTACAGACTTTTGTGACAAACCGTTTAAATGTTGTTGAATTTTCTAAGATAGACCTATTTTGAGCGGTATACGCAAAAAGTTAATCTAAGGGTGTGGAAAAGTTTAATTTGATGGTAAATTTTATGTAGAGGCGCCCCGAGTTGTCGGGGCGGCTCTTAATTATATGGTAAGACGGCATTTAGCTTTTATTTGCATTTGGGAGACGCCCCGAGTTGTCGGGGCGTCCCTACCAAACATTAGTCAAAATTTGAATATTTCATTTTGAATAGCATACAAAACAAGGCCGGTGCGTGTTTTAAGGTTTAGTTTAAGAAAAAGGGATTCCCGATAATTATCAACCGTTCGGGGGCTTACAAACATCTGGTCGGCAATTTCTTTATAGGTTGATTCAGAGCAGCACAAGCGTAAAAATTCAAACTCTTTTCTTGAAAAATCAGGCGCTCCATTGTCAGCAACGGTGCGAATCAGTTTGCCCGAAACCATCTCGTTAATAAAAACGCCTTTATCGTTTATTGCTTTAATCGCTTCCAAAAGCTCCCTTGGTTTCGATTCTTTTAAAACATACCCGCCCGCCCCGCTTTTTATCATCCGGATAACTGCCTTATCATCCTCAAACATGCTGAGTGCTAAAACTTTAATCTGCGGGTACTTTTCTTTAACCCATTTTGTGGCAAGGTAGCCGTCCATTACCGGCATATTTATATCCATCAAAATTACCTGTGGCAAAGGATGCTTTGCCAGCTTATGTTGCATTTGTTCGCCATTTTCGGCTTCAAAAACCACCTGTAATTCTTCAAATTCACCCATAAGTGATGCTACGCCATCCCTGAACAGGGTATGGTCATCAACAATGGCTATTAATATTTTCTCTGTTTGCATAATTAAGGATATGGTATAAAAACAGTTATAGTAGCACCTTCATCCGGGTTTGATATAATAGTTACTTCCCCACCAATTATCCCGGCTCTTTTTTGAATATTCTGCAGCCCCATGCCGCTTTGTTCCGATGGAAAATTGCTTGAATTAAAGCCTATCCCGTTATCACTAACCTGTAACTGTAGCACTGCTTCCTGGTAATCAAGTTTTATATTTATCTCAGTAGCCTTTGCATGTTTAATAATATTATTCAAAATTTCCTGCAGGATACGAAAAAGGATCAAATCTTTATCCGGACTATTAACAGCAGGCATTTCTCCATCGTTAGTGTAGCTAACCTTATAATGTCCGGATTTCTCAATCCAGGTTATTTCGTGTCCGATTGCGTCTGATAAGCCCGTAACAACCAATTGATCACCCTGTAGCAATTTTCCCAACAAGCGCATTTCTTTAATTGAGCGAACCGTAAGATCAATAGCCGCATCAATTTTTTGCCTGGCTTTTGGCGCATTTTTCAACTCAATAGAATTAAGCGTTAATGAGGTAAGGCTTAACAGCTGCCCAATATTATCATGGAGATCAGCGCCGATGGTTTGCATGGTTTGTTCTTGTACTTCGAGCTGGGTTTTGGTTATTTCCGCATCGAAGGTGAGCTGCATCAGGGCCTTTTCTTTGATATGCATTTTTTTGCGTCGATTGTGAACAAAAATATAAGCCAGCACGAAAGCGGGTGCCATCAAAAAAATTAGGGTCGATGTTATTACTAACTGTTTAATGTCTTCGTTGCCCATCTTCTACAAATAAATGAATAACTCCAGCAGCCATATGTAATCCAAACTAAAACAACTAAAACAGTATTAATAAAACCATAATAGTCAGGTGTCAGCCTATCGCGTAGCAAATTAATCGTTGTAGAGCCGAAATAATAAAAAAACACCCCCACAACCCACCAAAAATTGGCCGAAAATTCAAAGTTTATATAATCTTTATCTTTTAACAGTAAGTAGAAATAACATAGCGAGTATAACGAAAAAAGAACTGACATTGAATCGTTGGTAGTACTATTTAATAAATCATGTGTAGTATCTTTAAATAAAACAAAGTGATGTTCTTTTACCTCAAAACAATAAATAACTAAGAGGAAAGCAAGCCCGCCTAAAATTACAGGCTTGCTATTAAAATATTTATTAAACAGGCGAAGGAACAACAGACTTATAAAAGTCGCCTCAAAAATTATAGAAATGTTATAAGGCCACTGGTTATTACGATGCAACTGTTTTTTTAAATAAATAGCAAATAGTTCTGTTAAACAGGTAATGAAAAGATAAATCATAATTCCGCGCCACGCAAAGCTTTTATCTCTTCTTAAACAAAGCAGTGCGGTTAAAAAGCAAATCAATTCAATGATAGTATTTGCTGTAAAAAACTTTATTAACGGTATAGTCAAGATTTATTCAATTGCAATTGGTTGGGCACAGTTCGCCTTTGTCCTGGCTCGGCGAAAGCTTATAATCGTTGGAAATATTTTTGAAATTTCTCCTTCCAGTATTTTTTAATGTGTGTTTTTTCGCGGTTTTTAATTTACGAATTGTAGTTCGCGTGTCATCACAATAAAAGTAGTCCTTATTGGTAGTTGAATCAGTTGTTGTAATAACAAAAGTATCACGATCGGCAAACGCATTATTTGTGTCGTCCGCTGAATGGGTCGCGAAATAAATTCTAATGCCGCTATGCAATGGGTTATTTTGAAGTGTTATGGCCAAATAATTAATAAAAACGATATCAAACCAAACACCATACGTATTTATTACGTGTTTCCCAAAGTTCCCAACCAACGTGGTTGCAGCTTTTCTGTTACGAAAATGGTATATGCTAAAATCGCAATCTTTTTCTTCGTCAGGAATGCCAACCCCTGGTGGTATATAGGGTTCATATAAACGTGCGTTGTTTTGATTTTCATTATGTTGTAATTCTCCTTCAAGTGTTTTAAGGTTCACATTAAAAAATAAAGGATCATTTGCAGCATGAGTATAATAGTCCATGTGCCAATTATAAGTGGTGTCATGGCTTTTGAATGTCCCCGCAAACTTTGTCGAAACTATTGCAACTTTGTAGGTTGGCTTAATGTTATCATCCAACGTATCTCTGATAAAATATATTCTAACTCCATCGGTATAGTTAATTTTAGCTTTCGGATCGAATTCAGAATTCAATAATCCAGCCATTTTTTTTACTTCGTCTTTGCTAAACCAGATAGTGGTGGGCAGTGGTTTTTGATCCTTTGTTCGGGTATTTTGAAAATGTGTAATCATGGTTTTTGCCACAGATGCATCAATGCCATTTAGTGTAAGTGAGACAGTTGTGGTTTGGGCATTTAATGCCAGTGAAAACAGAATGCTGATCAAAAGAAAATAGGCTTTTTTCATTTCGTTTAAGATTTAAGTTGCAATAAATTTAATGAATTAATTTGTTATTTAACAATCCAAAATTCCACACTAACCATCACATTACCAGCGCGTTTTAACCCTTTTTAATACCGTAAAATCACCCGGTTAAAAAAGGCCTTTTTACGGTATTGCCATTTTATTTTCCTGCTGAGATTTGAGGTATTAAAAACTTATTTAAAATCTTAAAATCATGAACACACAAGAAATTTCAGCCAACGTGAACGACATCAGCCTTACCCCGACAGCAACAGAAGATCATAGCAAGCTTTGTGAAATATGGCCGACTGTAAAGGAGGGACTTGAAATCCTCGTAACTTTTATCAAAAACCCATTCGTAAAGCTTTCTATTAATGCAATCATCGCAGCCGGTGATGCAATAATGAAAAATATCTGCGGATAATAATTATCTCCGCATGGGAGTAAAAAAGCATGCGGAGCTAGTTTTTAAATAGAATAAACTTATAAACTCATTGATAAACTATGCCTCGTCAAACAATATTAATGTTGCGGCTTCGGAAGTCGGAACAAAAGAAAGCCCTGCGGGCTCAAACAAAACAAAATATGGTTTGTGGGCTGGCCTTAACGGAGAAAAATGGTGCGCCATATTTGTTAGCTGGGTTTATGCTGAAGCAAAATGCCAGCTTGAAGAAATTGATATGCCCAAAGGATATGCCAGCTGCCAGGCAGGCTATAATTATTGGAAAAAATCAGGCCAGTTAACCAATGACCCGCAAATGGGAGATATAGTACTCTATGATTGGAATGAAGATGGCCATTGCGGCCATACCGGCATATTTTACAAATGGATCGAGAAAGACAAAAGTTTTCAAAGTTATGAAGGAAACACCTCGGTAGGTAGTGATAGCGATGGTGGAGCGGTAATGCTAAGAAACCGGAACAAGAAATATGTTAAGGCTTTTATATCCCCTAAAGTTATTAATAACCCACCACCACCTATAATATAACCGGCATCGCCGAAAACGGATTTAGAGTAGGCAAACTAAACATTGTTATCATGAAAAAACTACTATTTACTTTATTACTGCTAAGTTCTATCAGCCTGGTTTTCGGACAGACAGCAGATCTAAACGGCGTAACTTTTGGCTTCGGAGCTGGATACAGCCATACCCGTGACAAAACATATGATTATTCACTCACAACGGACAAAGATCATAATTTAAAACTACAGCCCCTAAGTAAACAGGCCTTTGTAATATCATCTGTTATCATGGTTAAACTGGGTAAAATAGCTGTTGATCAGAATGCCAATACATTTGTAAAGCAATCAAAAACCGCAGATTATAATTCACTTATTCAACAGAAATATGACCTTGATAGACAAAATGATTTTTTAATAGATTCGAATAATCCTGACTTTGTAAAATCAAATAACCTTGATAAAAGCGCCCAAGGTCTGGCCGGCGTTAGCTTTTGGGAACACTTATCAATTAACTTGGCGTTGGATCTGGTGAATGTTGCTCCTGATGTATCCTTTAACAAAAATATAAATGGCGGTATAGGGATCGGATATTTTGTTACTGAGAACCTCCAGGTAGCAGCATTTTACGATGTAAGCAGAATTAGCCAGTTGCGTGATTATATAGTTAATTCTTATGAAAATAAGCCTATTCCAAAAGGAGATGGAACAAATTATAATGCGCTGGATAGTAAGGATACAAACCTTTTTTATAATAAAACCCTAAGTGGGTGGTCTTTCAAATTAATTTTCTCTTTGGCTAATAAAAAGCCCCCGCAAACGCCACCGGCTAAATAATAAGGGTTGCCAAATATTTTGTGTAGTTGATGTTAGGGAGAAGGCAGTTCTTTGAGGTTAACCTCCAATTGAATTGCCTTTATTCACCTCCTAAACTCCACCAAATACTCGGAAATATAATCATTCTTATCCCCGTCATTATCCTTAAAAAACAACCTTGCTTTCTGACCCATTTTAACAGATGAATATTTGTTTTTTGAGTTAGCTTCTTCGTTTAAAGGCTGCAATGACGGATACCATAATGTATGTCCCGGTTTATCAAGCAGTAATACTGGCTTGGTCCATTGCTGGGAGTTATTGCCGGTGCCGAGGTCAGGATTTTTGTTGAAGGAAACGTAGATGCTGCTGCCTTTCCAGGATGGGCCTTCGGCTTTTGCCATAAGCATTACCCAGGCATTTAGGTAGGTGTTCCAGCTTACTGATGGCCCCCAATAATATTTGCCGGTCGGTGATGATGCAGGACCGCCCCCCTTTGCCACGGGGATTTGAATAGCCGTGACAGGTTTTCCAACGCCATTATAAGGAACGGTAAATCCCTTTCCATCCCATCTTTTAGCCTTTGCTGCAGGGTTGTCCAAGTCGGCTATTGCTATTCTGGCAATACTGATGCACTGGCCTTTCCATTCATCTTTGGGTTTGTAGGTGTTCTCATTGTATACGCCGGGATAGCCATATTCACCATAAAATAGGTAAAGATATTTACCGTTAGCTACGGCTGAAGGGTCACCAGTGCCGCCTGCAAAATTAGCTGCGGTATTGTTAGGCCGCAGTATAAGCCTTGGCTGCTCATCTTCAATAAAGATCCCACGGTTATCCCAGCTTTGGCCGCCATCTGTTGATTTCATGACGCCTATGCGGCAAACCGCCGACGGTGATGAAGGCCCTTTTAAGCCCTGCGGCCATTTAATGTTTTTGTAGCCTTTACCTGTACCGGCATCATATGGGAGTGTTTCAGGATAATTTTCATTATGATAAAGGGCGTACAGCGTTTTGCCCGACTGGTCCTTTACATCCTGGTATACCGATTCAAACCAGACTGCTCCGTGTAATCCTGGCTTTCCGGGTGGCACATTAGGCGGTAAGCGAGGTTCGGTAAAGTTTTTTTCTTTTGTGCTGAAAGCTTCATCAATAGTACTTCCAGTAGCATATTTAAGGTTGCGCGATGGTCCCCATAAAGGATCCTCACCATATTTGCCCGGAAAGATCATGAATTTATCACCAACCCAAACTTCCGACATATTGCAGTCAACAAAAGATTTGAATACAAATTTCTTTACATGGGTAAGCAGTACCTGTGGACGAAAAGGGGCGGGTTTTGATTTAAAAGAATAAATGAAACACAAAATAGCCAATAATGCTATAACAATTACTCTTTTTTTCATAGATGTATTTATTATAAAGTAAAAAGCCTTGAGTAGTAAGTTCAAAAGTCGGGAAAACTTTTAACTTATAACTCAAGACCTGATTAAAGGCTGTCTTTAGTCTTGAATCAGAACCGAACTTCTGACTCAAGACTGACAACTTAAGACTAAATAACTACTGCCCGTTTCTACCTATCCGGCGTTTAAGCTCGGCTATTGGCATGGTAATCATACGGCCCACCGGCTCTTTACCGCGATAGGTAATAACCCTTAATTGTGTCGCATCTTTTGGTACTTCAATGGGCACGGTGTACTTAGGATAAAACCTGTCGGGATATGAATTGTCAAAGCTGTAATAAATATCAAGATCAGGAATTTCGTTAATCAACTCAACGTTCATTTTATTATCAGCGCTCATTGTTGGCTTAAAGTCAGGGTCGTAAACGCCTGGTGCATATTTTACCTCGGCTTCGTTAAAGCGGGCAAAATGTTTTTCAACTTTCGGATAAAAGCTGTTCCAGTTTTTCTTTTCTCTTGGCGACCATACAGATTCTGATATAGCAAAGCCGCGCGGCCAGGTCATGTACTCAACCTGCCTGAAGTTAAACACTTGCTCGGTCCATAAATTAGCTTGTCCGCCCAATATTAATTTTGCATCGGCGCTATCAGGTACGGGGTCAAATTCGTATGATTTATTTAAACGGAGGGTAGCATATACATGGGGTTCCATAACACGGTCACTTTGCATATAATCAAGGTAAGCAAAAGTGGTAGGGCTCATTACAACCTCATGCCCAAGCTTTGACGCTGTAATGCCGCCTTTTATACCACGCCAGCTCATTACAGCAGCTTTAGGGCCAAGGCCGCCTTCAATAATCTCATCCCATCCCATAAATTTTTTGCCTTTTGATTCTACTATCGTTTCCAAACGTTTCTCAAAATAGCTTTGCACTTCTTCCATATTCTTTAAACCTTCTTTTTGCATCAGTGCTTTAACATCAGCGCTTTGCTCCCAGAAATTTTTAGCGCACTCATCGCCCCCCAGGTGGATATAGCCAAAAGGAAAAAGTTGTGCAACTTCAGTCATAACTTTATCTAAAAAATCATAAGTTTTTTCACTTGCAGGGTTAAGCGTATTATCAACCAAAGCTTTAATACCACCCGCACCAAAATCCATCATATGCTCGCCCGACCGTACCTGGTATTTATCAGCGCCAGGGGTGCATGACAGTTCAGGATAGGCAACTACTGCAGCAAGGCTGTGTCCCGGTACATCCACCTCGGGTAAAATATTCAGAAAACGATCTTTACCATATTGTACCAGTTCTTTAATGTCATCCTGGGTGTAAAAGCCGCCATAGGTACGTGGCTCATCAGGTGTTGGGGCCGAGAAATTTCCAAACTCGCCAACTTTTTTAACATTATAGGCGCCTACAGTGGTTACGCGTGGTAAACTTTTAATTTCAATACGCCAGCCTTCATCATCAGTCAGGTGCATGTGCAACAGGTTGAATTTATAGCGCACCATCTGGTCAATGTATTGCTTAACCTCTTCTTTAGTAAAAAAATGCCTTGATACATCAAACATCAATCCTCTCCAGGCAAATCTTGGGTAATCGGTAATTTCAACACATGGTGCAGTCCATTTTATATGATGCACTTCGGCGCTTTCAATTTCTTTTGGAAATAACTGCATGAGGGTTTGTACCCCATAAAATAACCCGGCAGGCTCATTGGCCCTTATAACCACACCTTTTTTACCAACCCACATATGGTAACCTTCCTTACCTAAAGCGGTATCGGCCTTAGTACTAAG
Organism: Mucilaginibacter sp.; assembly: GCF_028288225.1. GTDB lineage: Bacteria > Bacteroidota > Bacteroidia > Sphingobacteriales > Sphingobacteriaceae > Mucilaginibacter. The sequence continues at coordinate 42,225 of NZ_JAQBOC010000045.1, forward strand.
CAGCAGCTTAATTGTGGCGGGTGCTGCGAATTTACTTTTTACAGTAACTAGTGCGCCGGTTGCACCGGTTAGCTTCTTTCTTAAATAATCAGTTACAGGCGTCATTTCTTTGGTTAAAGCTGCCTGGATGGTTACATTTTTAGGTAAAATAAATTTGCCCTGCTTTGTAATTGTTTTTACCGGTTCGGGAATTATAGCCAGTGTGCTTTTGGTAGTTTGGCTAAACGATAAAAAAGAAAACAAAGAGCAGCATAATACTAAGGATAGTTTTTTCATGTTTGATAAAGGGTTTATTGGATAGGGATATCTGCCTGCAAATTATACTTTTTAAATAATATTAAAAAGAATTAGTTGATTAAATTAGTTGATTAGGTTGATTGAGTTAGATTGGGTTGACTAAGTTGGATAATAACGTGGTGGTGAAAAATTAATTTAATCAACTATTCACTCAATCAACCTAATCAACTAATTGCCTATATTGCGTCTGCAAGACACATTATAAACCATTTTCATGAAAAAACTATACACTTTGGCCATTTTCGCCGTCTTAGCGGGCGTTTCCATTTTATTTTATTCATTCAATTTAAAAAAGGGGAACACTGGGTTGGCTGCTGTTATCAATGTTGATGGCGGCAGGATATCCGGTGTTAAAAGCACAACCAGCGATGTGGTATCATTTAAAGGGATCCCATTTGCTGCGCCGCCCATTGGCGGATTACGCTGGAAAGCGCCACAACCTGTTGAGCATTGGGCAGGTATAAAAAAATGCGATGCTTTTGGCCCAAGCCCCATGCAATCAAAGCCTGTTCCATTTGGCGTTTATACTAAGGAGTTTTTAATACCTGAACAGCCCATAAGCGAAGATTGCCTTTACCTTAATATTTGGGCAAAAAACAATCAGAATAATAAAAAGCCGGTTTTTGTATGGATCTATGGCGGCGGCTTTACTTCCGGTGGTACCGCGGTGCCAATTTATGACGGTGAGGCTATGGCGAAAAAAGGGATAATATTTGTATCGGTTAATTACAGGGTGGGTGTTTTTGGTTTCCTTGCCCATCCTGATCTGACAAAAGAATCGCCTTATAAAGCTTCGGGTAACTATGCATTGCTGGATCAGATAGCGGCATTAAATTGGGTTAAAAAAAATATCGAAAAATTTGGCGGCGATCCTGGTAACGTAACCATCGCGGGGCAATCGGCAGGATCTATGAGCGTTAATTGCTTGATGGCCTCTCCTGCTGCTAAAGGTTTGTTTAATAAGGCCATTGCCGAAAGTGGTTCATTGCTGATATCAAACCCGATGATAAAATCCCTTACGCTTCACGATGCTGAAGAGCAAGGCGTTAGACTTGAAGCAGCATTGCATGTCAATTCAATTGATGAGTTACGAAAAATTCCTGCAGCCGATTTGATGAAAGCCCCGGCACGCTATTCGCCCGTCGTAGACGGCTATGTTTTGCCTGAACCTGTTTCGCAAATTTTTGCTGAAGGAAAAGAAAATAGTGTGCCCTTGCTAACTGGCTGGAATGCAGATGAAGGTTTTGTTTTTGGCTTTAAAAAGAAGGATGCTTTTCAACAGGAAGCAAAGGAAAAATATGGTAAGGATGCCGCAGATTTTTTAAAATATTACCCGGCTAATACTGACGAAGAAGCAGTGCATTCACAAACTAAATTAAGCAGGGATCTGATTTTTGCTATATCGGGCTATAAATGGGCGGATATTCAGAGTCAAACAAAAGCCCCGGTTTATGTTTATTATTTTCAGCATAAGCTGCCGGCTACTCCCGAATTTGAGAAATACGGTGCCTTTCATACGGGAGAGGTGGCGTATGCTATGGATAATTTAAAATTTCTTAACCGGCCATGGAAACTGGCTGACAAGATTTTGGCCAAAGAGATCTCGGCCTATTGGGTTAATTTTATTACCAACGGAAATCCCAATGGTAAAAACCTGCCGGCCTGGCCAAAATATAATAAATCTGCAGCTAGGGTTATTGCGTTTGATAATATTGCCCTGGAAAAACAGCTGCCCGATAAGGACGAACTGGAGTTTATGTTGAAGCATGTTGAGAAGTGAGGCGTAGTTGATTGAGTTGATTGAGTTGATTAGGTTGGATTAAGTTGATTAGGTTATTGCAGGGGTGCCCCAATTTAGAATCAACGAAATCGATTAATCATTAAAATCAACGGTTCTGCTAGTTAACTAAATAAACTCAATCAACAAAACACCTATATTGCATTATCAATTATTAACCTGTTTTGCCTTTCAAAGCCGGAAAACCAATTAACCAATTATTACCCTTAACCTAAAAAAATATGTCATCTGATCGCAGGAAATTTATTAAACAACTGGGTAGCACTATTATGCTTACCTCTGCTTCACTTTCAAGTTTTGCAGCCATTGAAGATCATGAAAGAAGGATTTTACAGGCCGATAAACGATACAGTTCAAATGATAAGATAAGAATTGCTACAATAGGGATGGGAATAATGGGGTTTAACGATACGCAGGCCGCACTTACCTGCCCTGGTGTTGAGTTGGTTGGGGTGTGCGATTTGTACCAGGGCAGATTGCTGCGTGCCAAAGAAGTATATGGCGCCAATATATTTACAACAAATGATTACCATGAAATTCTTGACCGAAAAGATGTTGATGCCGTAATTATAGCAACCAGCGACAATTGGCACAGTACCATAGCTATTGATGCTATGCGTAAGGGCAAGGCCGTTTATAGCGAAAAGCCGATGGTGCATTATTTGAGTGAGGGTCTTAATGAAATAAAAACCCAAAAGGAAACCAAGGCGGTTTTCCAGGTTGGGAGCCAGCGTGTAAGCAGTATAGCTTTTCAAAAAGCAAAGGAATTATACCAGGCAGGTGCAATAGGGCAGATAAATTCGATAGAAGCATCATTTAACCGGCAAAATGCGCTTGGCGCCTGGCAATATACTATTCCGCTTGATGGCGGGCTGCAAACCGTTGACTGGAAGAGATTCCAGGCTCAGGAAAAAATAAAACGCCCTTATGAAAGCAACAGATTTTTCAGATGGCGTAATTACCGCGAATATGGTACAGGTGTAGCGGGAGATCTTTTTGTGCACCTGTTAACAGGAATTCACTTTATTACTAATTCCAAAGGTCCGGATAAAATATATGCTATTGGCGGTACATACTATTGGAAAGATGGAAGAAATGTACCCGATGTGATGACAGCTGTTATTGAGTACCCGGCAACCAAAGAACACCCCGCTTTCCAGGCAAATCTTCGTGTGAATTTTATAAGTGGAGAAGGGGAACGGTCATCCACCAAGATCATTGGTTCTGAAGGGGTGATCGATCTTGACGATGATCACGGTTTTACGATCCATAAAAGTAAAATGCCTGCCGCCCCGGGCATAGGGGGCTGGGATTCGTTATTTACTTTCCCCGAAGCCATGCAAAAAACTTTGCTGGACGATTATAATAAAAAATATTCAGCTATAGATCAGCAGGCACCCAGCATCCCCGGGGTAACCTATCATTCGCCCCAGGGATATAATTCTTCAAATGATCATTTTGCAAATTTTATGGACGCTATCCGAAATGGAAAGCCGGTTGTAGAAGATGCAGTATTTGGTTTCCGTGCGGCGGCTCCGGCGTTATCCTGTAATGCAAGCTATTTCCAAAACAAAGTTATCCATTGGGATGCGGAGAATATGAAGGTGGTTAAGGAGAAAGGTAAGTGATGTGATGGTTTTTATAACTGAACCGATAACGCTTTCGCCGAAGTATATTCTGGTAATTAACAGCTTACCGGTTTAAGAATCAAAAAAATCAATAATTTATCAAATCGCCATAACATTAGCAATAACAATGCTAAGTGGGAATTAATGACAATAAATTGTGGAATAAAATGGATGGAATACTAATGGTTACTAATTTTTCTTTTAAATAACAGTAAATAAAATAATAGTTGTTAAAATATTGTTTGGAGATAAATGGGTAAGCGGCGCTTCAAAAGCCAAAAGAAAAAAATTCCACAATATGCTATTTTAAACTTCCCGCTTTGAGTAAAATTTGGGTAATTAGCCTGGGTGAAAGACAAAAGTTTTCATTTACATTAAAAAGCCTTCATCTCTTGCATTTCACCTTTTACTCCGAACAAAATTACATCTTCACAAAAGTAGTTTTCCCAACCAGGCTTTTATCGGTGTTATTTAGTACCTGTATAATGTAAGTGCCGGGTAAAAGTGTAGCAACATCATCCTGCCAGTTAGGTTGTGATGAGGTAGCTGATTTTACAATAGCACCTAAAACATTAACTATTTTAATAGCATATGATTGATTTGAAACTAATGAAGGTGTTTTACCTATGCTTTGCAAGCCTGATAAAAGAGTTGCCTGCGTATTATTTTTTATGGCTAAATTTATTGTATTGAGGGCGGGGTTAGGGTAAACGTTTATAGTATTAGCGGCTACCGTATTGTTGGCAGCCCCATATATTAGTGAAATGTTTTGAGAGTAGCTTATGGTGCCATTAAGATCCTCAACCTTTAAACGGTAGATATCCACAGTTTTTGCAGGGTTTTTATCCATAAAAGTATAAATAGCCTGGGTGCTTGATAAAAAGCCTCCCAATACATCAAATGTTACACCATTGTCGGTGCTTCTTTCAACAGTAAAGTTGGTGTAATTTTCTTCGTTTTCAGTTTTCCAGGCAATTTGTGCTCCTTCAGAAGCTTTTACGGCCGTGAAATTTAATAAATGTATATCTAACGATTTATTTTGCCTGATAACTATAGAAAAACGGTCGCTTCCAATACTTGATGTATCGGCAAGATCAACATTGAAGATATAAGAATTATTATTGCGGAGATCTAAAGAATCTTTTTTGTATTTATCCATCAGCCATACCTCGTATATTGGCGGAAGAGAGTCAATTAGAGTTCGTTGTAACGTAAATTGTCTTGATACGGCAGCCTGTACTTTTAATCTAATTATCACAGGCGCCAGCTTTGGCAACGCTAAAAGGTTTATAGCTAATGGGATATTATCAGATGAAAAACTCGATAAGCCTTCAAGGGCTCCCATGCCCCCAAGATCCCGGGCATCTTCATATCCACTATATTTTGCAGATGCGCCTGATTTAAATGCTATTATAATATCATCGTAATTTGCGGAGTCTGCAAACATTTTTAGCCTAAGCAATTTAGCAATTTCCTGTTTTACAGGCTCGCCCATATATAAATTGCCGTTTGTTAATTGAGAGGTGGGAGACTTGGCTGTTTCATTAAATATTAATGAAGCGGTAGCGGTTGTACTTTTTACAAAAAATCCTTGCCCGCTTACTATTTTACCACTAAAGGTACCGGTATGAGAACTATAAGAGAAAGCATCATATTGGTTACTTACCGGGTTTAATACATATATGTTTGGGTCAATATTTGTTGCGACAATACCGCCGGCATTAACTTTATCCCAATCAATTGTGCATGCATATGGGTTGCCTACCATATTAAATCCACGTATGGCAGTATTGTCTGCTGTAGAAGTATATCCTAAATATGAAGAGGTTGGGGTATACCAATTTTTTACAGTCACTGATCCCTGGTTTAATTTACCAGTTGCAGTTAATGTTACATTTTCGGGTGCAATAAATGGATAGCCTGTTCTTGTTGACCAATTTGTGGCGGCACCCCTAAAGAAGAATAATATTCCGTTACCTATAGGTATATTATAAATACCTTGATCAGACGTGCCAATTGCTGTTGGCAAGTTGATATTAGTAATGCCAATGAAGTTGCCACTGGTAAAGGAAGTGTTGCTTGGAGCCCTGTTCTCGCGGTATAAATAGGTTGAAGGATTACCTGCACTGGTATTTCCGCCTGCCGCACCGGTAATAAAAGCATTGGTGCTGCTGGAGGCTCCTGTCGTTTGCCCGGCAGTAGCGCCTACTATATAATTTAAACCATAAATGTAATTGCCGCTGACCTGGGTGCCTGTGTTAACAGCCGAAGAAATAATACGGTAATTACGCTCGACCCAGCGCTTTTTTAGGTTATCGTATGTGTTGCCTCCCTGGAAATATCTTTCGACGTTAAATGTGCCGGTTGCAGATGAGGTTGAGCTTATAGCTGCAATTGCTGCAGAACCCAAAGCATCAGATTGAAGAGTAAAGGTACCTGATGTATTGGTTACGGCTACAGTAGTTCCTGTTGGATATATTATAGAGGTTGAACCTAAATAAAATGTTCCGGTATTAGTAACAGCCGTGCTTTGGCCCGATAAAGTAATAATGCATGACGAGCCTGATGTGCCCGCATAAAAAGTTCCTGAATTAGTAATAAAAGACTGAAATAAGTTAAGTGAAATTGTTGTGCCGGAATCTGCTTTAAAGGTTGCGGAGTTAGTAACCCCTTCGCCGTTACTGTTTGCAGTTATGGTTGTGCCACTTAACCACATGTTGCCGGGAGTGCCCGCATTTTGAATATATGTTGCGCCTCCCTGGAAGGCAAATGTGGAGCCATGGTCCCTGAATGTGCCAGTATTGTTTATGCGGTTAAACAGCGTGCCGCTATTATTAATATTAAATGTACAGGTTTTTGACGTAAAGGATGATGCTGCTCCGGTGTTGTAAACGGATGCGTTTGACCCGCCTAATGTAAAAGTACAGGAGGTTGCCTTAAACGTACCTGTATTATTAATAAGACATGCCGGTGTGCTGCTGCCTGATAATGTAAATGTGGCACTTGTTCCACTAACGGTTCCGCTGTTAGCTAATGATGAATAATCACCTAATTTTAATTGAGAGCCTGATAAGAAATTTAATGTTCCTGCATTTGTTAAAGTGCCCTGGTTTGTGGTAAAGTCTACAATGGCGGTTGAATTGAAATTTACTGTTACGCCTGATGTTACCGACATTGCCCCCTGGTACATAAAGCTGCATGTACCGGCAACAGATGCTGTACCCATTCCGCTAAGTGTAAGTACTACTGAAGCACCGGATGGCTGTGCCATGCTTATGCCGTTGGTTACTGTAAGCTGAGGTGTGGTACCTGTAAATTGAATGTTTAAACCGCTAACCCCATAGTTGGTTGTTGCAAATGAAAATATTGTATGTGTGCCGTTATAAGTAATTGTTGCATTGCTTGTATTTATATACGCAACATCTGTTGTTCCGGTACTTCCCGGATACCCTGTGCCTGGCGACCAATTTGAATTTGTATTCCAATTACCACTTGTTCCGCCTACCCACGTATAGGTGGTTGCCCTTGAAACTTTGCTGAATATCAGAACTATGAATATAAAGCAGAAAAGTAATTTTGTTTTCAACAGCTTATAAATTAATAAGGTGATTAAAATAATATTTAGGTAATCAATATAATATTCACATTAATAGCTAATTATCAATATAACTAAGTTGTTTATTTGCTTGTTAACATTGATTATTAGGAAAACTTTAGGGGTTTAAGGTTTAATAATAATTAACTGGCGAAACCACTTATACGTAATAATAATCAGTTAGTTACAAATATTCTTATTTATTGTATGTTTTATAAAAAGAGGTGTAGAAGCATTAAAATGCTGTTTATTGGGATTGAATTACAATGGTATTGGCATTTGAATCGAAATCATTCACAAGGATTAAAGTCAATTGGTTGATAAGCCATGTCAACCAATAAAAAACTACGAGATTTAAGTGAAAAACAAATTTTATATTGCGCCTTAAATACAGCAATTTGTTTTACCTGTATATTTAGTGTTTAAACCGGTACCACAAAAAATACATGAATAAACTATACGCAGCAGTTGCCCTCCTTTTTTTATTGCTGTGCTTTACCGATATCACCTTTGGTCAGCAAATTCCCGTTAATGAAACCAAAAAAAAGGAGCTGACTGATCTTTCTGCCCAATCAAATAATACATTTGTTATCAACCATAATAATGCATTATTACTCGCTAAAAAAAATGGATGGGTAGTAAGGAGGAAGACAAAAAAAGGCGGACTAATTTCTTTGCAGGGTGTAAATAGTTTGGGCTTTCCTATTTATCTTAAAACTGATAATAATACTGCAGCCGCTGCAACTACCGGAACCAACACTGTGCAGCCTGGTGGTTCGGCAGGTTTAAATCTGTCAGGATCAAGTATTGCAATTAACAATAAATTAGCTATTTGGGACGGCGGATCAGTTTTCAAAGCACACCAGGAATTTGCTGGTAAAGTTATTACGCTGTATGACTCAAGCGGGGTAATTGACCATGCCACCCATGTATCGGGTACCATGATAGCCAAGGGGGTTTATGCCCCGGCTAAAGGTATGGCGTTCAATGCCGCTACTTTACAATCGTATGATTTTGATAATGATGTAGCAGAAATGAGTGCGGCAGCGCCAGGACTATTGCTTTCAAACCACTCATATGGTGATGCTGCGGGATGGTATTTTAATGACCTTGAAAACCATTGGGAATGGTATGGTTTACCGGGTGACAGTGTTGATTACAGTTTTGGCTTTTATGGCAGCAGAACGCAAGACTGGGATAAAATAGCTTATAATGCACCTTATTATTTAATAGTGGAATCGGCGGGTAATAGCCGTTCAGACACCGGGCCGGCTGTCGGCGAAGATTATTATGGATACCAAAGCAAATCCAATCAAACTTTGGTTAATAAGGGGCCGAGGCCAGCTGGCATAAGCAGCAATAATGGTTACGATATTATTGCAACAACAGGTAATGCCAAAAATGTATTAACAGTAGGAGCTGTAAACCCTTTGCCAAACGGCGCTGCCAGCAGTAAGGATATAACCATTGCATATTTTAGCAGTTACGGGCCAACCGACGACGGTCGTATTAAACCTGATATAGTGGGTGATGGCCTGGACGTATTATCAACAGGCAGCGGCAGTAAAACTTCCTATCTCACGCTATCCGGAACTTCAATGGCTGCACCTAATATAACCGGTTCATTATATTTATTGCAGGAGTACTATACACAAAAAAACAGCGGTAAATTTATGCGTGCTGCCACACTCAAAGGGCTAGCCTGCCATACCGCCTTTGATGCAGGCAATGCGGGCCCCGACTATATTTATGGATGGGGTTTGCTTGATATGCGCAAGGCAGCACAAGCCATAACAGATGATGATAGCAAAAGCCTGATAAAGGAAAGCACATTGCAGCAAGGGCAAAAACAAACTTATAATGTAATTGCATCGGGCAGTGGATCTTTGGCAGCAACCATATCATGGACAGACCCGGCGGGAACTCTTACCCTGGATGGAACGGTTAACAGCCGCACGCCAAAACTGGTAAACGACCTTGATATCAGGATAAGTGATAGTACAACAACTTTTAAACCATGGGTATTAGATCCGTTGAATCCATCCATTGCGGCAAAAACGGGCGATAATATTTTAGATAATATTGAACAGATCTATATCCCGGGAGCTGTTGCAGGCAAAATGTACACTATTACAGTATCAAACAAAGGTACGCTGCAGGCAGGTGCACAAGATTTTTCACTTATAGTAACAGGAGTAGGAGGGAATACTTATTGCGTATCAAAGCCATTGTCAAATGCTGATTCACGTGTTAATAATGTAACATTGGCAAACCTTAATTATACTGCGCCCGCAGGCTGTACCGGTTATTCGGACCATACCGATCTGACCGCTCAGCTGGAGCTTGGAAAAACATATTCGTTAAGTATTACCTTGGGTACCTGCGGCGCAAATTTTAACAAAGCAGCCAAAGTTTATATAGATTGGAACGGCAATGGTATTTTTGATGCGAATGAACTCATAGCAACATCGGGCATTATTAATGCAACGGGTACTTATACAACAAACATAAGCATACCCGCAACAGTGGTGCCTGATAATTTTAGCATAATGCGTGTAGTACTCACCGAAACAAATGATACATCGGCAATAAAACCATGTGGTACTTATGCAAAAGGTGAAACACAGGATTACAGGGTGCAATTTTTGCAAACAAGTAACGATGCCGGAATAATTTCAATTGTTAATCCTGATTCGGCTGGCTCGTGCTCAGCAGCTACACAAATTACAGTAAGGCTTAAAAACTTTGGCAGACTGGCCATAAGCAATATTCCCGTTATAGTTACTATCACTGCTCCCGATAATTCGATCACTACTTTAACCCAAACCTATACCGGAACGCTGCAACCTTTGGAGCAGGAAGATTTTATCCTGAATAGCTCATTTGATGCAATTGCCGGATCAACGTATAAAATTGTTGCTGCTAGCAGCCTGGCCAATGACCCTGTTAGTGCCAACAACCAGGTATCAGAAACAGTAACTATCAGTCCGCCGCCTGTAGCAACAGATCTTACAGCCTATTATTGCGAGGATAGCAAACAGTACCAGGGATCCGGCTCGGGAGACGGAGAGTTGTTATGGTATCAAAACATTAACGATGCTATACCTGTTGCGTATGGCTCACCTGCATTAATATCACAGGAACCGGTAAACAACACCTATTATGCAGGCCTTAATGATTTTACAGGAAGCGTTGGCCCTGCAACAAAAAATGCATTTACAGGTGGCGGCTATAACCAATTTTCGCCTTATGTTAGTGTAACCACGAAAATTCCGGTAATTATTGAAAGTGCCCGCTTATATATAGGTAACTCTGGAAAGATAACATTTAACGTTGCAGATGCGAGTGGCCGTACCGTATCAAGCAGTACTATTAATGCCCTAGCCACCCGCACTAGTCCGCTTCCCGGGGCACAGCCTGATGATGCTAATGACCAGGGAGCTATTTATAACCTTAACTTATTGCTGCCAGCGGCGGGAGATTATACCATTAATGTAGCATATGATAACACAGCAACCATATACCGTAATAACGCGGGTGTAACAGGTTATCCATTTAAGATAGGAAATATATTTAGTATTACCGGAAACAATGCCACCTCAGATACTGATACGGCAGCCTATAAAGGTTACTATTATTATTTGTATGATATTAAAGTAAAAAGCGCCGGATGTCCTTCAACAGTAAGACAGGCTGTAATGGTTTCTAAACCTGTAATAACTCAAAGCGGAACAATTTTAAGCTCAAGTATTGCAGCAAATAACCAGTGGTATTTAAATGGGAAAGCAATTGTTGGGGCAACCAATGCAACTTATAACCCGGCACAAAGCGGCAATTACAAGGTTGGGCTTCTGTTAGATGATGGATGCATAGCACTATCTGACAATTATGTCTATATAATAACAGCCAATAACGCAGGCAATAATACTGACATAGGTTTGGTGTTATTTCCGGTGCCGGCAAGCAGCCAGTTAAACATTATTTTCGCTGCTAAAAACAGTGATGACCTAACCATTTCTCTTATAAACGTCGCTGGACAAATAGCATATAAAAGCCAGCAGACAATTGCAGCGGGAAATTTTAGTACCATAGCTGATGTAACAAACCTGCCACCCGGAAGCTATATTTTAAAGATCAGGATAGGGCAAAAGGCCTATAATACGAAGGTAATTATTTTAAGGTAGGGGAAGGCAGAAAGCTAAAAGCTTAAAGCAGAAGGCTATTAAAAAGCTTTGGACTTTAAGCTTTCTGCTTTTAGCTTAAAAAGTATACTTTATACCTAATCCTGGTGCAATATCAAAAAATGGCCCAGTAGCCAGCTCAGCACGTGGGTTAAGATCAAGGCTGACTGCAATTGGCGATTGCGGTATCACATACTCTAACCCTAAAACACCATCAACACCCAGCAGTATATGGCTGTTATTATAGTATTCATCATCACCGTTAAATCTGCGGTAAAGGCCGCTGCCAATAGCGCCAATATGTGCCCCGGCACCATAATAAAATTTAAGTTCCTTCACCCCAAAAGCTACCTGGTGTACCTCGTATAAACCAGTGATAACCACACCGTGCGACCTGAAGCCTAACAGCCCTTCAAGGGCTACATCATTAGTGGTAAAATATTTAGCGGAAATACCATTTTCATAGCCGCCGAACTTTAAACCAACGGCGGTTTTGTAATCCTGTGCGTTTGAACGTTTGCAGATCAGTAAAAATGAAGCTAAAATAAATGAGCAGATAAGTAATTTTTTCATTCGATAAATTATTTGTCAAGGTTAATGAAGTTATTTATTCAAATTCATACCTGAATAATATTTTCATATATGTAAAAGCTAATAAACGGCAGAATTAATGTTTTATTGGTGTTTTGCTAAAGCGGTGGTTGCCCTAAGTTAACAACCGGTTGGTTTTCAAGTAAAAATAATTGAGATATATTTACCTCAATTATATAAATAATATATTTTGAGTGGATAGCTTCAATATGTGGAAGGTAAAGCCAAATCATATTATCATCCTAAATAAACCTGGATCTTCATTTTTTAAATCTAAATATGATAAATTAGTCCGATTAATTTCCGCGGATACTATGCACTACCAACTCAACTTAAAACAAACAACCTTACTCTTGTTTTCAATTGTTTTTTTACAGAACACGTTTGCACAGGATCAACCGGTAAAAAGCCCGGATAGTTTATATCATAACGGAATGGTAGTTTGTGCTACACCCGATGCTTCGAAAGTTGGCCTGGAGATCCTAAAAAAAGGAGGTAATGCGGTTGATGCGGCTGTTGCGGTGCAATTTGCACTGGCGGTAACCCATCCTGAGGCAGGGAATATTGGTGGAGGTGGTTTTATGGTCTACCGGTCGGCAAAGGGGAAAACTAATACACTTGATTTTCGGGAGAAGGCGCCTGCAGCGGCCAGCGCAAACATGTACCTTGACAGCGCCGGAAACGTAATACCTGATATGAGTATTTTAACCCACCAGGCATCCGGTATACCCGGGTCTGTTGATGGCATGGTTAAAGCATATCGAAAATATGGAAAACTAAAATGGGAAGAACTTGTACAGCCGGCAATTGACATGGCACATACCGGATTTAAAATATCAAAGCGCCTTGCCGGGGATCTTAACTGGGGCAGTGGCCAGTTTAAAAAATTAAACCCGGGTAAAACCTATTTATTGAAAGATAGTGTTTGGAAGGAAGGCGACCTGCTGGTACAGGAGGACCTTGCAAAAACGCTCGAGCTGATCCGTGATAAGGGAAGAAAAGGCTTTTATAAAGGTAAGGTTGCAGATGAACTGGTTGAGGAAATGAAGAGCGGCCAGGGTATCATAACAAAAAAAGATCTTAAAAAATATCATTCCGTTTGGCGCAAAGCTATTACCGGCAAGTATAAAGGCTATAAAATTATTACTATGCCACCGCCATCAAGCGGGGGGATCGCCTTATTGCAATTACTGAATTCGGTTGAAAATTACCCATTGCACCGGTGGGGCTATAACCAGGATTCAACCGTTCAGCTGATAGTTGAAGCAGAGCGCAGGGTATATGCCGACCGTTCAAAATATTTGGGTGATCCTGATTTTTATAAAGTTCCTGTAGATAGCTTGCTAAAGCCGGCCTACATTGAAGATCGCATGAAGAACTTTAGCTGGGATGCCGCTACCCCAAGCAGTACCATCCAGCCAGGTTCATTCGCGGGTTATGAAAGCGACCAAACTACCCACTATTCTATTATTGACCGTGAAGGTAATTCTGTAGCGATAACTACAACGCTGAACGGATCATTCGGCTCGAAGATCTTTGTCGCAGGTGCGGGATTTTTGTTAAATAATGAGATGGATGACTTTAGTTCGAAGCCGGGAGTGCCAAATATGTTCGGACTTATTGGTGGAAAGGCAAACAGCATACAGCCGGGTAAACGGATGCTATCGTCAATGACGCCTACTATTATTGAAAAAGATGGAAAACTGTTTATGGTTGTTGGCACACCGGGCGGATCAACCATTATTACTTCGGTATTTCAAACTATTTTAAATGTGATAGAGTTTGACCAGGACATGCAGCAGGCAGTTAGCTCAAAACGTTTTCATCATCAATGGCTGCCAGACCAGGTGAATATTGAAAAAGGTGCCTTTGATGATATCACAATTGAGAAATTACAGCAAAAAGGCTATAAAATAATTAGTGGGGGAGCAAGTGGCAGGGTTGATGCAATTTTAGTAACAAAAGACGGTTATTACCAGGGCGGCGCCGACCCGAGAGGGGATGACAGTAAGATGGGGTGGTAGGTGATGGACCATAGTCGATGGACCATGGTAGAAAAGTTAATTTATATCCCTGTATTAAGTAAAAACAAACCATGGTCTATCGACCATTGACCAGAATATGAACCAAAACATAAAACACCAGGAAACTATTGATTATTTTTTGAAGATAGTTTGGCAAACTGTAGCTAACCGGTACAACCAGCTGGTTACTGAATTTGGCATAACGCAATCAATAGGTTATTTGCTTATTAATATTGATGAAAAGGAAGGAACCACAGTTTCGCATGCAGCAGCTTTGCTGGGCCTAAAATCAACCAGCCTTTCGCGGATGCTACGCCAGCTGGAGAAATCAGGCTTGATATACCGCGAATCAAACAAGGGAGACAAACGTTCGGTTAAAATTTATTTGACCGAGCTGGGCAAGGAGAAGCGCCACCAGGCCCGTGTAATAGGGAAAAAATTTAACAATTATCTTAATGATAATATTAGTGAAAGCGATAGAGAATATTTGGTAAAGATGCTTAAGAAAGTAAATCAGCTTACGCTAAATTTTAAACCGGAGGAATAGTTTATTTTAACAAAATGAAAAAAAAGATCAATTAACCCAATCCAACATAATCAACTTATTTAACCGCATAACCCACACGTTTCTAACAAAAACACCGTTATTAGTAGCGAAACCCCAACTCAAACCGTATAGGTTTTTACAGCCTTGTACTAATTAATTGTTAAAAAGTGTTAAGCTGCCGTTTTTGAATTATAAAAGAATAAATTTGCCGATTGAAACATAGGTGCCAGTTTGCGTGTATGCCTGTGAGGATAAGGGCAAATAAACTGAATGAATGATAGGATGAACAGGATACTGTTATTTTTTTTGCTTTTATGTGCTTGTTTTGCCGGGTGTAAAAAAACAAACAATGTGCCGGCGCAAATTAGCGCGCAGCAGGCAATTGATGAGAAAATAATAACTGCTTATTTGAAAAGCAACAACATTACTGCACAAGTGATAGACTCGGCAAATGTTTCAACAGGGATCTATTATGTAATTGATACCCTTGGATCAGGAATCGACCTGTATACAAGCTCGACGCTGATCACAGTAGGCTATAAAGCATCGTTGTTAACTACGGGCAAAGAATTTGTATCAACTGATCAATTTCACCCAACGTATATATTGGGGGCAACCATAAAAGGATGGCAGTTTGGGATTCCCAAAGTTAAAAAAGGTGGTACAATAACACTGTATTTACCATCGCACTATGCTTATGGGCCTTTTGCGCAGCCAACATTAGGATTGCCGGCAAACGCAATACTTATTTTTAATATAAAAGTTTATAATATAACCAACTAACATAAAAAAAGGATCAGCGCACTAAATATAATGTGTAATGAGAGCTGTACTTAGCAGCAAAAACAACAGTAACAAATGAGAAACAAAATTTTTACCCTTCTTTTAATTTCTGCTATAGGTTTAGTATCATGCCGCAAAGGCAAAATTGAACAGAATATTAAGCAGTATGATGAAAGTCAGATCCAGAATTATATTAGTGCGAATGGAATAACCGGGTTGAAAAAAGATACATCAGGCGGCGATACTACCGGTATACATTACAAAATAATACTGCCAGGTAATACAGCCCTTGGTCCTTTGGATTATCCTGATCAAGTATCTTTTGTGTTTACTTTACGTTCTATGGATGGTAAATATGTATCTTCAGATACTATCCAAAACCATATGGAAGATTACCTTGGTCATTTAACATCTGATGCATTGCCTTATGGGTTGCAGCTTTCTATAAAAAACCTGGTTAAGTATAAAGGTGCAAGTGCACGTTTACTTATACCGTCCCACCTGGCCTATGGCGTTAGCGGGTATGGTTCTGGCAGCTCGCAAAATGCAAATACAAAAATAGCAGGTAACCAGTGCCTTGATTACTATGTACACGTAATTGACAATTATAAAACATATGATGAGCAGGTGATCCACAATAATTATGACGTTTCAACCTATATCAAAAAAGAAAGTGTATTGTACCCGGGCAATTTTTATTACTATAAAATATTAACGCCGGGCACCGGTGCAAGCCCAATTACTGCTGCCGGTTCATTTACGGCAACTTATACAGGGTCATTACTTAACGGAACTGTTTTTGACGGCGCTAATAATGGAGATAATATTTCTGCGCCTTTAATTGTTTCATCATTGGTTCCGGGCGTGCAGGAAGCGTTACAAAACAACGTTGTTGTCGGGACAAAAATTTCTATAATAATTCCTTCTACCTTAGGTTATGCCAATACTACATCAGGTACTATCCCTACCAACAGTGTGCTCCGGTTTACATTTGTAATTGTAACTGTAACACCATAAATTATTTAGACAAGGCTTCTTTAAAAGCCTTTAAGCAGCGGTCCCGGGCAAAAGTGTGATCAATAATGGGTTTTGGATATTTGCTGAAGTCGGCATATTCCGGAACCCATTTTTTTATATATTCAAGTTCGGGATCGAACTTTTTAAGCTGTGAATCAGGATTAAAGATCCGGAAGTAAGGCGCAGCATCGGTACCAGAGCCAGCCGACCATTGCCAGCCGCCAACGTTGCTGGCCATTTCATAATCAAGTAGTTTACGGGCAAAATAGCGCTCGCCCCAGCGCCAATCAATCAAAAGATCTTTACTTAAAAAGCTTGCTGTTACCATACGCACCCGGTTATGCATATAGCCTGTTGTATTCAGCTCGCGCATGCCGGCGTCAACAAGCGGAAAACCGGTTTGTCCATTGCACCATGCTTCAAATTGCTTTTCGTCATTTACCCATTTAATACGATCATATTCCGGACGGAAAGCATGGTCGGCAGTTTTTGGAAAATGATGTAATATCATCATATAAAACTCGCGCCATACCAACTCATTCAACCATGTTTTTTCTTTAAAGGCATTTGCTGTGCGGATGAGTTCGCGGATGCTTACTGTGCCAAACCTTAAATGCAGGCCAATATGCGTTGTGCCTTTAATGGCAGGGAAATCTCTTTTTTCAGCATAATCAAGGATCAGTTTTTTATAATGGATAGTAGGGAATTTTCTGTTGCTTTTTTCAAAGCCCATTTGGTTTAATGATGGAATGTTGAAAGCTTTGGTTTGACAAAAGTTTTTGAAATATTTTTTATTGGGGTAGGCTTTTAAATGTAAAGGGGTTAATTTTTGATACCATTTGCGCATGTAAGGGGTGTAAACCGTGTAGGGCTTTCCATCATCCTTAATTACTTCATCGCGCTCAAAAATTACCTGGTCCTTATAGGTATTAAAAGGGATCTCGTGCTTTTTTAGATAAGCAGCTATAGCTTCATCACGTACTTTAGCATTAGGTTCATAATCATGGTTGGTATAAACAGCAGTTATGTTATGCTCCTTTATTAGCTTATTCCATGCGTGTTCGGGCTTATCATATACTATTAGTAAGCTGCTGCCATGTTGTTGTAGCTCTTTGTTCAGTGCTTCAGCAGTTTGGTAAATAAAGGTTACCCGGGCATCGTCCTTATCTTCCAGTTTATCCAATATTTCTTTATCAAAAATAAAGACTGGCAATACAGGGCTGCCACTTTTTAAAGCATGATAAAGTCCGGCATTGTCATCCAAACGAAGATCCCGCCTGAACCAAAATGCCAAAACCTCCGAATGCTTATCCATAAATTTCTTTTAACGCTGATGTGATATCAGGATATTTAAAGCTAAATCCTGCATTTTCAATTTTTTGTGCCGATACTTTTGTGCTGCCTAATACTATAGTGCTCATTTCGCCCAGTAAAAGCTTTAATAAAAATGCAGGTACCTTAGGCGCCCACAAGGGCCTATGCAGCTGTTTGGCAATTGCCTTGATTAGCTGTTTATTGGTTACCGGGTTAGGGGATACCATGTTATAAACGCCCGTGAAACTTTCATTTTCAATGGCAAGCATGTACATATTAACAACATCCTGCCAGTGAATCCATGGAATCCATTGTTTCCCGCTACCCAATGGTGAGCCAACATAAAGCTTTACAGGCAGCGCCATTTGCCTTAATGCGCCACCGTTATTAAGCACCACCCCGGTTCGGAATTTAACTGTCCGCAAATTTAGTTTTTTGCCTTCGTCAACGGCGGCTTCCCACTCAACGCAGCATTTACTCATGAAATCATTATTCGGAGCACTATCTTCTGTCAGCAGTTCATCACCACGATCACTGTAATATCCAATTGCCGAGGCCGATACTATGGAATTAACCTCATCCTTTTTTGTGTGAAGTAATTGATAAACCAGTCCGATGGATTTTGTACGGCTATCAATAATTTCTCTCTTTCGTTCGTCCGTCCAGCGTTTGTCAGCAATACCTGCGCCTGCTAAATGAACAATCAGGTCTACGCCATCAATACAATGCTCGTCTATTTCGCCCTTATTAACATCCCACAAAAAAGTTTTTACTTGTGGATCATTACCCGGCTTACGGCTTAAATGACTTACCTGGTAGCCCTTTTTCAGCAATTGTGAGGTAAGGGCTTTACCAATGAGCCCGGTGCCGCCGGTGAGGAGGATGTGTTTTGAGTTCATAGTTGATTGGAGTCCATAGTCGATGGTCCATAGACCATGGTGAAAACTGTTAAATTACCCTGTAAATAATAGCTATCGACTATCGTCCATGGTCTATAGACAACTAGCCAGCTACACATTAATACTATTTGACACAACAACTTTACTGCAAAGGGGTTTTGCATAGTTTTCGGCAAATAATACATGGGTTGGATCTACCTGGTAGGCTTCCTGCGCTTCAGGGCTATCAAATAAAAGCAGCAGGGATACATCATAGGAGCGGTCAACCACTGAACGAAATGTTTCGGCTGGTACACCAATATGGATCTCACGGATATGCGGAATAGGAATAAGTGTGTTTAAGCCATCAATCAATTGCTGTTCATCTGCTTTGTCATTTAGCCAGAAATGTACGTGGTGAACGAAGGTGTTTTTTAGAAGCATTGTAGTAATTTATATGATTTTTACAATCATACAAAATTATGTTGTTAATGTATACACCGCATGTAAATTGATGACTTTATAGCAAATGCATTACTTCGCACGGGCTTTAAAATTTTCAATGCACTATCGGCGCTGTTTTTATTTTCATAAATTCCGGCTATTAAGGCAATCGTTTTAATTGATGAGCCCCTGTTATAAAGTGCCATATATTCCAGGCTGAGGAAATTGGTTGGATATCTTCTGGGATAGTAATCGCCGGCGTAAATTTCATCACTATCATTGTCGGGCAATGCAATAAGATCTTTCGCTTTATTATAATACCTTCCCATGGTATCAATAGAAATATTTAAAGCCTGGTGAATATTTTCCATCTTTTCCTTTAGATGGTAATAGTTGGTGCCGGTATCAGTTACTACCACATAATAAACAGCAGTTTCATCGGCAATGTTGTCATCAGAGGTATCCTGTTGTTTAATGGGGATTATTGTTTTGTTATGAGAATAACTTGCCTGTAACACTCTTCCAGGTTTACTATGGACTGCCTGTTTAGCAGGTTTTGTTTTGCATGATGCAAGAATGATCAAAGTAAGAAGGATACCTTTTCCTCTCATTTTTTGGTGGGTACTATAGTATATAAATATTTCAACCGAGCTTATATCGCCCGCATTTTGTTTCCTTTTGCTTCATGTGTTACCTCAGCCAGCCCAAGTTTTTCCATCAGCGGCGGAATATACATACCAAAGCGGCCGCGCAGGCCCTTCTTTAACCCGTACCAGCCGCCAACCGGGTTGCTTTCCGAGCGGCCCCAGGCTTCAACGGTTCTATCTTTTACGGGTTTCTGTTCATCGGCACTGCCAAGTTCCATCCAATCGCCGTATTGTTTCAGCATGGTATGCAAATCATTGAGGCAACGGATATCATAGTGCAGTATAGTTTTACCAACGGTACACACCAAAACTTCTTTGCCATCCTTTTCATCAACATGCATGGTATATTCTGATGATAGCGGCGGCGTTTTCAGCAGCATTGGGTTTGTTTTTGTTCCTATTTTATCTTTCATATTGTGGCGATTTGGTTTGATAAATATAGAGTTTACAGGATAATTTACATTAACAATTTTCTTATCTGAATTAATTAATCCGAATCATCTACCATATAAGCTAACCACCATTTTCCGTCCTTATTTATAAAATAGTGATTAACAAGAACCCCGGTATCTTCAATAGTAAGTTCAATGTTAATCAGTCCTTCCTTTATTTTTTTCTTTTTGATTATCTCATCTGCCGCTTTTCCGATTCCATAGCTGGTATATTTCCAATTACTTTTTCTTACAAACCAAGTTGAATCACCTTCTTCTGATTCATTTGTTATTTTAAATGGAAATTTAACCCGCGTAAGTTGAAAAACTGAATCTGATTGAAATTTTTTGAAAAAAGAGTCGAAATTCTCTGTTAATGAATCGTAATAATTAACTTTTTTCTTGCTGACTAATGTGCTCTTGCCTGCAGTTTCAGATGCTTTTTTATTTGAATTACAATTTGAGAGAAATAAACATATTAAGAGTAACAAGCTTATTTTGGAGCAGAGGTTTAAAGATAGGGAATCCATTATCGCAATTAGGTGATTGAACGCTAAATATAGGATTAGATCTGTCAACTTTTAAAAAGTTAACAAATCTATTTTACTGCCAACTGCCCACTGAAAACTGCAAACTGGTTTAAGCAAACTGTTCCACCACATGAGGTTTAAATGTATCTGTCTTTACCTCAGCTTTTAGTTCATGCAATATATTATACAGGCCAAAATTGGTGCGGTTTACATAAATAAAGTGCTTTACACCGCGGGCCTGTTTAAACTCGGGCATTTTTGATACTTTTTCGCCAAAGCCATATAACTCTTCAAAAAATGCAGTTTGGCCAAAATCGAAATGATCTGTTATATAAGGTTTGGCAAACAGGCCTATCATTTGGCGGTACATGCTGTAATAAAACTCAATTTGAGCCGGAGTATCCTTAGTGTGGATCATTTCCAGCTGGCGGAAAGCTTTTATGGTTTCTTCTTTGTTATCCATCAACCCGGTTGAGGTAAGGGAGAAAAATGGATAGTAAAAATCTTCAGGCATTTCTTTTATACAGCCAAAATCAATAACACCCAATTTGTTTTCACTGGTTATCATAAAATTCCCCGGATGCGGATCGGCATGTACGGCGCGGAGCTCGTGCTGCTGAAAATTATAAAAATCCCAAAGGGCCTGCCCAATTGTATTGCGTAATTGCTGCGATGGATTTGTTTGCAAAAACTCGCGCAGGTGCTTGCCTTCCAGCCAGTCCATAGTGATGATGCGTTTGCTGGATAGTTCGGGGTAATATTTGGGAAAAACTACGTTGTCAAGATCAGCGCATGCGATAGAGAACTCAATAGAACGGCGCACCTCAAGCTCATAATCGGTTTCTTCCAGCAGTCGTTCTTCAACCTCGCGCATATAAATATCAAGCTCCTTTTCGCTCATGCCAAGCATGCGGAAGGCAAAAGGCTTTACCAGCTTAAGGTCAGATGAGATAGAATCGCCCACACCCGGGTACTGGATCTTTACCGCCAGTTTTTTGCCATCCAGTTCAGCCCGGTGAACCTGGCCTATTGATGCAGCATTTGATGAACGGACGTTAAACTTGTCGTAAATTTTATCGGGCGTTTTACCGAAATATTTTTTAAATGTCTGTACGATCAACGGCCCGGAAAGGGGAGGAGCGTTATATTGCGACTGCGAAAACTTATCGGTATATGCTTGCGGAAGCAGGTTTTTATCCATGCTCAGCATCTGTGCAACTTTAAGGGCACTCCCTTTTAGTTCGCTTAATGATTCATAAATATCTGACGCATTGTCCTCGTTCAGCTCCGACTTGTCCATTTCGGGATTGAACAGTTTTTTTGAATAATGCTTTATATAGTTGCCACCAATTTTAATCCCGGTTTTTACAAACTTTGCCGAGCGTTGTACTTTACTTGTTGGTATGCTGTTTTGTTCTTTTGGTGTGTTATCACTCATCTTATTAATGTTCCTTAAATAGCGCGGCAAGTTTCTGCACGGTCAGTTCCGAGTAATCGTTGATAACCAGGTCAACAGGATGCAGATCATCTGCCGTATGCGCCGTGGTTATTGCGACAACTTTCATGCCTGCACTGTTTGCTGCCTTAATTCCGGCTAATGAATCTTCAAAAACAACACAATTTGACGGTGCCATGTTTAATCTTTCTGCTGCTTTTAAAAATATCTGAGGGTCTGGTTTTGGCTTACTTACCATTGATGAATTTATGATCTCATCAAAATCATTACGAATAGGGACCTTGTTTAATATGAAATCAATATCCTCAACCGTTGCCGAGGTCGCCATGGCCATTTTTATACCGTCATTTTTCAGCTCCGTTAAAAAGTTTTCCAGCCCGTTTATGGGCACTAAATAGGGAGCATACTCTTTCCGGTAAAATTCCTCTTTTTCCTTAAGTAGTCCTTTTAAATCAACTTCATCACGATCCGGAAACAGACGTTTCAGGGTATCCATAATTGGGACACCGCTTATTTCCGTATAATAGGTTTGCTTGCTTAATTCACCCTTTCCGTATTTTTTAAATAATGCCACCCACGATTTAAAATGATAAGGGGTATTGTCTATTAATGTGCCGTCCATGTCAAATATGGCGGCAAATGTATTAGTTGCTGCCAAATCCCATTTTTTCTTTAAGGCCGCCGTTTTTGGCTAAAAACTTGCCATACTCAAACAGGTTATCTATTGGTGAGCGCTGGAAAAGATCAAAAGTAACATTGATGCCTCTTTCAATGGCTTCATCAGTTTTTTCAAACCCTGTTGAATTATCATTTATCCAAAAATTTAATACAAAAACAAGCTGTACCCAAAGGGCATCTTTGTAACGGTTGCTAAAAAATTTGCGTTCAGATAATTCATTCGATTCCAGACCCTCAACTATCAGGTCATTACAAAAATTCTCAAAAACATCTTTTATCCCCGTAAAGGTCTGTGGAGTTAAAAAAGATTTTGGTTGTTTCCTAATGCTGTAAACCACAAAGCTGCGGCTGCTTTTTAACAGCTCGAAAAAGCTGTAGAAAAAAGATAAAGCCTTTTCGCGGGCTGAATATTGGCTCCAGACTTCCTGTGTTTTTATTTCAGCAATGGTTTTTAAGGCAAAGCCGGTCCATATGTTTTGCTCAATAGCGTTAAAGGAGCCAAAGAAGCGGTAAAATTCTTCTTCGGACATTTTGTTTTTCTTCGCGAAAATATAAACTGATTTGGGTTGCTGGCCCTCAGTTAATACAAAATCCATATATGCTTTCTGAATGCTTTCGATAGTAGCCATAGTAGATGGGATTTAGTTTATAAATTTATAACATTCCTTGTAAGTAAATGTCATACATATATATAAATAAACGGTTATCCTTTTAGGATATTACAAATAATTACCACATATAATATATATTTAATAGCTGTAAACCTTTAAACAGCAGTAAAAGACATTTAAATGTTGAGAAGATGTCAAATATTAGCTACAATTATTTGTAACTGATAAATAAATTGCAAATTTGTATACTGCAATTAAGTCAATCCCCTGTTTAAAGATGAGTGAAAAAACGATATTGGTGTGGTTTAGAAATGATTTACGGGTACATGATAATGAAATATTATTAGAAGCGGTGCGTAAAGCTGATAAAGTGTTGCCAGTATATTGTTTTGACCCTTTCTATTTTAAGCAAAATCTTTCGGGAAATCCTAAAACCGGTAATATAAGGGCAAGGTTTCTGTTAGAATCTGTGGCCAACCTGCGTAAAAATTTGCAGGGCATTGGGGGGGAGTTAATTATCCGCATTGGCAGTCCCGCCGAAATATTGCCCCAACTTGCCGAAGCATACCAGGTAAACGAAGTATATCACCACCGGGAGGTTGCCCACGAGGAAACCGAAATTTCTGAACAGGTTGAGGCTGCTTTATGGAAAATTAAACTGAACTTAAAACATTTTATAGGCCATACCTTATATCATAAAGAGGATTTGCCTTTTCCAATAAAAGACATCCCGGATAGCTTTGCTGTTTTTAAAAAGAAGGTAGAGCGCGATAGCAACGTACGTCAATGTGTAGCCACGCCGGAAAGTATTACAACCCCTGAAATTACAGATGCCGGGGAGATCCCTACTCTGCAAATGCTTGGTTTGAATGAGCCGGTTGACGACCCGCGTGCAACCTGCCATTTTACAGGTGGTGAAGATGAAGCTTTGAATCAGCTGGCGAAGTTTTTTTTAAACAACAGCCAAACAATCACCGGCAAAAAAAATAACGCCATTAATTTATCAAAGCTGTCACCCTGGATAGCTTTGGGTTGCATTTCGTTACGGCAGGCTTATTGGGAAATTATAAAACAACAGCAATTAAATAATACGCATTACCCGGGTATGCTGCTTGATCTGTTATGGCGTGATTATTTCAGGTTTATGTTTAAAAAACATGGCCAAAAATTTATTGCGATAAAAGATCATTATGAAGATGTTGCTGAAGATGTTATTACCGGCAATGCGCTTTTTGAAAGGTGGGAACATGGCGAAACAGGTGTGCCGCTTGTTGATGCTATTATGCACGAATTGAATGCCACAGGTTATATCAGCAATTACAACAGGCAAATTGTTGCCGGATTTTTGGTACATGAGCTTAAGGTTGACTGGAAGAGGGGGGCGGCTTACTTTGAAGAAAAATTGATTGATTATTCGCCTGCAAGCAACTGGGGCAACTGGGCATTTATAGCGGGAGTTAATGATGCCCATGAAAGCCGTTATACCATTGCGGCCCTGCAGGTAATTGAACAAACCATTAAGAATGATTATGTAGATACCTGGCTGCCTGCGCTAAAAGGCGATGATTACCAGGCTTATGCAATAGAATAAGTTGGGTTTCAGGTGTAATAATTGTGGTAACTTAACGTCATATAGTTATTATGAACCCCTTCGAACAATTTACTGTTATTATTGGTGTGCTTGCCATTCTTTTTGAAGGGATCGGCTATCTGCGCGATTTTTTACATAGGCTATTGCACTAAATTTTTATAAGTTACTGTAATTCATAAATTTTACTCATTTGGATTTGAATATTTTAGTTGATAATGTTTAAATTGTGTAACCAATTATCAACTTATTATGAAAAAATATTTACTGCCTTTTTATGTGTTGATCATGCTTTTTGTAAGTTGTAAGAAAGAAAGCAATCAAACCCCTGATGGTAAACCCAAAGCTGATGCTGCTAATAATATTTTAAGAGTTGATGCCAGTTCAAACATTAGTTATAGTTTTAGTATAGGATTTGTCAATTCTGATTTGACAAACCCAACTCAATTTTCCAATAATTATCTGACTAAGCCTTACGAGTATGTAACTATGGCAACAGAAGGGCAGACAGCATTTATTGAAGTTAGTTCGTCATACGGAGGTACACTAAGTTGTGACATATACTATAGAGGGATTAAAGTCCCGCTTTCTTCAATGTCTGTTGATAAACGTGATGGCGACCCGATAACCCCATCACACATAAATATAACCTATAAGGTGGGGAGATAGTGGTGTATACACCTTTAATCTTTTATATTTTAATGTAATCTGGTCCTGGTTTTCGTCAACCATAGCATAATATTAAAGGTTGGTTAAGTTTTATAAATAAATTATAAAGTATATAAACCGATATGCTTACTTTTGTACCGTTTTAAAGATTGGTTTCTCATGGATCGCCTCAATTATATAAACAGCGGGAACGCTGCATACATTAATTCCCTTTACGAAGCATACAAACAAGACCCGGAATCCGTTGATTTTGGATGGCAAAAATTCTTTGAAGGATTTGATTTTGGTAAGGATACACAAGCGCCTGCCGCTGCTGTAAATGCCGAAACACCAGAACATTTCTTAAAAGAAATTAATGTGCTTAACATGATAGATGGTTACCGCACACGCGGCCATTTATTTACAAAGACTAACCCTGTACGTGAAAGGCGCAAGTACTTTCCCGGCAAGGAATTAGAAACCTTTGGATTAAGCGATGCCGACCTGGATACAGTTTTTACTTCGGGTGTTGAAGTTGGTTTGGGCGCTGCAACATTGCGCGATATCCGCCAGTTGCTTGAAGATACCTATTGCCAGTCGATAGGTGCCGAATACAGGTACATTCGTAACCCGATAAAGATAAAATGGTTTGAGTCGCGGATGGAGAGCAAGCGCAATACGCCTTCATTTACTGTTGACGAGAAAAAACTAATGCTTGATAAGCTGAATGAAGCGGTTGTTTTCGAAAACTTTTTAGGCACAAAATTCCTGGGGCAAAAACGCTTTTCGCTTGAAGGAGCCGAATCATTGATCCCTGCATTAGACATGGTGATCCAGAATGGATCAGAGCTTGGCATCCAGGAATTCATCATAGGTATGGCGCATCGCGGAAGGCTGAACGTGCTTACCAATATTATGGAAAAACCCTACAAAGAGGTTTTCTCGGAATTTGAAGGTAAAAACTTTGATGAGGACAC
Source organism: Mucilaginibacter sp. (assembly GCF_028288225.1). GTDB lineage: Bacteria > Bacteroidota > Bacteroidia > Sphingobacteriales > Sphingobacteriaceae > Mucilaginibacter. The sequence continues at coordinate 68,888 of NZ_JAQBOC010000045.1, forward strand.
CCCATTTGGCGGTGACGTAAAATATCACCTGGGTTACTCAACAGATGTGGTTACAAAAGGTGGCAAAAAGGTGCATTTAAGCCTTTGTCCAAACCCATCGCACCTGGAAGCGGTTGATCCGGTGGTTGAAGGCTTGACCCGCTCAAAAATCGACTTTAAATATAATGGCGATGATACAAAAATAGCGCCTATATTAATTCATGGTGATGCTTCAGTAGCAGGCCAGGGCATTGTTTACGAGGTTTTACAAATGGAAAAACTGGATGGCTACCGTACAGGCGGAACTATCCATATAGTGATAAACAACCAGATTGGCTTTACCACCAATTTTAAAGATGCCCGCTCAAGTACTTATTGTACCGATGTGGCAAAAACTGTATTATCACCGGTTTTCCATGTTAATGGCGATGATGTTGAAGCATTGGCTTATGTTGTAAACCTTGCTATGGAATACCGCCAGGTGTTTCACGAAGATGTGTTTATTGACATATTATGCTACCGCAGATACGGCCATAATGAAGCTGATGAACCAAAATTTACACAGCCATTACTGTACAAAGCTATTGAAGCGCATCCAAACCCGCTTGAAATATACAAAGGAAAGCTGCAGGCCGAAGGAAGCATTGATGCTAACCTGGCTGCGGAAATGGAAAAGAAATTCCGTGCCGAACTGCAAACAAAGCTGGATGAATCAAAAGCCCAGGATAAGTTTACCGAAACAGTTCACATGTTTGAAGGCGCATGGCAGGGGATGCATTTAGCTACAACCAGGGAGTTTTTTACACCAATTGAAACGTCGGTTCCTGAGAAGGAATTACTGGAAATAGGACAAAAAATAACAGATTTGCCAAAAGGAAAAGAGTTTTTCAAAAAAATTGAAAAACTTTTTGAAGAACGCAGCAAAATGGTAAACAGTACCCATGTTTTTGACTGGGCGATGGGCGAATTACTGGCTTACGGAACTTTATTAAAAGACGGCCACCCGGTCAGATTAAGCGGCGAGGATATAAAAAGGGGAACTTTCTCACACCGGCATGCGGTATTAACCCTTGTTGATTCAGAGGAAGAGTTTATACCGTTAGAAACAATAAATGCTGAAGCAAAGCTTAGTATTTATAATTCTTTATTGTCTGAATATGGAGTTTTAGGCTTTGAATATGGCTACGCTTTAGCCAATCCAAATGCATTGACGATATGGGAAGCACAATTTGGCGACTTTTTCAATGGCGCACAAATTATTGTTGACCAATACATAGCCAGTGCGGAAACAAAATGGCAGCGCGGAAATGGTTTGGTGATGTTGCTGCCGCATGGTTATGAAGGCCAGGGCCCTGAGCATTCATCAGCACGTGTTGAACGTTTCCTGGAGCTTTGTGCCGATAGCAATATCCAGGTAGCTAATTGTACAACGCCTGCCAACTTTTTCCATATCCTGAGAAGGCAGATGCTGAGGGACTTCCGCAAGCCGCTGATCATATTTACGCCGAAAAGCTTATTACGCAGTCCTAAATGCGTATCAAAACTGGAAGAGTTTACCAGTGGTAAATTCCACGAATTGATTGATGATACTTATGCGGATGTTAAAAAAGTAAAACGCGTGCTGCTTTGCACCGGTAAAATTTATTACGACCTGCTTGAAAAGCAACAAGCCGATAAACGCAAAGACGTTGCCATTGTTCGTGTTGAGCAATTATACCCTACACCGGTGATCCAGATATTAAAAATAAAGGGTAAATATAATAAGGCCACTGAATTTATCTGGGTGCAGGAAGAGCCGGAGAACATGGGGGCATGGCCATACATTTGCCGCAAGTTTCATAACGATAAAGTAATAAATCTGAATGTAATTTCAAGGCATGAGGGCAGCAGTACAGCTACCGGCTTTGCCAAACAACATGCAGCGCAGCAATTGCATATAGTTTCAAAAGCTTTTGAAGCACCTGCCGGAAAACAGGTAAAAACTGTTGTAAAGGAAACTGCCGAAAAAATGGCTAATGTTGGAGCGGATTGATTTAATTTGAAAATTTGAAGATGTGCTGATTTGAAGGTGAGCAATTTTCAAGCGACGTATTCGAATTTTCAAAGTCAATAAAATATTAATTTGAAAATTTGAAGATGCGCTGATTTAAAGATAAACAATCATCAGACAGCATTTTCAAATTTTCAAATCAACAAATTTTCAAATTGAAAAAATGAGTTTAACTATCAAAGTTCCGCCGGTTGGCGAATCAATTACCGAAGTAACTTTATCAAGCTGGCTTAAAAAAGATGGCGACGCTGTAAAGATGGACGAGATAATTGCCGAATTAGAATCAGACAAAGCCACTTTTGAGCTTACTGCTGAAAAAGCCGGTATTTTAAAAACAGTAGCTAAAGAGGGGGATACTTTACCTATTGGCGCTGTTGTTGCCACTATTGAAGAAGGCGGCGTTGTTGAAGAAAGTAAACAAGCGGCAGTTGAAATTAACAGCAAAAAAGCCGCGGTAGCTCCACCTGCTCAGCCCACAGCACAACCTGCCATTACTACTGCCACTGAATCGGCGTTACAGATTAAGGTACCAACTGTCGGTGAATCTATAACTGAAGTAACATTGTCCAGATGGATAAAGAAAGATGGTGATGCAGTTGCAATGGACGAAGCCATCGCCGAATTGGAATCAGATAAAGCTACATTTGAATTAACTGCCGAAAAAGCCGGTGTATTAAAAACCATAGCCAAAGAAGGAGATGTATTGCCAATAGGCGCAGTTGTTTGTACCATTGAAGGTGCAGGCGCACCGACCCCAGCTGCAAAACCGGCAGAAGCGCCTGCTGCTGAATTTGTTGCGGCGACCAATGGTAAAGCAACAACCTATGCGTCAGGCACACCATCGCCTGCTGCTGCAAAGATCCTTGCCGAAAAAGGCGTGGATAAAGGTTCAGTAAGCGGTACCGGTATAGCAGGCAGGATCACTAAAGAAGATGCTTTGTTAGCCGAGAAAGTTTCAGAAAATCCACAGGTTAGCAAAGAGGCCCAGCAACTAATAGTTCCTGCTGCTAAGGCTGAGATCACAAGCCCTAAACCGCTTGTTGCTGCTACTGGTGCAAGATCAGATCGCCGTGAAAAAATGTCGTCATTGCGTAAAACGGTTGCCAAAAGACTGGTAGCAGTTAAAAATGAAACTGCGATGCTGACAACTTTTAACGAGGTTGATATGTCGCCAATTATGGAGATCCGCAGTAAATACAAAGATAAATTTAAGGAAAAACATGGCGTAGGCTTAGGCTTTATGTCATTCTTCACCAAAGCCGTTTGCGAAGCTTTGAAGGATTGGCCTGCAGTAGGTGCCCGGATTGAAGGCGAAGAAGTGGTTTATAGCAATTTTTCTGATATTTCTATCGCCGTATCCGCCCCTAAAGGCCTGGTTGTTCCGGTTATCCGCAATGCAGAAAGCATGAGCCTTGCTGAAATTGAAAAGGCAGTAGCTGCACTGGCTGCTAAAGCCCGTGAAAATAAGCTGACCCTTGAGGAAATGACCGGCGGTACATTCACCATCACTAATGGCGGTGTATTCGGCTCTATGATGTCGACTCCGATATTGAACTCGCCGCAATCAGCCATATTGGGAATGCACAATATTATCGAGCGCCCAGTTGCCGTAAACGGACAAGTGGTTATCCGACCGATGATGTACCTTGCGCTATCATATGATCACCGCATTATTGACGGCCGCGAATCGGTAAGCTTCCTGGTAAGGGTAAAACAATTACTGGAAGATCCTGCAAGATTGTTGCTGGGAGTGTAAGCAAATCGATTTAAAATATTGAAAACCCGGTTTAGGCCGGGTTTTTTGTTGTGAACCGTAATTACTTGATTAAAGGATTACATGATCCTATATACAAGAAATCTTGGTAATCTTTAAATCCTTTAATCGTGTTTTATATTGCCCTCTTCAATGCCATCATATAACCCATATGCAAACCATCATGAAAAGGCAAAAAGTTAATTGCATCTTCAACGCAGGCTAATTCAACACCGTACCGTGTGGTAAATGCCGGATATTCTTTAAATACATCTTTGTTATAATCGCTCTCTAATTGATCGATAGTAGAAACTAATAGAGCTTTTATTTCTTCAATTTCGACTTCAGTAACATGCGCTTCGGGTTTTGTTCCTGGTTTGTATCTTTCAAAAAAGCTATCTTCAATCCTGGTTTCAACGCCCAATCGTGCATAGCATAGGCCCTGCTGTGCAGCAACCATATGCCCTAAGTTCCAGATAATGTTATTATTGAAGCCGGCAGGTATTTTGTTTAATTGTTCAACACTCAGTCCTTCAACTAATTTAAGGGTACTGGCCCTAAGGGTTTTTGTAGTTTCAATTGCTTTGCTCATGATATGTTTATGTGCGGCTAATTTGAGAAAATATTTTCATTTGCGCCGACTTCATGGCTTTTTGCCTTAAAAGGTTTTATTATACCTTTACAGCGTCAATATGATGTGATATAAGCATGCCTGGTACTATTCAAAATAAGCCTTTCCAATCTAACAAACTCATCTGGTATTTCCTGGCGTGCTGGACTATATTGAATATTATACAAGCGTGTACTTTAGAACTGCAGGCAGATGAGGCTTATTATTGGATGTATTCCCGCTATTTGGATTGGGGATATTTTGATCATCCGCCTATGGTGGCAATGTTTATCCGTATTGGCGACAGTATTATGCATAATGAGCTTGGTTTGCGGCTGCTCACCGTACTAACCAGTTCGGCATCCATCTACCTGTTATGGATTACCTTAAAACAATATGCGGTTGATGCCCTGGCTTTTATACTCGTTATTTCAGGGATATTTATCTTCCATATTTATGGGTTCACCACCACGCCTGATGCACCGCTTTTCTTTTTTACAGTATTATTCTATTTCCTTTACCAGCAGTATCTTCAGAAAGATAAATGGGGGCTGGCTGTACTTTTGGGTATAACGGTTGCCTGCCTGCTATATAGTAAGTATAATGGCATCCTGGTTGTTGGCTTTACATTGCTGGCTAATTTAAAATTGTTAAAGCGCGGATCGTTTTGGGGGATAGTTTTAATTGCGGTGGCTTTGTATGTGCCACATATTATATGGCAGGCAAATCATGGTTATCCATCAATAAACTACCATTTGTACGAACGTTCCGCCGATAAATACAGCTTTTTAAATACCTTTTCATATTTGCCCGGTCAACTGTTAATGGCTGGTCCGCTTATTGGGTGGTTTTTGTTTTATAAAGCCTATACCATCAAAATAAAAGATGCTTTTATCCGCTGTCTGCTGGTTAATTGTTTAGGAACCTTGCTTTTCTTTTTTATCAGCAGTGCAAAAGGCGAGGTACAGCCCCAATGGACATTCATCCTCTTTGCGCCATTGGTTATGCTGGTTCTTATCCATTTTAAGCAACAGGGAGGCTGGCCCAAATGGTTATTGCCTTTGGCTGTGGTTAATGTAAGTATCATATTAATTGTGAGGGTAATTATTATCAGCGGTTTCGGCTTTGCCAAAACTTACGGGCATTTAAAAAGCTATTATGGTTTTAAGGAGTGGGCGCATATTGTAAAACAAAAAGCAGGAAATAATTACGTGGTGATGAGCGAAGGCTTTCAAAACCCATCAAAATATAATTATTACACCAACAGCCTTAAATGCTTTGCTTACGATGATCGTTTTTATCGCCTTACCCAGTTTGATATTTGGCCGATGGAGGATAGCATTCAGCATAAGCGTGTATATTATTTGTCGGGGGCGCCAATAAAAGGACTCACTACTGATTCGATAAAAATTGAAGCCGGTAAATGGTATGGCAATTGGGTTGATGATGTAAGAACCTATCAGAAAGTGATTATTGAAACGGATTCCCTTAAAATAACTACTAATCCTGGTGCAACAACAACTTTTAACCTTGTAATAACTAACCCATACCCACATACTATAAGTTTTAGCGACACGGGATACCTGCACCCCGTTAAACTGGAATACTGTTTTTTTAAAGGAAACGTTTTAACTGATGTCGGAGAGGCAAGGGATACTTATAAAAAAATAAGTTTACAGCCGGGTGAAAGTACTCATTATACTTTTCCCGTAACTTCGCCGCTGAAGAAAGGAAATTTCAGCCTGGTTTTTTCTTTGCGTACCGAACCTTTTATCGGCAGCAAAAACAGCCGGGTAATAAAAGTAACCGTTAAATAACATCACCTGTCAATGATAAAAAAGTTTTACTTCATCATCCTGATTTCATTAATAACAAGCACCGCTGCCCTGGCGCAAAGCCTCGACATACACTTTAACGGGCTTGGTTTTATGGATAACCGCGAATACAAAGATTTTGTAGCGCGGTCACGCACCTACTCGGGAACACGCATAGCGCTTGACCTGGGACTGAACCTGGATAGTTTAAACCATTTTATTGTTGGGGTTGATGGGATTCATGAATTTGGTGCTAAGCCTTACTTTTTAAAGGTAAACCCAATTGCTTATTACAAGTACGAAAGCTCTAAATGGTTGTTTGATGCCGGTGAGTTTCCACGCGAAGGGTTGATCAGCAACTATCCACGCGCTTTATTGAATGATACCCTGCGATATTACCGCCCAAATGTTGAAGGTTTGCTGGCCCGTTACCATAATGAGCATTTTACCGAAACAGGCTGGATTGATTGGGTAAGCCGCCAAACGCTAACAGATCGGGAGCAATTTTTATTTGGGTTTGAGGGAAAGTGGAAACCATCGTTATTTGGTCCGTTTTATATCTCGCACTATGTGCTGATGATGCATGATGCCGGAGCAGAAGTGCTTTTACCTAACGATCATATAGGCGATGATGGTGGGGCCCAGGTTAGGTTAGGTCTTGATTTTAGCCGTAAGCAAACTACATTTGATTCACTGTCATTTGAAGCCGGGGCGATGGCATCATTCCAGCGGAAGCGCGGCCTTGGCGGGGCGAAAACGCCAAAAGGATTTGTTGCCAGCGCTTATTTAAGCTATCACCGGTTTGCAGCTTTTGATGAATTTTATGCAGGCCAGGGCTCAGAAATTACTTATGGCGATGCCTTTTATGAGAAGAAATTTTATAACCGGCTGGATTTGATGTTTACACCTTTCCTTTTTGACCATATTAAGGGGCAATTTATTTTTAGCATTCACCGTACGCCAGGCTTTACCAGCAACCAGGAAGCATTCAGGATAACCTATGATTTGGGGCGAAAGGTGTTGGCGAGGTTTAAAGATTGACACGATTTAATGATTTTTGAAGATTTACAGGATTAATTGAGTAATCAATCCTGTAAATCCTTAAATCGTGTTTAATGCCGAGCCCTGCACAATGCCTCTTGACAGGATCCTTTGATCAATATAGTATTGGATCTCCGATTTTTTTAGTCCCCAGTTTGGTGCTATCAGTAACTCACGGTCGCTAAGGCCAAAGAGGCGCTGGATCACAATATCCGGGCGAACGAGGGGCAGTAACTCGCAAAGGAAATCGGCATACTCATCAATGCTGAAAACCTTAAACGGTTCCCGTTTATATTTTACGCCCATTACCGAACCTTCAACAATATGCAGGTGATGGAATTTTACAAATTTTATCTGCGGGAAACGGTTGATCTCATCGGCATAGCGCAGCATCATTTCGTGTGTTTCCCACGGGAAACCGAATATGGTATGCACGCAAACGTCAAGCTTGCTATTCTCTACCAGCTTTAACGCTTTAATCAGTTCTTCATGGTTGCAGCCGCGATTGATCTGCGCAAGGGTATCATTATAAATAGATTCCATCCCCATTTCCAGGTCTACATCAAAACGATCGGTATAGCTTTCCAGCAGGGCTATTTTTTCAGCATCAATACAATCCGGACGGGTACCTACTGAAAGGCCTACAATATCTTCGGTACCATAGCTCAGCGCCTCATCATACATCATTTTTAAATAATGTGCCGGGGCGTAAGTATTGGTATTGGGCTGGAAATAAATAATAAATTTATCGGCCTTATTGCCTTTGCGGGCGCGCTCCATCCCCTGGATTACCTGCTCACGCACAGTAGGGGCATTACGGGATACGGAAGGAGTAAATGAATCAACATTACAATAGGTGCAGCCGCCGTAACCTTTTGAGCCATCGCGGTTGGGGCAGGTAAAACCACCGTCAACAATCACCTTAAACACCCGGTGTCCCTTGTACTTCTCCTTAAGCCAGGGGCCGTAATTGTTATATCCCTTTTCCCAAACTGTTGTTAATGTTGATTCCACCGATTATATAAATGATTGCACCGATAAAGAATGATTTCACCGATTTTGAGGGTGATTCATTGATTTGAGGCAAAGATACGGATTTTTGATGGCGGGGTGAGAATGTCTATTATGTTAATATGTTTATATCTGTAAGATATCATCTTATTATATTTCATGATATTTGATAATAAATATAAATAACCTGAATTTATCACCATTAGCAAGATTAATAGGTTCCTAAGTTGTTTCTGCTAATATTTTTAGTATTTTTGATTTGAAAGAAGTTAAGGTAAATCAATTTGGCGGTTCTTGGACCGAAGCCAAAATGGAAATAGTAGTTAACTATGCAAAAGCATATTTGATTATTATGAACAAACAAGATTGGGTAAAAACGTTATATTTTGATGGTTTTGCCGGATCAGGAAGTATTGGCGCAAATGATAAAGAAATAAAAGGGATGGCTCTAAGAATTTTAGATATCGACGAGCCAAAACCTTTCGATACATATTATTTTGTCGAGAAGGATAAAAAGAATAAAGATTCTTTGGAAGCTTCTATTAAAGAGAATTATCCTAATAAGAAAAAGAATGCACATGTTGTGAATGAAGATTGCAATAAGAAGCTAATTCATATGGCTACTTATCTTTCGAAAAATAAGGCTTTTAGAGCTCTTGCGTTTATTGATCCTTTTGGAATGTCAGTTAATTGGAAATCAATTGAGGCTTTAAAAGATTTAGGAATAGATTTATGGATTTTGGTTCCTACCGGTTTGGGAGTAAATAGATTATTAAAGAACGATCAAAAAATCCCAGAAGCTTGGCTTGTGAAATTAGAAGTATTTTTAGGTCTGTCAAGGGAGGTAATTCTAGATCGCTTTTATTCACAAAAAACAATACACACTTTATTTGGAAGCGAAACAAAAACAAATAAAGAGTTGGATACGATTGAAAAAATAGGCGGATTATATACTGAAAGATTAAAAACTGTGTTCCAATTTGTATCCGAATCATTTATAATGCGTAATAGTACAAACTCTATTATGTATCACTTCATGATGGCGACTAATAATAAAACAGCATTAAAGCTGGCAAATGATATTATCAAACCAAAATACAAAATATAATGGCACAATCAAATATAGAATGGACAGAATTAACCTGGAATCCGGTTACCGGTTGCACAAAAATTAGTCCTGGATGTAAGTTTTGCTATGCAGAGGTTATGTCAAAAAGATTAAAGGCGATGGGGGTTGATAAGTATAAAGATGGATTTAAAATTCGAATTCATGCTGACGCTTTAAATATTCCCTATACTTGGAAAAAATCGAAAGTCGTATTTGTTAATTCAATGAGCGATCTTTTTCATCCAGATGTTCCCGTTGAGTTTATTAAAGCAGTATTTTCAGTGATGAATAATACTCCTCAACACATATATCAGGTTTTAACTAAACGATCAGATAGATTATTGAAATTGTCTGACGAGTTAAATTGGACAAATAATATTTGGATGGGAGTATCTGTTGAAAGTGAAGAATACACTTATCGAATCAATGAACTTTCTCAGACTAAAGCAAAAACTAAATTCTTGTCAATTGAACCTTTAATAGAGCCTGTCAAAACTTTAAATTTAAATAAAATTGATTGGGTTATAGTTGGCGGAGAATCAGGTCACAAAGCTAGACCTATTAAAAAGGAATGGATTGATTTTATAAAATCAGAGTGTGTCTACAATAAGGTTGCATTCTTTTTTAAACAGTGGGGAAAGCCAAAATTCAACATAAACCCCGAAGATCCAACTATTTTAACTGAACATCCCCAACATGCAAAGGGTGGTTGTGAACTTGATGGTAAAATCTATAGACAGATGCCAAATAGGGCAGCTTGATTTTATTGCACCACAATAACTTTAAACCCGATAATGGCCCTACGCGATATTAATGCCTCATCTGTCGTAATACCCCCCTTTAATTGGCTTCATTTCCCATTGTGGCTAATAGCACCAACATGCTACCTTTATATAAACCAAAAACAAAATTATGGCAACTACAATGGAAACATCCGCACAGCGCATTACCCCATTTTTATGGTTTAATGGTAACGTTGAAGAAGGCTTAAATTTTTATACCTCTGTTTTTAAAGACAGCCGGATTGGCAGCGTAAATCATCTTGACGCAGAAGCCCCCGGAAGCAACCGCAAGATTACGGTCGCTAATTTTTTCCTTAACGGCGTTGAGTTTATGATACTTGATGGCGGTCCTGCATTCACTTTTAATGAGTCTATTTCGTTTTATGTAAAATGCGAAACGCAGGACGAGGTTGACTACTATTGGGAAGAACTTTCAAAAGGCGGCCAAAAAAGTCAATGCGGCTGGCTTAAAGATAAATTCGGCGTATCGTGGCAGATAGTGCCCAATGCAATTGAGCGCTTAATGTACGATTCTGACCCGGCAAAATCTAAACGGGTGATGGAAGCTATGATGAAAATGAGCAAGATGATTGTTGCTGATTTGGAGAAGGCCTACAACGGGTAGTTCAAGTCTAAAGTCTTGAGTCCAAAGTCAGCTGCAACCATTCTGCTTTTGACATAGGACTTTAGACTGAGGGCTTAAAAAGCCGGGTCTAAAATATTATGCACGCATAGTTTTTTGATGCTTTATTTATATTAATTTTGCATTTTACTAATTATAGCCTGCATGGAAAGCATTGCTCCCTACAAATCCAGGTACAAGATCCGTTTTGTAACCGCTGCCTCATTATTCGACGGGCATGATGCCACCATTAATATTATGCGCCGCATTTTGCAATCATCAGGTGCGGAGGTAATCCATTTGGGGCATAACCGCTCGGTTGATGAGGTGGTTAATTGTGCTATACAAGAGGATGTACAGGGCATTGCCCTAACCAGCTACCAGGGCGGGCATGTGGAATATTTTAAATACATGTTCGATCTGCTGAAAGAGCGCGGCGCCGGCCATATCAAGATCTTTGGCGGTGGCGGCGGTGTGTTTTTACCACAAGAGATTGCCGAACTGCAGGCTTACGGCATAACAAAGATCTACTCACCCGATGATGGCCGCACCATGGGCCTGCAGGGCATGATCAATGATATGCTGGAGAAAACGGATTTCCAGAATAAAATAAAACTGAACGGCGAGCTTAAGCATCTGCCCGAAAAAGATATAAAATCAATTGCTACTGCGATAAGCATTGTTGAGAATTACCCGAAAGAGGCGGATGCCTTTTTAAGTGAGATTCATAAAATTATAAGTACCAGCTCTACACCGGTTTTGGGCATTACGGGTACTGGTGGCTCAGGTAAATCATCATTAGTTGATGAAATAGTGCGCCGTTTTTTGATGGAAACCGATAAAACAATGGCCATTATTTCGGTTGATCCATCCAAACGCAAAACGGGCGGTGCCTTGCTTGGCGACAGGATCCGGATGAATGCCATTAATAATTCGCGCATCTATATGCGCTCACTGGCTACCCGGCAGGCTAATCTTGCATTATCAAAACATGTGCAGGAGAGCATTGACATTTGCAAAGCAGCAGGGTATGATCTGATAATAGTTGAAACATCGGGAATCGGTCAATCGGATACGATGATAACGGACTATTGCGATTTATCGCTTTATGTAATGACCCCGGAATTTGGCGCAGCCACCCAACTGGAAAAAATTGACATGCTTGATTTTGCCGACCTTGTTGCTTTAAACAAATTCGACAAGCGTGGTGCACTGGACGCTATCCGCGATGTGCGCAAGCAATATAAGCGTAACCACATGCTGTTCCACGCTAAGGATGATGAGATTCCGGTTTATGGCACCATGGCATCACAATTTAATGATCCGGGGATGAATACCCTGTTTATCGCATTGATGAAAGCTATCAAAGCTAAAACAGGAGTTGACCTTATCGGGACACATACCAGTGTTGAACATGAAAGTGCATCAGAAAAGATCTATATAATTCCCCCTGACAGGAACCGTTACCTTGCCGAAATTGCTGAAAGCAGTAATGCCTATAAAGAATGGGTGAACGAACAGTGTAAAATTGCGCAGCAACTTTTTCAGTTGGATGGGGTAATAAAATTATTAAACGCAGAGACGCAATACTTTGCGTCTCCGGATAAAAAAACCGAATCAGAAAATCAATCAGAGACGCAAAGTATTGCGTCTCTACAGGATATTAAAACCCACCTGGAAGAACAATTGCATGCTGATTGTAAACGACTGTTAAGGGAATGGCCGGAAACAGTAGCAAAATATAAAGCCGAGAACTTTATTTATAAGGTTAGGAATAAAGAGATCAAACAGCCGCTTTATTATACCTCGCTTTCGCAATTGCAGATCCCAAAGATTTCATTACCTAAATATGAGGCTTGGGGCGACATTTTACGCTGGCTGCTTACTGAAAATGTGCCGGGAGAATTCCCGTATGCTGCCGGTGTATTTCCTTTAAAAAGGGAAGGAGAAGACCCAACAAGGATGTTTGCCGGAGAGGGCGGTCCGGAGAGGACCAACAAGAGATTTCATTACGTATCGCTTGGTCAGCCGGCGCACCGGTTATCAACAGCTTTTGATTCGGTTACCCTTTATGGTGAAGACCCGCATATCCGCCCGGATATTTATGGGAAAATAGGTAACTCAGGCGTGAGCATTGCCACACTTGATGATGCAAAAAAACTGTATTCGGGTTTTGATCTGTGCAGTCCATCAACATCCGTATCCATGACCATAAACGGTCCGGCGCCTATGTTGCTTGGTTTCTTTATGAACGCGGCTATAGATCAGCAATGCGAAAAATATATAAAAGAGCATAAATTGCAGCATTTGGTTGAGGCTAGGTATAAAGAAGTTTATGATGATAAAGGATTGGCAAGACCGGAATATGTGGGCGGTTTACCAAAAGGAAACAATGGCTTGGGCTTATCTATTCTCGGCCTTACCGGCGATCAAATTTTACCGCCAGATGTTTACGCAAAAATAAAAGCATATGCCATTGCTACCGTTCGTGGTACAGTGCAGGCAGATATCTTAAAGGAAGACCAGGCTCAAAATACCTGTATCTTCTCTACCGAGTTTGCGCTGCGGATGATGGGAGATATTCAGCAGTATTTTATTGATGAAAAAGTAAGGAACTTTTATTCAGTTTCTATCTCTGGTTATCATATTGCCGAGGCTGGGGCCAACCCTGTTACTCAGCTGGCATTCACCTTATCAAACGGGTTTACTTATGTTGAATATTACCTGAGCCGCGGAATGCATATTGATGATTTTGCACCGAACCTGTCGTTCTTTTTCAGTAACGGGATTGATCCGGAATATTCAGTGATCGGCAGGGTTGCGCGCCGCATTTGGGCAAAGGCCATTAAAAATAAATACAAGGGTAACGACCGCTCGCAAAAGTTGAAATATCATATCCAAACCAGTGGCAGATCATTACATGCGCAGGAGATTGATTTTAACGATATCCGCACAACGCTGCAGGCTTTGTATGCTATTTATGATAACTGCAACTCGCTACATACCAATGCCTATGATGAGGCCATAACCACCCCGACAGAAGAATCTGTACGCAGGGCAATGGCTATCCAGCTGATCATTAACCGCGAGCTTGGCCTCGCCAAAAATGAAAATCCTATCCAGGGCGCTTTTATTATTGAAGAACTGACCGACCTCGTTGAAGAAGCAGTATTAGCCGAATTTAAAGCGATAAATGAACGTGGTGGTGTGCTTGGTGCCATGGAGACTATGTACCAGCGCAGCAAGATCCAGGAAGAATCGCTTTATTACGAAACCCTTAAACATACCGGTGAATATCCTATTGTAGGAGTAAATACTTTCCTTAATAAAAAAGGGTCGCCTACTATTGTCCCTTCTGAAGTTATCCGCGCTACAGAAGAAGAAAAACAATACCAGATTGAAGCACTGCATGAGTTTCAGCATCGGAATGAAGCAATAATCCCGCAATTATTAAAAGACCTGCAGCATAAAGCCATAGCCGGCGAAAACATCTTTGAAAGCCTGATGGAAGCCTGCAAGTATTGCTCGTTAGGGCAGATCTCGCATGCGCTTTATGAGGTGGGGGGGCAGTACAGAAGGAATATGTAGGTTGTGAAAGGGTCAAGACAGGAAGAGTCAAGATTCAAGAAAGAAGAATTAGACTTTTTTCTTATATCTTGCTTCTGAAATTCTATCAAATCGCCCATTAATGCCGAACTTATATATAATAGCTGGATGCAATGGTGCCGGGAAAACAACGGCAAGTTATACCATACTGCCCGAAATGCTGAACTGTAAAGAGTTTGTTAATGCTGACAGCATAGCAGCAGGGTTGTCTCCTTTTAACCCGGACAATGTTGCAATCCAAGCTGGCAGAATTATGCTAAGCAGGATTGATGCCTTGCTAAAGAACGGAGACGATTTTGCGATAGAAACTACTTTAGCTACTAAAAGTTATGTATCCTTAATTAAAAATGCCCGAACTATCGGGTACAAAATAACAATGGTGTTTTTTTGGTTGAGATCTCCGCAAGAAGCAAAGCAACGGGTAGCCACAAGAGTAAGCAAGGGTGGACACCATATTCCTGATGAGATTGTAGATAGAAGATATTTCAAGGGGATTTATAATTTACGACATCTTTACATAGCTATATGCGACTATTGGGCAGTCTTCAATAATGAGGCAGGAAGCCCCGAACTAGTTATTTCAGGTGAATTTAATCAGTCGCAAATGATTTTTAATAGTGATATTTGGGATGTAATTAAAAAGCAAAGCGATGAAACCTGAAAATATTGAATTGCAAAATAAAATTATTGAGGGGGCAAATAAAGCTTATTTGAAGCTGCTTGTATCCAGCGCCGAAAAAAATCAAAGTCTTGTAATAACAGATAAAGACGGCAACATTCAACACGTTCCCGCTAAGGAGTTATTAAAAAAGCTTTCAGAAAAATAAATTTCCGAAAGCTTCTCTTTTTCTCTTGATTCCTGACTTCTTGCTTCTAAATTACTTTTCCTTCCCCACAAAATCACCCATCACGGCTTCTCTTATTAATGCTGGTGGTAAAATGCCCTGTGACAATATGAAATCATGAAATTGCTGTGCATTGAACTTATCGCCAAGTGCTTTTTCTGTGTCTTTTCTTAAAGCTATCATTTTGGTGAAGCCATAAAAATAGCTGTTGGCCTGGCCGGGAGCGTTAAGGCTGTAGCGCTCAACTTCCTGTTTGGCAAAGGCATGTGATTGTACCACATCTGTCATCAATAGGTTTAGTGCTTTCTCCTGGGTTATGGTGCCGGCTTGCAGCTCAGGGTCTAAAAAAGCACGGGCGGCACGGAGTAAACGATAATCTAATGAAACCAGCTGACCTTCAGCCGGCATAAACGGACGGGTTATGTATTCGGAATACAAGCCCCAGCCTTCCACATTGGTTGAGTTAAAGGCATATAGGGCGCGGGCCTGTGACACACCTTCTTCCACCATTTTGTCGAATTGTAACTCATGACCAGGGCGCGCTTCGTGGGCGATGATGGTCCATGAGGCAGCATCAAAGGTGAAATCGTCATATTTGTCAACCTTTTCGCCAGGAGCTGGCGGCATATTCAATGGTAATACAAAAACGCCACGCTGACCGGTATTATTTAAAAATGGCGGCGGCACCATGTGCGGTGCAGGCGATTGAGCTGTTTCAGCTTCGCTTGCCAGCCTGATAATTGCAGGGCGGTTTGGCAGGGTCACCAAATGCTGTTCCCTGATAATACCTTCAATATCGGCCAAATGTCTTTTGTAGAGCGGCATGATTGAGTCGCCGATGATCTGGTTCTTCTTCAGGTATTTTATTACTTCCCGGTAATCGGCTGATGGCAGGTTGTATTTTTTAGCGATCTGCTCAGCCAGCGGTTTCATCTGGTTTTGGATATCTGTAAAAGCAGCGTGGGCTATTTTGGCAAGTTCGGCAGGGGGGACGTCAATGCCATAACCTTCTAATGCCAGTTTATATTCTTCGGCCGGCAAGCGGAAATCGGTACGCGTTTTTGGCAGTACACTGGCTTTTGCCCAGGCATCGTAATCTTCCAGCTGTTTTTTTATTGTAGCATAGGCCTTTTCGTAGCCGGTAACGTTATACTTTTTAAATAGCTCCTCAATACCACTAACCATGCTGGCATTGCGCGAAAGCTCAACCTCCATGGCTTGTTTTGAAGGATAGATCATCCTCGGTTTGCTTAATTGCTGAATTGTACGGCTTTTATAAATAGCGCTGATCGGCTCATACCCTTTTTGCAATCCGGCATATTTATTCAGGCGGATAACTGCGGCAGCACGGCGTTCGGCCGGGGTTTGGTCATCAAGCAAAATTTGTAGTCCCTGGAAAACTGATGAAGTAGGGTTGAGGTATGAAACCTCCTTGCTTAAATTAAAATCCTGGTTCCTGAAACCCAGCTCTGATTGATTGATCAGGATATCAAGGTCTTGTTTTATTTTTAGATCAGTTTCCTGCAGTTTAGCCGCTTTTAGTTGTGCAACGGCTTGTTCCCTCTCTTTTCGCTGGGCTAAATCATTGGCCAGCGTTGGCACCGATATCAATGTATCATAAAAAGCCAGGCCTTGCGATGAGCCAAACTCGGGTGAATATTTTTCATCAAGATCAATAAGGATCTTGGTGTAGGTGTTTGATTTAGTTATCCAGGCGTTACTGTCAGATTGTGCTTTAAGGGCGAAAGGCTGTAAAGCAAATGCGCCTATCGCCAATGCATATATCGTTTTGTTTTTTAGGGTGATCATGTTTTAAATTTATAGAACTATAAAAATATCATTAGCAGGGCTATGAAACGAAAAATTTCAATAAAATAAGTGAATTTTTCAATGATGATGTTGAATAGCGCCATGCTTCGAATAATTCATTTATGATCTAAAGAAAAATTGTACATTCATTCCTTAATGAGGATAACGATTATTGTTTTATTAGGCTGGTTGAGTTACAGCTTAAATCATGAAGGCATCAAAAGCAATTTCGCTGAATTGAGACCAAATAATTCAATGGACACTATTCCTCAATCAGTCCAAAAACTTATCAGCTCTTATAAAAATTTTGTCGTTGCTTTCTCAAACAACCACATAATTTTTAAGGATGGCAGTAAATTTCTATGGGATGACGGGATAAAAAACAAATCACCAAAATTACTATTAGAAAACCCCGATCTTAAAGATCTGTTCGCTCAAAAATATGTAACGGGCGCATTAAAATCTCCGCCGGCAGCAAACTTTGATCCAGGGAGGGTTAGGAATGGGCCTTTCTTTCTGAAAATGTATGGCGCTACAGAAAAGGAGGTGAGAAAAAACTTAACGGAAATAACCTGGTGCCCCAAATTGGTCGGCCAGAAAATTACGGTGACCAGGATCAATGGAATCGACAAAAAACTAGCACAGATCTCAAATGAGCTTGATGAGCATCCTGAGTTAAAAAAATATCTCACAAATATAGGCGGCACATTTACCTGGCGTAACATTAATGGCACCAACAGGCACAGTATGCACAGCTTTGGGATGACGATTGATATAAACATCGCTTGTTCTGATTATTGGCAATGGGTCTGTAAATGCACCAATGAAAATGCGGCTATACAATACAAAAACAGGATCCCCCAAACCATAGTTGATATATTTGAAAAGCATGGATTTATTTGGGGAGGCAAGTGGTACCACTTTGATACTATGCACTTTGAATACAGGCCTGAATTAATAGATTGAGAGATGAAAAATATTTTATTATTTATACTGGTGTTTGTTAATGGTTTTGCCGTGCCGGATAATGTATTAACCCGGTTTAAGATCCCGGAAGGCTACCATCACATTAGTGCAAAGCCTGGCAGTTTTGCCGCTTATCTGCAAAGCCTGCCGCTTAAACCTGTGGGTACACAAACCAAGACCTATAGGGGCGACATTGCCCGTACAGATGTTTACACCGCTGCTGTTGTGGGTCTGAGTGTGGGCAACCATGACTTGCAGCAATGTGCCGACGCTGTGATGCGCCTGCGCGGCGAATACCTTTATCAGCAAAAAAATTATAGAGCCATCAGCTTTAATTTTGTGAGCGGCTTTAAGTGCGATTATGTGCATTATGCAAACGGATACCGCTATAGTAATGACAGATGGGTATTAAAGGCGAAAAAGGATCACAGCTACCCAGCCTTTATGCGCTATATGGCCCTTGTATTTTCGTACGCTGGCACACTTTCATTGGAAAAAGAACTTCACCCGGTAACTAACGTTGATGAGCTAAAAGCAGGAGATGTGTTTATTCATGGCGGCTCACCAGGACATTGTTTTATTGTGATGGGTGTGGTGGAGAACGATAAACATCAAAAGCAGTTTTTACTTGCCCAAAGCTTTATGCCAGCTCAAAATATACAGGTGCTACAATACCATTCGCCGTGGTTTAGCATGGATAAGCGTAGCGACATATTATATGGCGAGCTGATAGCTAAGAATTATTTGAGAAGGTTTGATTAGGAGGAGAATCGAAGTTTAGTCTCGAGTCGAAAGTCTCAGGTCTTGAGTTCTAAGTCAGAAAAAGAAAAAATTTGACTTAAGACTTGCGACTTAAGACTTTTGACTTAACACTAATTTGTTGTTTCGCCTGCTGCTGCCCAAAATACAAGGTAACCCGGTTTTTTCTTTTGAATGTTTATGCTTTTAAGTTTTTTTGTTGAATCTGGATTGACCGTCAGCAGGTCGATATTGTGATGATCTTTTTCGGTCATGTTATTTTTATTGCCCCATTTAGCAAGATCATGGGCAAGATAACATAGCTCTGGTTTACGATCATCTGCCGGCAGGTCATCATAATAATCAGGCAATGTAAGATCTTCCGAAACAACGCTATTATCAGCATATAAAAACTCCACTTTCAAATATGACGGGCCTTCGGAACTCGTCAAAGCCAGGTATACTGCTTTATATTTTAATGATGGCACAGCAAATTCGACACCGCCCTCGCCGCTGATATTGCAGGTTTGATTGCGCAGGCTATCGGTATTTGAATAATGCAGCTGAATTTCAGGATGTGAATTGTTAGCGGGGAATAGGGGATCATCAGGCAGAGCATGAGGTTGTTTATCGCCATTAAATAAAGCTGCAGATAGCGTTAAATAGCCGTCGCCCAATCCGTTCCCATCGATGCCTTTGGTCCAGGTTATTAACTTGTTATTGGTTAAGGTAGTTACCGGCCTGGCGTTTAAAATTTTACCAATGTCAAACTGTACTATTTTATTATTTTTATTTGATGTAAAAGTGTTGGTAATCAAAATTATACAAAAAATAGCCGCTGTTATTTTCATTTGTTATGTTTTTTAAATGCCGCTTTTAGCTTCTTCCAGGCAATTTATAAAGTCTTTCTTATTTATTTCCCCCACCAAACTGTTTTTTACCACCACACCAATGCCCTCAGCCATTTTTTTTAACTGCAAACGTCCCTTAAACAAATGATCCTCACCAGATTGAATAAACCACGCGATGCTTTTTAATGTGGACTTGCGGCAAACATTTTCCACGCCCTTGTTATAAACTACTAAACGCACCTGTTTATCAAGGTTTTCGATGGCAAATGAGTGCTCATTATCAAGTTTTATAACATTCATTATAAATAATATAACTAACTCAAAACTAAGTAGAAAGAAGTAAAACACCTAGGCTTTTTAAGACAAAAGAAAAGGAATATCGATTTAAAAAATAATCCACATACATATTACACAAGTGTTAATAACTTTAGTGGGGTAAAGTGGTAAGAAGTGGTAAAAGAAATCTAATTTTACATTACAATTAATGCCACAGTTTCAATATGTCCTATTTAACCGGCGAGTTTGAGTGTAAATTAGATAACAAAGGGCGAATGATGATCCCTGCGGGCCTCAAGAAAAAGCTTCCAGAAGCTGACACTGAGTGCCTTGTGATCAATCGCGGCTTTGAAAAATATCTTGTGATTTACACTAAACAAGAATGGGACAAAAAACTTGATGAACTGAACAAACTTAATCAATACGAAAAGAAAAACATAGAATTTATAAGATATTTTACCCGCGGCGCAACAGAATTGAATGTTGATGCAGCAGGCAGGGTCAATTTGCCGCAAGGGTTATTGGATTATGCAGGGATTGGAAGCGATGTTGTACTAACTTGCCAGTTAACAAAAATTGAGATGTGGGATAAAGCGGCGTACAATAAAATGATAGATAACGAACCGGATAATTTTGCATTATTGGCTGAGGAAGTGATGGGTGATAAAAGAAAGGAGGGTGTTGTATGAGCAATTACGATTACCATACCCCAGTGATGCTTAATGAGTGTATTGAAGGGCTTAACATTAACCCGTCCGGAACTTATGTTGACGTAACTTTTGGCGGTGGCGGCCACTCGCGCGAGATCTTAAAGCATTTAAATAAAGACGGAAAGCTGCTTGCGTTTGACCAGGATGCTGATGCAAAGCAAAACATAATTGATGATGAACGTTTTATTTTCATCGATCAGAATTTTCGTTACCTCAAAAACTTTTGCCGTTTGCATGATTCTATGCCGGTTGATGGCATATTGGCTGATCTGGGGGTTTCATCGTACCAGTTTGACCAGGCTGAGCGAGGTTTTTCAATCCGCTTTGATGCCGAGCTGGATATGCGGATGAACCGGCAATCGGCATTAAGTGCTAAAGAGGTGGTAAATACTTATTCGGAGGCTGAGCTGCACCGTATTTTCGGGATTTATGGAGAAATTCAAAATGCAAAGTCGCTGGCTAATACCATAGTAACTGCCCGGTTAAATGCACCGATTGTAACGGTTGCGGATTTAAAAAATGCCATTATAAACCGCATCCCAAGGGGGAAAGAAAATAAATACCTGGCGCAGGTTTTCCAGGCTTTACGCATTGAGGTAAACCAGGAGCTGGAAGCATTAAAAGATTTTTTGATCCAGACGGCATCAGTGCTGGTTTCGGGCGGGCGGCTGGTGGTTATGTCATATCATTCGCTTGAAGACAGGCTGGTAAAAAACTTCATAGCCAAAGGCAAGTTTAGCGGCGAGGTGGAGAAGGATTTTTATGGTAACGATAATAAGCCATTTGATGCGGTAAGCCGCGGAGCAATCACAGCATCAGAAGATGAAATAAAAAACAATAACAGGGCACGGAGCGCTAAGCTAAGAATAGCGGTAAAGAAATGACAAACAGGCTGCGTACACAAATTGAGGAGGAGGAAGCTGAGCAACAGAAGCTTATTGTTGAGGAGAAGCATGATAATGAGTTTCCGGATAATTTTATTACTCAATTTTTTACCAAAGGCTTTTGGAATGCTGAATCGGCCACAAAAGCGCTGCCATTTGTATTGTTTGTTGCTTTTTTAGGGATGATATATATTGCCAATATGCACATGGCCGAAAGAAGTATCCGTGATATTAATAAAATAAGCAAAGAAGTAAAAGAACTTAGCTGGGACTATAAAACTACCAAGGCCGACCTTGCTTTTAAAAGTACTCTTACCGAGGTTGCTAAACGCGTGGATACACTTGGTATAAAAGAATCGCTGCAGCCACCACAAAAAATTACAGATGCGGAGGTGAAAAATGAGCATTAGAACCAATATACTAATGAGGGTTTACCTGGCTTTCGGGTTGATCCTCCTTTTTGCTGCAGCTGTAGTGATACAGTTGTTTCGTGTGCAGTTTGTACAGGGGAAGAAGTGGAAAGCTATGGCCACCACGCTTTCAACCCGCTATCAAACGGTTGAAGCCGCTCGCGGAAATATTTTTGCGGTTGATATGAGCCTGCTGGCTACGTCAGTACCCGAGTATGAATTGCATATGGATATGCTTGCGCCCGGTATTGTGGATGATAAAGCTTTTAATGAGAACGTAGACTCATTAGCTATCAAGTTTTCGCAGCTATATGGCGATAAATCTGAAAAGGAATATTCACGCATGCTGCGCAATGCCCGTAAAGAAGGCTCGCGCTATCAGCTCATCAGGAGGAAGGTAACACACAGGGAGTTAACGCTAATCCGCAAGTTTCCTATTTTTAGGATGGGTAAATATAAAGGCGGACTGATAGTTATTGAACAAAACAGGCGCGTATTGCCTTTCCGGTCGCTGGCTGCACGTACTATTGGTTACAAAAATGATAATGTAAAAAATGCAGTCGGACTTGAAGGTGCTTATTCCAGCTACATTAATGGCGAAAGCGGCAAACGATTAATGCAGCGAATGGCCGGTGGCACATGGATGCCTGTTAATAATGGAGAAGACGAGATAGAGCCTAAAGAGGGTGCCGACATTATTTCGACCATTGATGTTAATTTCCAGGATGTTGCGCAGGATGTATTAAAAGCGCAGCTGGAGGCCACAGAAGCAGACCACGGTTGCGTAGTGCTGATGGAAGTTGCCACAGGTGAGATAAGGGCCATTGCAAATTTTACCCGAAACAAAGAAGGTAAATACGAGGAAAAGTTAAATTATGCCATAAGCAATGCGGCGGATCCGGGTTCAACCTTTAAGCTGGCCACATATATGACGCTTTTTGATCAGCATAAGATTGATACTAACTCAATTATAAACGCCGAGGGTGGCAGATATAAAATACCTAAGGGGCCAACCATTAGCGACGTGGAGGATTACAATTTTATAATAACAGCTAAAAAGGCATTTGAAGAATCGTCAAATGTTGCAGCTGCCAAATTTGTTTATAATGCCTACAACAATAATCCTAAAGAGTTTACCGATAAGCTATACAGCTATCATTTAAACGAACCACTTGACCTGCAGATTCCCGGCGAAGGGATCCCGGTGGTTAAAAACCCAAAAAGCCGCAGCTGGAATAGATATTATACCCTGCCCGAAATGGCTTATGGTTATGAAATGAAGATCACGCCGTTGCAAATGCTTGCGCTTTATAATGCGGTAGCTAACAATGGCAAAATGATTGCACCACTATTGGTAAAAGAGATTCGCAGGCTGGGAAACACTGTAGAGCAGTTCCAGGCAAGGGTAATTAATGAAAAGGTGTGCTCTGATGCAACGCTTGGGAAAATGAAAAGCCTGCTGGAGGGTGTAATTACCGAAGGTAACGGTAAAACATTATTCAAAAATTCATTGTATTCGGTGGCCGGTAAAACCGGAACGGCACAAATTGCAAACGGGGCAGCAGGTTATGGTGTTAAAAAAACTTACCAGGCTTCGTTTTGCGGATATTTTCCGGCTAATAATCCTAAGTATTCCATGATAGTGGTTATTAACCATCCAACTAAAGGATCATACCTGGCTGCGAAGGTTGCCGGTCCGGTTTTTAAGAAAATTGCAGACAGGGTATATGCCGGCGACCAGAATATGAACCAGGCCGTACCAATGCATTATGTAGGTAACACAAATTTGCCGCAGATAAAAAAAGGGAATGTAAAAGCGTTAAAGCAGATATATACCAAATTAGGTGTTAAACCGCTGTATGCAACCAATAATGCTGCCGGTAACGGCGTTGATACCAGTAATGGTATTGCTTTTGAGGATGCAACCTATAAAAGTGGTGTAGTACCACAGGTAAAAGGAATGGGGTTGAGCGATGCCTTATATGCGCTGGGAAATGCAGGCTACAAGGTTGTAGCTCGCGGTAGTGGCATGGTGGCTAATCAATCGGTAAATGCAGGGAGCATGATACCAAAGGGATCAAAAATAATAATTGAATTGCAATGAGATATTTGAGCGACATAATAGAAGGGCTTGCATTCACTGAGCTACAGGGTAGTGCTGATATTGAGATAACGGCCATCGTGTTTGATTCGAGGAAAGTTATTCCCGGATGTATGTTTGTGGCTGTAAAGGGTACCATAGTTGATGGGCATGATTATATATTGCAGGCCATTAAAGAAGGCGCCGTAGCTGTTATATGTGAAGAATTACCTTCCCGCGTTACAGGCGAGGTTGATTTTTTAATGGTGGCCGACTCGGCTATTGCGTTGGGAATAGTATCAGCTAATTTTTATGAGAATCCATCATCAAAATTGAAACTGGTTGGAGTAACCGGTACCAATGGCAAAACTACTATAGCAACATTGCTTTATAAATTGTTCCGTGATCTGGGGTATAAATGTGGCTTGTTATCGACCGTTGAAAACCAGATAAATGGCGAGGTTATCCAGGCAACACATACAACCCCTGATCCTGTTGAGCTAAACAGGTTATTGAACGATATGGTTGAGCAGGGTTGCGACTACTGTTTTATGGAGGTAAGCTCACATGCTATTGCCCAGCACCGCATAGGTGCGCTGAAATTTACAGGCGCAATATTCTCAAACCTAACACATGACCATTTAGATTATCATAAAACATTTGAGAAATATCTTAAAGCAAAAAAAACGTTTTTTGATGAACTGCCGTCCAATGCATTTGCATTAACCAATATTGACGATAAGAACGGCAACGTAATGCTGCAAAATACCAATGCCCATAAAAAGACCTATGGACTAAAAAGTATGGCAGACTATAAAGCCCGCATCCTTGAAAATCAGTTTGAAGGCTTGCTTTTGCAGATTGACAATGAAGAGGTTTGGTTTAAAATGGTGGGCACTTTTAATGCATATAATTTATTAGCTGTTTATGCTGCGGCTATGCTGCTTGAGCAGGATAAAACTAAAATATTAACCAGCCTGAGCAAATTAACGGGTGCAAAAGGCCGCTTTGATTATATAGTAGCTCCAAACAAGGTGATAGGTATTGTTGATTATGCACACTCGCCTGATGCTATTCAAAACATATTAAGCACGGTTCATGATATCCGCAAGAATAGTGAGAAAGTGATAACAGTGATTGGCTGTGGCGGCGACAGGGATAAAGCCAAACGCCCGATTATGGCGAAAGTTGCCTGCGAATGGAGCGACAGGGTGATATTAACATCAGATAACCCGCGCTCTGAAGATCCGGCGCAGATAATAAAGGACATGGAAGAAGGCGTTGATCCGGCCTTTAAAAGATATACGTTAAGCATTGTAGACAGGCGCGAAGCCATAAAAACAGCCTGCATGCTGGCTAAGCCTGGTGATATCGTTGTAGTTGCAGGCAAAGGCCATGAAAAGTACCAGGAAATACATGGGGTGAAGAATCACTTTGACGATATGGAAGAGCTGGGTGCGATTTTTAAAGAAATGAATTAAAAAAAAAGTTCATGGACCATCGACCATGGTCCATGGAAAAAAAATCAGTGAAATCAATTATAAAATCAGTGAAATCAAACTAAGGAATGCTTTACTACTTATTCACCTGGCTTAATAAAAATTACACAATACCCGGCTCGGGGGTGTTTCAATACATCACGTTCCGTACGGCAATGGCTGTAATTACATCTTTGGTGGTAACCACGGTATTTGGTCGCAGGCTGATTGATTATTTACGGTTTAAGCAGGTGGGCGAAACTGTAAGGAACCTGGGCCTTGAAGGGCAGATGCAAAAGGCCGGTACCCCAACAATGGGTGGGCTTATCATCATATTAGGCATATTGGTACCTACACTTTTATTTGCCAAGCTGGGCAACATCTACATCGTCATGATGCTGGTTACAACTGTTTGGTTGGGCGCGATAGGCTTTTTGGACGACTATATAAAAGTATTTAAAAAGAATAAAGAAGGTTTAGCCGGTAAGTTTAAGATAATAGGCCAGGTTGGTTTAGCCTTGTTCATCGGGTTTACAATGTATTCAAATCCGGATATTGTAATCCGGCAGGAAGTGAAGCCGCCGGTTAAAATTGATGCCCCTGTTGATTTTCATATGCGCGGCAACAAACCTGTTTATACGCAGGATATCCGGTCGACCAAAACAACCCTGCCATTCTATAAAAACAACGAGTTTGATTATGGCAAGGTGTTAAAGTTTATTGGCGCCGACTCTGACCATTACTCACTGCTGATATTTATGTTCTCGGTAATTATAATTATCACATTCATATCAAACGGAGCCAATATTACTGATGGAATTGACGGCCTTGCAACAGGTACTTCCGCCATTATCGGCATCACGCTGGCCATACTGGCTTATGTATCAAGTAACACAATTATAGCCGAATACCTGAATATAATGTATATTCCCAATTCGAGCGAGCTGGTAATTTTTGCGGGTGCCTTTGTGGGCGCATGTGTAGGCTTCCTGTGGTACAACTCATACCCGGCTCAGGTATTTATGGGTGATACAGGCAGCCTGGCAATTGGTGGAATAATAGCAGTATTTGCTATCATGATCCGTAAGGAGCTACTGGTGCCATTACTATGCGGGGTTTTTGTGATCGAGAACCTGTCGGTAATTATCCAGGTATCCTGGTTTAAATTTACAAGGATAAGGTTCGGCGAAGGGAGGAGGGTGTTTTTAATGTCGCCCCTGCATCACCATTACCAGAAAAGGGGGTTTCATGAAGCTAAGATCGTAACCCGGTTTTGGATCATCGGCATCCTGCTGGCAATAGTTACTATAATAACGTTGAAGCTGAGGTAGTGACTAGAGGTTGGAGATTAGAGATTAGAGATTAGTTAAGAAGAAAATAAAAGAGACCATGGACTATATAGACCATGGTCTATAGACGAAAAGAGTTAATGGAATCAAATAAGAAAATAGTAGTTCTAGGTGCAGGCGAAAGCGGGGTGGGTGCGGCATACCTGGCTCAGCAGCAAGGCTACGAAGTTTTTGTGTCTGATTTTGGAGGGATTACTGATAACTATAAAGAGCAGCTGCAAGGCTGGAACATTCGCTTTGAAGAAAACCAGCATACAGAAGCTGAGATCCTGAAGGCGGTTGAGGTAATTAAAAGTCCAGGGATTCCAGACAAGGCGCCGATCATTAAAAAGATAAAGGAAAAAGCGATCCCGATTATATCAGAAATAGAATTTGCAGGCAGGTATACCAATGCGAAAATTATAGGCATTACAGGGTCTAACGGAAAAACCACTACATCCAGCCTAACGTATCATATCCTGAAAAATGCAGGATTAAATGTTGGGTTAGCCGGTAATATAGGTAAAAGTTTTGCTTACCAGGTAGCTACCGAAAAGTTTGACTTGTATGTACTTGAGATTAGCAGCTTTATGCTTGACGATATGTTCAGTTTTAAGGTTGATATAGCGGTATTATTAAATATAACACCCGATCATTTAGACCGGTACGATTACAAACTGGAAAACTATGCAGCGTCAAAGTTTCGCATCTCTCAAAATCAAACAGCCGGTGATTATTTCATTTACTGTGCAGATGATCCGGAAACCATTAAAGGAATGGTCGGGCGAAGCTTTGCAGCGCAGCAGTTGCCGTTTTCTATCGAAAAAAAAATTGAACAGGGAGCATATCTCGAACAAGACAATATTGTCATTAACATTCACCAACAACATTTTCAGATGTCAATTCACGAATTAGCTTTACAGGGTAAACACAACATTTATAACTCTATGGCATCAGGTATAGTAGCAAAAGTACTCGAACTGCGGAACCCTTCAATGAGGGAGAGCATGGGTAACTTCAAAAGCATTGAGCACAGGCTGGAGTCGGTTGCTGTAATATCCGGCATCAGCTTTATCAATGATTCAAAAGCTACCAACGTTAACTCAACCTGGTACGCCCTTGAAAGTATGACCAGCGATGTAGTACTGATACTTGGCGGAGTTGATAAAGGCAATGATTACGGTATGCTTAAGGACCTGGTTAGGCAAAAAGTAAAAGCAATAGTTTGCCTTGGTAAGGATAACAGGCGCATTCATGATGCTTTTGAAGACGTGGTAGAAATTATAGTAAATACTTATTCGGCCCAGGAAGCCGCAACAGTATCCTATCACCTTGCAACAAAAGGAGATACGGTATTGCTGTCACCCGCATGTGCAAGCTTTGACCTCTTTAAAAATTACGAAGACAGGGGCAGGCAATTTAAACAGGCGGTGAAGGAACTGTAAAAAAAGACCATGGCCTATAGTCCATGGACCATGGTCGAAAAATCGGTGTAATCAAAATTAATCGGTGAAATCAAAAAAATAATATGCATAAAATACTCAGTAATACAAAAGGAGACCGCTGGATCTGGCTTATCGTCATATTGTTGTCGGTTATTTCATTGCTGGCTGTTTACAGCGCTATAGGGTCGCTTGCTTACAAAAGGGGAGTGGGCACGGAGTCTATACTGATAAAACACCTGGCCATGATAGTTGGTGGCATAGCTTTAATGTACCTGTCGCATAAAATTGATTACCGGTATTATCGTGGCATCTCAAAATTGCTGATGATAATAACCATTCCATTGTTACTGTACACGCTAATTTTTGGGCATCACATAAACGAGGCCAGCCGCTGGATTCCCATTCCGGGTACCGGCCTTAGTTTTCAAACTTCAGATTTGGCCAAGCTTGCATTGATAACCTACCTGGCTCGCACATTATCAATTAAACAGGAAAATATTAAGGACGTAAAACAGTCATTTATCCCAATAATGGGGGCAGTTTGTGTGGTTTTTGCACTTATAGCATGGGCCAACCTTTCCACAGCTTTGATGCTGTTTGGAGTTAGCATTTTGTTGCTGATAATGGGGCGTATAAGTGTTAAGCAAATTGCAGTGGTATGTATGGGTGGCGCCGTAGTGTTATCCGGCATATTATTTTTAGGGCCGCGCCGCCACATGTATATTACCCGTATAGAAACCTATATGCACCCTGAAAAGGCTGACCCGGATAAGGCGCAGCAATCCAATCATGCAAAAATTGCAATAGCTACAGGCGGCTTGTTTGGCAAAGGTGTAGGTAACAGCGATGAGATAAACAGCTTACCCGAAGCATACTCTGACGAAATATATGCTATTATAGTTGAAGAATACGGTTTGGTTGGTGGTATTGTGCTGATAGGCATTTACCTGTTCCTGTTATTCAGGTGTATAAAAATTGCAACCCGGGCGCCGAAAGCATTTGGTACGCTGCTGGCTGCAGGACTTAGCTTTAGTTTAACAATACAGGCATTTGCTAATATGGCGGTTGCAGTTGGATTGGGTCCGGTGACGGGAATCCCGCTGCCATTTGTAAGTATGGGTGGTACATCCATATTATTTACCAGCCTGGCATTTGGTATTATATTATCAGTTAGCAGGGATATTGACGAACCTAAAAAAGTTATAGTAGGCGAAATAAGCATGGCGTAGAGTCCCCTAACCCCTAAAGGGGGAATAATGTGCGGATATGCAAATGTGCGGATGTGCGAATAAAAAAATAAAGAGAAGTTAGAAAGGCGATAATTAATCGGTGAAATCAAAATAAATCGGTGGAATCAAGGAATAAAAACCAACCCAATCAAAAACTCCCCCGCCAGCTGGCGGGGGCTGGGGGGCCGCGCATTATCATTAGTGGGGGCGGTACCGGGGGACATATTTTCCCGGCTATTGCTATTGCCAATGCTTTGAAAAGTCTTGATCCGGCAACCGAAATTTTGTTTGTTGGCGCTAAAGGGCGGATGGAGATGGAAAAGGTGCCGGCCGCGGGTTATAAAATAATTGGTTTAGGGATCCAGGGCATTCAGCGAAAATCAATATGGAAGAATATAATGTTCCCGGTAAAGTTAATGCTGAGCGTAAGGAGATCACTTCAAATTATTAAGGATTTTAAACCCGATGCGGTAGTAGGCGTGGGTGGTTATGCTTCCGGGCCATTATTATACGCTGCTTCATTAAAAGGCATTCCGTATTTAATACAGGAGCAAAACTCGTACGCAGGCATTACTAATAAGTGGCTGGGAAAAAAGGCAAAAAAGATCTGTGTTGCTTTTGATGGCATGGATAAATTCTTTCCTTATGACCGCCTTATTAAAACAGGCAACCCGATCCGTAAGGAGTCGGTTAACATTGCCGGCAAGCAAATGCAGGCGATTGAGCTTTATAAACTATCGGCGTTTAAAAAAACAATATTGATAATTGGAGGAAGCCTTGGTGCGCGTACTTTAAATACCAGCATACTGGCCGGGCTCGATAAGTTAATAGCTGCAGATGTGCAGGTAATATGGCAAACAGGGAAGTTTTATTATAAAGGGATTATTGAAAAACTTGGTGAGGATTATCACCCAAATGTGCGCATCCTTGAATTTTTAAACAGGATGGACCTGGCTTACGCCGCTGCCGATATAATTATATCAAGGGCCGGCGCAGGCACAATTGCTGAACTGTATGTGGTGAAAAAACCGGTGATCCTGGTGCCTTCGCCAAATGTAGCGGAGGATCATCAAACAAAAAATGCATTGGCACTGGTACAGGAGCATGCGGCAGTTTTTATTGCCGATAGAGACGCGGAGGCTAAGCTGGTTGATAAAGCCATTGAACTTTTAAATGATAAAGAGTTACAACGAAAAATGAGTGATAATATTGGCAAAATGGCGATGCCTGATGCTGATGAGATAATTGCTAAAGAAGTGATAAAAATGATAAAGTAGTTCATAGTTGATGGTTCATAGTTCATAGTAAAAAGGGAATCTGTGAAATCAAAGAAAACATCAAACAAATAAATCGGTGAAATCAAAAAGTAATCGGTGAAATCAAAATAAAAAAATGGAATTAAGCAGCATAAAACGGGTTTATTTGGTGGGGATCGGCGGCATCGGCATGAGCGGATTGGCCCGGTATTTTCAGCATTTGGGTTGCGTTGTTTGCGGCTATGATAAAACCGCTACCGATTTAACCAATGACCTTCACAATGAAGGCATCCGGGTTATTTTTGATGACCGTATCGATTGGATCCCATATAGCTTTCAAACACCGGATGAGGGTACGCTGATAATTTATACACCGGCAATTCCTAAAGATTCTGCCATTTTGAACTTTTTCCGTGATAATGGCTTTGGGTTGTATAAGCGGTCGCAGGTGTTGGGTATTATTAGCCAGGGGATGTTTACGGTTGCTGTTGCGGGTACGCACGGTAAAACTACCACGTCAACAATGGTTGCCCATATTTTGAAAGATTCCGGTAAAGATTGCTCAGCTTTCCTGGGCGGGCTTTCAACAAATTATCACAGCAATGTGCTTTACGGCAAAAATAATATTGTAGTAGTTGAGGCTGATGAGTATGATCGTTCGTTCCTTACGCTGCACCCTGATGTTGCCATTGTAACATCGATGGATGCCGATCACCTGGATATATATGGGGATCATGCACATTTAACGGAATCGTTCAAATTGTTTGCATCTCAGATAAAACCGGGTGGCACGCTGATCCATAAAAAAGGATTGGATCTGGATACTGGTTTTACTTATGCCGTTGATGCAGAAGCCGACGCAACGGCGTCAAACATAAAAATAGAGAACGGTGATTTTTATTTCGATTTTAAAAATGCCAACACCAGCATAACCAATATCAGGATGGGTATTGCAGGTACCCACAATATTGAAAATGCGGTTGCTGCAATTGAAGCAAGCCTGATACTCGAGGTATCACCAGAAGCTATAAAAAGTGCATTAGGTTCATTTAAAGGGGTTAAACGCCGTTTTGAATATATCGTAAAAAACGATCATCAAATATATATTGACGATTATGCGCATCATCCCGAAGAATTAAAAGCAGCTATCAGGTCGGTTAAAAAATTGTATCCGGGCAAAAAGCTGACAACAATTTTTCAGCCGCATTTATTTACGCGTACGCGTGATTTTGCTGACGGCTTTGCCGAAGCACTTGATTTGTCGGACGAGCTGATCATACTGGATATTTACCCGGCGCGTGAGTTGCCGATAGAAGGTGTAAATGCAGATATGATACTGGAGCGGATGAAATTGAAGAACAAGCGCCGCATTAGCAAGCAGGAAGTTTTGAATGTTATAAAAGAAGAAAAGCCGGAGCTGCTGTTAACAGTTGGCGCAGGCGATATTGATACATTGGTTCAACCCTTAAAACAAATTTTAGCGGATGTTTAAGAAACGGATCTGGAAGCCATTGCTGATAAGCCTTGCCTGGATAATAAGTTTCGGGGGCTTAATAGTATTAATGGGTTTTATTGAAAGCAAAAAGGGTGAGGTTGTATGTAAAGACGTTAAAATATACATACCGGGCAACCAGTATTTTATTGACAGGGAAGAAGTAGACAAAATTTTGCAGGTAAATAGCCGTGCGTTAATTGGCCGCCGGATGGAAAGTATCAATATTAACGGGCTTGAAAAAAAGTTAAAGGCCAACCCGTTTATTGAATTTGCAAAGGTTTATACAGATATGGATGGGGTTATTAATGTTGAGATAAGCCAGCGGCAGCCCATTTTAAGGTTGATGAATCGCTTTGACCAGGATTTTTATGTAGATCAGCATGGATTAAAGATTCCTTTATCGGCAAATTTTACAGCAAGGGTGTTAGTTGCCAATGGATATATAGACGAGCTTTTCGCCAACCAGGTAGATAGTTTGCACACTGCGATTGCTGCAGAGTTGTTTAAAACTGCTGATTATATAAGAAAAGATTCGCTTTGGGATGCGCAGATAGCGCAGATCTATGTAAATAAAGCGCATGAAATTGAACTGATCCCACGTGTAGGCAACAACCGGATCTTGTTAGGCAATGCCGACTCGTTGGAGAATAAGTTTCATAACCTGCTTGTTTTTTACAAAAAGGCATTACCACAGGTTGGCTGGGATGCCTACAAGGTGATAAATGTGAAATATGCTAACCAGGTAGTTGGCGTTAGGAACGAAAATATAAAAACAGATTCATTAAAAGCAAAGGGGGCTTTGAGTGATACATCAAAATTGATTAGGGATACAACAATAAATACGAATTAATATGGACAAAACTTCAACTCAGGAAAAAAGTTCACCAATAGTAGTGGGATTGGACATAGGAACTACCAAGATCTGTGCCATTGTTGGGCGCAGGAGCAAAAATGGCAAAATAGAAGTATTGGGTATTGGCAAAGCTGAATCTGCCGGGGTAACACGCGGCATGGTTTCAAATATTGATAAAACGGTACAGGGAATAACCATTGCCGTTGATGTTGCAGGTACGCAATCAAACGTGGAGATAAAAGTGGTAAATGTAGGCATTGCGGGCCAGCATATTAAAAGTTTACAGCACAGGGGCTTAATAACCCGCCGTGATATGTCAAACGAGATCTCCCGTAAGGATATTGATAAGCTGGTTGAGGACATGTATAACCTGGTGATGCCTCCGGGCGAGGAGATCATCCATGTTTTGCCGCAGGAGTTTACCGTTGATAATGAGCCGGGCATAAAAGATCCGATTGGTATGGCAGGGGTAAGGCTTGAGGCTAATTTTCACATTATATCCGGCCAGGTTACTGCTATAAAAAACATTGTTAAATGTGTAAACAAGGCCGGCTTACAAAGTGAAGAGCTTACGCTTGAGCCTTTGGCATCATCAGAATCTGTATTGAGCGATGAGGAAAAAGAAGCCGGAGTAGTATTGGTAGATATAGGCGGCGGTACAACTGATGTGGCCATTTTTCACGAAGGAATTATACGCCACACCGCAGTTATACCGTTTGGAGGTAATAGCGTAACTGAAGATATCCGCGAGGGTTGTTCTGTAATGCGCAATATAGCTGAGCAATTAAAGGTACGTTTTGGTTCGGCATTGGCTGACGAAAACAAGGAAAACGAGATTGTTTGCGTTCCCGGTTTACGCGGCCGCGAGCCAAAAGAGATCTCGGTAAAAAACCTGGCTTTTGTGATCCAGGCTCGTATGGAAGAGATCGTAGAGCACGTATATTATGAAATAAAATCATCCGGTTACGAGAAAAAACTGATAGCAGGTATTGTTATTACCGGTGGTGGGGCACAGTTAAAACACCTGGCGCAACTGGTTGAATTTGTTACCGGTTTGGATTGCCGCGTAGGTTACCCCAATGAACATTTGGCAAAAAACGAGCAATTGCCTAAAAATGTTTACGAGGAGCTGCAAAGCCCAACTTTTGCAACCGGTATTGGCTTGCTGATAAAAGGCATCCAGAAGATGGAATACAATGACTATGCACCTGCTGCCGAGGACATAAAAGTTGAAAAACCAAGATATACTGAAGACAGGAAGTTTGGTTTATTAGGCAAATTATTAGAAAGCGGGAAGCGTTTTATTAAGGACGATATTAATGATGAGGACTTTTTGAAATAATCTTTCCACATTGACCCGATCTTTCCACATATTGACAATTGTGGATAAGTGTTGTGGAAAAAGTCATAATATTACAATAGATAAATCTGTTTATTCGTCAATCACATATAACTGAAACTTAGGATTATGCATTTTGAGATGTTAAAAGAAAAGTCGTCCATCATTAAAGTAATTGGTGTTGGCGGCGGCGGGGGTAATGCGGTAAACCACATGTACAGACAAGGGATTACCGGTGTTGACTTTATTATTTGCAATACTGATGCACAGGCATTGGAGCTAAGCCCAATTCCCAATAAGGTACAATTAGGTGCAAGCCTTACTGAAGGCATGGGCGCAGGTTCAATACCCGAAGTTGGTAAAAATTCGGCTATTGAAAATATTGATGATATAAAACAAATGCTGGGCTCCAATACCAAAATGCTGTTTATAACAGCAGGTATGGGTGGTGGTACCGGTACTGGTGCAAGCCCTATTATAGCCAAGGCCGCCCGCGAGCTGGATATTCTAACTGTAGGTATTATAACTACACCGTTTGCATTTGAAGGAAAGCGCCGCAAGCTGCAAGCTGATGCTGGCATGGAAGAGCTGAAAAAGCATGTCGATTCATTTTTAGTGATCAGTAATGACAGGCTCCGCCAGATCTTCGGGAACCTTACTTTAGGTTCGGCATTTGCACAGGCCGATAATATTTTAACCACTGCCGCAAAGGGCATTGCCGAAATTATAACACTGCCCGGTTACATAAACGTTGACTTTAAAGACGTGCGCACTGTAATGAAAGACAGCGGCGTATCAATAATGGGCAGTTCATCTGCCGAAGGCGAAAACCGTGCTTTAAAAGCAGTTGAAGGTGCTTTGTCATCACCATTATTAAAAGATAATGAAATTGAAGGCGCCAGATACATACTGCTGAACATAAGCTCGGGCAGCAAGGAAGTTACCATGGATGAAGTAAGTGTTATTACCGATTACATACAAGAAGAAGCAGGTTTAGCTGCCGACCTTATATGGGGTAATTGTGTTGATGAAAATTTAGGGGATAAATTATCTGTAACCATAATTGCCACAGGTTTCCAAACCAAGGATGAGCGCGAAAAAGAGCAAAGCAGCAAAAAAATCGTTTCGATGCTTGTGCCGGAGGTTGAGCCTAAAGCTAAGCCGGTAAATGAATTTATTACAGCTGTTAAGCCTGATGCGGTTACCGAACCGTACATGAAAATGAAGGACGAGTCAAAGCAAACAAAACAAACAGGCTTGTTTGATCTGTTTGCTGCCCGCAACGAAGAGCCTGCAGTTGTAAAGTATGATTTGACAGCAGAAGAAGCGCCGGTGGCAGAAGCAGAAACATCTGATGTGCCTGAAATGACATTTAAGATTGCTGAGCCGGCAACAAACTTTATGCAAACCCAGCCTAAGGAAGAAAAGCTACCTGAGCCTGAAAAAGAGCCCGAAGTTGTTAGCGGTGCAGATGACAATAAAACAAATGAGTCAATAGAAGAGCAACTGCGTAAATCGCGCGAGCGGATAATGAGGCTTAAAGATCTGAGCATGAAATTACGCAGCGGAAATATCCAGGAAATGGAAAGCATTCCGGCTTACAAACGCAAGGAAATTGCCCTTCAGCAAACCCCTGCGTCTGACGAGAGCCATGTTTCCCGGTTCTCTTTATTGCCTGATGACGAAGGAAATACCGGGATAAGAAATAACAACTCTTTTCTGCATGATAATGTGGATTGAGGGTAGTTGATTAGAGGTTAGAGACCAGAGATTGGTTTTTAGCCCGAAAGTCAATAAAAGAAAGACAAATTCCTAATTGTATTTATATAGAAGGCCCTGCAAATTTGCGGGGCTTTTGCTTGTCTATTTGGAAATTGACCATCTGCATCTCGTTCCCTAATTTCCGTTATTTTCAGACTGCCAGCAACTAATCTCCGGTCAAACGGGCTTCTAGTCGCTCTAACCAATCTCTAATCACCAACTTATAGCCTATTATAAAAAGTAATAATGATTGTTTCTGCACGTTTTAAGGGCTATATTTGTATCTTTAAAACGCAATAAAACTTAGCAGTTTGGATATATTTAACAAAATATCAAAAAGCATGGGCGGCCCACTTGGGCAGCACCAAAAATGGTCGCATGGTTATTTTTCCTATCCTAAGCTGGAAGGCGAAATAGGTCCTCACATGCAGTTCAACGGAAAAGAACATTTGGTTTGGAGCCTGAACAATTACCTGGGGTTGGCAAATCACCCTGAAGTTAGGGAAGCTGATGCAAAGGCAGCTGCCGATTATGGTATGGCTTACCCAATGGGTGCGCGCATGATGTCGGGCAATTCTATCCACCATGAAGAGCTGGAAGCAGATCTTGCCTCTTTTGTGGGTAAAGAAGATGCTTTTTTACTAAATTATGGCTACCAGGGAATGGTATCAATAATTGATTCATTGGTTGACCGTAATGATGTTATAGTTTATGATGCCGAATCACATGCTTGTATTATTGATGGTTTAAGGCTGCACATGGGCAAACGTTACGTTTACCAGCATAATGATTTAGAAAGCTGCGAAAAGCAGCTGGAGCGTGCTACAAAGCTTGCTGAACAAACCGGCGGCGGGATCCTGCTGATAACCGAGGGCGTTTTTGGAATGTCGGGTGCGCAGGGTAAGCTGAAAGAGATCATCGCCCTTAAAAATAAATACGATTTCCGTTTGCTTGTTGACGATGCGCATGGTTTTGGTACCATGGGAAAAACAGGTGCCGGTACGCATGAAGAACAGGATTGTGTTGATGGCGTTGATGTTTACTTCGGCACATTTGCCAAGTCAATGGCTGGCATAGGAGCATTTGTAGCTGCTAATAAAGAGATTGTTGACTACCTGCGTTATAATATGCGGTCGCAGATCTATGCCAAGGCATTGCCAATGCCAATGGTAATAGGATTGAAAAAGCGCTTTGAACTGTTGAAATCACAGCCACAGCTGCGCGAAAAACTTTGGGAAATTGCAAACACGCTTCAAAAAGGATTAAAAGAACGCGGCTTTAACCTGGGTGTTACCAATACCATGGTTACCCCTGTAATATTGGAAGGCGACCTGTACGAAGCAACCGCTCTAACCCGCGATCTGCGCGAGAATTACGGGATCTTCTGCTCAATCGTAATATACCCGGTGATCCCTAAGGGATTGATCCTGTTAAGGCTGATCCCAACGGCAGCACATAGTTTGGAAGATGTTCAGCGCACGCTGGATGCTTACAGCGAAATGGCTGAGAAGTTAAAGGCCGGATTTTATAAAGAGAATAAATTAGTGGTGGCGTAAGTGCTTCATCATGTAAGCCCGCGCTAAATCTCCCCCGGTAGGGAGACTATAAAAAAGAATATTCATTAGCCTTTCGGTAATCTGGAAGGCTTTTTTTGTTTTTCTGCATTTTTAGGTTTTGTCACCAACAATATTGAACTTGTGGCTATTATTGGATTTGTTTCGATAACACTGCAGTATGAAAGACGGCCTTATTTTAGTTTTACTTATCTCAAGCTTGATCGCGCCTTATCTGCTGATATTTTATAAAAAGGTAAATATTAGAGTAAGGCTTTTGTTTATTTGCATGATAGAATTATTTATTTTATGTACACTAATAACAATTGATTTTTTTAGCGATGGTTTTTTTGTATATGAAACCTATTTTTACAGCTTATTTGTTTGGTTAAGCATTTTATTAAACATCATATTGATTTTTCTTAGCTGGTTTATTAGCAAAACAAAATCTGTTATAAAGAAAGCTAAATAATACTAACTACATAGCTGCAGGCTTGAATAACAGTAGTTATTACAATTAAATAAAAACCTTCCTGTCCTCGCAAGGTCTCTCCAATGCTATTAAGTTAAGGAGAACGTTGGCTATAACTAACCACATAACAATGTCCAAATGCCCTACCTAAATCCTCCCCGGCAGGGCGGACTTAAAAAAGTGCGAAGCTAAAGTCTCCCCAACCGGGGGAGATTTAGAGGGGGCTACCAGGCTTTTGCGGAGAATCACATTTGTGTTTTCCCTTAACTTAATAGCATTGAAGGTCTCTCGGAGAGGCCCCTGCGATGGATGAAGCTTTACGGAGGTAGTTTCCCTGCGGCAAGATTGCCTGAAAGAGGCCCCGTATCACAGAAATTTAAATATTAATTAGCCTTTCGTATTCCGTACAGCTTTTTTATTTTTACCGCTTACCAATTGAAAACACTATGCTATCCCGAAGAAACTTTATCAAAATAAATGGCGTAACTACTGCAGGTATTGGCCTTGGGCTTAAACCCGCCTGGTTTGCAAACGCAGCTTTTGAAAGCAAACGCCCCAAACTAAGTGACCGAAAGTTTACCAGCAAGGCAGTTGAGGCTACTATTAAAAGTGTAAAGGCTGCTATTAAAGATCCTGAGCTGGCATGGCTGTTTGAAAATTGCTATCCCAATACTTTAGACACTACGGTAAACTATTCTGAAAAGAATGGACGGCCTGATACTTTTGTGATCACCGGCGATATAAACGCTATGTGGATGCGCGATTCATCTGCACAAGTATGGCCGTATTTGCCGCTGATAAAAAATGACCCGGAACTAAAGAACCTGATCAAAGGTGTGCTTAACCGCCAGGCCAGCTGTATTTTAATTGATCCTTATGCCAACGCTTTTAACGCAGGCCCTACCGGCAGCGAATGGGATACTGATCGCACCGACATGAAACCTGAGCTTCATGAGCGTAAATGGGAAGTAGACTCTCTTTGTTACCCGGTACGGCTGGCCTATAACTACTGGAAAATAAGCGGTGATACCAGTTTTTTTGACGTGAACTGGCAAAAAGCGGGCAAAGCGATTGTAGCAACCTTTAAAGAGCAGCAACGCAAAAATGGCAAGGGCCCATATCATTTCCAAAGGAAGACCGAAGTGTCAACTGATACCGCACCATTGAGCGGTTACGGTAATCCTGTTAAGCCTGTTGGTTTGATCTGTTCCGTATTCCGCCCGAGTGATGATGCTACGATTTATCCGTTCCTGGTGTCATCCAATTATTTTGCTGTGGTAAGCTTATACCAGATGGGCGAAATGTATGAGCATATAGGTAATGATAAAGCTACTGCCGCAACTTGCAAAGCATTAGCGGCTGAGGTAGCCCACGCATTGCAAAAGTATGCTACTGCACAGCACCCGGTATATGGTAAAGTACTGGCTTATGAGGTTGATGGTTACGGCAATCAGCTATTTATGGATGATAGTAATGTGCCAAGCCTGCTGGCACTGCCGTATCTTAATGCAATATCTGAACACGACCCGCTGTACCAGAATACACGCAGGATGGTATTGAGCACAGCTAATCCTTACTTTTTTAAAGGGACAGCAGCCGAGGGCATTGGCGGACCGCATGTTGGCTTAAATTATATCTGGCCAATGAGCATTATTATGCGCGCGCTAACCTCAACTGATAAAGCTGAGATTGCAAAATGCATAAAATGGCTTAAAAATACTCATGCAGGCACCGGTTTTATGCACGAATCATTCAATAAGGATAATGCAGCAGATTTCACCCGGAAATGGTTTGCCTGGGCAAATACTTTATTCGGCGAATTAATAATTAAAGTGCATAAATATTACCCTGATATTTTGTAAAAAATAAAAATTTGTGTTTTAATGCTAATATTTCAGTGTGGATAAAATTGAAATATTGAATAAGAAATTGCCATAACATTTTCTTGTTTTCAATAATTGTGAACTTTGTATTAAAATACTGTAAAATTACGCACTTATATAATTTGTATATTGAACTTATTAAATATATGTTTTATTGTATTTTATAAAAAAAATAAGTGATTTGATGTGAAAATGTTGAAAAAAACCACTTTAAAGGCATTATTTTTCTTTCTTAAAAATTTTTAATTAAGAAAAAACATTTTAGATTAGCTTCATAAAACAATAAACCTCAATATTAAAAAAAAGGAGTAACTGAAATGAAAAAATTTAATGAAGTAAAAGAACTAGTGGCGTCTTTGGAAGCAGATGCTGACAAATTTTACAACAAGGGCAACAGCGCAGCTGGTACCCGTGTAAGAAAAGGTATGCAAGACCTCAAAAATTTAGCACAAGCAATTCGCCTTGAAGTGCAAGAGGCAAAAAACCAAGCCT
This sequence comes from Mucilaginibacter sp., assembly GCF_028288225.1. Classification (GTDB taxonomy): domain Bacteria; phylum Bacteroidota; class Bacteroidia; order Sphingobacteriales; family Sphingobacteriaceae; genus Mucilaginibacter. The sequence goes on from NZ_JAQBOC010000045.1 coordinate 109,417, forward strand.
AAGTAAAAGAAAAAATATTCTTTACTTTATTAAAAACCCGTTACGATACGTTCGTAACGGGTTTTTTAGTTGGTTATATTTTCAGGTCATTGCAATGACCTGAAGGAATTTTATCCGGTTATTTTCTTTGTTTCTGCTATAATTTTTTCTGCTGTGCCGCTGCTAACCTGTACCAATGGTAAACGTACAGTATCGCCGCAGACGCCCAAATGTTTAAGTGCAGTTTTTACTCCGGCAGGGCTGCCTTCAACAAACATTAAACGCGTAAAATCAATTAACTGCGAATGCGTTTTTTGTGCCGATTTAAAATCGCCGGCAAGGCAGGTTCTGATCATGTCAGACATTTGCCTTGGTAAAGCATTTCCAACAACAGATATGACACCCACACCACCTAACGCTATCATTGGCAAACTAATAGGATCATCGCCTGAGATCAGCAGGAAACCTTCCGGTTTATCGCGCGCTATCTGGTTAAGCTGGTCAAAATTACCCGACGCTTCTTTAATGGCTATGATATTTTTAAAGTCGTTCGCCAATTTTATAGTTGTTTCAGCGCTTATATTGCTGCCTGTACGACTGGGCACATTATATAATATAATTGGCAATTTCGAAGCTTCGGCGATTGCTTTATAATGCTGATAGATACCTTCCTGGGTTGGTTTATTGTAATGCGGGCTTGCCGATAATATGGCATCGTACCCTGCGATATCAAAACTTTTTATTTGCTCAACAACTTCGTGTGTATTGTTACCGCCAATGCCTGCAACCAGGTTAATACGGCCATTAACAGCCTTTGAAGTAAATTCCCAAACCTTCTTTCGCTCATCATTGCTCAGGGTTGCGCTTTCACCGGTTGTTCCCAATGAAACTATGTATTCCAACCCTCCATCAATTAAATAGTTGATGAGCTTTCCTAAAGCCTCGTAATCAACCTGTCCGTCTGCCTGAAAAGGAGTAATTATTGCAACCCCAGTTCCGTGAAATTTATTCATATTATTTATTAAAGGGTGCTAAGATAATAAATGTTCATAGTTGATGATTCATCGTTCATGGTTTTTTTACAGACAGAGGGTAAAGCGAAATCTGCTTTTAGCGAAATAATTAAACTAACAGTAAAAGATAGCCCGCTAATGATCCGCCCAGCACAATAAAAGCGCTATTGATCTTTCTGAATTTTAAGAGAATAAAAATGCTGGAAACGGCTATCAATATTGTTCGCCAGTTATTAATACCATCTTTTCCCAGTTGATAACAAACAAGCAGGATCAGTGCTATTGATGCTACATTAACGGCATTTAAAAATGCAGCAAATAATTTTGAGCCCCTCATTTTACGAACCAATGGGTTTAGTAAAGCCACAAACACAAATGACGGAAGAATGATTCCTATTGTTGATATAATGGCCCCGCTGATCCCGTTGATTTGGAAGCCGATAAAAGTAACAGCTGAGAAAACAGGTCCGGGAGTAAACTGACCCACAGCAATGGCATCAATTAACTGCTGGCGGGTTATAATGCCCTTTGCAACCAACTCTGAATCAAGAAAGGCAAACAGAACATAACCGCTGCCATACAGAATAGCGCCAATCTTTAAAAATGATAAAAACAAGCTCATATTCACCTGGCTAAAAAAACCGCTGTTTCCGGGTATAAAAAGTGGCATAAAAGTGACAGCAGTGTTTATTCGTTTCAGCCTTATGGCAGCCAGCCCCATTGCTGCAAAACCTGCCCCGAATAATACGAAGATCTCTGAATAGCCCAGCCAGCTTAATATTAAGGCGATAATCCCAATAATGCCCAGTTCAACAGTTTGAATGGATTTTTTGGCAAGCGGGTATATTGCCGCCAGGATCACAGCTATAATTGCGGGTTTAATACCATAAAAAAAGGCTGAATTTGCGGTACTTGCCCATAGCTTTTATACAGCCATGCTAAAGTGCCGGTTATTAATACAGCCGACATAATAAAACAAAACCCTGCAATTATAAGCCCTCTCCACCCTCCGCGTTCATGGCCTACATGGATAGCCATTTCGGTGCTGTTTGGGCCCGGTATAAGGTTTGTAGCGCCAATCAGGTCAAGAAAATGCTGATCTGTTAGCCATTTCTTTTTGATAACTACTTCCTGGTGCATCATTGCGATATGCGCAGCCGGACCTCCAAAGGCTGTAGTACCTAATTTCAGAAACAATAGTGCAATTTCCCTAAGCCTGGTTTCTTTCATCCCGACAAATATCAAAAGTTAAGGTTTAGTTATCATTAAATACTTTAATATTTAAAAAGATAGTTTTCAAAGCAGCATTGCCTCCAGATAGATGGTCTGTGAGGATACAAACCACGGGTTAGTTGGCAGTATTCCGGCTGTAAACTATGAACCATCAACTGAACCAATCAAAAGCTCACCCCGATCCTGATAGCTGAATTTGTATTGCTGCCACTGTTAAACGATTTACCATACATAAGTCTGAAGCCAAGATACTGCACGCCAACGCCTAGCTCTGTATAATTTTTCAGGGTAGGGGTCGACAGGTAGTTGACGTCTACAATTTCCTGGAGTTTCAACTTCCTTATCAACGGGATCTTATTAAGGAAAAAGCCGGAGAAATTTTGTTCCAAATGGCCTTCGATATATTTAGTATAGGTGCTGTAGGTGTAATAGTTAAGCAGTAAAAAACGATTGATGCCGGTACCGGTAAACAATACCTGGTTGCCGGCAAATTGCTTGTAGTCAGGGTAAAAAACACTGTTGTTATTTAAAAATTTACCTGCACCAATAAAAAAAGATGTTTGGCCAAATACACCGGCATTAATATTTGATTTGGAGATATCGGCAGTAAGCAAATCGTAATCAACATCAGAACCAAAGAGGCTTTTAATTCCTTTGGTATAGGTTAAGCCGATTGTTGGATATTTTGACGGCAGATACCTTCTCCCGGTAGGGTAAGTTTCATACTTGTCGCTAAAATCATAAGTTGTACGCACCGACACCTTGAATGATTGATTATCAGTAAAAAGCGGACTACCGAAGGCTGGTGTAAATGGATTGTTTGAAGTGTATTCCCTATTGCCCGGGTTAAAAAAGCTGTAGTTTGATGTGTTATTGAGCGATTTCCTGTCGGCCCATTCAGCATAGCCGCTTGCCATCCATCCACCGGTAATGCGTTTGCTTGCAGATACTGATACATATTGCTTTTGATAAAGCTTTTCGTAGTTCTGCCGCTCAAACAAACTGTAAACCGAGTTAATTAATGGTGAAATAGGGGTGTAATTATTAAGGTCGACTATTTCAGAGCCTGCATTAAAGCCCAGGTTATAAGAGCCTGCAGGTACCCCGGCGTACACATTGCCGGTTAATTTATGGTCAGAAAATCCGTAACCCGCTTTTGCGCCAATAACTAAATATTTATTGGTTGTACTGTCAATCTGCTTGCTGAATGACGCTCCATAGTTGATATTAAAGCCCTGTACGGTATTAAACCTGATAGATGGTAAGATAGCATCAAGGTTATAATATTCATGATCATAACGGTTAGCGTGACGGTAATTTTTGTATGCGAGGTCGGGTAGGCTGAATTTATTATTTTCCTTATCAAGCGAGTCGAGATATTGTTTTGATTCACGCTTTTTAGCCAGCACTGCCTTTTTTGTATAATCTGTTTTTTCTTCTTCGGTTAGCGGAACAGGTCTTTCATTTGCCCAATAGGCTGAATCTTTTTTATTACTCCCTTTGGTAACCCGCATTACTTCGTTAAACTGTTTTTTATTTAGGCTGGGATTAAGGTCATAATCTTTATAAACCGAAATAAAATATCCCCCAATCTTAAAGCTCAGTAAACCGCCAGTAAACTCAAATTTAACCGATGATGGCATCCATGCCTGCGGGTTGACCGGGAAAAACTGCTCGCTTACCTTTAGTGTATCAACAAAGTTTATATTTTGTTTTTTGGTGATAAAAAGGTCAAGTCCATAAATGCGCCAACTATCCTCCAGGATATAAATATACCCCTGGAAACAGGCATCGTAGCTGCGTTTAGGGATAACCTTTATCTTATCAACAGTTTCACCGTTTTCTGTTGTAACGCCTATGTATTTATAGTTGTAATAAAACATGGCATTATCTGCAATGGGTGATACCAGCGGGCGCAGGCTTAAGCCGCCCCAGTTTTGTATGTTCTGGTAAAAATTAACCTGGATATCAGACGCGCGGTTATAACTAAATGCCTGGTTACTGCCCGATACTTTTGACGAGATGAGTTCCTCGTGCACCTTATCGGGCTTCATAAAACTGTATTTAGATTCAGATTCCGAAAGGTAAACAATACCCCTGCGGTTGGAGTCGAGGCCCATCTCGCGGGTAGCCTTCTGCACATCAAAGCCCAGGAACTTTTTAGGGGCTGCCAATAGCTTTTGCAAACCTTTTATATAAACCTCACAGGTGTAAGCATCAACTTCGTTTAGGTGGCTTTTGCGTTTCTTTATCGCCTTGCGGATTATTGCATAAGCAGGGTCTTCGCTGCCTGCTTTAACAACCACATCGCCAATCTGGTAGGTTTCGGTTTGTAAAACAATATTAATCGATTGGTTTTTGTTCAGCTCAATTTTACGGTTTTGCTGCTGGTAGCCAACCGCTTTGTATTGCACATCATAAGTGCCGGGTTTTAATTGCAGGCCGTATTCGCCTTCGCTATTTGCTGATGTGCCTTTGGTTGTATTTTTTATGTAGATGCTGGCAAACGGAATAGCTTTATTGTGCTCGTCAGTGATCTTGCCGCTTATGGTAACCTGTTGTGAAAATACACTTAGACTGATGATTATACAAAGGGTGAAAGGTAGAATGAATTTCATTTAGATGGTTTTACGCTAAGTTCAAATAATTTTATTGAACCTAAATGGGCGTTTTAGTTAATTATTGTTAAAGACGCTTTGATGATGAAAAGCTACAGGTGTTACACTTAAAGGCATAAAAAATTATGCGGTGTTTAATTAGTGTAAAGAATAAACCAGGATGGAAAATGGGAATAAGATATATTAAAGGATATAATAATATACGGAAAAATAAAAGCCTCCTCACACTCGCTGCTTGGAGGCTTTAACCTAAACCTTATCACAATAGGCAGGCAGGAAGCCCGCCATATGAAGCCGCTAATATAGAAGTTTATATATTAATATGGAAATTTTTTGCGTTAAATTGACACAATAGATGCATAAATATCTGTTTATGTCAAAACACTAACCAAAAGTTAAATTAACATGAATTAAAGTTATGCTTAACTTATCATTTCAAGCAAATCTGCATCGCTTATAATAGGAATATTTAATTTTTGGGCTTTCTCTAATTTAGCGTGGCCCATATTATCGCCGGCCACCAGGTAGTTCAATTTGGCCGAAATGCTGCTTAATATTTTACCGCCATTCTGCTCAATAATATCCTTCAGCTCATCCCGCGAGAATTTTTCAAAAACACCCGATATAATAAAACTTTGACCGCTAAGCTTTTCACTGGCAAGGTTTAACTCTTTCTCCTCAGTTACAAACTGCAGGCCGTAATCTTTTAGTTTTTGAATCTCGTCTTTATAACTTTGATTGCTAAAGTATTCAATAATACTTAGCGCAATACGTTCGCCGATTTCTTCTGCGGCTATCAGCTCATCAAAAGTGGCAGCCATAAGGTTGTCAATATTTTTAAAATGGACCGCCAGCTTTTTAGCTACTGTTTCGCCAACATACCGGATGCCGAGTCCAAACAGCACTTTCTCAAAAGGCATCTCTTTTGATTTTTCGATACCGTCCAGCATGTTATTGATGGATTTTTCGCCAAAGCGGCCCATCTTCTTTAACTCCCCGCTATGTGTATTAAGTCCATAAATATCACTTATATGGCTTATAAACTTATTTTGGTACAGCGTTTCAATGGTTTCGTCGCCAAGGCCATCAATATTCATGGCTTTGCGGCTTATAAAGTGCTGCATTTTGCCAACTATCTGCGGATGGCAGCCCTCATCATTAGGACAATAGGACGCTGCTTCGCCTTCCTTGCGGATCAATAGCGTGCCGCAAACCGGGCAATGGGTAATATAATGTATGGCTTTTGCTGAGGGATCGCGTTTGTCAAGGTTTACGCTGATGATCTTTGGGATGATCTCGCCGCCTTTTTCTACAAATACCCAATCATGCTCATGTAGCTTCAGGCGTTTTTCAATTTCATCGGCATTATGCAGCGTTGCCCGTTTAACGGTAGTGCCGGCAAGTTGTACCGGTTTTAAATTGGCAACAGGAGTAACCGCCCCGGTGCGGCCAACCTGGTAGCTAACACTCAGCAACTCGGTTTGCACCTGCTCGGCCTTGTATTTATAGGCAATAGCCCAGCGTGGCGATTTCGCCGTAAAGCCAAGCTCATGCTGCTGGGCATAACTGTTCACCTTTATTACTATGCCATCAATATCATAACTTAAATCAAAGCGCTTTTTATCCCAGTAGTTAATAAAGTTAAAAACCTCATCAATAGTGCCGCATAATTTACTGTGCTCATTGGTATGAAACCCCCAGCTTTTTACAGCCTGCAAGCTTTCCCAATGGGTTCTAAACAAAAGCTTTTCGGTGTAAAGAAAATATAGGAAACAATCCAGCGGACGGCGTGCCACTTCGGCTGAATCCTGCATTTTTATGGTTCCCGACGCAAAGTTACGGGGGTTAGCATAAGTCATCTCGCCATTTTCCAACCGTTCATTATTTAACCGCTCAAAAGCTTTCAGGTGCATAAACACCTCGCCGCGGATCTCAAACTGATCCGGGTAATTACCGCCTTTTAATCGTTTAGGGATGGTGTTAATGGTGCGTACGTTGGTGGTAACATCATCTCCCTGGATGCCATCGCCACGGGTAACTGCACGTACCAGGTTGCCATTTTCGTATGTAAGGCTCATGGATAAACCATCAAACTTTAACTCGCACACGTACTCAAAATTATCGCCGATAGCTTTACGGATGCGCTGGTCAAAATCAATCAGTTCCTGCTCATTATAAGTATTGCCTAATGACAGCATTGGCCACCTGTGCCTAACGGTAACAAAATCTTTGGTGATATCGCCGCCTACCTTTTGGGTGGGCGAATCAGGGTCGGCAAATTCGGGAAACTGCTTTTCGAGCGCGTTCAGTTCTTCCAGTTTTTTATCGAAATCAAAATCGGCAATAGTAGGCATTGCCAGCACATAATAATTGTAATTGTGCTGTTTTAATTCAGACGAAAGGGATTCAATTCGGGTTTTTGCTTCGGCCGGTGACATATAAGCGAAGATAAGTTTTAATTTGAAAATTTGGCGACGTGTTGATTTGAAAATGGAAGAATTGAATTTTTAATGTTTTTTTAAACCCTCGCAGTTCTGCATCGTCTTAATAAAAAAACAAAATAAATTTTACTATGAAAAAGTACGGAAGGGTATTAATGCTGGCATCAGCTATATCATTGTTTGCGGTGGCAAGCAGTAGTGCACAAGTTATTGTAAGGGCACGTTTGGGTCGTCCGCGGACAGCCGTTGTGGTTCGCCCAGCGCGTCCTACACCGCGCCATGTTTGGGTTTCAGAAGAATGGGCTCCATCCGGCAGAACTTATGTATACCGTCAGGGTTATTGGGCTCAGCCGCCACGTCCCCGTGCCGTTTGGGTAGAAGGTCGTTGGAGACATAGCCACAGGGGATATGTTTGGGTTAATGGCTATTGGAGGTAGGGCCCCAGGCCCTAAAGGGGAGTGAAAATAGCCTTTGCCTATAAAGCTTAGGCTATTTTTAGTTTATATACTGGAAAGGCTCGTGTAGCTTAGCTTGTTTATATGACAGTACCTTGTGGCAGCGGGAGATAAAGTCTTTATCCCGGCAGTGTAAAAATTGTTTAAAATTCTAACTAAGCATTATAATAAAATTACCTATAGGTAAATAAATCTGAGTACTAGTATAATTACAATTAATAATATACAGGTTATTAAAATTATCAAATTTTCCTTTTCTTCAGAAACAAAAGCTCGTAAAAGTGCAGCAACTAACGAATATCCCATAAATATATAAAAAAATGAAATATGATAAACATGTTTATTTAATAGCGGGAATGTTAAATACAACGCGCAAACCGCAAAAATTAGCTTATAACTGAAATTTATAATTTCCTTTTTCATTCTTTAATTTTTCACATGAATTCTCTCGCTGCGCAAGGTCCCCGGCTTGTGGCCCATATGCTAAGTACCCAACTGATAAGTAATCGATAGAAAAGCTTTTAGTTAAGGTTAAGTTTTTAAAAGTACAAAATTTGGTTGTATTTTAAGTGGTGGATTAGCCTACAGATTATTTGTCCTGTAGGCTACTTTGCTTGTTGGCTACCTGTCCTGCGGGCCACAAGCCGGGGACGTATGCGAGAGCGGGGTTATTTGTTCATTAAAGCAGTCGTTGCGCAAGATCCACGTTAAGCGTACACCAGTAACATATTATTCTAATTTTTCGTAGTAATGATCCCGATCAATATCTAAAATTATTTTGGGCATTCCAAAATTTATTCTTTTAATAGAAGTTCGATAGCCAGCTTTTCCATATCTATAATTGTAAGTCAATTCGATTTCTGTTCCACCGAGCGTATAAAATATTTCATATGACCCTATACCCCAATAATTACTAAAAAATTGATTGTTTTTTAAAAGCGTTAAGGTGTCTGGAGCATACGGAATTTCAACCCGATTGGGGGTATAATGATAGTTTTGATTAATATATATTCCTGTCAGCATTCCCTTGGTAAAGAAATTATTATAAGCACAACATATTACAAATGTAACAACCGTTATCTTACTTACTAATATCAGTTTTCTTTTCATTTAGCGAAAAATAAATATGTTTAATAGGTTGTTGTTTCCCCGCTGCCGCAATCGTTTCCGGCTTGTGGCCCGTATGCTAAGCACTCAACTGATAAGTAATTGATAGAAAAGCTTTTAGTTAAGGTTAAGTTTTAAAAGTACAAAATTTGGTTGTACTTTAAGTGGCGGATCAGTCTACAGGTTGTTTGTCTTGTAGGCTACTTTGCGGGGCCTGCTTACTTCCCCGTAGTATTCACGTCCGTATTAAACGTCATCGGTATCGTCATTCCACCAGGAACCTGTGGGTTATCAAGGATCTGCATATCACCCATCATTACCTGTTTCATTTTTACCTCGTTGATCCATCCGGTAGTTTTATCAACTCTTATATCAGATATTAATGAGCCATTAAGATTATATTTTACGGGCAAGCCATTTATCTGCACCGGTCCGGCGTTTTTATCTGTAATTATTGTGCCTTCGCCATGAATAAGGTAGGTTCCCTCAATTATATCGGCTAATTGGTAATTTATAGTAACAGCAGCTTTTGCCGGACTTTCAAGCTGCGTTTTAACCGTCCATTTATCTTCTTTGGCAACCGGTACATCAGGAAAAATGGCAGTCCCCATTTCTATGCTGCCTTTGAAGGCATTTGGCCCGAATGATTGCATAAACTGTGCTTTAACCTGTTCTTTTTTAGCTGCATCAATCTGCGGAAAGCTTTCCATTGCTGCCGATACCATTTTATCAATATTTTGTACCGATTTTATTTTACCGGTTTTGGTCATTTCAAGGTTAAAAGGCTTGTTCATCATGGCAGCAATAATTGAGGAGGGCACGTCCTGTGGATCGTTCTTTTTTGAATCCAGGTCGATGTTATTGCCTGCTATTTCCATTTTCATGCTAAGCGCCTGGTAGCTCACTTCCATGTTGTATACAGTATCAGCTATGCTGATCACTTTAAACGCCATCCTGAAATTGAAGGCCAGGTTAACCTTGTTTTGCTGGCCACTTACCGTTTGTACAATGGCTGAATTGGCATTTGTAGTAAGGTAATAAGTGTTGCCCTTTGTTAAATTTAATGCAGGTTTAAACTTTTGCGCATGGCAATAGTTTACAGCAATAAATAGCAGCGGCATATATAGAAGATGTTTCATTATTTTGATTTGGTTGCGCTAAGATAACAAACTATGAGTTTAGCCTTACCAAATGACGATTATAAACAAGGGAGAGGGCGCATTATACCAGGACAGCTTTGAATAAAATAAGAATAGCCAGGCTCTCAACCCCGGCTATTCTGAAATAAGTATTATCATTAATTTTCACTCGGGTTCTTATACGGGGAGTAATAAATTAAGGTTTCAAAAAAATAAAAAAACTCCTGCTATTTCGGCAGGAGTTTATAACTATGGTATTTTGCCACAAAAAAAATATATGACCCTATTAATACAGGGTTTTATTTTTTATCATGTTGATGCCAGTTCTTACGATAAAAAACACTGGAACTGCCTGTATAGCTATCCCTATAATTGCAAGTGTGCTCATGATAATGCCAATTTGAGAGTGAATGGAAAATGTATAATAATTTATTATAATATAAACGCAAAAATCATACCTTTCTGTATAAAAGTGCCTCCCTGCAAGTTGATTGGAATGTTTATTTTTTTTGAGAAAAGCGGCGAGTGAGAATAATGGGAAATGTGCGCAATAAATTCCCCAAAACAGGGTAATTATTACGCGGTTGACTTAAAATAAAATCGTGCCATTTATAATATTGTGAGCTTTTTTGAGAAAAAAAATATTCACTAACTGTATGTGGTGTAATGTAATTATAAATTAATTTATTATTTATTGAAAATTAAATATGCAAATCAGCTTTTAATTATCGCAATATAGCATTTATAAGATGCAATTTTTGTACCAGTAGCTGGGGTGTATAATTTAATAAGCAAAAGCTGTTCACTTTATACTGCTCAATAGTAAACTATTTTCCACTTATACTACCAATAACTGGTCCTTTAGCCAGCATGGATTCCTTTATATATTTTACCGGGGCATTGCCGTAGCTTAAAAACTTCTCGTTAAATTCTTTTAATTTATATTTTTCACCCATTTTCTTTTTGTAGGCTTCCCTCAGGTCCATTATTTCTTTATAACCTGTAAAGTAGCTATCCAGCTGTACGCTGCTTACACTTACCCTTTTCCATTTCCCCTCGGCTTCTGCCTGTTGCTGAAAAGCTTCGTGCGTGAGCAGTTTTAAGGCATCCTGCCGTGTCATATTTTGTGAGTGAACACTATAATCTAAAATGGTGTTACAAACCGAGCGCAGATGCCATTTATACCACATCAGCCTCATCTCGGGCTCATCGCCGCCAAAACCATTATCCAGCATCATTTCTTCGCTATAAACGGCCCAGCCTTCAACCATGGCGCCATTGCCAAATACCGATTTAATAATACTCGGCGATTTATTGGCATATATCAATTGCACATAGTGACCAGGTATAGCCTCGTGGATACATAGGATCTGTAACGTATAATTGTTATACTCGCGTAAATAGCTTTCGGCCTTATCTGCAGGCCAATTAGCCAGGCTGCCTACATTGAAATAGGAATTGCCCTCTTTGTCGTACGGTCCGGGCGAACTCATGGATGCACCTGCTACACCTGCCATATAACCCGGTTCTTTTCGTACCACCAACGGCCTTGAAGGATCGAGCGTTACGAGGTCTTTTGATTTTACAAAAGCCGTAAGCTTAGGGATCTGTTTTTCAATTGCCGACTGGAATTCACCCTGTTCAGCATGCTTTGAAGATAGCGTATCTATTACCTGTGCAATCATATTCAAAGAATCGGCAGGCAAAGGTTTAGTGCCAAAATATTTGGGCCATAGCTTTTTGCTGATCTTTGTCATCTCGCGGTGCAGGTATTTTTTGCGTTCAACTGCGGCATTAAAGATCTGCTGCGCGTTGTATTCCGACTGGATCTCGTACTTAAATTTTGATTCATAAAGATCTTTACCCAGTTTAAAGCCACGCGGCTTGTCGTTCTTTAAAGCTTTCAGCCATGCGGCATAAGCTTTTATGGCATCGGCAGAAATGCGGGCACGGTCTAACATTTGTTTTTGCTCGGCCTGCGGTATAGTTGATTTTTTTAATGAATCGGCAAAGTCTTTTTCAAATACGCCAACTCCGCCAAGGTGCTGATCGGCAGCCAGGCTGGTAAGTTCGGCAACAGGATTTTTTATCTCTTTTTCTGCCGCTTTATAATAAAGCGGGATGTTGGTCATTCTTTGATAAAAGCTGCGCAGCCGTTTATTAAGCGGTGCATAATGCTCATTAAGGATGTAAGCAAATGTGCTGATAACATTGTACTGCGACGGATCCCACTGATATGCTTTTAATTGCTGCAGGTTCCATTCTATTAATTCCATCTGGTTTTGCATCATGTGATAATCCATCCGGTTAGCATCTGATAGTGTATTAACATCAAACCTGCTTAATGAATCTATCTGTACCTTGGCATAGGTCATCATCTTATCCCTGCTTTTATCATCAGGCACAAGCAGTAAGCTATCATATTTATGGTAGCCAACCGAGGTTGCCCAGTCGGGGTTTAGTTTCCATAAACCTTCCAAAAAAGAGTTTTCATAAACAGCAAATGCAGTGTCGTCCTTGCCTTGCAAGGGGCCTGCGGATGAGGCGTCTTTTTTACATCCGATAAGGACCGAGTAAATAAGACAGGCCATAAATAATAGTTTTTTTATCACCGGGGGATCTGTTTAATATTAAGTTGATAAACTTAAAACATTTAGCCGAAATAAATTAAAAGAATCTAATTACATCTATATAACTTTTACAAATAAGGCTGTAAAGGGCTGCAAACTATAACCGTTGAATTTTTCTCAACCAATTTTGATAATATTTGTTAAGTTATAAATTTTAGCAAAATGGATAATCAGCATAAAACATTAGTAAGCGAACTAACCAAATTACTGCTTGGCGGCAATGCACACGCCTCATTTCAAGATGCCATAAAGGGGCTAAACCCCAGGCTGCGGGGTGTAAAGCCCGATAATATGCCTTATAGCATTTGGCAACTGGTTGATCATATCCGCATAGCACAATGGGACATGCTGCAGTTTAGTAAAGACGCCGACCACAAATCGCCAAATTGGCCCGACGAATACTGGCCAAAAGAAAGTGAGCCTGCTGGTGATGATGCCTGGAACGGTTCAATAGAGCAAATAGAAAGTGATTTAGACGAATTTATTGAGCTGTTGGAGCACAGCAACATCTATCAGCCTTTGGAACATGGTGTTGGACAAACTATATTAAGCGAAGCCTTACAAATAGCCGATCATAATTCATACCATATAGGCGAGATAGTTGCTGTAAGAAGGATTTTGGGTGATTGGAAATAGCCTCACCCCACCCTCCCCAAAGGAGAGGTTTTTTATATCTACCGCACCTTATTTATAAATTCCACAATCCCGGGTATAAGTTCGGGCTTTAAGGGGAGCTCCGGTTTACTGTAGGTTGCCACATTTTGCTCATCATCAGCAGGGGCATCTTTTAGAATATGGTTCATGTTTTTTATTTCAAGGAGTATGGCATCTGATTTTGCTTTTTTTAACTTTTGCCCGCTCTCAGCAGCAACAATTTTATCTGTAGTGCCCTGGATAATTAATACAGGTACTTTTATTCTTTTTATACCTTTTAAGGGCTCATACCTGCATAACGACATTATGAGATTCTGAATGCTTGGCCTGGCAATATAATATAAGGCCGGGTCAATGTTCGGAGTGGTTTTACCCTTTTTCAGGCTGTCCATAAATGCTTTAAATTCATCCTGTTGAAACAACGGCTTTGACTTTAATTGATCGGTAAGTACTTTATCAGCTTTTTCTGCATTCCATTCGGCACTTATAAAGCCTTTAACCGGCGAATCATTTACCGCTAATGCTGCAACCAATGCGCCTTCTCCATGCCCAAAGAATATAACTTTTGAAAACCGGGGATCATCATTTAACATATTGGCAAGGCCCATGGCATCATCACTATAATCCTCAACCCGCAATTCTGACTCTTTGCCTTTTGTCATACTTTCACCAACAAGGCGTTTATCATAGCGAACGGAAGCTATCCCGTTTTTACCCAGGTCATTGGCCAGTATTTTATAAGTATTGGCTGATATACCTGTTTTTTCATTATTGCCATTTCTGTCTGTAGGGCCGGCATCAGCTATAATTAAAACGACCGGAATTTTCCCCGACGGATTTTTAGGAATAACCAATGAGCCCGATATGGTGCCCGTTAAGGTTTTTAATAATATAGGCGTTTCATCCAATGAGGGATCAAATGTTATATCTCGTGAGGTTTTATCTTCAGTATATGGGCTTAATAGCAGGCCGGTTAATTTATTTTGTGCGTTTAAAGCAATGTTCAGTAAAAAAGTATTGTTTTGAAATGTAGCCTTGTATACTGCAAGCGATTGGCTGATCCTTACAAAATCGGTTTTTATAAGGTTGCCGTATTGCGATTTTAACTGAACCGTTGTTGGTTTAAAATTATCTATCGGTAAAGCCGTTTTCATTTCGGAGCTAAACATGCTGAAAATGCTATCCGGCTGATCATGATTATAATACTGTGTAAATTTGGTTAAAGTGGCAGCGTAGTTGGCAGGCTCTGCCTGTGCCATAGCTTTTACCGTTAATATTAGGGCAGCAACAAAAAATATAATTTTCTTCATTTAAGTATGGTCAGAAAGGGAAATTTGCAATCCCGAAATTAGTAAAAATCACGCAGCTTTTGCTTATTTCAATCAAATTACCATGTGAAGGTTAATAATGCTATAGTTGCAATTTTGGTAGTGGAATGCCAAGCTAATTACTTTCTATGAAGAAACGAGTTTTGGTCGCGTAAAAAAAAGGCCTTAAACGGGTATCCGCAATTAAATTTCGCATTTCCAGATTGAAAAACATCCGGATTCCGGCATCAAACCATTCCGCAATCAGCGCTCCGCATTCCGCAATTAACTCAAACATTTCCGGCCATTTTGCATTCTACAAATATGGAATTAAGTACGCAGGTTGCCTGGCTGTTTTTATTGGCTATCCCAATAGCCTGTATAGCATGGACAGTAACCCACGAGGAAGTTTTCAGGGAGCCACGGGAGTATTGCCTAAACCGCTGTAACAACGCTAAAACCCTTGCCGGGCGAAAATTCTTTTACCTGTTTACCTGCGAGTATTGTTTTAGCCATTATGTAACCATCATCATGCTTTTCATCACCAACTATAAACTATTATTTACCGACTGGCGCGGCTACCTCATTGCTGGTTTCGCACTGGTATTTGTAGCCAATGTTTATATGAGCCTGTTCGCCCTGGCACGCGTTGATTTAAAGAAAGTACGTTTGGAAGCTGAGAATGAGGAAGGGAAAAAATAGGCTATGCGGATTTCAACTACGGTTGAAAGTTTGATTTATTTAGCACATTAAATGCAAATTTAGAGCTTAAATAAGCGTATTATTGTATTAGGTAAAAAATTAAATTAATAAGAGTTTGTCAAGTATTCAGCAAGATGTTGAAGATATAAGCAGCATCCCGATAGTACCAAAATTACTGGAAGTTATTTGCCGTACCACAGGCATGGGTTTTGCGGCCATTGCCAGGGTTACCGAAGAAAAATGGGTAGCCTGCAGTGTGCGCGATGAAATAGCATTCGGACTTGAACCGGGCGGGGAATTAAAGTTGGAAACAACTATTTGCCATGAGATAAGGCAAAACGGAAATGCGGTTATTATTGATCATGTTGATAAGGATGAAACCTTTTATAATCATCATACACCCGCTTTGTATGGCTTTCAAAGCTATATCTCTGTCCCAATATACCGTAAAGACGGCGTTTTTTTCGGCACACTTTGCGCAATTGATCCTAAACCAAATAAATTAAACACGATTGAGACTGTTGGCATGTTTAATTTATTTGCCGATCTGATCTCGTTTCATTTAAACGCAATTGAACAAGTAAACTTTGCCGAAACCAAACTTTTGCAAGAACGTAAAACAGCAGAACTGCGCGAGCAGTTTATTGCCATATTGGGCCATGATCTGTTAACCCCGGTTGGAGCAGTGCTAAACGTAGCACAATTGCTTTTACGGATGCCGATGGATGAACGAACCACCCGCCTTGCTCATATTGTACAGGATTCGTCATACAGGATGAAGGGGCTGATCGAAAATATTCTTGACTTTGCCCGCGGTCGCCTTGGTGAGGGTATTGTGCTGAATTGTAAGCCGGATGAACCGGTTGAAAAGATCCTTAATCAGGTGGTAACTGAATTGCAATTACTATGGCCCGGGATAATTATTGAAACAAGATTTAACCTTATCCAATCTGTTTGTTGTGATGGCAAAAGACTGGCACAGCTTTTCTCAAACCTTTTAGGTAATGCACTTACGCATGGTAAAAAAGACGGGGAAATAATGGTTGAAGCAACAAGCGCTAATGGCGGATTTACATTATCCATTATGAACGCCGGTGAAAAAATACCGGATGCTGCCATGGCGCGACTTTTTCATCCATTCTCCCGCGGTGAAGTTAAGCCAGGTCAGCAGGGTTTGGGGCTGGGTTTATATATTGCCTCAGAAATAGCCCGGGCGCATGGAGGCATTATCGATGTGGTTTCTACAGACGAGAACACCTGTTTTACTTTGCGGATGCCTGCTAATTAATAGTTATTATATTCGCTCTCCCGCTGTTGGTGTTGTCACCATAACCTGAATAATACTTTTAGATAACTTCCCTCACAACACCAACTGGTCAAACAACCTGCTGAGCGTTAGTAATGCATCTTCAGTCATCCCGGGATGAACTTTTGAGGTTTGCAGCACCGTGCTGCGGGTGGCGGTAAGCCAGCGAAAGCGCGAGGCAATATCCAGTTTGCCAATTGGCCCGGCTTCTTTATCACCCTGGCAAATACGCTCAAACGAGCACAGGTGTTCCTTTAGCTCCGCAACATCCAAACCGGTATAAAAGGCCTGCAGGCGTGCTTCGTCCAGCTGGTATTTTGTTTGGAGAAACTTTTGTTTGGCGCAATACAATATCACGCCTATATTCAAAAACTCCTCGCGCTCTACCCTGGGTACTACGCGGATAACGGCATATTCAAATAAGTGCTTCTGCTGCATTTTGTGCTTCTTTTACAAAAATTTCTGAATGTGCTATTCTTATCATTAAAAATTGGGTATATGCTTCACGGTATTGTTCCGGTGTTTCAAATGATGACTCTCCCGTAAGCCATTCATCGGGAATAAGGTCTACAATTGATCTGATGCGGTCTTCCGTCAATATAGCCCTAAATTCAACATCCGCTTCATCCAGCTGCGTGGCCTGTGGTAATAATACATGGTCTGCTACCTGTAAAAATGGCTTCTTTGCTGCTTCCTCCCAATTGTGCCACGAATGGTGAAAATACAAAGCCGCTCCATGGTCAATAAGCCAAAGCTCTTTATGCCACATCAGCATATTGGTGTTGCGCGGGGTGCGGTCAACATTGGTAAGCAGGCAATCAAGCCAAACTATTTGCGAAGCCAGTTGAGCATTAACAATGGTAGTCGCAGGATCGAAGGTAATAGCTCCCGAAAGATAATGCAATGCCAGGTTAAGGCCAACGCTGGCCTTTAACAGATCCTGTATTTCTTCATCAGGCTCGGTACGGCCAAAGGCTTCATCAAGATTGGCAAAAACTATTTCGGGTACTTTTAATCCGCAGGCACGGGCAATTTCGCCGCCTATCAGTTCGGCAATCAGCGCTTTCGCGCCCTGCCCGGCACCCCTGAACTTAAGCACATATAAAAATCCGTCATCAGCCTCGGCAATGGCAGGCAGCGAACCGCCTTCGCGCAATGGCGTCACGTAACGCTGCACATTAACAGTACGCAGCTGGGGTTTATTGTAGTTCATAAACAGGTGTTTTCATTAATATGCTGATGGCCGCTGTAAATTTACAGGAATAAAGAAAGTAATCAAATTGTGTAAAGTATTATGGATCAATAAATAACGCTTTCAAAATTAAAGTATTGAGCAATAGCAGTATCCGTTAAAAATGGTGTAACTAAATAACCAGTTTATTTGAGTTTTTGGTTAATTTGGGGTGAATAATTGGCTTAAAGCAAATTTTTAATATATGGTTTTGGCAACTTTTATAACCCACGTTTCGTTAAAATACACTTTTTAATCAAGTTAATTTTTGTTACTATGTTGTAGCGAATTTAATTTAAAGGTAAATTTATAGTAAATCTCTACAATATCTATTAATGAAGGTTATTCCCGGGTGCTTATTATCAGCGTTCTTTGCTGTTCTTTTTTTTAATGATGTGCATGCGCAGGTAATTCTTTCATCTATACAGGGTAAAGTAGTAACAGAAAGCCATACTTCGGCCGAATCAGCAACCATCATTTTATTAAAAGCACGCGATTCATCCATAATAAGCTCAACCATTATCGGCAAAAACGGGAAATATAGCTTTGATGAAGTTTTTCCTGATAATTACCTGCTGTTGGCAACATCCATTGGATACAATAAAATATATGCCGGCCCTTACCATCTTGAGCAGGATCAAACGCTTAAAGTAGCAGAAATTATATTAAAGCCATCAGCAAACCAGCTAAAGGAAGTTACCATAACAAGTACCAGGCCCGAAATTGAAGTAAGGCCGGGCAAAATTACACTAAATATCCCCAATAGTTTAACAGCAGAGGGTAACTCGGCCTTTGAAATATTGAGACAATCGCCGGGGGTACGTGTTGATAACAGTAACAACATAAGTATTATTGGGCGACAAAGCGCCTTAATTACTATTGACGGCAAAACAACAAACTTAACAGGCGAGGATCTGGTAGCTTACCTGCGCAGCATTCAATCAAACGTAATAGAAAAAATTGAACTTGTAACCAGCGGGTCGGCCAAATATGATGCATCCAGCGGTGGCATCATAAATATCGTATTAAGAAAAGGAAACAATATTGGCGCTAATGGTGCGGTTTCTGCTACGGTGGGTTATGGAAAATACTACAAAAGCAATATAGGCATAACCTTTAACGACCGTATGGACAAGCTTAACATATTCGGAAATTATAACTTTACTGCCGATAAAACCTTCCACAACTTTATAACAAGCAGAATAGTTGATTTCAATAATGTTATAAGCAATTATCATGTTGACTATAAGGGTATTCAAAAAACCGAAAACAATGCTTTTAACTTAGGGACCGACTATTTTATAACCCCTAATCAAACCATAGGATTTATAATAAATGGTTTTTCAAGGCAGGATGATTTTACAAAAGATAATACTTTAAAGATCAGTAACCAGGGTGTATTGGATTCAATAATCACAGCCGAATCAAAACTTGGACGGCATATCAGCAAAATAAACTATAATTTAAACTATAACGGGAAACTTGATAAAGCAGGCAGCACATTATCTGCTGATTTAAACTACACAGCATTTAGCCGTAACTCGGGGGAGTATATCACTAATAGTTTTTACGATGCGGATTTTAACGCTTATCGTAATCCGCAATTATTGGAAAACTTATCACCATCAAAAATTAAGATCTGGCTTTCAAAGCTTGATTTTAGTACACCCCTTTCAAAAAATTCTACTTTGGAGGCGGGGGCTAAATTCAGCCATGCATCCAGCAATAATGATTTGGTTTTTGGGCCCGAAGTAAACGGGGAATATGTGCCAAACCCCGACTTGAGCAATCATTTCTATTACACCGAAAATATAAATGCGGCTTACGTTAATTATCAAAATAAATTTAACAAGGTTTACCTTACCATGGGTTTACGCGGCGAGCAAACCAGTGCCAATGGCAATTCAGTAACTATGAATGCCAGGATAGACCGGAGTTATTTCAGTCTGTTTCCACAAGCTTTATTAATTTACAAAAAGAATGATAAAAACGATTTTTCATTAAGCTATAACCGTGGTATTACAAGGCCTGCTTATGAGGAAATTAATCCATTTTTATATTATGTTGATCCGTATGATTACAGGGCAGGCAATCCAAATTTAAGCCCTGAATATTCTAACTCAATTGAGCTATCACATACTTATAAGAAAACTATTACAACCAGCCTGTACACATCTATAATAAGCAATGCTTACGATTTTGGATTTTATGTGCAAAACGATAGTACAAAAGTAAGCGTAAAAACGCAAACGAATTTGGGAACAATTTATAATTATGGAATTAAGTTTTCGGCCCCTGTGGTATTTACCGCTTGGTGGAATGCTTACTTTCGTGTTGATGCATCCTATCAGCGGTATATTGCTTACCCTCAACACGGCAACCTTAATAAAGGTACGCAGGACATAATTTTTAACAGCATTCAAAGCTTTAAAATAAGTGAAACCATAACAGCTGTACTTTCAGGTGAAT
Source organism: Mucilaginibacter sp. (assembly GCF_028288225.1). Taxonomy (GTDB): domain Bacteria; phylum Bacteroidota; class Bacteroidia; order Sphingobacteriales; family Sphingobacteriaceae; genus Mucilaginibacter. The sequence continues at coordinate 129,701 of NZ_JAQBOC010000045.1, forward strand.
ATGAATCGCCTAATTTTTATGGCATTAATCAAAATATGGCCCGATACCGGGTAGATGCTGGCATTGGCAAACAAATGTTTAATAAACGGGGGAGTTTAAGATTAAATGTTAGTGATATATTTAATACACTTCAGGATAGAGGCAGCATTAATTATCAGAACCTTAATTTTACTATAACTGATAAAGTAGAGAGCCGGGTAGCAAGGCTTACCTTTAGCTATCGTTTTGGAAAAACCTCGGTAAAAGCAACGGAAACCCATCGTACCGGTAACGAAGAGGAGATAAAGCGAATAGGCACAGGTGGTGGAAATTAAGACCTGTATTTTGTGAAATTATCCTGCATGACCGCTCATCATGCTTGTAAAAATTATAAGCAGTACCAGCAAGCTGATGCCAACGTACAAATAGTCCTTTTCAAGCACAAAGCCTATAGTTGAAAATATTACCCTTAAAATAGGTGTAGCAATTAATAGTATAATGCCCAATTGAATAATTGCCTGTCCCTTAAAGTTAAATGCTGCATTTACCAGGCTGCCCGGGCTTTGAAGAAAAGAAGGAATTCTGACGAACTTCTTATAATCAGGAATGGAATGTCCATGCCTGTACATAAAAATAATTCCGCCGAAAAAAACAATACTGATCGATACGATCATGCCGCCCCGCAGCACCCGCCCGATAAGTGATTGTATGTCTGTATCTTTAAATTTGCTCATGTTTGTTTAGTCAATGGTCTATAGTCCATGGACCATGGTTTTTTCTTACACCCATGGACTATAGACCATGGTCCATGGACTAAATTAAATTTTCCCCGTTATTCCGTTATAGATCATCTGCCCGGCTAAAAAGGATACTACAATGGCAAAAACCCATCTTAACCACCCGGACGATTGGGTATGAACCAGGATCTTCGACCCTGTAAAGGCGCCAAATAATACCCCGATGACAACCGGCATAACCAAGCCCGGACTTATATAACCGCGCTGCAAATAAACCACTGCACTTGCCGATGCGGTAACACCTATCATAAAGTTGCTGGTAGTGGTTGATACCTTAAAAGGGATCCGCATAATGGTATCCATCGCTATTACTTTTAACGCGCCCGAGCCAATGCCCAGCAGCCCAGAAATAGTGCCGGCAAAAATCATCATAACAAAACCGCCGCCTACCTTGCGCACGCTGTATTCAACTGTGCCACCGGCAGTAGGGTAGCTGCTGTTAAGCTTTAATTTTTCGGCAAGATAGCTTCTTTCAGAAGTTACATGTTCTGCTTTTTTTCTTAAGGATAGCAATGCCGATGCGGTTAATATCACTCCAAATAAAATGGCTATATAATGTGTTGGGATATAAATGGCGAGCATGGCGCCACACATGGCCCCGGCAGTGGTTGCTATCTCTAAAAACATGCCAAGCCGCATGTTGGTGATCCCTTCTTTTACATAAGCCGCAGCCGAGCCGGAGGAAGTTGCTATAACCGATACCAGCGATGCACCAATGGCATAATGGATATCAACATTAAGCAATAAAGTAAGCAGCGGGATAATTACAACACCCCCGCCCAAACCGGTTAATGAACCCAATAAACCCGCAAAGTACGAACCAATAAGTATAATAAGCGTAAAAAATATTACCGACATGCTACAAACAAAATAGGGCGCCGCTAAAGTAATAATAACTTTTTTTAAGCACTTACTTTAATGTTTGTCTATAGATTTAGTTGGGAAATTTTTGGGGCGATGTAAGTTTATTATGATTCTAACTTTTCTAAAACTTCTACTTTTAAAGTAATTAAATCATCCTTAATAACTGACCATACAACAGCATCATCGATGGTGTCATAATTATGTATTAAGATATTTCTAAAACCAATAATATCTTTTTGATATTTGAGTAATTCTTTTGGGTCTGTTTCTTTAATCTTTTTAATTGCTTCTCCAACTATTCCCAGTTGCCTTTCAATGGCACTTTTGATTTTTAGGTCAACTGTATATTCTTCAAATAGATTAATTGGACCTAAAATTCATCAATAAGATAAATGCTATTAATTATATCAGTGAATAGTTTTATTTTTCTATCCATTGTTGGTTACTGTAAAGGATATATTAACTTTTTCCTGGTGCCAATGTACTCTTCAAGAATCGGGTTCCTGATTGAATTAAATGTAAGTAAATCAACCTTTTTGTTGAATAGCGTTTCAAACTTATTATATAAACTAAGTATCAATTTGCCTTTAAATATTGGATTAGGTTCATCAATTTCAACTATAAGATCAATGTCGCTTTTATCTGTAAAATTATTGGTTAAAACCGAACCGAAAGCATACAGTTCTTTAACCTTATGCACCCTGCACAAATCAATAAATTCTTTTGATTCAAAGTTTATCTCATTAATAACCATAATATAAAGTTAAATATAATAAATTAAACTGACTGAAAGTTTTAGTTAAGTATAGCAAAACCACAGCAGCCATCCAATAAACTATTTGAATCGCTCCATCTAAACAAAATATTGGTATAAAGCAACCCTGCATTTTGTACATTTGCCCAGCAAATATGAGTTACTCAAGTTTACAAGCCTGTGTTGCCGATCTTGAAAAGCATGGCCGATTGATCCGGATAAAGGAAGAAGTTGATCCTTACCTGCAAATGGCCGCAATTCACTTGCGCGTATTTGAACATGAGGGCCCGGCTATTCTGTTCGAAAATGTGAAGGGCAGCAAGTTCCCGGCAGTATCCAACCTTTTCGGGACGCTGGACAGATCGAGGTTTATTTTCAGGGACACCCTTGATAAGATCAAAATACTGGTCGATTTAAAATCCGATCCTTTAAAAGCAATAAAACATCCGTTTAAATATGCCAATGTGGGGCTTACCGCATTATCCGCCCTGCCCATGAAAACGGGCCGTAATGCGCCCATCAACTTTGCAAAATGCCATATCAGTGACCTGCCGCAGATTGTGAACTGGCCAAAGGACGGCGGTGCGTTTGTAACCATGCCGCAGGTTTATACAGAAGATGCCGATAAACCAGGCATTATGAATGCTAACCTGGGGATGTACCGCATCCAGATGGGAGGGAATGATTACATAATAAATGACGAGATTGGGCTGCATTATCAGCTTCATCGTGGCATCGGCGTTCATCAAACCAAAGCAAACGTAAAAGGACAGCCTTTAAAGGTGAGTATATTTGTAGGTGGCCCCCCGTCGCACCCTGTTGCTGCGGTAATGCCATTGCCCGAAGGATTATCCGAGATGACATTTGCCGGAGCATTAGGCAACCGCCGTTTCCGTTATTTTTATGACGCGGAAGGTTTCTGTATTTCGGCTGACGCTGATTTTGTGATAACGGGTACGGTTATGCCGCATGACAATAAACCCGAAGGCCCATTTGGAGATCATTTGGGTTATTACAGCTTAGAGCACCCTTTCCCGCTTTTAAAGGTTCATAACGTTTATCACCGTAAAGATCCTATCTGGTCGTTCACGGTAGTTGGCAGGCCACCACAGGAGGATACCAGCTTTGGCGCTTTGATCCACGAGATCACCGGCTCAGCTATCCCGAAGGAGATTCCAGGTTTACATGCCGTAAATGCTGTTGATGCAGCGGGTGTGCACCCTTTATTGTTTGCCATAGGCAGCGAGCGTTATACACCTTACAGCAATGAAAGAAGGCCACAGGAGATCTTAACCATAGCCAATCATATATTAGGGAAAGGTCAGTTAAGCCTCGCCAAATATTTATTTATAGCTGCGCAGGAAGATGATCCTAAATTAAATGTAAATGATATTGGCGGTTTTTTAAAACACATCCTGCAAAGAATCGACCTAACCCGCGACTTACATTTTTATACCAACACCACCATTGATACGCTTGATTACAGCGGTAGCGGGTTAAACTCGGGCAGTAAAGTGGCAGTAGCAGCAGCAGGGGAGATAAAAAGAGAACTTTGGAATGAGTTGCCTGCAAGCTTTACTTTGCCCCGTCCGTTTGAAAAATATAGAATGGTGATGCCCGGCATCCTGGCTGTTGAAGTACCAAAAAACATCAGAAGCAGTGATATGCCTTTAATGCTGGAAATTTTGGATGAACATTTGCAGGATGCAGAATTGGATAGTTTACCCCTGATGGTATTTTGCGACGATGCTGAATTTACTGCCCAAAACATCAATAATTTTGTTTGGGTAACGTTTACCCGCAGCAACCCATCGCATGATATTTATGGGATTAAGAGCTTTACCGAACATAAACATTGGGGCTGCAATGGCCCGCTGATAATAGATGCCCGCATAAAACCACACCATGCGCCTGTACTGGAAAAAGATCCGGAAGTTGAAAAACTGGTTGATAAGATGGGGGAGAAGGGCGGAGTTTTGTATGGAGTAATTTGAGTGCCGGAAATGTAAGAGCGCGATTACATTTCCTGTCTCGCAATTACATACTTTTGCATTTCACCGGTCGTACCAATTGTCGCTCCCGGAGTTGGCACATTCAGTTTTTATAGGATCTGAAAAAAGCAACCCTGGTTCAATGGTCATCTTATCACTCTGAAATTGATTGCTATCAAGACCCCGTTGATAACTAAAATACAATAGGAGAAAACCATGGATAGGATATTGTAACGGCGCTACACCGGATAATTTAATATGGCGGTTTAACCAACTTGTCAAAAATATTGCCTTAATTTAACACGTTAAATCTTATCACCCGATATAGTGTTCACGCAAATATTTAAACACAGTAAATCAGGGGGAAAGCTACTCCTTTTTATCCTGTTTCTTTTTCTTCATACAAAAACTTATTCCCAACAGTTTTATGCTGCTACCAGTTCCGGTCAGTTGCAGCTGGTAACCCTTACCGCTAACGGCCTGGTGTCTGTAACAGTCCCGGGATGTTATAGCTATTTCTCGATTGCCATATTCACCAATAAAATTTATTTCTCTGATGCAAATGGGAACCTGTTTTCAGGTAATTTAACCGGGAGTCCGGTTTCAGTTACCAATTGCCAATTAATATCAACGGGTGTGTACGCAAATTCTATGACTGTTGATAAGCAGGGTGTTATATATTATGCAATATATAATCAGCTATATATGATTGATCCTAACAGCCCGTCTCCGGCCCCGGTATTTTTAGGGTCGATGTCGTATTCTGCCACCGGTGATCTGGCCTTTTTTCAGAATGAATTATATATGGCTTCAGACCGCGGGATTGTACAGGTTAAGTTAAAGGACCCCTCCAAAAGCACACTTTATATTCCCTACACAGCCCAGTACATTTATGGCCTTACCAATGTTGCTGTGAATGGTAACGATGTCCTTTTTGCATTGAGTTTATCAGGTAACAGTACCAATCTGATTGAGCTGGACATGCAAAATAAAATAGTAAAAGGAAACGCAGGCTCCTTACCATATAATGTCTATGATGCAGGAAGCGTAACCGAAGCGGGAGAGGTTCCATCGATCGAGATAACCGATACCCGCATTACACAAGAATGCGACGTTTTTAACAAGGCCCGGGTAGAAATTATAACTAAGCAGCACACCAGCAAATACACATTTACGCTTGATAACGGGCAAACTAATTTAACGGGCATCTTCGATAACCTCGCACCAGGCGTTCACCCGTTAACCATCACATCCGACGGAGAAGAATTTCCCAAACACACCTCCTTCACTGTACCCGACTTCACGCTCACTGCTCCCCTTATTACGCCCTCGCTTAAAAATCCGATATGTGATATATTGGGCGAAATTAAGCTGGATGCGGGCGTTAATAATTCAACTTACACCATAAAATATAATGGTAATTCGTTTTCCTTCGATCACGCCTTTAGCGGCTTAGCCGCGGGCACCTACCATTTTATTATTCTAAACGCCCAAGATTGCATCGTCAACGAAAAAGACTACGCTTTGCAACAGGATATTTGCCCGCCAATAACAGTAAACGATGTACAGGTTGCGCGTGAATGCGACGTGTTCGGCAAGGCCAAAGTGACGATAACTACTCAGGCGCACCCTGATAACTATATTTACACGCTTAATAATACAAGCAATGCCACCGGGATATTCGATCTTGTTCCACCAGGCGCGTATAATCTCGTAATCATATCATCGGGAGGTGACAGGGTTGTACGCCCGGTAACTGTACCCGACTATACTCTCGACATACCCAACATAACCTATGCCGTAAAAAATGCCGATTGCACCCTGTTCGGCGAAATAAAATTTAAGATAAACGGCGATACCAAAGGCGCAACGTCGATAAGATACGGATCGCAGGTGTATCCAATTGATCAGGCTATCAAAACTTTGCCACCCGGCGCAAACTCTTTCAGCGTACTTAACCAGCAGGGCTGCGTAATTGATATAATTAATGTAGATGTGGCGCTAGACCCATGCAAGCCCATTGTTTTCCCCAATGCATTTACTCCTAACGGCGATGGCGTAAACGATATTTTCAGATCAAACCAGGACGCCGATCCCCTTAAGTTTCAGTTGTTGATATACAACCGATGGGGCGCACTTATTTTCAAATCACAAAGCATTTTCAACGGCTGGGATGGAACCTTTAACGGAAAGCCGGTGCCATTCGGCGTATTTTACTGGGTAGCAAGCTATATCACGATTGATGGGAAAGATGTCGCCCAAAGTGGCTATGTAACCCTCATAAAGTAAAGCCTGTTTATAAAAAGTGACCCCACTCAATAAAATTGTTTATATTTTTGCCCCTCAAGCAATTTTAAGAGCATGTCTATAAAGAGAATAATTATCGGTTGTTTATTATTAAGTTTTTTCGCCTGCAAAAAACCGCAGGACATACCTCATTTTACCGTTTCCAAAGTTTTTAAAACAGATACCGCTACAACCGTAAATGTGCACATCGCTAACCGGATGACAACTGCACAACTATTGCTGATAGCCGGTAAGCTGAAAAAAGACAGCACACAGATCCAAAACTTGAAGATTAGCTTCCTGCTACCCGGCAATACCGAAACCAGTGCCGGTGAAAACAGCTATTATGCGGCTGCTAAATTTGTAAATAAAAACCAGGTAGCTTCATATGATACTTTGAAAGATGATGAAGGCAATGTGATCCGCTTAAAAATATTTGGCTTAAATGAAACCCAGGCTAAGCATTTGTTATCATTACAGCCTAAAGAGATTGCCAATAAAAATGTAATGGGTCGTTTTATTGATGACTATAACCATACGGTTATTATTCCTTTTGATGATCCGCTTGATGAGAAGAAGGAAGTATACGTCATCGAGCTTGATTCGGCCTCAAAAGTAGTATCGGCCACAATTCCTGTAAAAGCTAAAGAGGGCAATATTGAAAAATGGCTGGTTACCCAGCATGGTGATTATATGATATTGAAGGACAGCGTACTTACCCAATATGCAGCGGATGGCTTGGGAGTGCCGTTTAACAGTATAAAATCGGGAATTTAAAAAGTACGCATCCTGCCCGGATTCGAAGGGAAGGATGAGCGCAGAGGCTTGTCCGCTTGCTAAGCATGGTGCTTAGGCCTTTGCCCGCGTGCTTCCCTTCGATAAACTCAGGGCAGGCTTGTGCCTCAGCATGACATCCCTCTTGTCATGTTTTATTACAAATTCATAAAAAAATATTGCAGTAAAATAATCGTCTTCGCATCCCTGAACTCGCCTTGCTTTAACTTTTCCTTTGCTTCATCAAAGCTCATTTCAACAGGTTCAATACTTTCGCCTTCTTCTTTTAATCCGCCGCCCTCACCTGTTTTGCTTTTCTCATCGTACCTGGCAATAAAGTAATATACAAATTCTGTTAAGCCGCCTGATGATGAGTAAGCTCCGGCAACCCGTTCCAAATCGTGAATTTTATAACCCAGTTCTTCACCAACCTCACGGTGGGCAGTATCTTCCGGGTTTTCTACCTCATCAATAATTCCCGCGCAAACTTCAACCAGGTAGCCGCTTTCGCTTCCATTTAAAAATGCAGGCAAACGGAACTGTTTGCCAAGCAAGATCTTTTTACGCTCATCATCAACCAGCAGCACGGCAACAGCATCCGGTCTGAAGTATACCTCTTTCTCCACGTTATGAAACACGCCGTCCTCACCAGGCTTTTCAAAGCTGATATACTTAAGAGGGTATTTTTTATCAGATAAAGTTTCCTTTTTTAAGATCTGGATGTTTGACATAGTTCTTCCTTTTTTATAAATACTTTTTTGGAAGGGATATGTTTTAGGAAATTAAAAGAATGACACTCTTAAATGAAAGGTAACGATTATGATTATAGTTAGATTTCAGTTAGCCAGGTTTTAGCGTCCTTTAATTCGGTATTCCTATTTAACGATAATTTTACTTCACGAATACCCGCTTTAAACCCTTCATAAAATTCTTCTGGATTGGCTTCCTTTTTAGTCACCTTACGAAGATTCAATAAAGATTTTACCTCACTGATAATATCTTCATCATCAGTATCAAGTATCATTCCTATTACCTCAAGTTTTGCGGCCTGTAAGTTCATAATATCAAATATTACTAAAAATTTAAGGATAGTCAAATTCGAAATTGATTTTTAAAAAGGTATTCTAATCATTTCCTTTAGGGCTATCGTGTACCCACAAGTTTTAAAGCCCGGGAAAGACAATGACCTATGGGGTCTCCTCTTTGTAGAAAAATAACGAATAGAATTTGTGCTTCGTAGAAGCTACCCATCCGCCATGTGTATAACAGGCATTCACCCTCACGTCGGCAATGGCGATATAGGGTAGGCCCCATGGGCCAAAAAAACCTTTCTTTCGATTAGCTACAAAGAGGTAGACCCTATAGGTCAAGGGGAATATGTACAGCTAAGACAGATGCGGGTAAACTGCAGCCTTTAGAGGGCCAGGGGCTTACTTCATCTCGTCCAGTACCCTAAACATCTTCTCCTTTATCCCTTTGCCTGATCCGCTATAGTTATTTACCATAATAGAGAAACAAAGCTCGCGGCCTTTGTAAGTATGATATCCTGCATAGGTAAGCACGTTAAGAATACTGCCGCTTTTCATCCGCATATCATTATAAGTTGGCAAACTGTCGTAAAAATCAGGGAACCAGGTTTCTTTTTTTGCTGATTGCAGGATAGTGGCTAAGGTTAAAGTTGTTACCCTGTCGCCGGGTGACAGGCCGCTGCCGTCAACAATGTTTAAAGAGTTTGGGTCGATGCCACGAGCTTTCCAAAAGGCTTGCTCAACCTCAACGCCATTCATGGTTGATGGCTGTTTTCCGGCTTTCCAGGCAATGGTTTTCAGCAATTGCTCAGCATACAGGTTAATGCTTTTATGATTGAGCCAGTAAATGATCTGGCTTAAGCGCGGCGACAGGAGGGTAGTTAAATTAGTACCTATCTGCGGTGTCAATAACCCTTTAGCAGTTAAAGAATTGGTAGATTCAGCTTCATTACTTACCATAATCCCCAAACGCTTCAAAGTATCCATCAAACGGAAGGCAGCGTCATAAGCCGGATCAGGCAGGGCAGCAGAAATACTTTTTTTTGTTTGATCCTGGGCATAGGTGCCGCGCAGATACATCAACTTGCCGCCAACAGGTAAAAAGGCATATGCGTTATCGCCGGTACCTGGTGTTGCATTAACCAGCTCACTTTTAAAATTGAGATATGGCATTTCCGGAACTTCGCGCAATATGCCAATTGCACTGTCAACCCTGCCGGTTCTTAGTTTTATATCAAACTGGTTTTCGCGCCAGCAAAGTCCGGATGTGCCTGCGCCATAATAGTTGCCTACATCCATCCAGATCCATCCCTCGGGGACAGACTGTGAGCCGAAAATAGAATCATCGCCAATAACCCTTCCGTTAATTTTTTTAATGCCTGCCTTTTGCAAAGCATCAACCATTAAGCTAAGGACATGCCCCTCGTGCGTATTTTCATAGCGCCAGCTGCCTAAGGTTGGGTCGCCTGCGCCTTTAATAATGATGTCGCCATTCAATGTGCCATCGGCTCCAATAGTGCCGTTATAGCCAAATTGGGTTTGGTATTGAAAATCCTTGCCCAATAAATTGAAGGCGGTAATAGTGGTTATAGTTTTTAAGGTTGATGCCGCAGCCATGCCCATATTAGGGTTGGCGGTAAAAACCTTTTCACCCGTTTTAGCATCCAATACGGTTAGCGATACCGAAGCATACCTGCACTGGCTATCAGCCTGCAACCTGTTAAATGCCGATTGCAGCTTTTGATCCAGTGGTTGGGCAACAGTGTGCCCGGCAACAAAAAGAAAACTAATCAGCCAGCTCTTCTGTATCCTCATTTGTTGAGTTCCTTTGCGCGATATAATAAATAGGTATACCCAATAATACAATAATTAAACCCGGCCAGGTAAAGTTTGGTTTGTATATGATCAGTAAAATACAAAAAGCAATACCCATAATAATATAAATGGCCGGTAAAATAGGGTATCCGAATGCCTTATAAGGCCTTTCAGCATCCGGGCGGGTAATCCTTAGTTTATAGATCCCCAAAATGGTGAGCACATAAAATATAACCACCACAAATGAGATCATATCCAACAGATCGCCATATTTACCGCTCATACAAAGTATTGAAGCCACAATTGCCTGGATCCATAAACCAAACTCAGGTACGGCAAATTTGTTCAGCGTTCCGGTTTTCTTAAAAAACAAACCATCTTTAGCCATGGTATAATAAACTCTGGCACCGGCCATAATCAATCCATTGTTACAGCCAAAGGTGGAGATCATGATCATCACCGCAATAACTATAGTACCTGCATTCCCGAATATCACGTGCGATGCCGCCACGGCAACGCGGTCCTTATCAGCAGTTGCAATATCATGCAGCGATAATACGCCCGTATACATCACGTTTGCCGATACATAAATAATGGTAACTATCAGCGTACCTAAAAACAAGCTTAAACCAATGTTGCGTTTTGGGTTGCTCATTTCGCCGGCAATAAAAGTTACGTTATTCCAACTGTCGCTGCTGAATATCGAACCCACCATTGATGCTGCAATGGCACCAAGGGCCGCTGCAATGGTTAAGGTACCAATGCTGCCGTCGGCATTTAGCTTATGCATATCCCAGGCATTGCTCCAGTTGGCGTGCCATACGTCGCCCTTAAAAGCAACAAAACCAAATATGATCAACCCAAATAAACTGAGCAGCTTGGTAATGGTAAATGTATTTTGAATAAGTTTACCGCTTTTAACGCCCTTAGTATTAATATAGGTAAGCAGCAATATAACCACTATTGAAACGCACTGCGCGGCGCTTATGGTAAAGTGCCAGCTGCCTATCATCGTGCCAAATAATATATTATCCTCACTTACTGCCGGTATTAAATAAGCCGTAAATTTTGAGAAAGCAACACCCACCGCAGCAATAGTGCCGGTTTGGATCACCGCAAAAAAGCTCCAGCCGTATAAAAATGCAATAAGCTTGTTATAAGCTTCTTTTAAATAAACATATTGGCCGCCTGCTTTGGGAAACATGGCGCTTAGCTCGCCGTAACTTACTGCGGCGGTAAGCGTCATAAAGCCTGTTATCAGCCAAACGGCTATAAGCCAGCCTGCTGAGCCTACGTTGCGGGTAATATCGGCGCTTACTATAAAGATCCCTGAACCTATCATTGAGCCTGCTACCAGCATGGTGCCGTCAAGCAAACCCAGTTCATGTTTTAGTTTTGGTTGTTTTGATTTTGTTGTCATCAATAGTTTAAGTTGAAAGTTCTAAACTATTCAAAAAAGTTTATAATTCTCACGCTATTGTAAAGAAATTAATTTGCTATTTTGCGCAACCAATTATATTTGCGGGCTGAATTATAAAACCAGAATACTTATAACAAAATTTAAAATATGGATCTATTGAACAATTACTTAATTTATTTAATTCCTGTCTTAGGGCTCATCGGGATTATCGCCATGGCAATAAAAGCCTCATGGGTTACCAAACAAGATGCCGGAGATGGCGATATGGTAACTTTAGCCGGTTATATTGCCGACGGCGCAATGGCATTTTTGCGTGCAGAGTGGAAGGTGCTAAGCTACTTTGTGGTAGTGGCTGGTTTGCTATTGGCATGGTCAGGTACAACTGTAGTAACTTCAAGCCCGGTTATTGCCATATCATTTGTATGCGGTGCATTTCTTTCGGCATTTGCGGGCTTTTTGGGGATGCGCATTGCCACTAAAGCAAACGTTCGTACTACACAAGCTGCACGTACAAGCCTTGCCAAAGCATTAAAAGTTTCTTTTACAGGCGGTACCGTTATGGGTTTAGGTGTAGCCGGACTTGCAATTATAGGTTTAGGATCCTTATTCATCGTATTTTATACCGTTTATGTTAAAAACGTGCTGGGCGCAACTGTTAATGGCGAGCATATGGCCAAAGCCCTTGACGTTTTAGCCGGGTTCTCATTGGGTGCCGAGTCTATCGCCTTATTCGCGCGTGTAGGCGGCGGGATCTATACCAAAGCTGCTGATGTTGGCGCTGACCTTGTAGGTAAAGTTGAAGCAGGCATTCCTGAGGATGATGTGCGCAACCCTGCAACTATTGCCGATAACGTAGGCGATAACGTAGGTGACGTTGCCGGTATGGGTGCGGATTTGTTCGGATCGTACGTAGCGACTATGCTTGCAACCATGGTATTGGGCCGCGAAATTGTATCGCATGATGCTTTTGGAGGCATTGCGCCTATATTGTTACCAATGGTGATAGCCGGTTTAGGTTTGATCTTCTCTATTGTTGGTGCAGCTATGGTGAAAATTAAAAATGAAACTGATAGTGTGCAAAAAGCCCTGAACATTGGTAACTGGACATCTATTATATTAACAGCTATTGCCACTTATTTTGTAGTGCAGTGGATGCTGCCAAATGATGCTTTCCACATGGTACGTGATGAGGACGCAGCCGGAGGTATAAAAGCCGGAGCATTGGTGTTTACTAAAAATGGTGTTTTTATGTCGATAGTAGTTGGCCTGATAGTAGGTACTTTAATGTCGATAATTACAGAATATTATACTGCAATGGGTAAACGCCCGGTATTGAGCATTATCCGCCAGTCATCAACAGGGCATGCAACCAATATTATCGGCGGTTTGGCTATTGGTATGGAATCAACCGTATTGCCAATTTTGGTTTTAGCATCAGGAATTTATGGCTCTTATCATTTTGCGGGTTTATATGGCGTAGCAATTGCAGCAGCAGGTATGATGGCAACAACAGCTATGCAGCTGGCTATCGATGCATTTGGTCCAATTGCCGATAACGCAGGCGGGATTGCCGAAATGAGCCGCTTGCCCGAAGAAGTACGTCACCGTACGGATAACCTTGATGCCGTAGGTAATACTACAGCAGCTACCGGCAAAGGTTTCGCAATAGCATCAGCAGCGTTAACCTCGCTGGCTTTGTTTGCGGCATTTGTTGGTGTTGCAGGTATTGAGCACATTGATATTTATAAGGCAGATGTATTGGCCGGCTTATTTGTAGGTGGTATGATCCCTTTTATCTTCTCGGCATTGTGTATCTCGGCAGTAGGCCGGGCGGCTATGGCGATGGTAGAAGAAGTAAGGCGCCAGTTTCGCGAGATCCCGGGCATTATGGAGTACAAGGCTAAGCCTGAGTACGAAAAATGTGTGGCTATCTCAACCAAAGCATCCATCCGCGAGATGGTTGCACCGGGCCTTATCGCTTTGATCACTCCAATAATTATCGGTTTTGCATTCGGTCCGGAGGTTTTAGGCGGATTGCTGGCAGGTGTTACCGTATCAGGCGTGCTGATGGGAATTTTCCAGAGCAACGCAGGTGGTGCATGGGACAATGCTAAAAAATCATTCGAAAAAGGTTGTATGATCAACGGTGAAATGCATTACAAAAAATCAGAACCACACAAGGCCTCTGTAACAGGCGATACCGTAGGGGACCCGTTTAAGGATACTTCAGGCCCGTCAATGAATATTTTGATCAAGCTGATGTCTATCGTGTCACTGGTAATAGCACCTCACCTGCACAAGCAGGTAAGCCACAGTGAGCGCATTCAAAAGGAATTGCAGCGGCATTCAATAGTAACACATGTTATTAAAGTGGATAAAAAAGCATAATTGAAAAAGGATAATAAAAAAAGGGATGCTGCGAGGCGTCCCTTTTTTTTGAACTAAGATTTATAGGATCAAAAGATTAAGGATGCCAATCACAATCCCTTAATCTTTAAATGAAATTAATGATTCAAATTCCGAAATCGAAAATCCGACATCTGCACATCAAAAATCTACTCCCATTTAAAGGTTTTAACAGCTACCGCGTAAATAATAATAAACCAGACCCCCAATATTAATAACTGGTGGGTTACCTCGTTTAGGCCGGCACCTTCAAAAGCCACTTTGCGCATGGCATCATTTAAATAAGTGAGCGGCAGTATCTTGCTTATTGATTGCAGCCAGGTTGGGAAGGCTGTGGTGGCAAAGAACGTTCCTGATAGTAAGAATTGGGGCAGGGTAATAATATTTGAAAGCGGTGGCACCGTACTTTCATTTTTGGCGATGCCCGATATGGTGAAACCGAAGCCCATAAATATAATAAGGCCTAAAGCTGCAAGTACCAGCATATTTAATACGGTTACAATGCCATGTACCAGGGTAAAGCCAAACATGTAATGCCCAACCAATATTATAAACAAGGCACCCAGTAACGAGAATACCAAACGTGCAAGGGCCTCGCCCAAAACAATGCTGTATTTTTTTACAGGTGTTGCAAAAAAACGTTTAATAACCAGTGTTAACCTCAAGCTTAAAAATACAAACGCAGTACCAAAAACGCCGCTGCTTAATAACGAAAAACCCAGCATGCCGGGTAATATAAAATCAATGTATTTGTATTCGCGGCCCTTAACGGTGGTTTCTTTTATTTCGGCAATTGGCTGAGGAATGGTGTTGCCCCTGCTGTTTATCTGGAAGAAAATGCTTTGCAACAATGACCTTAAGATTCCGCCCTTTTGCTGTGATGCCTCGGTGTATTGTACATGAAGCGTATATGGTGGCATAGCATTATTTTTCTGCACGTCTATTATAGCATCAATATTTCCTTTTGACAGACTTTTGGTCATATCATCGGCACTTTGGTCAGTTATTAAATGCACCACTCTGGCTCTTTTTAAAGCCTGGTAAACCGGACTAAGCGTATCAGTAGTTTTAGCAACCCCCACATCAATAGTAACACCGCCGCCGCCAATATTGGCAAACACAATAATAAATATTAGCGGGAAAGCCAAACTAAACACCACCGCCGAAGGACTGCGGATGATTGAGCGGAAACTGGCTTTGGCAATAGCCATGGTTGCATTAAAGTTGCTGTATTTTTTCATTAGTCAATAGTCATTGGTAATTAGTCATTAGTGTTTTACTGCAAACTGCCCACTGGCAACTGCAAACTTTTGCTTCCCTTTTAGGGGGCTGGGGGGCCACCTACCCCTCCCGCCATTCCTTGCCGGTCATGTTTATAAAAACATCTTCAAGGTTGGCCAGCTTAACTTGTTTTTTACGCTCAAAGCCTGATGCTACAAGTTCGTCAATAAAATGGTTTGGCGTGTCAATACCAATGATGTGACCGCCATCAATAAAGGCAACCCGGTCGCACAGCTCTTCGGCTTCGTCCATGTAGTGGGTGGTAATAACAACGGTGGTGCCGCTATTGCGGATCTCGCGGATCAGGTCCCACAAATTACGGCGTGCCTGCGGATCGAGGCCGGTGGTGGGTTCGTCCAAAAATATTATCCTCGGATTATTAATAAGCGTTGTGGCTATTGAAAAACGCTGTTTTTGCCCGCCCGACAAGTCTTTATATTTTGCTTTAGCCTTATCAGTCAATGCTACTTTTTCAAGCATTTCCATGGGCGTTTTATCAATACCGTATAAGCCGCAGAAAAGCCTGATCAGCTCTGAAAGGTTTAAGTTTGGGTAATAACCCGCAGATTGCAGCTGAACACCTATTAGCTGTTTAATATCATCAGCATCGGTTTCAATGTTAAAACCATCAACATTGATCTCACCGGATGTTTTATCACGCAGTGTTTCAATTATTTCGAGCGTAGTAGTCTTGCCGGCGCCGTTAGGACCCAGCAAACCAAAGATCTCACCCTCATAAACTTCAAAACTTATACCCTTTACAGCGTTAAAATCGCCGTAGTTTTTTACCAGGTTTTTTACGGTTATAATAGGTTTTTCTGCCATGGTGTAAAAATGCAACGGATTTAATGAAATATCAATGAGTTTTTAAGTAAATGGCAGAAATATTACCGTAGCATTTAGACCCTGGTAAAGCCTGCTTAAATGGCGAAGCCTTCATGAACATATTAAAATTAAAATGTGAATAATACTCCCCGGCAGGGAAAACTTCAGCTTCGCGCTTTTTAAGTCTTCCCAACCGGGTGTGGTTTATTTACAGTGTTATTTGTGTAAGGTGTTCATGAGGGTTGTGCCATTTAGAGGGAGTTGATGAATAAAACTTATCTGCTTCCTATCCTTATTTAAGGCACTTAAAAACTATTAACTGATCAAATGACCGATAGAATGCAGAATGGATGCTAAATGTTCGGCAGCTTTTACTGCCAGGTGGATAAGTTGTATTACGAGTAACGTTTTCATAACAAGGATTGATTTATGGTTCAAAATTGCAAACAGAACACGTTTTTGCATAGGGATATTAGGCGAAGTGCGGTAAAATGTCGGTGAATTGTTGCCGCCAGTCGATGAATATGGGGCAAATTTGGGTGAGGATTAAAACTGTCGGTAGAATATTTATATCTTTAGGAAACGATATTTTTCAACCTGTAATTACCTTAAAATAAGCCCGTCACGAAAACCCTTTTAACTCTTTTTGCTTGCGCGATAGTTTTATCATCCTGCCACACATCTGCCAAAAAAGCAATTGGTGATGATTCAACAACTAACAAAGCTTATACCGTGCCGGATGATAGCGCTATTACCAAAGCCGTACATGATGCCTATGCAGCCATCAGTTTTAAAGAAGGGGAGAAGCCAAGGTATAATGAAATTCAAAACTACTTTATCCCGGAGGCACAATTGATAAATTTCCGCACGGATACCGCTCAGGTAGTAGATATTAAGCATTTTATTGACCCCTTATACAAAAACTTTATTGAAGGCAACCATATCCATTTGTTTTATGAAGAGGAGATTTTTGGCCGTACCGAACAATTTGGCCGGGTTGCACATCGCATCAGCACTTATGTAACTTATTTAAACAAGCGTGATACAGCTATGGAACGAGGGGTAAACAGTTTCCAGCTGATAAAAACCAAAGCCGGCTGGAAAGTATCGAGCATTATTTGGGATGTGGAAAAGCCTGCGTTAAAGGTGCCGGAGTATTATTTGAAAAAATGATCGTAGAGACGCATGCTTCGCGTCTTAAACTTTGCATTTCAAATTTCTGACGTATAATTAGCAGGCGGGAGACGCGATGCGTCGCGTCTCTACGAAATTATCTCCTTTTATTTCATCAGCTCAATAAAATCATCAAACAAATACCTGCTGTCATGCGGGCCGGGAGATGATTCAGGGTGATATTGTACCGAGAATGCTTTTTTACCTTTTACGCGAATGCCCTCGATTGATTGATCGTTAAGGTTTACGTGGGTGATCTCCACCTTGTCTGACGCCCTTACGGCTTCAGGCACCACGCCAAAGCCATGGTTTTGTGAAGTAACCTCACAATGGTTAATAATTATATTTTTTACCGGGTGATTTAAGCCGCGGTGACCGTTAAACATTTTTATGGTTGGGATGTCATTCGCCAATGCAAGCAGCTGGTGACCAAGGCAAATCCCGAACATTGGTTTATCAGAGGCCAGTACTTTTTTTACCGTGTCAACAGCATAAGGCATGGCAGACGGATCGCCGGGACCGTTAGAGATAAAGTAACCTGTAGGATCAAAATCCTTCTCCATTTCCTCAAACGTGGTTTTTGCCGGGAATACTTTTGCGTATACATCCCTGTCGTCAAAATTGCGAAGGATGTTTTTCTTTACACCCAGATCAAGTACTGCAACACGGTAAGCCGCATTTTCATCGCCGAAGGTATAGGTTTCAGTAGTTGATACTTTTGATGACAATTCAAGTCCGTCCATTGAAGGTACTTCGGCAAGTTTTGCTTTCAGTTCTTCAAGATCCAGCACCTCTGATGAGATAATGGCGTTCATTGCACCTTTATCGCGGATATGCCTAACCAGCTGGCGGGTGTCAATATCAGAGATCCCAACAATGTTTTGCTCCTGGAAATAATCCTGGATTGATTCATTGGCCTGCTTGCGGCTGTAAGCAATGTTGTAATTTTTACAAACAAGGCCCGCAATCTGGATCTGTCCCGATTCAACTTCATTATCAGCTATGCCATAATTGCCAATGTGAGCATTGGTAGTAACCATTATTTGCCCGAAGTAAGAAGGGTCGGTAAAAATTTCCTGGTAGCCGGTCATCCCTGTATTAAAGCAGATCTCGCCGGTGGTTGTTCCCATTTTTCCGGCAGCTTTACCATAAAAAACAGTTCCGTCAGCCAGTAATAATACCGCAGGTAATTTGGTGAAATAAGTCATTGATCAAAAAAATTGAATGGTTAAAAAGCCGGTTTGCCTGGTGCAGCGCTCCGTGAAAACAGCCCGAAATATTGAAGTGAGTTACTTCCTGATTCACGCCGCAAAGGTAAGGTTTTATTTCGGAATTCGGAATTTCGATTTCGGATTTTTTTGGATGCGTTTTGTTTTTTAAGGTGTTCAAGAGAGCGCGCCGTTCGGACGTTCGATTTCGGATTTTTTGGATATAGGTTAAAGAAGTTATCATTATGTTTACCAAACGATAATAAACATGTTTGTTTGTTGTTCTATAACTTCAGTGTTACCAAATGGCCAGGTTATTTTTTAATTATTATTTCAGTGTTACAAAATACAACCTCCTCTTCTGTATTTTTTTTGCCATTGTAAGATCTTTAACTACGAACTTGTGGGCTGATATAACAGAAGCCATTATACTTTTTGGAACATTTGGGGTACTTATATCTTTTATGGCTTATAAATACTTTCAAAGTATAGAATATTGCTTTTATATAAATGCGGGCTTGTCCATTAGATATTTACAATTAAAAACTTTCATCATCAATCTCGCAGCTTCATCATTTATTTTATTAATATGGAGCATAAGCTACAGGTAAAATCCGTTACGCATAGTTTCGGTAAAAAAAATATACTTTCAGAATGCGCATTTGAGTGTAAAACCGGGGAAGTAATTGGCATCCTGGGCAGAAATGGCTCAGGCAAATCTACTCTCTTTAAAATACTTTTCGGCACATTAAAGCCTGATCATATTGAGGCCTATTTAAACAATCAGCCCTGGGCGAAGAATGGTGATTTAACTACAGTTGGATATCATCCGCAGGAAGTTATGCTGCCAAAAGGATTAAAGGTTAGAAATTTAATTTCTGTTTACATCACAAATGCCGGAAATCAGGATAAAGTATTTTACGCCCAGGGAATTAATGGGATGCTAAATAAAGAAGTCAGGACTTTATCGCCGGGACAGCAACGCTACTTACAATTCATTCTATTATTAAACCTCGACCATCATTTTATTTTACTTGATGAACCCTTTTCAATGGTTGAGCCCTTGTATAGAGATTTGATCAAAGAAAAATTAATTGAGTACAAATTATATAAAGGCTTTATAATTACTGATCATTATTACTTGGATGTTTTAGAAGTTGCTGATAAAATTAATCTGATCAAAAATGGACAAATCATTTCTATTTCCAATGTTGAGGAATTAAGGGCACTCGAATATCTTTCTGATCAATCTATCGTGTACTAATATTTAACGCCAAAAAATAATTCCGAAATCGAACATCTGAAATCCGAAATTACCCTCAATTCGTGTAATTCGAATTAATTCGTGCAATTAGTGTTTTTCAATTTTTACATTTGTACCCACTAAAACATTATCCATGTCAATACATAAAGAGGTTAAAAGAATTACCACGCATATTTTGCAGGAAATGAAAAACCATGGCGAGAAGATTGCCATGCTTACTGCCTATGATTATTCAATGGCTGCTATTGTTGATGAAGCCGGGGTGGATATTATACTGGTGGGCGATTCAGCATCAAACGTAATGGCCGGGCATGAAACTACGTTGCCAATAACTCTTGATCAGATGATCTATCATGCATCATCGGTAGTACGGGCTGCAAAAAGAGCCCTGGTTATTGTCGATCTGCCTTTTGGTTCATACCAGGGCAACTCAAAGGAGGCGCTTAATTCTGCCATCCGCATTATGAAGGAATCAGGCGCACATGGCGTAAAAATTGAAGGAGGAGTTGAAATAGCTGAATCAGTAAGCCGCATCCTTACAGCCGGCATCCCGGTTATGGGGCATTTGGGTTTAACACCGCAGTCTATTTATAAATTCGGTACTTATACAGTAAGGGCTAAAGAGGAAGCTGAGGCACAAAAGCTAAGGGAAGATGCCATAAAGCTGCAGGAACTGGGCTGCTTTGGAATAGTGCTCGAAAAGATTCCCGCTTTATTGGCCAAACAGGTGAGCGAGAGTTTAAGTATCCCTACCGTTGGCATAGGCGCCGGTCAAAGTTGTGACGGACAGGTACTGGTGATCCATGATATGCTCGGGATAAACAAAGGCTTTTCGCCCCGATTTTTACGTAAGTATGCCGATCTGCATGAAGTGATGAACAATGCTATCCAAAATTATGTTAGCGATATAAAAACTAAAAGCTTCCCGAACGAAAAGGAGGAGTATTAGTTATGGAGTCCATGGTCGATAGTCCATAGACCATGGTAGGAGAGAAAGTCCATAGTCGATAGTCCATAGACCATGGTAAGAGAGAAAGTCTATAGTCGATAGTCCATAGACTATGGTAAGAAATTATTACTATGGACCATGGACCATGGACTATCGACCATGGACCATCGACCATCGACCATGGTCCATCGACTACAAACAAACAAATATGTCCAAAGTCAATATAAAATATATCAACCACGAAATTACTGACAGTGATATCCTTTATGAGGATAATCATTTGATTGCGGTTAATAAGCGCGCGGGCGATATTGTGCAAGTGGATGATACGGGTGATGAATCGCTGGATGATAAGGTGAAGAAATACATCGCCACTAAATATAATAAACCAAATGGCGCTTTCCTGGGTGTGGTACACCGGCTTGACAGGCCTGTAAGCGGCGTTATCCTGTTTGCCAAAACCAGCAAGGCTTTGGAGCGGGTAAACGCCATGTTTAAAGGCCGCGAAATGCATAAAACCTATTATGCGGTTGTACGTAACAGGCCACAACCCGAAGCCGGTACGCTGATACACTGGCTGGTTAAAAATCCACAGAAAAATGTTACCAAAGCACATGACCGCGAAGTAATAGGCAGTCAGCGGGCAGAACTAAGCTATAAATTAGTAGGCGAGCTTAACGGTTATTATTTAATTGAAGTAGACCCGATAACCGGCCGTCCGCACCAGATCAGGGTGCAGCTTTCAACCCTCGGTTGCCCCATTGTTGGTGATAATAAATACGGCTATCCACGTGGCAGCCTGCGTAAAAGCATCAGCCTGCATGCCCGCAAGCTGGAATTTATCCACCCCATAAAAAAAGAACCTATATGTATTATTGCCCCTGTACCCCAAGATGGTTTTTGGGAGCGGTTTGAAGGAATGATGATGGGAGGTAGTGATTGAGTCTTGAGCCATTAGTCCGGAGTCAAAAGTCAAGATTGATAGGATTATAAAACTTTAGTTCTGTCACTTTTAAAAGGTATAGCTGATACCTGGTGATCGTCTTCATAAACAATATATCCAGGGCTTTTAGAAGTTAACCTTTCTATAATCAAATCATATCTTTCCAATATTTTGATAATATCATTTGTTTTAAGCAAATGCTCTTTTGCTGTATCCTTAAACCACGAGAGGGATATTGAAGCGGGGTTTTTATTTGTTGCGTTAGAAAATTTGGTTGGTTTATCTAAATTGGCATTGAACCACCCGTTTAACGCTTTTAGTTCATTAACATCCTCCTTGCTTGTTAATGAATGCTCGCATATGTGTCGAAGTGCATGGAAAACACCCGTTTCATATTCATTATCATCGTTAATAAATTGAGTAATAAAACGGATATACATTTGAAGATATTGGGTTCTTCGAATATAATAAAGGTAATGCCAGTTATTTAGCACTTTACCAATAATTTAGATTTGTCAACTTTTTAAAAGTTGACAAATCTATCTGACTCAGAAACTTATTCATTTGTCAATATAACCTTCAAAGCTTTTTCTTTTGCAGCGTTGCCAAATGTATCGTATGCCTCCATAACCTGGTTTAACCTGAAATGGTGAGTGATTAGTTGATTAGGCTGTAGTTTTTTTGACTGAACAGTTTTTAAAAGCATTGGTGTAGTAACGGTATCAACCAGCCTGGTAGTAATGGTTATATTTTTCGACCACAAAGTCTCCAGGTGAAGGGTTGCACTTTTACCATGTACACCAATATTTGCAATCCGGCCGCCGGGCGCTATTATTTCCTGGCATAATTCAAAAGTTTCAGGTATGCCAACGGCTTCAATAGCCACATCAACCCCTTTTCCACCTGTAAGGCTCATGATCTTTTTAACTGCATCTTCATTCGCACTGTTAATTGTTTGGGTTGCCCCGAAAGTTTTAGCAACACTAAGGCGGTTGTCATCCTGGTCAATCATAATAATTTCAGCAGGCGTATAAAACTGGGCAGTCAATAACGCAGCTATGCCTATTGGCCCCGAACCTACAATAGCTATTGTATCGCCGGGTTTTACCTGTCCGTTTAATACGCCGCATTCAAAACCTGTAGGTAAAATATCGCTCAGCATAACCAAAGCTTCTTCATCAGCACCTGCCGGAATCGGGTAAAGACTGTTATCTGCATGCGGGATCCTTACGTATTCTGCCTGGGTACCGTCAATAAGGTGACCTAAGATCCATCCGCCATCCTCACAATGTGAATACATGCCTTTTTTACAATATTCACATTTACCACATGATGTTATGCACGAGATCAATACATGGTCACCTTTTTTGAAACTACTTACCGAATTTCCAACCTCGTCAATTATTCCAACGCCTTCATGGCCTATTATCCTGCCATCTGTAACTTCCGGAACATCACCCTTCATTATGTGGAGGTCAGTTCCGCATATGGTTGTTTTCAGAATTTTAACTATGGCGTCTGTGGTTTTTTCTATTACAGGTACAGGTTTATCTTCCCATGCTTTTTTCCCTGGTCCATGATAAACCAACGCCTTCATGGTTTTTCCTGAATCATCCGATATTGAATTTACTTTAGGTTCAGTTTTATTCACATCCCCTTTTTGAATTAATGTTTCCATAATTTTATTTTTAAGATATGTGATGATAAGACAAATTTACACTAATAACGGGCATTAATTAATGATGGTCGTCACTATTGTACGTGATCAAGTATATTAAAGTGGTTTTGGTAGCTGCCTTGCTTAAATTAACTTCCAAATTCAATAAATCCGGGTTCAGGCGATCTTACAGCTCCAGAACCTTCTCCCAAATCTTCTCATCCACCAAAACGCCCTCCTTCAAACTTTTTTCTCTTGTTCTTAAAGTGTTTTCGCCGGGATAGGAAATGGAGCCGCCTTCGTATTCGGGCCTGCTGGTTTTGGTATAGCTGATGATCTCTTCAATAGCTTGCTCAGTGTAGGTGTTATTTTCAGGCTTAATGCAGATAAATACCTGCGATATGCTAAATTCTTTTTCACTTTGGGTGATCTTCGCTGTTGAGTTGCCTTGGCTAAGTACGGTCGCCAGCAGATCGAGCACTAATGAAAGGCCGGAACCTTTCCAGAAACCTACCGGCAATAACCTTTTTGATTCCAGTATTTCCGCAGCATTGGTGCTTAAGTTTCCTTCATCATCATAACCGCCGGGTAATGGCAGCGCCTCATTATTGTTTTTATATTGATTTAACTTACCAACGGAATATTGAGAGACAGCCATATCCAGCACCACATGTCCGCCCTTTCGGGGGATGGCAATAACCAGCGGATTGTTGCCTAAACGCGGGTCTATTCCGCCCCAGGGTGGCAGGTTGGCAATGGTATTGGTAAAGCAAATCCCTAACAGCCCGGCTTCGGCAGCCTGCCAGCCATAAGCGCCGGCACGCATCCAATGATTTGTGTTTTTAAGGGACACACAGCCAATCCCGTTCTTCTTTGCAAGTTCAATAGCCCTGCCCATGCAAAAACCGGCATTTAATATCCCGGCCCCTAAATTACCGTTCCATTGTTCTAACGATCCAAATGCACCGTCTTTTGTGGGCTCAGCATCAGGTTTCACCAACCCTTCCTTTACATATTCAACAAAAACAGGAAAGCGGTTTAAGCCATGCGTATAAACACCGTCACGGCTGTTCTCCGCAAAAATGGTTGCGCATAGCTCAGCCTTTTCTTCTGTAAAATTTATTGAAAGCAATACACGTTTAAATTCGGCCCGGAGTTTATTAAATGGAATGCGCATGTCACAAAGTTAAAAGGAAAAAAGAATTTCAGAATGCTAACCTTTATCCCTTTAAAAGCATCTTTCGGACTTCCAAACAATAATGTGCGATTGAAAGCAGTTATAATTATTCCTGTGCTATTTATACAGCCGGAATTTTTATTTTTGCGGATATATTCCTGATGAAAAAAAGATACTTGTTGCTTTTATTGATTTTAATTACAGGGCTGATCGTTAATTCTTGTAAAAAAACGGGTCAGAACCCTATTGAAACACTTTTTACTGGTGGTACCTGGCAACTGGCATCTATAGAAATAACTCAATATACCGGTAATACCCAAATATCAGATACTACTATAAATGATACCTGTTCACAGTTTTTTACTTTTAAAACGGACTTTACCTGTACCTATGCAAATTTTAACTGCGTAACGCAGCCACTTGCATCCGGTAAATGGTCCCTTACGCCCAATAAGCTTTTTTTAATTGCCAATATGGTTTGTGATAGTACTGCCACCATAACTACAAAGCCATTTATAAATTCCCAGATAATAAACCTGGGGCAGTATTCCATGGTGCTTAACACGGGGGATATAGCACCAAATTACTCCTTAACACAGCCAAGGAAAATTGTTAAGTATGGATTTATACGCCAAAAGCTGTCAGGAACCAACTAAACTTATCTCACAACTTTCCTGTTAAGCAACGCAAATGCTTGAAAATTTAAAAAGGGCTTAATTCCTATTCAAGCGAACAATTATTGTGGTTAAAACGTTATATTTGGGCTGTTGTAAAGTTGAATTTGTAATAAAAATATTGCTTTCGCCAATACCGGTGAGGAAGTAAATTGTACAAATAGCTTCATTACCATTAAAAAGCACACGATTTTAATGAAAAAAAGAATTGCCATTTTTGCTTCAGGTTCAGGATCAAATGCTCAAAAAATTATGGAGCATTTTAAACGCAATGCCGAAGCCGAAGTTGTATTAGTGTTAACCAACAACCCGCAGGCTTACGTATTACAGCGATCTGACAATTTTGAGATTCCCTCGCACATTTTTACCCGGCATGAATTTTATGATACTGATGATGTTATCAGGTTATTAAAAAACCTGCAGGTTGATTTGATTGTGCTTGCCGGATTTTTATGGCTTGTACCTGCATCATTATTAAATGCATTCCCCAATAAAATAATAAACCTGCATCCTGCATTGCTCCCCAAGTATGGCGGTAAAGGTATGTATGGCGATCATGTGCATAAAGCTGTACTTGCTGCCAAAGATGAAGAATCAGGCATAACCATACATTTTGTAAGCGATCAGTTTGATGAGGGTGAGATCATCCATCAGTCTAAATTTAAAATTGAGCCTGACGATAACCTGGAGGTTGTGAAATTTAAAGGCCAGCAATTGGAGCATCAGCACTTCCCAAGAGTAATTGAGAGTTTGTTAAAGAAAATGAAGAGTTGAGGGTAGTGATTAGAGGCTGGAGATTAGTCAGGAAGTAACAGCCAATGCTATTTTATTTTATATGTAAATATTTAGAAAATCTATTAATTCTTCATCTGTAGCTTTTCTTCTGACGCCTTCGCCATTGCATTTGCATCGAGATCTTCATAGTTATTTATTTTTTCAGTCATAATATCGGTTGATAAACGTCCTTAAACTTACGAAGTTTTCAAAGCTTAGCAGATTTTTTGGGTATAAAAACCTAATGATAAAAAAGTTTAAAAAAACTAACCTCCAATCCCAAATCTCTAATCTCTAATTCCTACCTTTGCGGCTCAAAAAACTTCCTGTAAATGAGCGAGTCAGTGCAAATAAAGAATGCTTTAATTTCTGTTTACTACAAAGATAATTTAGAGCCAATAATTAATGAGTTAAACCGCCTTGGCGTTAATATATATTCTACCGGTGGAACGGAAACTTTTATCCGTAATTTAGGTGTTAATGTAATACCTGTTGAGGAGCTTACCTCATACCCGTCAATATTAGGCGGCCGTGTTAAAACGCTGCACCCCAAAGTGTTTGGCGGGATTTTAGCGCGTAGAAATTTTGAAGGTGATGAGCAGCAACTGGCACAATTTGAAATACCTGAGATTGATTTGGTGATAGTTGATCTTTACCCTTTTGAAGAAACCGTGAGGTCAAATGCTGAAGAAGATGAGATCATTGAAAAAATTGATATTGGCGGGATCTCTTTGATCCGCGCAGCCGCTAAAAACTTTAAGGATGTGGTGATAGTTGCATCAAAAGCAGACTACCCTGTACTTGAAGATCTGTTAAAAACGCAGGGCGGAACAACCACTCTTGACCAGCGCCGGTCATTTGCCCATAAAGCATTTAATATTTCATCAAACTACGATACCGCCATTTTTAAATATTTTAACCAGGAAGACCCGCTTCCGGTATTTAAAGAAAGCATACAAACCAGCCAGGTATTGCGCTATGGCGAGAACCCACACCAAAAAGGTGTTTTTTATGGCGATCTGGACAGGATGTTCACCAAACTGCATGGGAAAGAGCTGTCATACAACAACCTTGTTGATGTTGATGCAGCAGTTGCTTTAATTGATGAGTTTACCGAGCCTACAGTAGCTATTTTAAAACATACCAATGCATGCGGTATTGCTTCTCGCAGTTTTATAAAGGAAGCCTGGATAGATGCCCTGGCCTGCGACCCGGTTTCCGCATTTGGTGGTGTTATAATTGCCAATGATGAAATTGATGCAGAAACAGCTGCCGAGATCAGCAAGATCTTTTACGAGGTATTAATAGCTCCCGCTTATACTGATGAGGCCGTAGAAATACTAAAAGGGAAAAAGAACCGTATTATACTCATCCGCCAGGTGGTTGAATTACCTGCTAAATTGTTTAAAACATTACTGAACGGTGTAATTGAACAAGATAAAGACGCGGTGATTGAGGGACCGGAACAAATGACAACTGTTACAAAAAGACAACCTACAGAACACGAAAAGCGTGACCTGTTTTTTGCCAATAAAGTAGTAAAACACACCAAATCAAACACTATTGTGTTTGCAAAAAACGGTCAGCTAATGGCAAGTGGTGTAGGGCAAACTTCAAGGGTTGATTCACTGAGGCAGGCAGTTATTAAAGCCGAAAGCTTTGGGTTTGATCTGAGAGGGGCGGTTATGGCATCTGATGCTTTTTTTCCTTTTCCTGATTGCGTTGAATTAGCAGCTGAAGCCGGAATTTTGGCTGTTTTACAACCCGGAGGTTCAATAAACGACAAGCTTTCTATTGAAATGTGTGATCTGAAAAACATTTCGATGGTTACTACCGGCATACGCCATTTTAAACATTAATAATAAAACCAAGTAACACTAATTACACGAATAAAATACGAATTACACGAATTGTATAATATTAGTTAACTAACTGAAAAGGCATAGGTTAATTCGTTTTAATTAGCTTACATTCGTGAAATTCGTGCTATTAAATATTTAATTTTGACGCTTATTTTTGAAATAACACTAAATGGGTCTATTTAATTTTTTTACACAAGAAATCGCTATTGATTTAGGTACCGCAAATACCCTCATAATACATAATGATAAAGTTGTTGTTGATGAACCATCAATTGTAGCTTTTGACCGTACAACCAATAAAGTAATTGCCATTGGCCGCCAGGCCATGCAGATGGAAGGCAAAACACATGATAATATTCGTACTGTCAGACCACTTAAAGACGGAGTAATTGCCGATTTTAACGCTGCTGAGCACATGATCCGCGGGATGATAAAAATGATAAACCAGGGTAAAGGCTGGTTCTTTCCATCATTACGGATGGTTATTTGTATTCCATCAGGTATTACCGAAGTTGAAAAACGTGCCGTGCGTGACTCGGCCGAAATTGCAGGAGCGAAAGAAGTTTACCTGATCCATGAGCCAATGGCTGCTGCGGTAGGTATTGGTATTGACGTGGAAGAGCCGATGGGCAATATGATCATTGATATTGGCGGTGGTACAACCGAGATTGCGGTTATTGCCTTGTCAGGTATCGTTTGTGATCAGTCTATCCGGGTTGCCGGTGATAACTTTGACTCAGATATTGTACAATATATCCGTCGTCAGCATAACATTATGATAGGCGACAGAACCGCGGAGAAGATTAAAATAGAGGTTGGTGCTGCATTACCGGAACTGGCCGATCCACCAACGGATTTTGCAGTACAGGGCCGCGACCTGATGACAGGGGTACCAAAACAAATAATGGTTTCCTATTCTGAAATTGCGCATTGCCTTGACAAATCCATTTCGAAAATTGAGGAAGCTATCCTGAAGGCGTTAGAGATCACCCCGCCGGAGCTTTCGGCAGATATTTATCAAACCGGCATTTATTTAACCGGTGGCGGCGCTTTACTGCGTGGCCTTGATAAACGTATAGCCGCAAAAACCAAATTGCCGGTCCATGTTGCCGAAGATCCATTGCGCGCAGTAGTACGCGGAACAGGCACAGCCCTGAAAAATATTGGTAATTTTAAATTTTTAATGCAGTAATCCAGATATGAGAAGTGAGATATGAGATATGAGACAATATGAAGTTTTCTATCTCACATCTCATATCTCATATCTCAAATCTCACTAACCCATGCGTAACCTCCTGATATTTATCACTAAGTATAACGCATTCTTTTTGTTCATCATTTTTGAGGTTTCGGCACTGCTTATCTACATAAAATACAACTCTTTTCAAAAGGCTACCTTTATTAATTCGTCAAATACGGTTACAGGTAACCTATTTGCCAAATTGAGCGAGTTTAAGGGATATCTTGCTTTAAAAGATTATAATGACAGCCTGGCCCATGAAAATGCCCGTTTACGCAACCAGCTTAAATCATCGTTTTATGTTGATACGGTAAGCAAGCATAAAGTAAATGATACCGTATACAAACAGCAGTATGAATATATTGTTGCAAGGGTAATTAATAACTCAATTAACAGAAGCAGTAATTACCTCACTATTAATAAGGGCAGCAAGCAGGGTATTGCAAAAGGCATGGGGGTTATCTGCAATTTGGGTCTAGTTGGTAAAGTTATCATTGTGTCTGACCATTTTTCGGTTATTCAGTCATTATTGCACAAGGATTCACAGTTTAGCGCAATGCTTGCTAACAATAAAGAAATAGGCTACATTGAGTGGGGCGATGAATTTAACCCGCATAAAGGGGTGCTTAAAGATGTGTCAAACAATGCACAGCCAAAAATAGGAGAAGCTGTTGTAACCTCGGGCTACTCGCTTTTTCCGGAGGGAATCCCAATCGGTAAGATCAGCAACCTGCACACAAAATCAGGTGGTTATGCCCTTAATATGGAAGTTACCCTTGCTGTTGATTTTAGCAAACTGCAATATGTTGATATAGTGGATAACAAATTTGCCAAAGAACAAGAGGGATTGGAGGCTCAGCAAAAAAAGGATGAGTAAAACAATTATAGTTAACCTTATAAGGTTTATAGTATTAGTTTTTATACAGGTTTTTCTGCTGAAGAATATAAACTTATATGGGCTCTCCACACCGTATTTATATATCCTGTTCATATTATTACTGCCGTTTGAAGTGCCTAATATTTTATTGTTCGCACTGGCATTTATATTGGGTATAACAATTGATGCTTTTTATGATACACCCGGCCTGCATGCAGCTGCATGCGTTTTATTGGCCTTTGTACGTATTTTGTTTATAAGCATCACGGTTCAAAAAGATGGATTTGATAACGAGCCAGAGCCTACGCTAAGCATTATGGGGTTCAGATGGTTTTTTACCTATGCTGTTATCCTTACCCTTGTTCATCATTTTTTTCTTATCAACCTTGAAGTTTTCAGCCTGTCGCAATTAGAACTTACAATAAGCAGGGTTTTATTGAGTTCGTTATTTACAGTGTTTTTAATGTTAATTTCAGGGTTGTTATTTTTTAAGAGAAAAGAGCGTAAATGAACAGTTTTTTTGAGCGGCGGTACGTTATAGCCGGAATTTTTATTACAATAATTTTTATACTGCTTGCCCGGCTGTTCTATATCCAGATAATTGACAATAAGTATGCTATTTACGCGAGCAAAAACGTTTTAAGGCAGGTCATAAAATACCCGGCTCGCGGCCCTATTCTTGACCGCAACGGAAAAGTACTTGTACAAAATGAACCGTTTTATGATATAATGGTAACACCGCGCCAGGTTAAGCCGTTTGATACCGTTGAATTTTGCAGGATATTAGGTATTGACAGGGATGAATTTAATAAAAGATGGATCAAGGCCTGGAAATATTCGCCTAACCTGGCATCTGTTTTTGAAAAACAGTTGACTGCAACAAAATATGCTTCTGTGTCAGAAAGATTATCGGAGTTTTTTGGTTTTTACTCAACGCCAAGATATTTGCGTATTTATCCCGATTCTGCAGCCGCCCAGTTTTTGGGTTACATTGGAGAGGTACAGGATAATGATATTAAGCGATCTAACGGATACTATCATCCCGGTGATTTTATTGGCATTACAGGGGTTGAAAAATCGTATGAGAGTGTGCTGCGCGGACAGCGTGGTGTCGAAAATCAAATGGTTGACTCACGCGGAAGGCCAAAAGGGAGGTATGCCAACGGCATGTTTGATACTGCAGCTGTAGCCGGGCAGCGGTTAACCTCATCATTAGATATCACCATACAAAAGCTCGGCGAAAGGCTGATGCAAGATAAAGTAGGCAGCATTGTGGCTATTGAGCCCTCAACGGGTGAAATACTGGCTTATGTAAGCAGCCCCACTTACGATCCTAACCTTATGGTAGGGCGTGAACGAGGTAATAATGCTGCAAAAATGTATGCCGATGTTTACAACCCGTTTTTTATACGGCCGGTACAGGCCAAGTATCCGCCAGGTTCGTCTTTTAAGCCATTAAGCGCACTTATTGCTTTAGAGGAGGGGATCATCACGCCTCAAACTACTTATTATTGCCCGGGTTATTACCAGGCAGGCAACAGAAGGATAAAGTGTAATAACGGCGAAGCGCACGGTTTAGTAAATATGACCAGCGCCGTGGCCGAATCATGTAATGGGTATTTTTCAATGGTTTTTCAAAAGATCATCGATCATAACGGCATCAAACAAACAGAAGCAAGCTATGCCGACTGGCGTAATAATGTGAAGAAATTTGGCCTGGGAAGCAGGCTTGACCTCGACGTTCCGGGCGAGAGCAGGGGCAACGTACCTACGCCATTATATTATGATAATACCTACCGGAAAGGTGGCTGGCGTGCAAGTACTATTATTTCGCTTGCCATTGGGCAGGGAGAGCTATTGGCTACGCCTTTGCAAATGGCTAACCTGGAGTGCACCATTGCTAATCATGGCTATTACTACAAGCCACATTTAGTAAAGGCTATTGGAGCGCAAAATGTTATAAAGAAAGAATATACCGTAAGAAATTATGTGGGGATAGATTCGGGGTATTTTGAACCGGTTATAAACGGGATGCAGGCGGTGGTTGAACGGGGTACCGGGATACGATCGAAAATTCCCGGCATCATCATGTGCGGAAAAACGGGAACCGCGCAAAACCCTGGTGGCGAGGCGCATTCCGTGTTCGTTGCTTTTGCACCGAGGGAAAACCCTAAAATTGCTATTGCAGTGGTGGTTGAGAATTCAGGTGAAGGTGCCCACTGGGCAGCCCCGATAGCCAGTTTTATAGTTGAAAAATATTTGAAAGGGAGTATTTCGGCGCGTGAATCGGGAATAACTGTTGAATATTATGCAAATGCCAACCGCTTACCTGATTCAGCTTTGTATTTTAGTCGTTTCAGGAAGAAGGTTTCACCCGCAGATCTGCTTAAAAAACAAAAGCAGGATTCATTAAAAAAGCAGGATTCATTAAACAGGAAGATGAAGGGATTGAAAGGCGCATCCCGTCAAAATAAAAAAGATTCGTCAACAAGGTTTTTAGCCATACAGCCAGCAAAGAAAGATGATAAATAACCAGCGCAGCTTCTTTTTTAATGTTGATTGGATAACTGTATTCATCTACCTGGCGTTATGCACTATTGGCTTGTTTAACATTCATGCCGCTGTGTTTGATGAAAGGCATCCCAGTATAATTGATTTTGAGACCAACTACGGTAAACAGTTTATGTTTATAATAATATCGCTGGTTGTCGGTATTATTATATTACTGCTCGAGGGCCGGTTTCTTACGGCCCTTGCGCCCGCTTTTTATGTTATAACATTACTACTGCTGCTGCTTGTTTTGGTGCATGGCCGCAATGTAGGCGGCAACCAGGCCTGGATCTCGCTGGGCGGCGGATTCAGATTGCAGCCTTCGGAGTTTGCGAAGTTTACTACTTGTTTAATTTTAGCCAGGTATTTAAGCGGACCTAACATAAGGGTTACCGAGTTCAAATCATTTGGTATAGCATTGGTTATTATTGGGATCCCTATGTTCCTGATCATGCTGCAGCCTGATATGGGTTCGACGCTGGTTTTTTTATCCCTTGTTTTTGTTTTATACCGCGAAGGGCTTTCGCCGTACTTTTTAATTATAGGCGCATTGTTTATAGCCCTGTTTGTTACTGCTATTTTGTACAATCCACTATGGGTAATTACTATTATAGTGTTACTTGTAACCTTGGTAATATTATTATTCCGCCGAAATAGGCGGGTTGTATACACCATGCTGGCTGGCCTGGCTATTTGTATTGTATTTGTTTTTAGTGTAAAGTTCATTTACAACAATGTGCTAAAGCCGCATCAGAAGGTAAGAATAGATATTATATTAGGAATAAAGAGTGATTTACGGGGGAAAGGCTACAACCTTAATCAATCTAAAATTGCTATTGGTTCAGGTAAATTGTGGGGTAAGGGCTATTTAAAGGGCACACAAACCAAATATTCATTTGTGCCAGAGCAAAGTACCGATTTTATTTTCTGTACGGTAGGCGAGGAGTGGGGCTTTGCCGGCTCATTAACCGTAATTGGTCTGTATTTATTCCTGGTGCTGAGACTTATACTGATAGCCGAACGACAGCGATCGCCATTTTCACGGATCTACGGTTATGGCGTAGCTTCAGTTATATTTTTCCATGTAATGATAAACATCGGCATGACTATTGGTCTGGTGCCCGTAATTGGTATCCCTTTGCCATTTATCAGCTATGGCGGATCATCACTATTAAGCTTTACTATACTGTTGTTTGTCCTCCTTAAATTAGATTCAAACAGGATGGGAATTGTTTAAATAGGTTTGCAGTTTGCTGCCGAAAATTTCAGAAGGTGGTAAAAAAAGTTAAAGCTTTTCTATTTCTTCAACAGGTAGCTTAGTTGTTTTTGCAATAAATTCAATTGCCAACCCTTCTTTTTTAAGTTCGCGGGCAATTTCTCTTGCTTCTTCAAGTTTGCCTTTTTCAATGCCTTTTTCAATGCCTTTTTCAAGACCTTTTTCAAGACCCTGTTCAAAGCCTTCTTTTATTGCATAGTCCAATACATTTTTATTGTCCCATTTATATTTCATACTGCTATCGTACATGGTTTT
>NZ_JAQBOC010000084.1 GCF_028288225.1 Mucilaginibacter sp.
TTATGAATACTATTGTTCAACCTCATCATCTTAAATTGTGGTTTGCCGGTCAGCACAAAAACTGGGCACTGGCTGAATATGAAAGACAGGAATTGATGGGCGGCTTTGAAAAGATTCAAAAATATCATAAGGATAAACCTGAAGCAGCGGCCGTTGCGATGATTTTTCCGGCAATGAATGCAATTGAAAAATCAATCCGGGAAAAAGACAATAATGCTTTCAAAAATAATTTTGTTATGTTAACCAATACATGCAACACTTGCCACCAGGCATTAAAGTATGGCTTTAATGTGATAAAGGTTCCGGCAAAAAATAGCTTTGACAACCAAAGTTTTTAAATCTGTTAAATCCTGAATTTAAAAATCCATGGCCCGTTTCAGACAATTCTCCTTTAAGCAGTTCGGTTATCTTAACTTTAATCATGACCTTCCCCGACAATTATCACAGCAAGATTTTACCAGTTTTGTGAAGATTGTGTTTCTACGAGCGGGCGGACATGCAGTTATCGACTTTAAAGAATACCAAGCTTTGAAATAAATGGTCGCTGACAAATAAATTATTATGTACCAAAAGAACAAAACCGTTCCAAGTTGATTGCAGCGGTTTTGTTCATTACAGGAATCACATCCTAATGATGTTGCCCAACTATTCACTGAAGCCGCAAGCCAGGCTGCAATAGCTAAGTAGAAATAACTTTATTCAAAATAGCATAAAGGGCATATAAATGCAGTATATCCTTAGCGCCCGTAAAGCTCATTCTGTTCATGTAGTTCATGACCCGGATCGCTGGCTACCAGGTCCTCCACCCATTCCTTTAAATATTCGATAAAGGGGATCAGTTTCCGGCCGGACTCTGTTAAGGTATATTCTACCTTTGGCGGCACTTCGACATAGACTTTACGGCTGATCAGCTTATCGTTCTCCAATTCTCTTAGCGTCTGGGTCAGCATTTTTGGGGTAATACCGCTGATGGCTTTTTTTAACTGGCCGTAACGTAAGATGCCGTGGACATGAATGCTGTAGATGATACGTCCCTTATACTTTCCGCCGATACGCTGGAAGGCAAAGTCTACACAGCATTCGGGTGTTGGTTTGTGAATTGTCATAACTAAATTATAACTATTTGATAATCTGTATAGTATATTTTTAGTATGTAGGATACCAAAAAGTGCATACTTGATGCAAAGATACTATCAATCTAATTTTGAACAAAAAATAAATAGAAAAATGAAAGCAATCATTTTAAAGGCTATAGGCGACCCGGAAAACCTGGAGCTGGCCGAAATAGCCGTTCCGTTAATAAAGGACGATGAAGTTTTGGTAAAAGTAAAGGCAATCAGCATCAACCCGGTTGACGCTTTTGCCCGCCGTAACCGGGACTCCCTGAATTATGTACTACAGCTAAAGGGTGATGAAAAAAACATCATCCTGGGTTGGGACATTGCAGGTATTGTAACAGAAGTTGGGCCGGCGGCCGCCAGGTTTAAAGCCGGAGATGAAGTGTTTGGCATGATCAAATTTGTAGGCCAGGCCAACGCTTACGCGGAATACGTGGCGGCACCGGAAACAGACCTGGTGCTCAAACCAGCTAACATCTCTTTCGGAGAGGCTGCAGGCGCAGCATTAGCTGCACTCACCGCCTGGCAGTCGGTAGTAACAGGCGGGAAAGTCAAAAAAGGAGATAAAGTAGTAATCACAGGGGCATCAGGTGGCGTAGGCCACTATGCCGTACAGATCGCCAGGCACTTCGGTGCCTATGTGATTGCTGTAGCTTCAGCAGGGAACCGGGATTTTGTATTGGGCCTTGGTGCGAACGAATTTATTGATTACCAAACCCAGGCCTTTGAGGAACTGGTAACCGATGCCGACATGGTACATGATGCTGTTTGGAGCGATGATGTGCATCATATCGAGCGGTCCATAAAGGCCATCAAGCCAGGTGGCACATTGCTCAGCCTGATCGTGAATTTCGATGATGAAATATTAGAACAGCTTAAATCAAATAATGTAACCGGCTACCGGGTCCTGGTACATAAGAGTGAAGAGGATCTGGCTGCTATAGCAGAATTGTTAGCTATAGGTGATCTCAAAACCCATGTGTCCCAAACGTTTCCTTTGGAAGAAATGGCCAAAGCCCATTCGCTCATCCAAACAAAAAACGCGGTGGGCAAGATTATCGTAACGGTGTAAACAACAATGGAATAAGCGAATATTGTTCGCTTATTCCTCTACTATCTATGTGTCATGGAAGCTAACAAGATTTTACGGCTTACAGCTAAGGTAAAGGTTGATCAGGCTGATCGTCCCCGATTCATACAAATGACCGGCGAACTTAAAGCAATTGTGGCTGAAGAAGGACCCACGCAGGTATTAAGCTATGA
Source organism: Mucilaginibacter sp. (assembly GCF_028288225.1). Classification (GTDB taxonomy): domain Bacteria; phylum Bacteroidota; class Bacteroidia; order Sphingobacteriales; family Sphingobacteriaceae; genus Mucilaginibacter. The sequence continues at coordinate 2,382 of NZ_JAQBOC010000084.1, forward strand.
CTGTTATTTCAAAGAGCCGCATACCAGGGAATGCCTGATCACAGAGGCTTATGCCGATGAAGCGGCCCTGCTATTACATTTAAAGCTGATCGCGCCGGTTTCCGCTAAGTATCAAGTTGCCATGGAGGTAATCAGGTTTGAGCTGTGCGGTGAATTAGCTGAGGCAACCCTGACCTCTTTCAGGGATGCCTACGGGGACAGATTTGAGCACTATGGCTTCATGGTATAAATTTTGGACTTTGGGACATGTGTGTCGACAAAAAGCCATCCTTGAGATGGCTTTTTTGTTGCGGCCTACCAGCGATTTAAGCGTCAATGATCCCGGTATCTTCTTCCTTGCCGTCAAAGCATACACTCTTTTTTTACGGCATGGCTTTGTGCTGTTAACTGATATTCAATTAAGCGCCATCCAAAAACGTTTTAAAAGCCCGATACAGTCGCTCTATATCAATTTCAGATGGCCTAATGGCGATATATCACTAACCAAAAAAACCTCAAAATAGATTTAATAATCTGATTGACTGCGATTTAAAACAATGGCACATGGCTTGCCTTGCTGTTTGAAATTAGATCTGTCACCTTACGATCAGCACACCGAAACCCAATGAAAATTATTTATTATGAAATCAGCACCAAATATCATGAGGCTTAAAAATTATTTCCTGCCTGTAGCATTTCTCTTTTTGCTGGGTTGTGGCAGCAAGGAGGAGCAAAAAGTTGCTGTAGCACCCGTAAATGTCAGGGTAATGGCCATGAATTACGATGGTGATGCCCGGCAGCAGATCAGTTACAGCGCCACCGTTAAGGAAAACAAGGAGATTTCCCTGACCTTCCAGGTATCGGGTAATATTACTGCCGTGAATGTGGACAAGGGGCAATGGGTGAAAAAGGGTCAGCTTCTGGCAACACTGGATGGCACAACTTTTACTGAACAATATAACACAGAGCTTGCCCGGCAAAAATTGGCCCAGGACAATTACAACCGCATCAATGAAGTATATAAAAAAGGCAGTATAGCAGAGATAAAGCTGGTCGAGGCGAAATCAAACCTTGAACAGGCCACTGCTACTGCACGCGCCGTTTATCAAAATATCGTGCACACAAAATTATATGCGCCCTCCGACGGCTATATAGGGGAGAAAACAGCGGAAGCCGGTGATTTGGCTTCACCCGGCAGCAGCATATTTAAATTGGTAAAAATAGAACGGATGGATGTGATTGTGCCGGTTCCTGAACTGGAGATTAACAGCCTGAAAAAAGGGCAGCCTGCCATCATCAGGATTAAAGCGTTGAGAAACCGGGGCTTTGAAGGTAAAATTGATGAAATAGCAGTAATTGCCGAGGACGCATCTCATAATTACAATGTGAAAGTAAAGGTTGAGAACAAGGACAGGCAGCTTAAACCAGGCATGATCGCTGATGCTTATTTCCCGGCAAAGGAAAATTCTAAAAAGGCTGACAGTACAGCGCTAAGCATTCCCCTATCGGCTTTACAGGTTAATGAACAAAACCAGAATTTCCTGTACACTGTCGACAAAAGCAGCTCAATGTCAATTCGTCGCATGGTAAAATGTGGGCCGATCCTCAACGACCGCATAATCATTACCAATGGTCTTTCATCAGGGGACCTGGTCATCATATCCGGGTACCAAAAAATAACTTCCGGCACGCCAGTTAAAATTATTCAATAAGCTAGAAGCTAATTCAATGGAAAAGAAATCATTTATAGAGATTGGCCTTAAGCATAAGGTGATCGCGTTGTGTTTTGCGGTGTTGCTGGTCATCGTGGGCATCTATGCCCTGTTTAATATGGCAAGGAATGAATTCCCGGAATTTACGGTACGCCAGGGCCTGATCATCGGTTATTATCCGGGAGCAAACTCAAAGGAAGTAGAGCAGCAACTGACTAAAAAAGTAGAAGAATACCTTTTCAGTTTCAAGGAAGTTGATAAAAGCCGGACCTATTCCTATTCTAAGGATGGGATGATATATATCTATGTCGAAATAAACGAAAACGTCGGAAAGCTGGAAACTGAAGACTTCTGGAACAAAATAAAACATGGCACATTGCTCCTTCAGCACCAATTGCCCGAAGGCGTGCTAAGCATTGTCGTAAATAGTGACTTTGGAAATACCTCAGCCGTCGTACTGGCCGTACAATCAAAAGACCGGTCTTATAAAGAACTGGAAAATTATGTCAAATCAATCCAGGATCAAATCAGGAAGATTCCGGCGCTTTCCAAGATTAGTTATTCCGGAGATTTTAAAGAGCAGATAGGTATCTATGTTGATAATAACAAATTGGCCTTATATGGACTAAGTGCGGCTGCGGTTATGCAGGCGATCAAATATCAGGGCACTATCGGAGTATTAGGGAAAGTTAAGGGAAATACCATCGACCGGCCGATCTATGTGGATGAGTATTACAACAGCGAAAGTGACCTTGCCAAACTGATCATCCGGTCAGACCCCAAAGGCAATGTTATCCGGCTGAAGGATATTGCCCAGATCAGGCGTGAATACCAGGACCCGGACAGCTACGTGACCACTAACGGCACAAAGTGCATGGTGATTTCGATGGAAATGCAGACCGGGAAGAATATCGTTCAGTTTGGTAAAACGCTGGATGAGCATCTGGATAAGATAAAACTGCATCTTCCTGCTGATATCAAACTGATCAAAGTTGCCAACCAGCCGGCTGTAGTGGATGAATCCATCACGCATTTCATGAGGGAATTCGGTATTGCTCTTATTGCCGTGATCACCGTTACCCTGTTACTGCTGCCTTTGAGAATAGCCGGCGTGGCTGGTGCAACGATCCCGCTAACCATTTTATCCACGCTGGGAGTAATGTATATGCTGGGCATTGAACTGGATACCGTAACCCTTGCCGCGCTGATCATTGTTCTTGGAATTGTAGTGGATGACCCAATCGTGGTCATCGATAACCATGTGGAAAAGCTGGATCATGGCTATTCAGTATGGGATGCCGCTGTCAGCAGTGCAAAGGAACTCTTTCCTTCCGTGTTTACGGCTACCCTTGCCATTTCCGCGACGTTCGCTCCGTTAATGATCTTCCTTTCAGGTACCCCCAAGGACTTTATCAGCATATTCCCGGTAACGGTCATTATTGCGCTTACCTTATCCCTTATCATTTCGATGTTATTGGTACCCTATTTTAACACCGTATTGATCAAAAGCGGGCTGTTGAAACCAGGGGATAAGAAAGAAAACAAAAAAAATAAAAAGTCAATGCTGGACAGGCTTCAGGACTTTTACAATAACAGGCTGCAGGAGGCCTTTAAACATGATCGCATCACCCTGCTCATTGCCATCATTGGGGTAATCATCGGAGCGGTGTTAATCGGAAGCGCCTCCCAGCAGCTTTTTCCAAAAGTAGAACGAAACCAATTTGCAATAGAAGTTTATCTCCCAACTGGGAACAATCTGAAAAGTACAGCAAGTATTGTTAAACAAGTGGAAAAGAAACTTGCTGCTGATAAACGGGTGTTGAACTATACCAGTTTTATAGGTTCCAGTTCACCCAGGTTCCATACCGTGTACGCACCAAATCTTCCATCCCCGAATTATGCACAGATCCTGGTCAATACGGTTGATGAGGGAGGGACTCAGGAAATCCTTAAAGAATATCAGCATAATTTCAGCAATTCCATTCCTAATGCATATATCAGGATGAAGCAACTGACTATGATCAATGTACTTGCCCCTATTGAAGTCAGGATCAGTGGGGACAGCATCGCTGACCTGAAAGCGGTAAGTGCCAAAGTGGAGGCCATTGCGACCGGAGTCAAAGATGTGATGTGGATAAGAACGGATTATGAAGAAATGAACCAGGGTTTCCAGTTGAAGATCAAGCCAGACGAAGCCGGGAGGCTGGGCTTTACCAGGAAGGACCTGTCCGATGCGCTGGCAATGAATTTCCAGGGGGTCACCGCCACCAAATTGTGGGAAGGTGATTATGATATCGATGTTAACGTCAAAACAGCTGCTGATCAGCGAAATAAGATCTCGGATATCAGGGACCAATATATCTCTTCCCCGTTAACCCGGTCAGTGGTGCCGATCCGGCAGATCGCTGACCTGGGACAAGGGTGGACAGAGGGCCAGATTACGCGAAGAAATGGCGTAAGAACGATTACCGTCAGGATGGATACCGAGATAGACGTTATTCCGGAGGATGTGCTGGAACGGTTTGAAAAACAGATAAATGCATTGGTGCTTCCTCCGGGTGTTACTATAGCCCTTGGCGGTGAAAGGGCGGAGATGATCAAGAATATGGGACCAATGGGAATGTCTTTATTTGTCAGTGTGATTTTGATTTTCTTCATCCTGTTGTTCCATTTTAAAGGATTAAAATATGCCGCTTTAAGCCTGGTTACCATGCCCCTTAGTTTATTCGGTGCCGGATTCGGCTTATTCGTAACCGGCTATCCGTTTGGCTTCACCGCATTTATCGGGTTACTGAGCCTGTGCGGGATTGTGGTGAGGAATGGTATCATCCTGATTGACTTTGCAGGAGAGATGCGCCGCCATGAGGGCATGAGCGTGATGCAGGCGGCCATACATGCCGGTGAGCGCAGGATGCGACCCATCTTCCTTACTTCTGCGGCTGCTGCTGTCGGCGTTATCCCAATGATATTGAGTAAATCGTCCTTATGGGGCCCGCTGGGTACGGTGATCTGTTTTGGGTTGTTGTTCTCTATGGCGCTCACCCTGTTTGCCATGCCGGTAATGTATTGGATTCTTTTCCGAAAAGAAGACGGGGTAAAGCAAGTAGAATCAGAAAATATTAAAGCTTAAATCATGCGAAATTCAATCATAGTGATGATTCTGGCATTTGCTTTTATGAAAGCAGATGCCCAGCAAAAGCTGTCCCTGCAGCAAAGCAAGGACATTGCTTTCGATAAAAATATAAGTATTAAAAACGGCGGTCTTCAAACCGGTTATGCAAGTGAAGGTAAAGAGGCTGCAAGTGCGGCCTATTATCCCAAGGTGGACTTTAATGGTTTGATTTTAGGCGGCCCAAAAGACTTTGTACCGGCAGCCTCAGGTATATTGCCCAAGGGCATCAACAACTTTTACCTGGGCAGTGTGATGGCTCAGCAAACCTTATATGCCGGAGGTAAGATCAATACCGGCAATGCGCTGGCAAAGCTACAGATAGAGGTCAGCCAGACCAGGTTAAAGCAGATCAAAGATTCGGTCAATTTGATCACAGAACAAAAATACCTGCAACTGATCGATTTGGGAGAACAGTATAAAACTGTACTATCCAATCAAAAATACCTGGATACGCTTTATAAGGAAATGCAAGACTTTTTAAAGTCGGGGTTGATCGCAAAAAATGAACTGTTAAAAGTTAAGGTGAAAATCAATGGTCTGATACTGGACAGGTCAAAAATTGCCAATATGAAACAGGTGGCATTGCTGGATTTCTGCCAGTTTATAGGCCTGACTTATGACCCAGAGATCATTCTAACGGATTCAATAAGCCAGGTTGCTGACCCGGCATCCTTATATATTAAACCGGAAGCCGTTTTAACCGGCACTGATGATTATAAACTTTTGCAGCATGGCGTTTCTGCAGAAGAACTGCAAACCAGGTTGAAAAGGGCAGATTATATGCCGACCGCCGCCGTAGGGCTAAGCGGAGCGGTAACGGGCGTGATCAATAAGGGTATTGGGAATACATTTAGCCCTGTCGCCGTTGGCGTAGTTGCTATCCCGATTTCAGGCTGGTGGGGTACCGGCAAACATATCTTAAGACAGCGGAAAATAGCGGAGAATATTGCTTCCAATAACCTGGCCAACGGAGAAAATCTGCTCCGGGTCCGTATGATGAGAAGTTGGTACGACCTCACGGAGGCCTATGAACAGTATAGCATCCTGGAGGAAAATTTACTTTCCGCTTCTGAAAATTTAAAAGTAAGCAGGGATAATTACAAGTCCGGGTTAAATAACCTTACCGATCTTCTTAATGCTCAGGCAGACCTGCAGCAAACAGAAAGCCAGTTGGTTGATGCTAAAAATAATTACAGTATAAAGTTATCATCCTATAAATATGTAACAGGTAAAATGGATCAATAAGGGGATTATGAAGTAATGGTAAACTACAATGAACACGGCTAATAAACATGAATATCTATTAAATTCTGCGAAGGATTTATTCATATCCTCAGGTGTTAAAGGGGTGTTAATAGATGAGCTCTCATGGAAGGCCGGAATATCAAAAAAAACATTTTACGCCCATTTTGTAAATAAAAAACGACCTGGTATTAAAAGTAATTCAACTTGTGATCAGCGAACTTACAACTGAAATATTAATCAACAATGCAAGGTCGGAAAACGCGGTTCATGAAATAATTCTGCAGGGGGATGTTTATAATTTCAAATCAAATCCGGCTGAGTCATTTTCGTTTGAGCAGGTATCCGGAGGGGACCCTGCATATTCGTATTGACTACTCAACTACAGGACCCTTCGGAAACATGAGATGATAGAGAGAGGTCTCTTTGGCGACTCTGAGAACGACGAGGATCAGGTTATGATTTTTTTAATAAATTGTCGATTATGACAGACATCTTCTTTTCAATATCATCAGAATATCCATCCACAACACTTGCTATCTTTCCTTCTTGATCGATGAAATAAAAAGTAGGAGCCGCGGTCATATGATATAATTTGGCCACATCACCGCCATTAGGATACATTTGGTTTTTTATACGTTGAATTTTTTTAAATGCCGTAACTAATTTCTTACTATCTCTATCGCTAATACTTAGTATTACAAAGTTTTTATTCTTATATTTTTCATGGAGTTTATCTAACGGTGCTAAAGCATTCATACAAGGGAGGCAGCCAACAAAGAAAAAATCCATCAATACAATTTTACCTTTCATTTGTGCTAATGACGTTTTTTTACCATCAGTATCATATAAGGTCCAATCAGGCGCGATCTTACCTGGTGTCAATAAAGCAGTTTGCTCTTTAGGTTTTTCTTTAGGCGGATGAAATCCTTCAGGCATTGCAAAGGATGCTGTATTGATATTATCCTGATCAATTTTATAATTGAAATAGCTATCTTCTGTATAATAGTTTGTGACTTCCTTTCCAAAATCAGCGCCCCTTGATCTGGTAAATCTGCCAATAGGCAAACCAGTTACCTTATCAATAAATAGATGTATCCGTACATACAAATGATCTTTGTTAACAATAGTATCTTTAGTATTGAAAATTAAATGATAACTATTTATTGAATTATAGGTAGTATCACTTGATTGTATAATTTTGGATGGTTTTTTCGTTAAAAAGTCTTTTATCCAATTTAACTGACCAAGCAATGATCCTCCAAAAATTAGTGCTTGTGCCTTTCTCGTATCATAAGTACTATCCTTAGGATTTAACGATATTAAGTTTTTTCCATTATATAGGTCTGTTGCCGGGAGCTTCATATCACCGTATTTAAGTTCATGTCTAAAAAAATAGCCGAGCTCCTTATCCTCAGGTACCTTTAATAATACAAATTTTTGGTTTTGTATTAAGGTATCACTAAACACCTCTTTTTGTTTATAGACATATTGATAGCTAAAGTTTTTATAGCTTTCAAGTCTATCAATAGTGTTTTGAAGTATAGCAACTTGCGCATTCACATTTAAACCAGTTAAAATAAACGCCAGGCAAATAAATAGCTCAATTAGTTTCTTATAGGTCATGATAATTGATTTTGTGGTAATGTTATCACTAAATTAAACAGGATAAAAATATAAACGTTAAATAAAAGCTATTTAAACGTACCGCCAGCTATGTACTGACAACTGTGTATGCATCAACAAAAAAGCTCTCCAGCAACGCTGAGAGGCTTTCGTGACTCCAAAATACAAATGTCCAACTCTTTTATTGAGGATTGTAAGAAGATAGTAGCATCGAAATATAAGTAAACGAACATCGCATATCCGAATGATGTTCAAAATTCGATACATTAGGCTATGTTTTTTCCAAGGATGATAAAAGCAACTTAGTAAAAGATATGAATAGTTTAATAACAAATAACAAGCAGCTCGAGTTAAGGCTTGGAAGACTGGAATTACTGGTTAAACAACTCTATTCTGATTTCCACGCTAAAGAACAGAGCGTTTAAGTTAATTAGGTCATTTGTGTGAGAGATGTGTGAGAAAGAAAAAAGCCACTTACAAAACTTAATTGTAAATGGCTGATTTAGAGGTGACCTGGGAGAGGATCGAACTCTCGACCCACTGATTAAGAGTCAGTGATTTATCTGTATTTAAGCTGTTAAAATTTTTGTTTCTGGTCATTGCCCGGATCAAACGTTTTTGTTTTAAAGCGTTTTCGGTAGCCTAACCGCAGCAGGGTAGGGAAAACACAAAGCAACAAAGGTAATGCCGCCACAAAGCCACCGATAACCGCCACTGCCAGGGGCTGCTGCATTTGGGCACCCAATCCTATTCCCAATGCCAGGGGCATCAAAGCCAGTATTGCGCCGATTGCTGTCATGAGCTTAGGCCGGATACGCAAACTGATAGCATAATTAATGGATGTATCTACATCCCCGGTATCCTTCAGATTAAAGCGAAACTGGTTGAGCGTGAAAATGGCATTTTCGGCAATAATACCAACAATCATTATAATGCCCGTATAGCTGCTTACATTCAGCGGTATTCCAACAATATACAGTGCCAGGATGCACCCGCCCATACCCAAAACTGAAATGATAATGACCAATATAGCTTGCAGCCAATCCCTGAAAAGGAAAAGCAATACAGCAAAAACCAAAATAACTGCAAGGCCAAGGATGAGTAGTAATTCGTGAAAAGATTGCTGTTGTTCACTATATGCACCACCGTAACTGATGTAATAACCCTTGGGAAGGTTCAGTTTTTTTTGTAACTGCTGCTGAATTTCTGTAATTGCACCGCCCAGATCCCTGTTATCAAGGCGTGCAGTTAAAATGATATTGGGCTTTAAATCTTCCCGTTTCTGCTCTATTTCACCCTGCAGCACATTGACTGTACAAAAGAATGATATGGGACGTGTTGTTCCATCCGGAAGAAATATCAATTGACGCCTGATGTGATCCAGGTCATTGTCCGTAAAATTGGTAAATCGTAATAAAATCCTGCGCATTTGTTCTCCATCCTGCAACTGACCTATTTGAACGCCGCCGGTCATTGCTGCCTGCGCGGGCGAGGGTTCAGGCATATTGGCATTCATGCCCAGCGGTACCCCACCGGTATATGCAGCCAGCTGCATCTGAAAGTCAGTGAGTGGAATTTTAAAGAGATTTAATTTATCCTGGTCGGGAATAAACTCCAGCGAAGGGCCGGAAGCAACCAAACCATCATTGAGGTCGGCTATACCCTTGATTTTTTTTAGGATGCTTTCCGCTTGTTGAGTTATTACTTTTAGTTTTTGATAATCATCTCCGAAAATTTTAATTTCAATAGGCGATGGTGTGCTCATCAAATCTCCCAACAAGTCTGAAATCCGTTGTCCGAAAGAGATATGCAGGACCGGAACTCGGGCAGCGATCTCCTGTCTTAATTCTCCGATAACTTCAACGGTAGATTTTGTCCTGTTTTTATTCAGCTGGATGGAGTAGTCACCGAAGTTAGGTGGGGCAGACCGAAAACCCATAGTTACGCCCGTACGCCGGGAATAGGTTTCCACACTGGGGTTATGTGTAATTATTTTTTCCATTTCCCGGCACATCCGGTCTGTTTCTTCAATAGATGTTCCCGCAGGTGAAAAATAATCAAGCACAATAGTGCCTTCATCCAGGTCAGGTAAAAAGCCGGTTTGTAGTTTACCTGAGGCAAACCAGGCTGAAAACACTAAAGCAACAATAAATAAGATGGCAATGGCCGGCTTCTTAAATGTCCAGGTTAACCAGGAAAGCCGGTTTGAAGAAAATTCTGAAGGTGCATGGGGGCCTTTCTTGCCTTTATATCCGATCAGCAGGTGCAGAACCGGCAGTAAAAGCCAGGTAACCAGGAACGATGTGATTAAAGTGATTTGCATTGTGTCAGAAAGTTCTTTAAAAAAACTCCCGGCCAGGCCGCTCATCAGGCGAAAAGGAAAAAAGATAACGATTGTGGCTAAAGATGAACCTATCATTGCCGGAAAAAGATCATTAATCGACTCCCTGACAATCTGGTATTTACTTTTTTCAGGATGCTCTTCATGCCCCCGATAAATTTGTTCAATAATCACAATAGCGTCATCTATGATCAAGCCAACGGATGCTGCAATAGCACCTAAAGACATAATGTTGATGGTGATCCCTGAAAGAAAAAGCACTAATATGGTAAAACATAAGGTTACAGGTATTGTCAGCATTACTGCCAGGCTTGCCCGCCATGAACGGAGAAATAAGATCATGACCAAAATAGCCAGGAAAAGGCCTTCGTATATGGTTTTTATTACGCTGTGAATGCTGTCTCCTACAAATGCACTTTGGTCATAATAAGGTTTTAATTCATACCCCTGTGGTAATGCCTTGCGTATTTCTGCTGCCTGCAATTCCGCTTCCTTTGCAAAATCAATTAAATTTGTTCCCGGCTGTTTAACCAGGTCAATTTGAACCGCATTTTTTCCATTAGCGTTGATGACAACAAATTCCTGCTGTTCCTGAATATCCACCACGGCAAAATCCCTGAGTTTAATTAAGCGTGTGCCATCGTTTTTTATAGTAATATTGCCCAGCGCGTCGGCATCCATTACCCTGGTATCCGTAAGCGTAAGATACAGGCGGTTAAAATCGGCCAGGTTTCCATTGGATAAAACAAAGTTGTTGTTAGCGAATGCAGTAACTATGGTAGCCGGTGTAATGCCCAGTGAAGACATTTTAACTGCATCGGGGATAATAACAAAGTCTTTTCCTCTTCCTCCCCTGATCACCACATTCGATATGCCTTTTACCTTTGAAAAAAACGGACGTAACACAAGGTTAGCCTGATCCCGCAGGGCAACCTGGCCATGTACATTGCTGGAGAGTGTATAGCCATAAACCGGAAACAAGGATTGGTTCATGGCCTCAACCGATAAGTTGATGCCTGGCGGTAAAAAGTTTTTTATTTCACTAATCCGGCTTTCAATCTGTGTTTTTTCCCCGTAAGTGTCCAAACCCCAGTCAAAATAAACTTCTATCGTACAGCTTCCTCTGCTAGTGCTGCTTTTAACGATGGTTACTCCTCTGACTTTCTTAACGGCACTTTCCAAAGGTTTTGTTACCGTGATCATCATCCGATTAATCGGTATCTGCCCCGCATCAACAATAATAGATACCCTGGGAAATAATACTTCCGGAAAAAGGCTGGTTTGCATCCGGATATAAAAAAATATACCGGCAATCAGCAAAATGGCGCCCACAAACAGGATGGGACGGGAAAATTGCTGAATATATGTTTTTTTCTCTTCCATTGCTTCTGCTTATTTAATAACGGTTACTAAAGCGGTATCTGCCAGTCCGTAGTTGCCGCTGGTTAAAATCCGGTCGCCAGAACGAAACTTTGGAGCTAATATTTCTATTTCCCGGCTGTTTTTGTTGCCTAATGTAACCGGCACTTTTACCGCAACGCTGTCATTCTGCATTTTCATTATCCAAAACTGTTTAAGCAATTCATCGCTCAAAATGCAGGACCTGGGTAAAACTTGCTGTTGCCCTAAGTTCGCGGGGCTTATTTGAACTTTAGCAAGAAGATCTTCAGGGAGAAACATACTTTGATCAGGTTTGGCTAAAAGTGTTTGTGTTTGTGCTATCACATTCATTGAAGCCAAAGGAGTAGTTATGGTTGCATTGTGCTTAGTAAGATCGGGTAAAGTGATCACACATTTTTTTCCTGGTTTTACAATATTGATATATTCGTAGGGAACATTTACCTGGAAAGCCAGAAATTGATTTTCAGCTATTGTGCACAATTGAGTCCCCTCCAGTATATACTCCCCAATTTGTTGCTTATCAAACGTAGTTATAATGCCGGATGCAGGAGATTTTATCTGGATAATACCAAAACCATTCAGAGATGCATCAACTTTGCTGATGTCTCCACCCAACGCTTTTCTTTCTTTTGACTCCAGGAGGTAAATTGTTTGCCCCTTTTGAACATGATCCCCCAGCTTCACGTAAACTTTTGTAATAAAAGCGGCAATGGACGATGTCACGCTATTTCTTCGGAGATATATGGATGTTGCGGACAGAACCAAGTCGTTTTTGATTTCACCTGACCTGATTTCTGTAACCTGAACGTTAGTTTTAGGTTTTACCGGGTTTTGATCAGTATTTGACTGAGAATGACAGGCAGACAATATTATGCTGCATGCAAGAACTATTTTATGGATTTTCATATTGGTGTTATTACCAGTTCCAATAATTGTAAGCGTTAATTAATAATAGACGGTTAGTTTCCAGTTGCAGCAAGTCACGCTGAACAGCTGTTCGGTTTTTCAATACATTGATAAAATCGATGACCGATAGCTGAGCCTGGATAACTTGTTTCCGGTAACTGGCCAGCAGTGATTCATAATCATGGAGTTGTTGCTGTGAATGCTTTAACCGATTGTCATAGGATTGAAGTTCGTCCAGGATTTGCGCTTTTCTCAGACTATTCTGAGTTTGAAAATTTATTTTATAAAAGGAGATGGATTGTAACAGGGAATTGGTTTTCCGCCTTGTGATTTCTTTTTGATGGCCATCGAGAATATTCCATGTGAGCGTTAAGCCAGCGCTCAGTCCAAACCTGTTGCCAAGCGTAGGAAAATAAGGACCGTTTAGGCCTGTATTGCTGAACAAACTAAGTTGCGGTGCATATTTGGTTTCAAATCCTATTTGACCTGCAACCAGGCTTACGCTGTCAAGGCGAAATTTCTCTGAATAGGAGGAATAGCCCGGTTCATCGGCCTTAAGCGCAAGGCTCAAAGAATCAAGTTCGTTGTTGGTTGTATCACGGATGCCGCTTAAAAGCTTTAATTCCAGTAAATCTTTATGATAAGCTGCTTTATAAGTTATTAATACGTTTACATTGTTCTCATATTCAATATTCAGCAAGGTCAGATCAGAACTTTTCAGTAAACTGCCGGTTACCAGTTTTTTCACAATGATTTGCTGCTTGCTGATTAATTTGATGTTGTCATCCGCATTTTTGGTTTGCCTTCTATCCAAAAGACAAAGTATGTATTGATCAGTAATAGTTTTTTCCAAATCATGACTTGTTAATTTAATGTTATTGGCATTTATTTGGGCATTTACCAAGGGTTGTTCAGCCAATAATTCAGCACGTTTGTGATTAAATAAAGGTTGATTCATGCCTACTAAAGCCTGATAATTGCCGCCGTTAGTGACGCCTAAATCGTAGCCATAATAATTTGTTGCCCCGTTTGAGTTTAATTCGATATGATTGTGGCCATTGTCGGTAACATATACAGGTGCAAACAGGTAATTTGCATTTAAACTTAGCTGCATTTTTTGATAAAGCGCTTTAATCCTTTCTGCTTCTGCCTGGTTAGCAACAATCTGGTTTCGGTTGTCATTGATTAACGGACTGTTGGTCTTTGCCAGCGTAATATATTCCTGAAGTGTACTTTGAGCATCTGCACGGAGACCGGCCAAAGCAAACATAAACAACAAAACATAACGCAGGTTCCTGACAAGGCATAAATTGCTGAACTGGTTCATTTGAGATGATTTAATAAAAAAGAAGGGTTACTAATCCAAACCGATCAGTAACGCGTATAAATAAAGTAATCAGATGGAGGAATTTGTCCCTTTAGAGATGATTAGGTAATCAACTATTAGCGGATGGCGGGCCACGGAGCAAGGACCAACCGGGTTCACTGAAGGCCCTTATGGCTTCATTATGGGGAAAATGCTGGATTTTAAACTCAAAACCGATCAATTGATCGAGGTGACAAATTAAGGATTGAGGGACGACTGCAGGCTGAAAATTTTTAGTAAAACATTGCAGCTTAATGAGCTTTTGTCGTTCTGCAAGATTTTTCCGGACAGGAATGTGCCTTTCAATTTTTTTTGTAAACAAATCAGCGTATCGCATGATCACTTCTCCCTGCAGGGAAAAGAAAATCAGCAATATGATGCTTAGTTTGCCAAATAATTTTAATCCATTCATCTATCTGTTACAAACAAACAAATGAATTCTGGAGAAAATTAGTGCATTCATATCCAATAGAGTACGTTAAATTTAGAATGTTAAGTAATATGGCCTTTTGTTGTTTTTAAAATAAAATCTTCGGGAGTACTTGAAGATTTAACAAGTGACCTCACGAGGATCGAACTCAAAAAGCACCTTCATGAAGGGAATGCAGGTTTAAAAATGAATCAAAAAATAAAAACCGCTCTATTGTCATTAAAGGCGGTTTTAATTTTAAGTGACTCCAAAAGTACAGATGTCGAACTCTTTTATTGAAGATGTAAAGAAAATTGTGGCGTTAGAATCAAATAATAAACGCAAAAATTTAACCGAATAGCGAGAAATATTTTTTTTAAGAATTATGGGATGTGCTGAATTGATGTATACTAATCTTTTATTTTTCGTTTTTGAGAATCCAGCCGACGACATCACTTAGGTTTTTCCCGGAATAAGCCATGAAGGGTTCTACCCGTTGATATTCAGTTTCATTTTCGCCCCATCCTGTTCTTACCAGGCAACCCCGTCCTCCTATGTTTTTTCCTGCAATTACATCCCACGCAGTATCGCCAATTACGTAAGACCGGGATAGATCAACGGCATGATCCGTTGCGGCGTGTTCATATAAAAACGGGTTTGTTTTTTTACACTCGCAAGGCTCAACAAACCGGTGAGGACAAATATAAGGGCCTTTAACATCCAATTTTAGTTGCCCGAAAAAGTCGAAAAACCAATCCCGAAATTCTTTGTCTGTAAAACGTCCTTTACCTATTCCTGATTGGATAGTAACGACCGGGCAGATGAAATTAGCTTCCAATAGTCGGGCGACAGCCCTGCCGGCACCTGAAATGAGCTTTAACTCAGCAAACGATTCCTGTTTGAGTGGCAGAACGAGGGTGCCGTTTAAATCTAAAAATACTGCTTTGTTTGTTTTCATGAAGATTCATAGGAATATTGCTCCTATCTTTAGAAATGGATTTTATCCCCATTTCAACACCTTACGCTAAATTTACAACAAAAGCTTGCCAATTAAATAAAAAAAGCACAGTAATATTGAGTACTACTGTGCTTCTGTGACCTGGGAGAGGATCGAACTCTCGACCCACTGATTAAGAGTCAGTTGCTCTACCGGCTGAGCTACCAAGTCATTTATTTTTTTCCGGGCTGCAAATAAACGGATTTTTTTTGAAAAAATAGAGATTAGAGACCGGAGATAGTTAATGATTTTTTCCTAACCTCTGGTCTCTAATCACTAATCAACTAAACCAAAGCGTACAACTCATCCCTTTGCTTCTGTACCGCATCACTGTTGATATATTCATCATAGGTCATCAGCTTATCAATAGTGCCGCCGGGGGTTAGTTCGATAATACGGGTAGCAACTGTTTCTACCAGTTCATGATCCCGGGAGGTGAACAGGATAGTACCCCTGAAATCCTTCATGCCATTGTTTAATGCGGTTATTGATTCCAGGTCAAGGTGATTGGTTGGTTCATCAAACATCAGCAGGTTGGCCGATTGCAGCATCATGCGGCTGAACATGCAGCGCATTTTCTCGCCTCCTGAAAGTACATTGCTTTTCTTTAACACTTCTTCGCCAGAGAATAGCATACGGCCTAAAAAGCCCCGGATAAACTGGTCATCCTTTTCACCGGGAGAGTACTCCCGCAACCAGTCGATCAGGTTATCGTCTTTGCCTTTAAAATATTCGGAATTATCAATAGGAATATCTGCAGGGTTTATAGTTACGCCCCATTTAAACTCGCCTTTATAGTCTTTATCACGGCCCGTTAAAATGTTGTAAAAGGCTGTAGTGGCTAAGCTGTTTTGAGAAAGAATAGCAATTTTATCGCCCTTATTAACCATCAGGCGGATATCATTAAATAACACCTCGCCATTTAATGATTTGCCAAGGTTTTCTATCTGCAGGATCTGGTCACCCGCTTCGCGACCCTGATTATTGAATATAATGCCAGGGTATTTGCGGTTTGATGGCTGGATCTCATCGAGATTAATCTTATCCAAAGCCTTTTTTCTACTGGTTGCCTGTTTTGATTTTGAAGCATTGGCACTAAATCGGCGGATAAATTCCTGCAGTTCCTTTACACGGTCTTCCGTCTTTTTATTCTGATCTGAACGTTGTTTTAACGCCAGCTGGCTCGACTCATACCAGAACGTATAGTTACCGGTATAAATGGTCATTTTAGCAAAGTCAATATCTACCACGTGGGTACAAACGGTATCCAAAAAGTGCCTGTCGTGCGATACCACCAATACAATGGCTTCGTAGCTTGCCAAAAAGTCTTCCAGCCAGGTTACTGTATGGATATCCAGGTCGTTGGTGGGCTCATCAAGTAATAATATATCGGGTTTGCCGAAAAGAGCCTGTGCTAATAACACACGCACCTTTTGGGTATTATCCAAATCTTTGACCAATTGGTAATGAAATTCTTCTTTAATGCCAAGATTGCTTAACAGGGTAGCTGCATTGCTTTCGGCGTTCCACCCATCCATTTCGGCAAACAGATTTTCAAGCTCGCCGGCCCGCTCGCCATCGGCATCGCTAAAATCTTCTTTCAAATAAATAGCATCTTTTTCCTTCATTATGGCATACATTTCTTTATGCCCCATCATAACGGTTTCAATAACCGTAAATTCATCAAAGGCATAATGATTTTGGCTTAAAACCGCCATCCGTTCGCCGGGTGTAAAACTTACTGAGCCGCTGGAAGGGTCGATCTCGCCAGATAGGATCTTTAAAAAAGTAGATTTACCTGCACCGTTGGCGCCAATAATGCCATAACAGTTGCCTTGCGTAAACTTAAGATTTACATCTTCAAATAATGTACGCTTGCCATAGCGTAATGATAAATTAGATACCGTGATCATTCCTGCTCCTTTAATTTGCTGCAAAAGTAAGGTAAATACCTATACTTATTAACATTGCTTTACTTTATAGTTATTTAAAAAGTTTTTCAAACTGTAACAAACTTGTTGTATCGTTCGTTAAATAACTGTTTTATGGAATATTTTGTTAAGTGGGTATACGAGAAAATTATGTTAATAAATTAATTAAATTATTTTCTCGTAATCTTTGAAATTAAATATTACGTAATTATATTGTACTAGTTTTTAATCCCTAATTAATTAACTGATATGGTAATTGTAGTAACATTGTTGTTGGTAATAAATGTGCTTACAGTAATACTTCATTTACGAGCCAAGAAGGAATATTAATTCTTGTAATTGTAAGTAAATAAGTATCGCAGCGTATTTAACTGAACAGAAAAATTAAACTATTGGTTTCGTGTTCGGCAAGTTTTTTTAGCTGGCCGGACACAACCATTTTCATCATCATGTTTAGATCAGCCACTATAGTAAATACAACTTCTGTTTGATCATTGTTTGATGATAACGCCCATTTAAGTTCCACGTTAAAGGGCGGTTTTTCTGCCGGTATAATTTTTATTTCCCTGTTCTCAATTCTGCTTTCAATCTTAAGACTAAGGACTACCATGTTTTTTATATTAAAACTAGCTTCATCATAAGTTGATTTCCAGTCAAATATGTCTTCAGCAGGCATCAATTGCTGGTGATTACTCATGTCAGCCAAAAAATCAAATATTTTATTTACTGGCTGTTGTATAGTTACTTTGCTTTCAAAGGTTGTCATTAGATAGGAGTTGTAAAAGTTGTAAGTGTTGTAAAAGTTGCAGACGTTGAAAAATTAAAATATTCCTAACTTTTACAACGTTTACAACCATTTTCCCCACGCAGCCGGGTCTTCACGCCATTTTTTTAATACATCCACGTCACTGTCTGATATGTATTGATTTTCACCGGCATATTTTATCAGGGCCCCATAATTTGATAAAGTAAAGAACGGGCAGTTTGCTTGTTTAAAATTATCAGTAGCTACATCAAACCCATAGCTGAATATAGCAGCAAGGCCTGCCACATCGTATCCCGCATCCCGAAGAGCTTCAACGGCTTGCAGGCTGCTTTTGCCTGTTGATATCAAGTCCTCAATAACTACAACTCTTTTGCCTGTTAATGACAGGTCGCCTTCAATTAGGCTGCCTGTTCCGTGATCTTTGGGTTTTGAGCGTACATATATAAATGGAAGTCCCAGGTCCTGCGCAACCAGCGCGCCTTGCGGTATGCCTGCTGTAGCCACACCGGCTATACAGCCAACTGAACCAAATTTTTCTTGTATTAATAAGGTTAATTGCTGCCTTATATAGGTACGTATGGTAGGATGGGATAATGTAATACGGTTATCGCAATAAATTGGCGATTTCCATCCGCTGGCCCATGTAAAAGGATTGGCAGGTTGTAATTTTATTGCTTTAATTTGCAGCAGGAATTCAGCAACTTGCTGCTCTATTTCACTATTATTAAACATGGCGCAAAAATACAGAATTTATGTTAACGAAAAGGTTATTCTGTTAACAGAATCAGAACCTAAAAAGGTGCAAAATTACAAGCAGATTGATGCTGAAGCATTTGATCTGAAAATACTCTATACATGGGTTTTAAACCATCAGAGTAAGTTTTTTTATGTGCTTTGCGATGACGCAAAGGCTTTTTTAAAAGCTGTTTCTAAAAGTATCTGGCTTATTAAAGCGGCCGGCGGTCTGGTGAAAAACGAATATAATGAGTATTTATTTATTTACCGCAATGATAAATGGGACTTGCCTAAAGGTAAAATTGAAAAGCAGGAGGGAACAAAGGAGGCGGCAGTGCGCGAGGTAGAAGAAGAGTGTGGTATAAAAGTGAGCAAGCTCGATGAAATGATCTGTAAAACCTACCACTCATACATACTTAAAGGCGAAGTAGTGTTAAAAAAAACATACTGGTTTAATATGAGGTGCAAGGGCCAGAATAATTTAAAACCACAAAGGGAAGAAGGGATAACTGATGTCCGCTGGTTCAAAAAAGAAGATATAAGCCCGATAGTTGAAAATACCTTTCCATCTATTATGGATGTGCTGGTGAAGGAGAAGCTTGTTGAGGGGATTAAGAATAAGATTTAGAGTCAAGAATCAAGAGGTCAAGAGTTAAGACAGAAGCAAGAAATCAAGAGTCAGGAATCAAGATAGGAGGAAAGAAGATCTTATTCGAAAAATCTTGACTCTTGACTTCTTGATTCTTGACTCTTTTCTCACAAATACGCCAAAGCTTCCTTAGGGATAAACTGGCTTACATCGCCATTATAGCGCATAATTTCGCGCACAATGCTCGAACTGATAGATGAATACCCCGGTTTGCTTACAATAAAAATGCTTTCGATTTCCGGATCGAGGGAGTGATTCATCTGGGCTATTGCTTTTTCATATTCAAAATCCGAAACGGTACGGATCCCGCGGATCATATAGGCTGCACCTATACTTTTACAGAAATTTACGGTTAATCCCTCGTAAGCAACAATGTGGATCCGGTCATCGGCCTGGAATACTGCCCCTAGCATTTGCTCCCTTTTTTCGACGCTTAACAACCCTGCTTTAGTGCTGTTGACGCCAATTCCAATGTAAACCTTATCGAACAGGCTTACCGATCGTCTTACAATATCAACGTGGGCCTTGGTAACCGGATCAAATGATCCCGGAAAAAGAGCAATCTTCATTATAGCGGGTGTTTATAAAAACAAATTTATAAATCATTATCCAATATCATCAATTAATTACCAGGCAGGTTTACTAATTGATAAAGTTATTTCATACCCGGGGGATTTCGATAAATCAGTCAGCCTTATTTTATATTTGCAACTCTTAGCAGCAAAGGTTCGTAATAGGCTTAATTTATAACAAATGAAAGATTATATAAGGCTACTGCGACCAAAGGATTGGGCCAAAAACTTCTTCCTTTTTGTACCTTCATTTTTTGCGAAGCATATTTTTACTTCTTCAAAAGTTGAGTTGCTTTTAGCCGGTTTTGCTGCATTTTGTTGCATAGCAAGCAGCATTTATATAATTAATGATTATAGAGATATAGAAGATGACCGTAAACACCCGGCTAAATCAAAACGCCCCCTGGCCTCAGGCAAAGTTAAACCTGCGCACGCAATAATTATATGCGGGGGCCTTATTATAGCAGGATGTACCTTTGGTTATGTAGCTAATCCCGCACTAGAGTTTTTGTTTGTATTAGGAGCATATTTTTTCGTTAATCTTGCTTACTCATTTGGTTTAAAGAACATAGCTATTTTGGATATGCTTATTCTTGCATCCGGGTTTGTATTCAGGGTAAAAGGGGGCGCCATAATTACGCATACCGACAGTTCTGAATGGCTTATCATCATGACCTTTCTTTTAGCCTTGTTTATGGCGATTGGAAAGCGTAGGGACGATATTCTTTTAAAGGAAGTTTCCGGCACCGAAATGCGAAAATCAGTAAGCGGTTATAACCTCGAATTCTTAAATACTATGCTGGGACTTTTTAGCGCTATAATAATAGTAGCATATATTAGCTATACAGTTTCACCAAAAACAATTAACAGGCTGGGTACATACCGCCTGTATTATTCAAGTCTATTTGTAATAGCTGGTATAATGCGTTATATGCAGGTTGTTTTTGTAAAACAAAAGGCCGGCTCACCAACTGATATACTCTATAAAGACCGTTTTATACAGGTAACTATTTTATTATGGATAGTTAGCGTTTACATAATTTTGTATTTATTACCCAGTACACCAATTTTTAATTAATGACAATTTATAAGCTTCCAATTAAACAAACTATTTAGATGAAAAAATGGCTTGCCGGTTGGGGCAACTATCCGGTGATAGAAAGTAACGAGGAAAGCTTTGTATTTACAGATCAGCTGGATTCCTTAATTGCAAAAGATCAGCCTTTTATCCCGCGGGGGAATGGCCGCAGCTATGGCGATTCATCGCTTGGCGGAAGAACTATTTCGACGTTAAAATACGATAAGATTCTTTCCTTTGATGAAGGTAACGGTGTGTTTGAGTGCCAGCCCGGCATTATGCTTAGCCAGGTATTGGAAGTTATTGTGCCACAGGGTTGGTTTTTACCTGTTACCCCGGGTACTAAATTAATTACCATTGGCGGTGCGGTAGGCAGTAATATACACGGGAAAAACCACCGGAGAGATGGATGCTTCTCCAGGCATATTATTGATATGGATGTGAAACTTTCATCAAACGAGGTTATTACATGCTCTGCAGTTGAAAACGCCGATTTGTTTGAGGCCACCTGCGGTGGCATGGGCCTAACAGGTTTGGTGGTCCGTGTAAAGTTCAGGCTGAAAAAAATTAGTACCTCCTACATGAAACAAAAGCAAATTAAGGCTGGAGACCTTCATGAGCTGCTTTCGCTTTTTGACAAATACAAGGATTTTAGATATGCCGTAGCCTGGATTGACTGTCTTAAAAAAGGGGAGCACTTTGGACGCAGTATTTTGACCATTGGCGAGCATGCAGTTTTAAATGAGCTTAATGATAAGCAAAAGAAAAACCCGTTTCAGCTCCCTGCAAATAAGAAACTTACATTTCCTTTTAACCTGCCATCATGGGTATTGAATACGTTTACCGTAAAAGCCTTTAATTTTTTATACTATACAAAAAAATTAAAAAAAGAGATTGATTCAGTTGTTTTGTACGATCCTTTTTTTTACCCGCTTGATGCCATAAATAACTGGAACAGGATGTATGGCAAAAACGGTTTCGTTCAATACCAGTTTGTGCTGCCGCTTGAAGCTAAGCAGGGCCTGGTAGAAATACTCAACCGGATAAGCGATAAAGGCATGGGCTCGTTTCTTACCGTGCTGAAAGTGCTTGGCAGCAAGCAGGAAAGTATGATCTCTTTTTGCCGGGAAGGTTATACACTTGCGTTGGATTTTCCATTAAGGAAAGGCGTACTGGAGTTTTTGGATGAGCTTGATGAAGTAGTGCTTAAATATGGCGGACGACTTTATATAACCAAGGATGCCAGGATGAAACCGGGTATGCTGGCTAATTACCCTGAGCTGGAAAATTTTAAAAATATTATCAAAAAGTATAACCCGGATGGAAAGATCAGGTCTGCCCAGTCTGACCGTTTATTATTAACCAATATAAAATAATTATACATGGAAACCGTACTTGTACTGGGTGCAACATCTGATATTGGCATCGCGATAGCAAAAAAATTTGCAAGCGAAAACTACAATATACAATTAGCTGCAAGGAAGCCGGAACAACTAAAACCGTTAAAGAGTGATATTGAGATCCGCTATAAAGTTGCATGTACGATACATGAATTTGATGCGCTTCATTACCATACACACACGGATTTTTTTGAGAACTTAAACCCAAAACCTGATATAACCATGTCTGTTTTTGGGACGATGTATGAAGAAGAAGATGCATTTAATGAATGGAACCTTACCCAGATGATGATTGATGTAAATTACACCGGTGTTGTTTCTATATTAAATCTTGCAGCAAAATTTTATACCAGCCGGAAAAATGGAACTATTATCGGTATAAGTTCTGTGGCTGGCGACAGGGGCAGGGCGAGCAAGCTAATCTACGGAAGTTCAAAAGCTGCATTATCGGCCTACCTCGATGGATTACGAAATAAATGTTTTAAAGATAATGTACATGTAATGACAGTAAAACCTGGTTTTGTTTATACCAGGATGACTGAAAATATGCCACTACCTAAACCGCTTACATCAACACCCGATGAAGTTGCTGATATTGTTTATAATGCCTTTAAAAAGAAAAAAAATACTATTTATGTAAAATGGTTTTGGCGATATATAATGCTCATCATCAAAAACATTCCTGAGTTTCAATTTAAAAAAATGAAGCTGTGAAAAAAATAGCCTTTTTTGATTTCGATGGCACAATTACCAGCAAAGATACCTTGCTGGGGATGATCAAACACCAAAAAGGGAAAGCTGCTTTTTACAGCGGCTTTTTGCTGAATGCACCTTTTCTTGTTGCACTTAAATTAAAACTGATATCAAACCAGGCTGCAAAGGAGCGGATCCTTACTTATTTTTTTAAAGGAATGGATCTTAAGTTTTTCCAGCATGGTTGCGATCAATTTGTGGATGATATATTACCTTCAATTATACGCCCTGGTGCATTAGCGGAGATAAAGCGAATTAAGGAAGCTGGTTTTGAAGTTGTTGTGGTATCAGCCTCACCATTAAACTGGATAAAAAAGTGGAGCGATGCAACCGGCCTGGGTTTAATAGCAACCAAACTGCAAGTTGTTGATGAAAAGGTTACCGGTTATATTGATGGCATTAATAATAACGCAGATGAAAAAGCGGTAAGGATAAAAGCAGAATTCAATCTGTCGGAATATGATGAGATCTATTGCTATGGTGATTCAAGCGGCGATAAAGCTATGCTTGCGTTGGCAACCAAGGCATTCTATAAACCTTTCAGAAAATAAAACATCGCAGAGGCGCGATGCTTCGCGTCTTACGCCAGACAGGTTACCAACCTGTATCAAAGATTGTTTGCCATGATATCCGCCTTGTGGATCTCAAATGAGATCAGCGTAAAAGAATCATTTTTAAAGATCACTTTATCGTTAGCAAAGGCAGGGCTCTTATACTTTGCATAATCCCGGTTGGTTAGCAAAATCATACTTACTTTATAATCACTGAACAGTTTTATTGCACTTGCCGGTGTGGTTGAACTAAGATAGCTAAGCATTGTATCCCTGTCATTTTCGCGTTGGGTATAGCTGATATAAGGGTTGGAGAAATAGGTTTCAACCGATACCATTTTTATACCGGTAGGCATCACCGGAAAAAGGGATAATCCATGCTCGCAAAGAACCACATTATTTAGCGGCACGTTTTTTATAATGAAATCATATATCTCTATTTTATCCGTTTCATGTCCTTTGGCGATGGATTCCTGTCTTGCTTCTGAAAAATCGACACGCTTGCTGTAAATTGGGAAATAAACTATCGTATATAATAGCACTGCGCATATAAACAGATTGTTTGATAAAACAGGATTAAATTTCTTTTTATTATTAGCCACAATCCAGTTGATAATTAGCTGAAATAAAAAGATAAATCCAAATGCAAAGAAAATAGATTGCAGCGCCTTAAGGTAAAAAAAATAATGAAAGGCCGGAATAGTATCAGGCAGATGAATAATGTTAAGGCGATCAAGTGTAGGTACTACTGATTCATAGAGGTACATAAATACGGTAATCATCAGCCAGCTAAAAATTATCTGTCGGATAAGTGTATTTGTCTGTTTTTTATAGAACCATATCACACCAATTACGGCAATTAATAAGCTAAAGGTAATATTGGCTTTTAACAAAGCTCCGGAATCTTTTCTTTCAAATATCCCTGGTGCACATTCAAGAATGGCACGGTTAACAAAATGAAAATTATACTTGCCCCATACAAAATATAGGAAAGGAGACGCGCATATTAAAAAGGGAATCACCGTAACAATACCCTGTAATAAGTATGTTTTAATAGTCTTGTATTCTTTTTGCCTTATAGCAGCAATAATTTTTTGTGCTTGTAAGGAAACCAGGATTAAAATAATTAAAATGGTGGGCGCCGAATGCCCAAGGAAGGTAATTCCAATGGAAGCCCCGAGTAATAAAAACCAGCGCATTTGTTGTGTTGAATATGCCTGGTAGCAAAAAATAACATTTATGTAAAATAAGAACTGTACAAATGAATCGGAGATTAGCCAGGGCGAATAAGTGGCCGCCCCCCAGCAGGGCAAATTACCGGTTGCTAAAAACAAAAAAGATAACAATGCTGCCAACGCGGTTTTAAAATCAAACAATTTTAAAACCATTATAAAAAAAGCAATTGGGCCAAGTACATTTAAAAATGCACCTGCGCGTGCCACAACTATGTTAATGGGCAGGCTGGTAAGTTTTACAATTAATGTTTCGGTTAAAAAAAGCAGGGGGTTGTACCACATATACTGGCCTGTATAATTAGCATCCTGCCCATAATGACCATTTAGTGTGGTGCGGATATAGGCTATATCTCTGTCAAAATCGGGCTCACTAGCCCAGTGAAGATCGTGTATTGTTCTGTAACACTGCACAAAGGCAGCAAGTATCATAACAATGCAGGCTAACCAATACTTAGTATTATTTTTTAACTGCATGCTTTTTGTTGCGGCTTTAATCATTAGGGGGTATGATTTTAAGTTTCATTAATAAATGAAACTGTATACTGCTAATATCGCTTTTATGTTACGTTTAATTGCTGAAAAACGAAAAGGAGGAATGCCCATATTTTCGCTGCTCAACAAATGCAGGATGATTGCTTAAATTTTGCATAGATTGATGTTCAACGATCAGCATGCCGCCGGGCAACAGTAGTTTTTTATCAAATATGATCTTAGGGATCTCAGGAATCTTGTTCATATCATAAGGAGGGTCGGCAAATATAAGGTCAAACTGTTCTGTTTCTAGCTGCAGGTATTTAAAAACATCATCCTTAAAAGCTTTAATACTTGTTAAGCCATGCTGGCGGGCCGCATCTTTTAGATAATGCACGCAATGAATGCTGCGATCAACCGATATAACCTGTTCAGCGCCCCGCGAAGCAAATTCCATAGAAATATTGCCGGTACCGCTAAACAGATCAAGCACTTTAATGCCTTCAAACTCAATTTTATTTTGCAGGATATTGAACAGGGCTTCTTTAGCCATGTCGGTAGTAGGACGTACCGGTAAGTTTTTTGGCGGATTAAGCCTTAATCCCTTTAAGCTGCCTCCGATGATCCGCATAGTGATAAAGCGGCAAGAGCCAGAAATTTATGTGAAACCATTTGACCAGGCAGTTCAAGAACTTTTAAGCCGTTTAATTCAACTTTAGGAAAAAAGTAAGCCAGCCTGCTTAAGTTTTTGTCGCCGGCAGCAACGTCGCCGCTTACTACAAGGGTAATAAATTGGGGTTTTAACTTAAGCTCGTCGGTTACAAATGATGTAAAGTAAGCAAGTTCATCCTCATTCTTGAATTCAAAAGTATTATAAAAGCGTAACGCATTTAATGAAAAGTACAGAAATTGCACCTTGTCTTTAGAAACCTCGAGGTATAAATTGTTGTTCGGCGGGCTACTTTTGGCTATAGCTTTAATCCACCCTTTGGCAGTATAAACAGTATTCTGCAGCCCGAATTTTTCAACAGACGAAACCAGGCGCTCATCTGTTTTATAAATGATGGCATTTACGTCATCAAGTGTTTGGGCAAAAACTTTTTCGCTATCCTTAACATCCAAAAAACGCGCAAAGCCTGAAACCTTTTCTTCGCTGAATAAGCTGCCGGGAACCAGTGTTAACCCTGTTGCAGGCATACCGATGATCACCTTTTTATAGGTGGCTGATAACAGATCATTCAATGCCTTTGGTTGAACCAGTTCGTGCAGATCGCAGTTTTGTGCCGAAACAAGTAAGCTGGTATCATTAACAATTGCATAACTAAATGAAGTTGCCTCAATCTGTAATAATAATGTATAACTATAAGCCTGGTACAGGTTAAAGCTATTATCGGTATAATTGTTATTGTCGCTCATGCAGATAAGCAAAAGTAATTATTTTTTATGATTTGCTATCTGCAATATTAATAAGGATGTTGGTTTGGTTAAATACGTTAAAAACTTGTTTTTAAACCCTCACATCCTGTACCGCAGCTAACTGCCGGGCAAGTAGTTGTATATCATACTCTTTTACTAAGGTATCTGGCTGTTTCCGTTTCTTAAAATAACTCATTACAGCGGGCTGCAGCCAGCTTTCAAGGCCGTAAGCAATTATCATAATAATCGGTAAACTAACAAGGGCATAAATCAGCACATTATGAATTAATTTCGAAAAAATAAACAGGATAGTATAATGGCTAATGTATAGGGAATAGGAATATTTCCCCATAATGCTGCCCGATTTATTGATAAAATTTATTAACCTGTCTTTTACTTTTAATAAATCAATAAGGTATCCAAGCCCCATATAAACATAAGGGAAAGTACTGTATATTATAGCATTTGTTAAGGGCATGTAGCGTATTGTTAATGCGGCAATAACAAAAATTGTATGTGGTATTATTAAATAAATAATTTTGATTTTTTTGCCTGCGGGAGGGAGTTGAAGACAGTACCTGAAAAAGGGTATTGCAAATATCGAAAAGATGAAATACTTTAACGGATCATAGAAGTTGGCGGAAAATTGCATCCTCGAAATTAAGGGCAGGATGCCAAGTCCGAAAAGAACAGTGTATTTTTCCGCATAAAAATAATTCCGGTATTGATAAATATAATAGCCCACTATCCATACGGATGAAAATGCAAATACAGCTATAATATGGGTTAAAACATCGCGCTCAACCCTTAAAAAATAAAGCGGTATGGCAATAAGGGAAAGTATAAGCCAATAAAATATGGCCTTTTTTTGATAGCGGCCAATTGTTAGCGCAAACAGCACGTAAAAACCAACTTCAAATGACAGGGACCACACAGGAAGGTTGCTTTGGATGCTTGGAACAACATAACCCATATAATCTTTCATGGTACTAACCATAAAAAAATTACCCAGGATAACTTTTAGAGAAGGAAATGTGGTATTTGTAACATACAGTGCTATAAATGCTAATAACATACCTACAATAAACTGGGGATAGATCCGTATAAACCTGTTGCTTATAAATGCCCAGGTAGATTTCGGTTTTTTGGTTTCAGAAAGATTGATCACTAAACCCGAAAGCATAAAAAACATTATTAATGCATCGGTGCCCCAATATGCTGTAAGCCTGGTAGGATGACCTGTGGGGGCCAGGAAAGCCATGTGCCAACCCAAAATAAATACGGTTGAGATCCCCCTAAGGAATTCGAGGTAAATTTTTTTCATTATGATAGGGCATAAATCTGGTATGCTACGCTTTTGGTCTTAAGGTGTTTTTTACGAAAGGATGAATTTATTTGTTGTGTTATTTTTACGGCATTAGCGTGGACAATGGTATATGCTATTTAATGCGCTTACACCGTTCGATTATTTCTAAATTTATCGCCATTAAATAATCAATCCAATCAACAGTGTCAGACTACATCCAAAAAGCATTTCCGCATGAAGCTACGCCACAGCAAATAGAGTTGTTTGGCAAGTTGCATGAGTTTTTGCTGAGCGATAACGGCGATGAGTGTTTTATATTGAAGGGGTACGCAGGTACGGGTAAAACCACTATAGTAAGCGCATTGGTAAAGGCGTTGCGCAGCTACAACTTTAAATATATTTTACTGGCGCCAACCGGGCGTGCGGCAAAGGTAATCACAGCTTACTCAGGGCGAAAGGCTTTTACTATTCACAAAAAGATCTACCGTAAAAAATCAGCGGCTAATATTGATGAAGGGTTTTTGATTGGCGACAACCTTGCTGATAATACGTTGTTTATTGTTGATGAGGCCTCAATGATATCAGATGATATTGGTATAAACCATAAAGCATCATTACTTTACGATCTTATAAATTATACCTACAATACTAAAAATTGTAAACTAATGCTGGTTGGTGATACTGCCCAGTTGCCGCCCGTAGGGTCGGATGATAGTCCGGCATTGGATCCTAAATTAGTCAAAAATAAGTTTGGATTGGATGTATTTACATTTGAGCTTACCGATGTGCTGCGCCAGCAAAAAGATTCGGGAATTTTGTTTAATGTTACCCGGGTAAGAGATATAATCCGCAAGGGCAAGGAGAAAATGCCGCAAATAATTACTAAGGGCTATAAGGATGTATACCGCATGGGGGGTGATATGCTTGAGGAAGGGCTAAACTATGCCTATAACAAGTACGGTAACGATAATACGCTGATAATTTGCCGGTCGAACAAAAATGCAAATGCCTATAACAGGCAGATCCGTAACCGCATTTTATACCGTGAAGAAGAACTTACCGGCGGCGACCAGGTGATGGTGGTGAAAAATAATTACTTCTGGATGCAGGAAAAAGAAGAGAGCAGCACAGATTTTATTGCCAACGGGGACATTGCCCGTATAAAAAAGGTGCGCCGCTTTGAGGATATGTATGGTTTCCGTTTTGCCGATGTGCAGCTGGAGTTTATTGATTATGCCGAAGACCCTGTAATTGATTGTAAGATAATGATAGATACGCTTTATTCCGAAGCACCCGCATTAACCCCGGAGGATCAAAAGAAATTTTACCTGGAGGTAATGAAAGATTACGACCATATTCCTAACAAACGTGCCAAATGGAATGAGCTTAAACAAAATCCTTATTATAACGCGTTGCAAATAAAATTTGCCTATGCTATTACCTGTCACAAGGCCCAGGGCGGCCAGTGGGATGCCGTGTTTATTGATCAGGGCTATCTAACCGAAGAAATGGTAAATACCGACTTTCTCCGCTGGTTTTATACCGCCTGCACCCGGGCCGTAACTGAATTATATTTAGTAAATTTTAATAAGCAGTTTTTTGTAAAGGGGGAGGAGTAGTCATCCAATTTGTCATTCTCAACAAAGTGAAGAACTTTATAAGATAGGGTAACCAATTGACAGATCCTCTTTATGTTTGATGCAGAAGATTTTAGCCACAATCCATCCAACTAATTATCCAAAACCTTGTTATATTTAAAAGGATGAAATCGAGAATATTTATTTATATTTCTTTAGTTGCTGATCTGCTTATTGCGGCCTCAAAGTTTACAGCAGCAACATTTACCGGCAGTTCATCTATGATCTCCGAAGGGATCCACTCTGTAATTGATGCCATTAGTCAATTGTTATTAATATGGGGGGTAAAAAACAGCACACGCAAGGCTGATCCGAGCCGCCCGTTTGGCTATGGCAAGGAGCTATATTTCTGGTCGTTCATTGTATCGCTGATGATATTTGTTTTAGGGGGATGTGTTTCAGTTTACCAGGGAATCATCCGGGTAGAGCATCCGGTACTGGATGCTAACGAAGGGTGGGATTATAGTGTTTTAGGCATAGCTTTTATATTTACATCCATTACATTTTATTATGCATCTAAGGCATTTAACAGGCAGCGGGGAAAGGTTTCTTTTTGGAAGGCGGTAAAATTAACCAAAGACCCATCGACCATTATTGTGCTTTTAGGCGATGTGGCCGATATACTGGGGCTGATAGTAGCTTTTTTAGGCGTTTTTTTAGGACATTTGTACCATAATCCTTATTACGATAGCATAGCTTCTATAATAATAGGCCTTATATTAATTGCCATTTCCGGCCTGCTGGTGCGCGAAAGTAAAAGCCTGTTGCTGGGCGAGGCTACAAGTCGCAAAACCCTGCATAAGGTGATTATGATTACCCAGGCGGACGAAGCTGTGATAAAAGTGAAAAAGCATTTCAGCACTTATATGTCGCCCGAAGACATCTTACTGCAACTGAATACTGTTTTTAAAGACGGCCTTACCACCCGACAGATAACAGACGCCATTGAGCGCATCACTAAAACCATCCAGGATGAATTTCCAAAGATAAAGCAGATCTTTATTGAGCCAGTTAAAGGTTAGGTAATTTGTTATTGAGTTATAGACAGGAGTGGCTTAGACACTACTCCAGGGCAGCGAATTAAGTGTGAATCTTTCATTTAACATTAATCATAATGCTATTTTCTTTAACTGTTCCCGCCTCCTGTACAGTTTACCAAACAAATCTACTCTGCAAGAATATCATAAATGTTGAACAAAATTTTGGCACGATTTTTTAGTGATGGTTAATACATTTAACTAAAAAAAACAAAAGCTATGAGATCACTACTTTATATCATCGCAGTCATCCTGATAATAGGATGGGCGATAGGAGTATTTGCTTATTCAGCAACCGGTTTAATTCATGCCTTACTTGTAATTGCTATAATTGCATTTCTTATTGGGATTATCAGAAATCCGACAACAACTGTCTGATAAACTATTTAGTTATCTATATTTTAGTTGATAAAACGGGAGGGCGGCCGAAAGGCCGCCTTTATCATTTCATGACTTTTTCAATTGAATCCTAACCTTATTCACCTTCCAAAACAAACAAATCCCCCAATTTTACAGTATTAGTAAAGCAATTACGGTGAGTGCCCATATCAATGAATCTTTACGAACAAAATCCTTACTGGTTAATGAAAGATGGCATTGTTGCCTCTTACCCTTCGCTGGATAAGGATCTTGATATTGATGTAGCTATTATGGGAGCGGGCATCAGCGCGGCTCTAACGGCCTGGTACCTGCGAAACACCGGCCTGAAAGTTGCGGTGTTCGACAGGCGGCATGTAGGCATGGGCAGCACTGCGGCAAGTACAGCGTTTTTACAATATGAAATTGATACTTCTTTAACTGATCTTAGCAATTATGTGGGCGAAAAGAATGCCGTTAAAAGCTATGAACTATGTCGCAAAGCCATTTATGATATCGGCGACATTTGCAAAACGCTAAAACCTAAGTTCGATTTTAATTTGGTACCAAGCCTGCAATATGCCAGCTTTAAAAATCATACCAGTAAGCTGCAGCAGGAATATCAACTGCGTAAAAAATATGGCTTTAAAGTTGGCTGGCTGGAAGAGGCCGACATAAAAAATACCTTTGGGTTTGAAGCGCCTGGAGCTATATTCAGCGAAGATGGTGGCGAGGTAGATGCCTACCTGCTTGCCCATGCGCTGCTAAAAGACTTCCAGGCAAAGGGTAATAAGGTTTATAATAATACCCACATCACCCAGGTAGAAAACACCAAACATGGCATTATACTGCAAACTCATAGCAGGTTAAAAATAAAAGCCAAAAAGCTGGTGATAGCCTGCGGGTACGAAAGCCTGAAGTATGTACCTAAACAGATAGCCGAGATCCACTCCACCTATGCCATGGTTTCAGAGCCATTGGATGATAAATATTTTTGGCACCGCAATAGCCTTGTATGGGAAACGGCTACGCCTTACATGTATTTTCGTGTTGTTAGCGAAAACCGCATCCTGGTAGGCGGTCGTGACGATCCTAATCATCATCCGCATATAAAACCGTCACTTATCAGTAAAAAAGCTGAACAATTAACAAGTTCCTTCCTCAGAAAGATGCCACACATACCTTTAAAACCTGATTTTAGTTGGGCCGGGGCATTTGCCATTACCACGGATGGCTTGCCATATATAGGCAGTATCCCGGAAAGGCCAAACACTTATTTTGCGCTTGGCTTTGGGGGCAATGGTATAACCTTTAGTGTTATTGCAGCGGAGATATTAAAGGATTTGATCCAGGGGAAAAAGAATGAAAATGCGGCGCTGTTTGAGTTTAACCGATAGAACACGATTGAATTATTTTATAAGATTTACACGATAAAGATGTTTAATAATCTGTAAATCTTTATAATTCCTTAAATCGTGTTTTGTCAATTCCTTCACCTTATTCAAATTACTGTTAATAGGGCAGGTTTTTAACAGCTTTACAAAATAGGTAAGATTGGCTATCATCTAACTAAAAGCTTAACAAGGGCATAGGCATATTGTTATAAAATTGTTATAAAAGAAATTATAATTTGTAATCCTTCTGCAAATAATGCCATATGTTGTTGACATTGTGTAAATTTTATTCCGATTTTAATTATATGTTTAAACATATAATATATTTGTGCTTGTAATCAAAAAAAGTAAAATGTACAAGCTTAAAATAATATCGTCAACTGTAAGGCCCGGACGTAAAGGGCCGATTGTTGCAAAATGGATAACAGAAACAGCACAAAATCATGGCTTTGAAGTTGAACTGCTTGACCTTGGTGAAATTAATCTGCCGTTGATGAACGAGGCTGTTCACCCAATTATGCGTCAGTATGAACATGACCATAGTAAGCAATGGAGCGCAAAAATTGAAGAAGCCGATGCTTTTATTTTTGTTACTGCAGAGTATGATTACAGTTACCCGGCATCATTAAAAAATGCTTTGGAATACCTTGTACATGAGTGGGCATACAAGCCTGCCGGAATTGTTAGCTACAGTGCAGGACCATTTGCCGGTGTAAGGGCAGTTATGAGCCTTAAATCTGATCTGCTTTCACTTAAAACAGTTTCACTTGGCGAAATGGTAAACATCCCGATGCTGCACCAGTTCATTAACGATGAAAACCAATTTGTGGCCGATGAAAAACTGAATACAGCAACAACACTCATGTTTAACCAGCTATTACGCTGGACAAAAGGTATGAAAGCAATAAAAGAGGATAAGTAAGGAAAAGTCCAAAGTCCATGGTCGATAGTCCATAGTGAATGGCAGAGCGTATGTTATTGTTAAAACAAAGAAACCCGCCTTTTTAAGGACGGGTTCTTTAAATAAGTAAAAATTTCCTGCCTGTTTTAATTATAAGAAGGGTGTGCATTGATAATTAAATCGGCCGTTAATTTGGTAGCATCTGTGGCAGCAGCAAGGCCGCGGAAATAAACAGTGTATACAAAGCCGTTATTTAAGGAAACATTAGGTAAAGTAGTCAGCACGGTAGCTGTTCCGGTTTTCCTAATCTCAAGAGTATAAGATTTTCCCACAAGTGGCTTAAAAGATGAGAATCCCTTAAAAGTTTTGTTTGCCACTAATACAGCGCCGTCTTTTACAGCAAGGTCGACAGCAGGTGCATCAGGGCTTAAATTAACAAAACGCAAACTGGCATTTCCAGAAGTTGGCTGCGAAATTGAATCTGTAAGTAATAAAAGCTGCGGGGTACTTACTTTATTAACCAGGCATAAAGAATAAGCCACGTTTTGTTTTAGTGTTGCGGTATCGCTAACAACGGTTGAGCCTGCACCGTTGTTGGTAAACGCAAATGTTCTTTTGCCTGTATACGCTCTGAAGTAATCAATACTACTTCCAAAATTTAATGCATTTACATTTACCCTCTCGCCATTAATTAAAAAATTTAATGGCGGCTGTCCGGGAGAAGCCTGGATAACTGTTAATAATGCTACCGGCGGAGCAGGAGTGTCAGAACTGTGGTTTTTTAAGCATGACGACAACATAACGGATAGTATGCAAACAGCACTGATCCTTACTACTAAGTTTTTTGAAATGGTTTTAAAGTTTTTCATAATCTTATTCACAAATAATTTATAATAGCCATTACGGACGGAAAATTGATAGCGCTACACCAAGATTAAAAAAAATTGAATTTTATAGCTTATACTAATGCAGAGTTAATATAGTTGTTTATATTTCTGTTATTATGTTTTAAATAGAAAAATAATATATTAAAAGTTAAAACAAGGGAGGTTGTTTTTGGTTGTTTAAGAACACAAATATCCATTTAAAAATAAATAACATGGTAACTAAAACATCAAACTCAAAACCTGCCGGTTTAACCGGTAAAATGGAAGACTCAGAATTTCACAAATTCTTTGTTGACGAATTGAAAGATATTTACTGGGCCGAAAAACACCTGGTAAAAGCTTTACCAAAAATGCAGAAGGCAGCAACCAGCAGTGATCTTGCGGCGGCATTTCAAAAGCATACTGGCGAAACCCAAACGCACATTGAAACGCTTGAACAGGTATTTTCTTTGCTGGATGAAAAAGCAGTAGCAAAAAAATGTGATGCTATGGAAGGTCTGCTTACTGAAGCAGCCAGCATATTAGAAGATACTGAAAAAGGCACACACACACGGGATGCAGGTTTGATACTTGCCGCCCAAAAGGTTGAGCATTATGAAATAGCTGCCTATGGCTCATTACGGACTTTTGCTAAAACAATGGGTCATACTGAAGTTGCCGATCTGCTGCAGCAAACCCTTGATAATGAAAAAGCAACTGATGTAGCTTTAACCCAGGCCGCTGAAAGTATGGTGAACGAAGCCGCAGCAGCAGAATAAAAAATATATTGATACAAAGAAGCCGCCTCATGTTAATTTATAAGGCGGCTTCTGTTTGTTTTGATATTTAGATCTTACAACCCGTCAAATACAAATGTTCCTTTTTCCAGAGTTTTTCTCGGTAACATGTCTGTCCGGTTGCTGGCCTGGTACACAAATGATGCTACAATAATTGCAGCCTGTTTCAGATCTTCAATTTTCAGGTGATCGTAATTATCCATATTGCTGTGGTGCGTGCGAGTTTCATAATCAATAGGATCCTGTATAAATTGAAAACCCGGTATACCTGCCCAATCAAATGAAAGGTGATCTGTTGAGCCTGTATTTTTCAGTGTTACCGTACTTGCGCCAAGGTCAGCAAATGGTTTAAACCATTGCTCAAATATTGGCTTTATAGCCGTGTTATCCTGGGCAAAAATACCACGGATCTTTCCGGTTCCGTTATCAAGGTTAAAATATGCCGATACTTTGGCCTGCTCAGGTTTTAAAGCCAGGTCAGTTCCTCTGAAATGGTTTTTTACGTAACCGTATGATCCTAAAAGACCTTGCTCTTCACCGCCCCACAAAGCAATACGAATTGTGCGTTTAGGTTTTAGACCTAATGAATCAAGCAGTCTGACAGCTTCCAGCATTACTATACAACCTGCTCCGTTATCGGTAGCCCCGGTTGATGAAGCCCATGCATCCATGTGGCCGCCAAGCATTACCAGCTGTGCTTTTAGTTTAGGATCAGTTCCCGGTATTTCGCCAACAACATTATAACCTTTTATATCAGCGTCGTTAAATTTAGCTTTCACATTTAAGTTCAGCTCAACTTTGTGATCCGATTCAATAAGCCTTTTTATCCGTTGTGCATCTTCTGATGATATAGCTACTTTTACCATACTTTCGCTAGTATTGGTTTTATATCCCATAAGTCCCTGTACAAAAACGGTTCCGTTCCTGTTTTCAGCACCCGAAGTGATAATTGCCAAAGCACCTGATTTTTGAATTAATTGAGGAACCCTGTTAATGGTATTAAAATATTTAAGGTAACCCTCTAATACCTCCCGGCTAAGCATGTAAGTATCCTTCATATTAGCCAGCGCAGTATCTGATAAACGCTCTGCCGACGGTTTATAATCAGGCTCATAGCTTGGTGCGCTTCCAATTACCAAAACAAATTTACCTTTAAATTCGCTAGAGTGCTTAATTATATAAGCCGTATCCATGGCACTTGCCTGCGGCAGTACAACGACATCAGCATGGATCTCGCCTTTGGTATTGCCGCTCCATGGTTCAGGATATGCGGTTATTGATTGCGAGTAAGGTGCTTTTAGTGAGATGCTGAATTCTTCTATTTCCCATCCTTTACCAAAATCGCCCCATGGCTCCATGGCTGCATTTGCCATTCCCCATTTCTTCATGGTTTCAACAGCCCACATACCGGCTCTTTTATACCCTGGAGAATTGGTAAGCCTTGACCCCGAAACATCAGTAATATAATGTGCAATGGATGGAATGTGCGAATCTTTCATTTCGGCATTCCTTATTTTGGTAAATGCTGCTGTGTCAACAACTTCCTGTTGAGCATAAAGGCTTACGCTGGTCAGCATCAGCGCTGCAAAAACGGGTTTAAAGTAAAAGTGCTTCATTTTTGTTTTTTGATTTATCGGTCAGTTAATTATAGTTAAAACTATGAGTTTGCCTTTACAACTACAACTTTATTTAAAGCGGCTAATTTTAGAATAAGCATTCAGCTAAATGTTACAAACAGGAACTATGAATTTTGATTATGCTGAAACTCGCGGATCTTTTTGTCCTGTAATTTCGAGAAAAATAAAACCATGTAAATTGCGCCAATAGTTGCAAAAAGCATGTCGGATTGTGTATCCCAAACGTCGCCTTGCGTGCCTAAAAATGAATCGCCGGATGAGCCTGAAGCAACAGAAACAAACCATTCCAAAAATTCATAGCACATGCTGATACTCATACAAACAACTACTGTTAAAAACGGGACCCAGGTTTTCTTTTGGATGATATTTTGGCGGATATAGATCTCCCTGATTATCATTGCAGGTATAAACCCCTGGGCAAAATGGCCAAGCTTATCATAATTATTACGGCTTTGATGAAATATATCTTTTATCCAATCAAATAACGGCACCATAGCATAAGTATAATGCCCGCCTACAAATAATATGCTGCAATGGATCAATATAAAGCAATAGGTTAGATAGGTAAACCTAAAGCGCTTAAAGGTTATCAGCAATACTATAAACCCAATCATTGCCGGGAAAACCTCCAATATCCAGGTAAAATAATCATGTGGATTGATGGCAGAAACAACCAATCCGGTAAGGAAAAGAATGATAAGGATATAGTATTTTTTCATTCACTAATATGAATATTAAAATTGACGATAGAAATTTGATTTTTCTCTGTACCCTTTGCGTGTCCCCCTGGGAACTCCGCGGTAAAAAACAACCACGGAGTTCGTGAAGGAGAGATGGAGACACGGAATTTTGATATTTTAAAACTTCAGAATCTCTGTCTGACCTGTATTTTCTGCGTTTCCTTTTTCATTTTGTTCTGTTACTGATTCTATATCTGCAAATAATTTCCTGTCTTTACTTAATGTTGGGGCAACCCCAAATATACCTATGCCTGCTAACGCAAGCACTATAAAAAGGACTAAAGCACAAAGCCTTATCACCTTTTTGAGCTGTTTCATATGCTTGTTTTTAAAAATAAC
Organism: Mucilaginibacter sp.; assembly: GCF_028288225.1. GTDB lineage: Bacteria > Bacteroidota > Bacteroidia > Sphingobacteriales > Sphingobacteriaceae > Mucilaginibacter. Next base: position 40,101 of record NZ_JAQBOC010000084.1, read on the forward strand.
TGATGGTGCTGAATGTTCTTCAGCAGCTTAATAAATGGACTTTACCGCTAAGGCGGTTAAAAAGATGGGGATTACACTAAAGTGAAGGCAGGATCATCGCTTGTGTTTTGTGGAATGGTTTTATGCTGATAAAAAAAGCAGGTTTGCAGATTTCTAATATTACTGATGCAACGACTGGCTATTTGTATTTTTACCTGCCTGCTATGCAGCTCACTTAAATCAATGACTGATGTAACGAAAAATGAGAATGTGTTTACCCCGTTCTGAGTATGCCTTAAAGCCCTTTTATAAGTAATGCTTTTTACAACCCGGTTTTGGTTGATTTGCACCAATGTAGTTTGCAGGGCATTGGGCTTCTGTTGGGTTTGAACAACTAATCCCGAAAAAGTAAAAAAACTCAGTAGCAAAACAACGGCAAGCAACCATTTTGAAAATGGGTTTTGATAAATATATGTCCGGGTATTATTCATTCCAGCATAAAAGTACGAAGAATTAAATACGGTAAGAAATAATATAAAAGCTTATGCCTGATTATGGCTGCTTCCAGACTGGTTTTGTCATATTTTCCACCCTGTATTGGCATTCTTTCACCGTATATATCTAATTTACAGGTGATATTTTTGATAGATGCAAAAAGATGAATCATTGGCCGGAACTAAAGAATGGATGGCCCTTGCTGTGCTGGCTTTGCCCACTCTACTGGTGTCAATGGATACAACTGTGGTATATCTTGCCATTCCCTCCATCAGCTCGGCACTTAAACCTACCAGCTCGCAGCAGTTGTGGATCACCGACATTTATGGGTTCATCGAGGCTGGTTTACTAATCACCCTTGGATCTTTAGGCGACAGAATTGGCCGCCGCAAGCTGTTACTGATGGGGGCTGTAGCATTTGCTTTTGCATCAGCACTTGCGGCTTTTGCTAAGGACGCCAATCTGCTGATTGCTGCAAGAGCATTGTTAGGCATGGCAGGCGCAACCTTGCTTCCATCTACACTGTCTATGGTTCGCAATATGTTTCATAATGAGGCGCAGCGCGCATTTGCCATAGGGCTGTGGACAACCTGCTTTTCTACAGGTACAATGCTGGGCCCATTAGTTGGCGGGTTTTTATTAGGTCATTTTTGGTGGGGATCAGTGTTTTTGATGGGCGTGCCGGTTATGCTGTTGTTTTTAATACTGGGACCGTTATTGCTCCCTGAATTTAAGGATCCGGGGGGTGCAAAATTCGATCTTACAAGTGTTTTTTTACTGATAGCTTCTATTCTTCCTGTTACTTACGGAATAAAACAAATTGCCGAGCAAGGTATTGAACTGATATTTATGCTGCCCATTTTAGCCGGCGTTCTCTTCAGCATTGCCTTTTTACGAAGACAGCGAAGATTAACAGACCCGCTGATAAATTTAAGTCTTTTTAAAATCCCGCCTTTCAGGATAGCACTGGTTACTTTGCCGGTATCACTTTTTATGTGGGCGGGGATCTTCCTTTTTGTAAGCCAGTATCTGCAGTTGATACTGAATATGGATCCATTCACAGCGGGGTTATGGACCTTGCCCGCTGCAGTGGCCAGTACTATCAGCTGCGCATCTACACATGAATTAACAAAAGTTTGTCCTAAACCGGCACTTGTCATTATCGGATTAGTAACTATGGCGATAAGCCTTGTTGTACTTACGCAGATAAGTGGCACTTTGCCTGTCCTGATTATTGCCACCATTTTGCTATCGTTAGGCTGTGGTTTGGTTGTTACCCTTAGTACCAATATGGTTATGACGGCTGCACCACCCGAACGAGCCGGGGCAGCGGCAGGGATCTCAGAAACAAGTACTGCGCTGGGCGCATCATTCGGGATTGCACTGCTGGGCAGTATTGGTGTAGCTGTATACCGGTATCACCTGGCGGAATTAAAGGTTTACGGAATTCCGCAAACTGCAATTCATATCGCTCAAAATACTTTTGGAGCAGCAGTGCAGGCAGCCAAACAACTTAACGGTGAGCCAGGGCAAAAACTTATTAGCCTTACTAAAACTGCATTTTTACAATCGTTCCAGGTTACTGCAGGGGCGGCGGCAGTTGTAATGTTTATAATTGCTATTGTGGTTGGTGTAATGTTTCGGCAGTATGATAAACAGCAGCAAAGTAATCTTTAAGCATAATTACAGCGGCTATTCTTGTTAACGGCTTCATTTGATTCTTTGTTGAACATATCTATTGTCTATATAAAAAATATAACTTTGAGATTCATAAACCGAAAAATCAAAGATGAACGAAAAAAAACTGAGAAGCAGCGAATGGTTTGGCAGAACAGGCAAGGACGGCTTTATTTATCGTTCGTGGATGAAGAACCAGGGGATCCCGGCACATGAGTTTAAGGGTAAGCCTGTTATTGGCATTTGCAATACATGGTCGGAATTAACCCCGTGCAATGCACATTTCAGAGAACTGGCAGAATCTGTTAAACATGGCATTTATGAGGCAGGCGGTTTCCCGGTTGAGTTCCCGGTAATGTCATTAGGCGAAACACTTATTAAGCCTACCGCTATGCTTTACCGTAACCTGGTGAGCATGGATGTGGAGGAATCTATCAGGGCTAACCCGCTCGACGGGGTAGTGCTGCTGTGCGGTTGTGATAAAACAACTCCATCATTAATCATGGGGGCCTGCAGTGTAAACATCCCAACTATTGTTGTTTCGGGTGGTGCTATGCTTACGGGTAAATACCAGGGAAGGGATATAGGTACATCTGATGTATGGCGCTTTTCGGAAGCACAGCGATCAGGTAGAATGACGGAAGAGGAAATGAATGTTGCCGAAGCCTGCATGTCGCGCAGCAGAGGGCATTGTGCAGTAATGGGCACAGCCTCAACGATGGCGGTAATGACGGAGGCTTTGGGTCTTTCCTTACCCGAAAATGCCGCTATTCCTGCAGCTGATTCCCGCAGGAAGGTGTTAGCGCATCTGTCAGGTATGCGGATAGTGGATATGGTTAGGGAAGATTTGAAATTGTCGGACATCCTTACCCTGCAAGCGTTTGAAAACGCGATACTCACCAATGCTGCTATTGGCGGTTCAACCAATTTTATTATTCATTTACTGGCAATAGCCGGCAGGATAGGTGTTAAGCTTGCGATTGACGATTTTGATACTACAGCTAAAGGAATTCCGCTGCTTGCTAATTTGCAGCCATCCGGTAAGTATTTTATGGAAGATCTTTATTATGCCGGGGGAATTCCCGCTGTAATGAAGGAGTTGGATAGCTTGTTAAACAGGGAAACCATTGCTGTAAGCGGTAAGCCGATAGCAGATAACTATTTGAATAGCGAGTGCTTTAACCGCGACGTAATAGCTACTGTAAAAGAACCATTTAACCAGGCCGCAGGCATCACGGTTTTGAAAGGGAATTTATGCGAAAATGGCGCGGTAATCAAACCGTCCGCAGCAAACACAATATTGATGCAGCACAGCGGCAAAGCCATAGTGTTTGAAAATATTGAAGATTATAAAGCAAGGATAGACGACCCTTTACTTGATGTTGACGAAAACAGCGTATTGGTACTTAAAAATGTAGGGCCTAAAGGTTATCCCGGCATGCCTGAAGTGGGCAATATGGCCATCCCCAAAAAGCTGCTTGAAAAAGGGGTAACGGACATGGTGCGGATCTCGGATGGAAGAATGAGCGGAACAGGTTTTGGCACCGTTGTTCTTCATGTTTCGCCGGAAGCTGCCGCAGGTGGTAATATTTCAATTGTACAGGATGGCGATTTGATCTGCCTTGATGTATTTAATAAAACTTTGCATATTGAACTATCGGATGCGGAAATAGCTGAGAGGAAAAAGCAGTTACCACCTGTTCAGCCCTTAACAAATCGAGGGTACACCTGGTTATACCAGCAAAATGTGGAGCAAGCGCATTTGGGGGCCGATTTTGGGTTTTTAAAAGGCGGCAGCGGCAGCGGGGTTTTACGAGATTCGCACTGAGGGAAAGAGTCAAGAGGTTAAGAGTCAAGAATCAAGAGTTAGAATAAAAGGAGTTCAAGGTTTATTTATAATGACAAACAAAAAATTCACCAACCAGGTAGCAATTATAACAGGGGCAGGGCAGGGGATCGGTTTCGAGATAGCCCGTCAGCTTGCATACGAAGGCGCATCGGTAATTCTTAACGATATAGATGAAGAATTAGCCATAAAGGCATCGGCAGAAATACAAAAACAAGGAGGTATTTGCCATGCAGTATCCGGGGATGTTTCAAATGTTGAATTTATACAGCATTTAGTTGATGAAGCCGTTACTAAATTCGGGAAACTTACCATCGCGATAGCAAATGCCGGGATCACTACCTTTGGTGAGTTTTTAGATTATCAGCCTGAATCATTAAAACAGGTGATGGATTTAAACCTGTATGGTACTTTCTTTTTAACGCAAAAAGCGTCGCTTCAAATAAAAAAACAGGGTTCGGGTGGCAGTATATTGCTGATGTCGTCGGTAACTGGTCACCAGGCGCATAAAAACTTAGCAGCTTACGGGATGACCAAAGCCGGGCTGGAAATGCTGGCCAAAAGTCTGGTTGTTGAGCTTTCAGACTATAATATTACCATCAACACCATTGCTCCCGGAGCTACTTTAACGGAAAGAACGCTTATGGATAAGGAGTATATGGAAACATGGTCGAGAATTACACCGTTGGGCAAGCCTGCTACGGTTGAAGATATAGCCAATGCGGCTCTGTTTTTCGTATCGCCTGTTTCTCGGCATATTACCGGGCAGAGTTTGGTGGTTGATGGAGGATGGACAGCTACAAGCCCATCGCCTTATTGATGCGATTTGCAGGGCGCAATATCGCAGGGCGTTGCTTTGCGTTGGCGTATTAGACCCTTTCCTTTGGTCTAACAAAGACAATTTTTAATGGATATTGCTATTGTTGGAAATGGGGGGGCCGGGAATTAATAAAGACGCCCAAAGCCCTGAAGTGATGACATACGTCAGCGCAGGGCGAAGTCCTGCGATATAGTGCAGGCAAAAACATGTGTGTATTTGAATATACCCAATAAAAAAGCCTGTGAGGGCACAGGCTTTGCGTTTGTTTCTATAAATTTTTTCAGATGTCCCGGTTTTTCACCGTTGCTATGGATCTACTACAAATATGATTGCAATGCACCACTGCGTGATGATTGTTTGATCCGTTGCAGCGCTTTATCTTTTATCTGGCGAACCCTTTCGCGGGTAAGGATGAATTTTTCACCTATCTCTTCCAGAGTATGGGTGTGATTGTTTCCTAACCCGTAAAATAACACCAGTACTTCCCTGTCGCGCTCTCCTAATTTTGAAAGCGAACGGTTAAGCTCAGTAGCAAGCGAATCATGGATCAGCATGCTGTCAGTTGTAGGTTCGTTATTGTGCATTACATCCAGCAGAGTTCCTTCTTCCCCCTGTTGAAAAGGCGCATCAATTGATACCTGCCTGCCTGAATTCCTTAATGAATCGGCAATTTTTTCAACCGTTGTTTCAAGGGTTTCGGCAAGTTCTTCCGGCGTTGGTTCTCTTTCAAATTCCTGCTCAAGCTGTGATTGTACTTTTCTTATCTTGCTTAAAGTACCAATCTGGTTTAACGGCAAGCGCACTGAACGCGACTGATCAGAGATTGCAGAAATTATAGATTGCCTGATCCACCAAACTGCGTATGATATAAATTTAAATCCTTTTGTTTCATCAAAGCGTTTTGCTGCTTTAATAAGGCCAAGGTTACCTTCGTTTATCAAATCGCCAAGGGTAATTCCCTGGTTTTGGTATTGTTTTGCAACAGATACCACAAAACGTAAATTCGCTTTTGTTAAACGCTCTAAAGCGGCCTGGTCACCATCCCTGATCTTTTGTGCGAGGATAACTTCCTCTTGTGCAGTAATCAGATCTACTTTACCAATTTCTGTTAAGTATTTATCAAGCGACTGGGTCTCGCGATTAGTAATGGACTGAGTTATCTTAAGCTGTCTCATTTAATAATAATTATGCCTCAAAGAATGTCAGGCATTGGGTGATATGTTATAAATCTTTCACTAAGGAAAGATGAGCTGTTGATTAACGGCTGAGGAAAATAAAAAGCATTTTCCGTTTTAGGGAAAATGCTTCACGATTAATTATTATAGTTTTAAGCTACTTTTACTTTTACCGCGTTAGGGCCTTTTTTGCCTTCTTCTACTTCATACTGAACGGTGTCATTCTCGCGAATGCGGTCGATCAGGCCTGATGAGTGTACAAACACTTCTTTGCCACCGTTACTTGGGGTGATGAATCCAAAACCCTTTTCTTCATTAAAAAATTTTACTGTTCCTTCTTGCATTATATTGATTTTAAATAGTTACAAAGATAGCTATATTTATTGATTAAACAGTCACAATTCTACGTTGTTTTATATTAATTATTTTTAATTGATTTATTGCGCCATTTATAGGTAAAAAACACTTTTCTAAACCTTTAAAAAAAGCATACATACCGTTGCGCCGGTAAGTGTGTTCAAAAAATTCACTAAATTATTGCCAATTAAATGCTTACGTTCCAGCGTTGCGCCCAATATTGAATCGACAAGATTACCGATGATTCCAGCCAGGATGATCCATAATAATTCACTATTCCAACCATGACCAATGGAATAAACACAGGCAATAATTGCCGCACCGGCTGCGCCTGTTAGTGTACCTTCCAAACTTACCACACCATCTAACCCGGGCTGATCTTTCTTGAAAGTGATGATATTATAAAACCTGCGCCCCAGTAAGGTGCCCAGCTCTGATGATAAGGTATCCGCAGTGGCCGCCGCCAGGCTCCCGGCCATCATCAATTGCATCAGATGTACATGTTCCGGCTTATACCATGCTATTGCGCCCAGGATAGCTGCAACACCGCCATTAGCCATAACCTGCCCGGCAGTACGGCGGCCCTTGTTTTCATCAGCTGCACCAATTTCCTGTTTCCTTTTTAAGCCTAACCCGGTAGCTCCTGATCCTAAAATAAAAAATAATGCAAGTATAATAAGACCATTGTAGCCACCTCCCTTAAAAACCAATAAGCCAATTACGCCGCCTAGCAAAGCAGCGCCAATAGTTAATTTACGGGTAATGATACTGAGCGCCACACCCGCAAGCAGGAAGAAATAGATGAGGTAATTGTAAAGGATCATGAAATATTAAAATCAAAGCTAATACTTCGCACATTAATTAATTTATTTAAATTAACGCTTTTATTGAATTAACTATGAAAACATCCAACAGGCGAAAATTTATAACAACTTCAGCGGCACTTGCCGCAGGTACGGCCGCATCTGCACTTCCTTTGAAAAGTTCGGCGAATAAATACCCGGTTATCCATCATGTGTTTTTCTGGCTCAAAAACCCGGCATCAAAAGAAGACAGGGATAAGCTGGTAGCAGGCGTAAAAACCTTATCGAAAATTGAAACCGTGCGTGAACTGCGTGTAGGTGTTGTTGCATCTACCGAAAAACGGGATGTGGTTGATAACAGCTGGGCAGTATCCGAGCTGATGTTTTTTAGCGACCTTGCCGGGCAGGCAACCTATCAAACCCATCCGGTACACCTTGAGTTTATAAAAAATTGCAGTCACCTTTGGGAAAAGGTTATTGTTTATGATGCGGTGGACGCGTGAGGATGAGAGAAAAGAGTCAAGAATCAAGATAGCAAGAATCAAGAAAGAAGAATTGAAAGATAGATAAGTAGCGGATTGAAACTATCCTAATGAGTTATTTTTTTAATCTTGACTCTTGACCTCTTGATTCTTGCTTCTATTTTTTAAAAAACAATGGCTACAGTAGCGCTTCGCAGTCCTGCCGGTAAATGGATCATGGTTTCGGCCATTTTGGCTTCATCTATGGCGTTTATTGATGGTACGGCGCTTAACGTGGTTTTACCGGCATTGCAAAATAGTCTGCAGGCAAGTGGTGCCGATCTGTTCTGGATCCTGAATGCGTACCTGCTGATGCTGGCAGCTTTGATCCTCATCGGTGGTTCATTAGGAGATAAGCTTGGCCGTAAGAAGATTTTTATGGCCGGCATCTTTATTTTTATCTGCGGATCAGCACTATGCGGGATCTCGCCCGGGGTAACGTGGTTGATCATATTCAGAATAATACAGGGCATTGGCGGGGCATTGATGATCCCCGGGAGCCTGTCGCTCATTTCATCCTCCATAGATGTAAAAGAGAGGGGTAAGGCAATTGGCACATGGTCGGCATTTACGACGGTGGTAACTATGGGAGGCCCTGTGTTGGGTGGTGCTTTAGCTGATGCAGGTTTATGGCGATATATCTTTTTTATCAATGTTCCTATCGGTCTTGCGGCTTTGGTAATGCTTTGGCTAAAAGTAAATGAAACCAAAGATGAAGATGGCGATCATGCTATTGACTTTCCGGGTGCCATTGCCATTGCGCTGGGCCTGGCTTTGGTAACTTTTGGTTTTTTGCGGACCCCGGCTGTAGGGCTGCATAACTGGCAGGTTTACCTCTCATTGGCAACAGGTTTATTATTGCTAATAGCTTTTGTAATTATCGAGAAAAAAAGCAAAAACCCCATGATGCCTTTGCAGCTGTTTGCAAACCCCACATTTACCGGGGCTAACCTGCTTACGCTGTTTTTATATGCCGGACTTGGAGCTGGAATGTTGTTCCTCTCGCTAAATATGGTGCAGGTACAGGGCTACAGCCAGCTGCAAAGCGGGTTAACATTTTTGCCGTTCACCGTAATGATGATCTCACTTGCGCGCTTTGCCGGGGGGCTTGCCGATAAATTTGGCCCGAGACTATTGCTCATTTTCGGTCCGGCAGCTGCGGGGACAGGTTTGCTGATGTTATCCTTTATAAAACAAACCAACGGCCCTGCTGATTACTGGACAACCTTTTTTCCCGGTGTAATAGTTTTTGGTTTGGGGATGTCGTTCACCGTGGCACCCTTAACGGCTGCGGTAATGGGTTCTGTGAGCGATCATTTTTCGGGCACGGCATCGGGTGTAAATAATGCTGTATCGCGGATAGCGGGTGTGTTTGCCAATGCAATTTTTGGCGCGCTTGCTGTTTTGTTTTTTATAGGCGCATTGCAAACGAAGATACAGGATTTAAAGCTGACGACAAATGAAAAGCAGCAGGTAACGGCCCAGGCTACAAACCTTGGCAATGCCAAAGTGCCGGAAGGAATCCGTACCAATAAGCAGGAAATTAAAAAAGTATACCACGAAAGTTTTATAAATGCCTATGCCAAAATTATGCGCACATCGGCAGCGCTTGGTTTTTTAGGTGCGTTGATGGGCATGGTGTTTATTAGGGGAGTCCGAAAGTCGGAAAGTCCAGAAGTCAGTAAAGTCCGGAAATCGGAAAGTCAGTAAAGTCCGGAAGTCGGAAAGTCAGGAAGCCAGTATGTCTAAATATTAAGCACTAAAAGTGATTCCTACACACTTACATTCCCTAATAGTTGTATATATTGCTGCTTTTAAACTGGCTCCAATTTGCAAAACATATACTTAATACCATCTGTAAGAAAAATCGCCTGCCTGTGCCTGCTGCTGCTATTTTGTGCCAATGCTTATTGTCAGCCTAAAACAGAAAATGGGTATAACTTTTCACTTATTGTTGTAAACGAAAAACTGCAGCCTGAAGATGGTGCAACGGTTAAGCTATTAAAGGATGATAAACCGTTAAAAACCGTTGTAACCAATGCAAATGGAACAGCAAAGTTTGTAAGCATTCAAACGGGAGCCTACACCTTTTTAGTAAGCAGCGCCGGTTATAAACCACAAACCAGCCGCGTTTACCATTTTCCTGCTGATGTAAATACCGATACTGTAAAGTTACAACTGGTAACTACCGCATTACAACAGGTAAATGTTACCGCACATGCACAACCTATTGAGTTGCAGCAGGGTAAAGTAATTGTTAATGTTGATGCATCGGTTACTAATACAGGTTCAACGGTGCTGGAGGTTTTGGAGAAATCGCCTGGGGTTACTGTGGACAGGAATGGCGGCATCTCCCTGCAGGGTAAGGCCGGTGTACTGGTAACCATTGACGATAAACCCACCTACCTGTCAGGTGCCGACCTGAACAATTTATTGAGCAGCATGAGCTCATCGCAGGTATCGCAGATTGAATTGATAGCCAACCCAACGGCTAAATACGATGCAAGCGGTAATGCGGGGATCATCAACATAAAAACAAAAAAGAACAGGCAGAAAGGCTTTAACGGCTCTTTTACCACCTCGGTGGGGCAGGGTGTTTATCCTAAAAATAACAACAGCCTTATATTAAATTACCGCATCGGGAAGATCAACACCTTTTTTAATTACAACTTTAACTATGTTGAATACCTGACTGACCTTTATGCCTTAAGAAAGTATTATGATGAAAATGGCGCTGTTACTGCCATGCTGCGGCAGCCATCGTATTTTAGCGGCAAGTTTTTTAACAATACCATTAAAACCGGGCTCGATTATTTTATCAGCCCAAAAACTACTATAGGCATTGTGCTAAGCGGTACCAGTATTCACCGTTATGGCAACAACCTTGCTACAGCCACCTGGCTTGATCCTGCCGGTGCAGTTGATTCGGCTATTGCCACCGGGAATAAAAATGATAACAGGTTTAAAAATGGGGCGATAAATTTAAATTTAAGGCATACTATCTCCCCATTGCAAGATATTGCGGTTGACCTTGACTACCTGCATTATAGTCTTGAAACCAGCCAGGATTTTAATAATGAGCTGCTTGCACCCGGCGGCTATAAAGATGAATCGCGCGGAAATATCCCAACAACTATAAAAATAGCTTCGGGAAAAGTGGATTATACCCTGAAGCTGGGCGAAACCGGTACCCTGCAATCCGGCATAAAATCTTCCTACAGCAATACGGATAACCTGGCGGCTTATCAGAATTTTGATGGCACACAATGGGTTGATGACTACACCAAAAGCAACCATTTTTTGTATAAGGAAAACATTAACGCCGTGTATACCTCTGTGGAAAAGAAATATAATAAATTTACTATCCAGGGTGGGGTTAGGTATGAGTATACCAGCTATAAAGCCAATCAGCTGGGCAATGCAGTTCAGAAAGATTCGGCATTTTCACGTAACTATGGCGAGTTTTTCCCGAGCGGATATATCAGCTACCAGGCAGATTCATCACATAGCTTAACACTTACCGCGGGCAGGCGGATAGATAGGCCGGTGTTCCAAAATCTTAACCCTTTTTATTTTATCATTAATAAATACACCTACGAAACAGGCAACCCTTACCTTTTGCCCCAGTTTAGCTGGAACTTTGAGCTGAGCCATCAGTATAAAAACCTGCTGACTACAAGCGTATCCTACAGCAATATAAAAAACTATTTCTCGCAGTTGTTTTTGAATGATGCTACTAAAGGCATTCTTTTATACTCACAGGGAAATGTGGGCCATACGTATAACATTGGGGTATCGCAGGCAGTGTCGGTAACACCCTTTAGCTGGTGGAGCCTTACTGCCCAGGCTACCTTTAACCACAAGCAATTAAGGGGCTTTAACGGCAATACTTACACCAGCCAGATTAACCAGCTTAACATAAGCGCAAACAACCAGTTTACCATAGCCAAAACTTATACTGCCGAGATCTCCGGCTTTTATACCACCAAGGCACGTAACGATGTTCAGGAACTTTTGTACCCAACAGGGCAGCTGTCGGCGGGAATAGCAAGGCCGGTGCTAAAAAAGAAAGGTACGCTTAAATTTAGTGTCCGCGATATTTTGTACACCAATGCCATGGAGGGTTTCACCTCGTTCCCCAATGCTACCGAGTATTTTAAAATAATGCGTGATAGCAGGGTGTTTACGCTCACCTTTACCTATCGCTTTGGCAAAACCTACAAAACCGTAAAACGATCAGACGGCAGCGCCGCCGAGGAAATGGAAAGGGTGGGGAATGGGTGATGGAGTTTTGAATGCCGAATACTGAGTAACTAAGGTTGAATTATGAAAGAACCTTCGGCATTCGTTGTATTCATCATTCTGTATTCAATGATCTATCCGATCTTACTTTCTTTGACCCTATGGGTCATATTATAGGTTTAAGTTAAGGAACGGAATAGGGAAATTATTAATATCGAATGATGAATTTCGAACGCCGAAGTTTACTTCATTATTTCAATATTCGTTGTTCGGTATTTTTTGTTCATTTCAACTTAATGACATTGCCCTATGGGTCATATTATGGGTTTACGTTTACCTACACCGGCTCAATAAACAAATGTTTATAATGCGGATAGTTAGCCTGGATAGCTTCCCGTAAGGTATTAATGGTATCCGCTATTTCACCACCCGACCTGTTTGCATCAAACTTTATTTTCAGCAATAACAGCACTTCCTCCGGCGACATGTACATGGATAATTGTGCCGACATGCTTTGTACCGCAGGGTTTTTCTCAACCAGGGTTATTATCTTTTTCAATTCATCGGGATGAGCGGTTTCACCCATTAGCAGGCTGTGGCTTTCGCGCACCAGCAATACAGCTACCAGGGTAAGCAACAGGCCTATCATTATCGAGGCTACGCCATCAAGGTAAGGGTTGTGGAGCAATTGGCTCAGCAGGATCCCTGTAAAGGCAATCAGGATGCCTATCACGTCGGCAGCATCTTCAAAAAGCACTACAAAGGTTGCAGGGTCTTTACTTTGCCTTACGGCTTTCCAAAAGGTCATGCTGCCACGCTGGCGGTTAAACTCCTTTAGAGCAGTTATTAACGAATAACCATCAAGCACAAAGGCAATGCCCAGTATAGCGTAGTTCCATACGGGGTTCTTTATTTCTTCGGGGTGCATCAGGTGCTGGATGCCTTCATAAATTGAAAAGCCACCACCCAGCGCAAAAAACACCAGCGATACCACAAACGCCCAAAAGTAAAGCTCCTTGCCGTAGCCAAAAGGCCGCTTTTCATCTGCCGGTTTAAGGCTTTTATGGATGCCCAGCAACAGCAGGATCTCGTTACTGGTATCAACCAATGAATGGATGCCCTCCGATGCCATTGCCGAACTGCCTGTAGCAGCCGCAGCAACAAGCTTTACAATTGCTATAATGGTATTGGCAACAAAGGCCGTGTATATGGGTGTTTTGTTTGTAGGCATACTATAAAGCTTTTTTAGGCAACGCTAATATAGTGAGTAGGTTTGGATTATTGTTTTTTGGGGGATGGGTTAATGACCCCTCCCAAACACAACAAAACCCGGCCGGAGCCAGGTTCTGTCAACTATCTCTCATAATATATAAAACGGTCTTAAGGATCAATCATCAGCCATGTTTTAGGGCCAACAATACCATCGGGCACTACGCCATGCTGCGACTGGAATGCGCGGATAGCGGCCTCTGTTTTGGGGCCAAAGCTTCCGTCGGCATTCAGGCCAAGCTTGGTTTGTACAATTTTCACCAGCTCAGGGTTATTATTTATACCGCGCCTTAAGGTAGCGCGTGCGGGTCTGTCGGCCGTTGGCGGGGCTGCAACGGGTATCAGCTCAGGTGCAGGGGCCACGCCGTTCAAAATATCACTCACTGACGAACGAAAGGCATTCATATCAAAATCAGGATCAGATTTGCGGCCCGGAGGTAAGGCGTATTCTTTGTGCCCGGCGCAAAACTCGGCACCTTTGCCAATGTGTTTCAATATGGCTGCAACACCCCTGTGGTAGGCATCAACCTGTATGGTTGGCCATGGTGTATCGTCCCGTCCGCCGGTATTTTCGGCCTCAATGCCAATAAAATTGCTGTTGCCGGTGGCAATGCCCTGCCATTTGCCGCCGCCTGCATGGTTGCATTTGCCTGCCGCAATTATGTAATAGGTGCCATCCCGGCCAAGGCCAAGCTGCGACAGCGGGCCTGAAAGATCCGGCCGCCCATTTATTAAAGTTTTAAGCGTGGGCATATTGCCACTATTTTTACCGGGCGTTGCTGTGTGATGGCAAAGTATCCCCTTTACCTCGCCCATATCGCCGTGGCCACGGTCTTGCCAGCCTGGTGATTCTGCTACTTTTAAACCGGCGTTCATTAAAACCTCCGGCAGCCATGTTAATGAAAAAGCCATATTATATCATTCCTCCTTTTGATTCCGGCAGATCTGCATCTCCCGTTAAGTCTGTTGCCTCTACATCGCATCCGTCCGGCTCGTCATCGCCGTCGGGCAGATCCTGTAGTGATGGATCATTTGCCTGTGGATTTTGCCCGGCTGCGTCTCCGGTGTCTCCTCCCGCAGTAGGTGGGTCCGGGGTAGCGTTAATATTAACCATGGCTGCAGGTAAATGGGCCTTTGTAAGCCCGGTACCACCCATGTTATATAAAAGCTGGTGGATGACACGCCCGGGGTAGACGGAGTAAATAGCGCTCACCAGGATAAATATGAATATTATCCCGGTTGCGATCTCTAAAATGTTTGATCCTGACATATTGGTAATGAATTAAGTTTTTCAGGCAGATTATAGCTTAGCGGTAATTAATTTCAGACGATACTTGTCATTCAAAAAATTAAGATTTCTTAACTATAAGTTTTGTTTATTATATTTTTAGGTGATATTAGGTTAGTTATTATTTAACAATAAATATCTGATAAAATATATTGACTTACAAGTATTTAAGCAAATTTATTTACGGTGATCAAGTGTGTTTATAAATAATACATGGATAGGTTATTTATTTAGATTTTTACAGACTTATTTTAATTTTTAGAGGGGTGTTGATAGATCGGTTGCCTGTACCCCGTTATCAATGTTTGAAGAATATAAATTAATATTAATACATTACGCCCCGGTAAAGCTCATTTTAATAATCCCCTGCCTGAGTAAATTATTACCGCTACATTAATCAATCAGATACTTATATTTGCACATTACAGTTTACTATTTATGATAAAAATATTTGTGGGTGGTTTCCCGCTTGATTTTACGGAACTCGACATCGCGATGCTTGTTGGGCTACATGGTGATATTAGTACCATTAAAATTGTTCGGGATAAAAAGACCAGGATCTGCAAGGGTTATGCATTTGTAGAGATGTTAAGTCAGGAGGGCGCCGACAGGGCCGTTGAAGCGCTTGATGGCACCGAAGTTGGCGGCAGGCAGCTAAATGTAAAAATAAGGGAAGATAAACCTGTTCCTCCGCCCAAAAACTATTCTTCAAATATGAGATCATCCGGCGGCAGCAGCAGCAGCTTTGAAAAAAAGAAACGCCCCAGGAGGCCTATTTAAACGCCGAACTCTAAAACCAAGCTCGTTACAGCTTCATCATAGCTTTTACTTTCAATAGCCATTACAAATTCTATCGGGCCGCCTTCCTTGCCGCAGCCGAAACACTTAAATATGTTTTTTGCCGGCGATACCATAAAGGAGTCTGTGCTATCTGCATGAAAGGGGCAGTTCCCTTTTAAAATACGCCTGCCTTCTTCAAGCTTCAGGTGTTTTGAAATGATCTTCGTTAAATCGGCCCGCGTTTGTATAATTTCTGGTGACATAATATAGTAGGGCAAACATACACAACCATTGGTGGTACACCAACCCAAGCCGTAGAATGTTGAAAATTTTAGGGATGTTGGAAAATTGATTGCAGAACTCCGGGTAAACAATGTAAAAGTTTAATGGGCCGATGGGGCTACCTGAGATCAACCCGTTAGGCACCGATTTCCCATTTCAAAATCGTTTCCTACCTGCTAATACCTCACATTGGTGTTAATGGCATATCCAATGATTTGTTTCGCATATTCTGCTTTTGCTTTGCACTATACATTTGATAAAAAAACAGCAATATGAGAAGCAATCTTTTTAAGGTTTTAATAATAGGTTTATTATTGGCCTTTACAGAAAAAACATATGCCGGCACAGGTAAAGGGCCGGCCGATTATAACACAACCATCCGCGATTTTATCGACAGCCACATGAACTCCAATTATAAAAAGCTGGATGCTGTAATGGGCGAAAATGCAGCCTTTAAAATTCCCCGCGGCGAAGTTGTACTTGTTCAAAGCAAAGATAAGCTGGTTGAGCACATGCGCCAGATAGCAACTGTTGTACAAAATTGCGACGCAAAGTACGAGGTGCTTGCCAAAAGCGATGCCCTGGTTATTGCCCGTGTTGATTTTAAATATGAAAACACCATCCAGCATAATTACTTAACCTTAGAAAAAAATGCCGACAAGGAGTGGAAGATAACCCAGGTATGTAAGCTGTTTGATGATAGGGATGTTAGTGAACCTCAAAAAATAATGGCTGAGAATAAGAATAAGAATTAGAGTCAAGAGTCAGGAGTTGGGGTAAAAATAGTGATTAAAAAAGATCAACTGAACAAGATATTTGTTTTAATAGATAATAACTGGCTTGAACTCTTTTATATCTTAACTCTTGACTCCTGACTTCCTGACTTCCTGACTCTCGACTCTAATATTAACTGGTCTTTAAATTAATCACCCTATTAGGGTGATTTTTTATTATATTAGTAATAGCTTAATTTGTATACATGGTTATCAGTTAAGTTGTAAACCGCATTTATGTGCCTGTTTTGAAAAGATCAACACCTTCTGTACACCTCCCATTAGTTTTAGTTTGGGCATTTTGCATTATACTTATTTTTAATAATAAGGCAGCAGCGCAGAAATACGTGTTTGCGCATTATGATATTGAAGATGGGCTTATTCAATCGCAGGTAAATATGCTGTACCAGGACAATACCCACCGTTTATGGATAGCTACCCTTGGCGGCGTTAGCCGGTTTGATGGCCATGACTATTATAACATCTCAAAAAGTACAGGTCTGCCAAACAACTTTGTATTTGAAATTTACAGCGATTCAAAAGGAACGGTTTGGCTGGGCACTAACATGGGCCTGTCATCAATAAAAAACGAAAAAATATACAACTATCCCGTACCGGCTGATGCAAAGAAAAAATTTGTAACACACATAGCTGAAGAGCATAGCGGTGCGATATGGGTGGTAATGAGCAATCATTTGTACAAAGCAATTAATAACCGGATGCAAAGGGTGCAAATGCCCGATAGCCTGAGCAACTCGGTTAGCTGTATTGTTGCAGATAAGACCGGGAACTTATATGTATCCTTTATTGATAAGGGAATCTATAAACTGGATAACAACAAATGGGTTTTATACGCGCCATTTACCGGGGCAATTAAATCGGCTTTTGTGTTTAAAATGCAGTTTGATAAGTTTGATAGTAAAAAGCTGTACCTGCTTGCACCTAAGGGTTTATTTATAGCCACTGATAAACAAATAAGCCGGTATCAAAATAAAGATATTGATAACAATGCAGGCCCGCTGCTGAGCTTTGAGCAGGATTATGAAGATAACCTATGGATAGGAACGCAGCGTGGCGCCTATTTTGTAAGCAAACAAAAAACCATCCATTTTACAGGTGGTAACGGCTTAACCAATAATGCTGTATCAGATATTTACTGTGATAACGACCGTAATGTATGGTTAGGAACAAATGGAAGCGGGATGTTCAGGTATGAAGGTGCGGGCCATGTAATTTATGATGAGTCGCAGGGAATAAATGTAAACCAGGTAGTAATGAGCATAGCTCACGATAAAAGCAACAATATTTTATTGGGTACTGCCGGCAGTGGCATTATAAAATACAATAACGGCGTATTGAGTAACCTTTGGCAGCCATCATCAGGTTCGGGCACAGCAATTATACAAAGTCTTTATATTGATAAGGATAAAAATGTTTGGATAGGGGCAGATCGTGGCGGCATCTGGAAGTACGACGGTACAAGCTTTAAGCTGATGAAGGGAACTGAAACCAGGTCGATTAATTTTATAACGGTTGATAGTAATAATACCATGTGGATAGCAACCCCGCAGGGATGCTACTATTATGAAAACAACACCATGACCTTTGTGCAGGGATTAACATCTTTTACTTCTGCAATTACGTCGTGTGGAAAAGATTCAATACTGATAGGAAGCCAGGAGGGCGTAAAGCTTGTTGTAAATAAGAAAATTGTTCCCGGGTTTAAGCTGGGCACGTTAAACGCATCGGCTATACTTTGCATTATGCAATATAAGGATAAGATTTTAATTGGAACAGATGACAGGGGTTTGTTTATATGGGATAAGCACAATAAGCTCCAAAATTACAATATAAAGGATGGGTTTAAAGCAAACAGCATATACAGCCTTGTTGCCGATAATAACGGTGTTATATGGGCAGGCACAGGGCGTGGTATAAACCGGATAGCTATTAAGCCGGGCAGCATGGAATGCAAAATTCAGCAAGCCGGAACCTCAAGAGACCTGATAGTAGAAGCCAACCAGAACGCTGCCCTTTATGATGATGGAAAAGTTTTTTTTGGCACAACCAAAGGCATAATTGTATTTAACACCAATATTGATCCGCTACCCGAAAAACCACCGCATGTATTGATACAGGGTGTCAAATTATTTTTAGATGGCAATAAAGGTACGCGCCCATTAAATGAAGATCCGGGCTCCGAAATAAAATTATCTGCCTCGCAAAATCACCTGGTTATATCTTTCCAGGGCGTTTATTTAAAAAATCCGGATGAGGTAACTTACCAGTATAAATTAACCGGGTTAGACGATCAGTTTTGCTGGCCGGTAAAAAGCAATACGGTCGATTACCCATCATTGCCACCGGGTAAATATACGTTTGAAGTAAAAGCACTTAGTCCCGAGGCGAAGATCCCCTCAAAAACTGCCGTGCTTAAATTTGAAATAGTACCGCATTTTTATCAAAAGCCTGTATTCCGTGTGCTGGGGTTAATCTTTTTGGTTTTACTTGGCTTTGTTATTCAATATTTTTTACATCAGCAGCAAATAAACAAAAAACAAGCCCTTGAAACATTAAAGCGTGAAGAAAAGCAAAAGCTAAGGCAGCAAACCGCTGAAGACTTTCATGACGACCTGGGAAACAAGTTAACCCGTATTACCGTATTGTCTGATGTGCTAAACACCAAGCTGGATAAAGATAAGCTTGATCAGAAAAACCTTGTTGAGCAGATCCAGCAAAATGCAGCAGCTTTATATAATGGCACCAAAGACATACTTTGGGCGCTCGATCCTAAAAGCGATAATTTATATGAAACGCTGATGCACGTAAAAGAAACCGGTATTGAAATGTTCCAGGATGTAAATATTGATTTTTGTTTTGAAGGCATTACCGATAACTTTAATCAAATAAAACTCCCTATGGAATACAGCCGTAATATTACCATGATATTTAAGGAGCTTTTAACCAACGTGCTTAAACATGCCGAAGCACACAACGTTGTGGTTAATCTTGAGCAGCCCGAAAAAAACCGGCTAATCATCAGGATCACAGACGACGGTAACGGCTACGACGAAATTAAGGCAAAACGCGGGCATGGCCTTGTAAATATAAGGTCGAGAGCCGGCCGGATAGGTGCGCAATTTAAAATAGGCAGCAATGGCCAAAAAGGTACAGCCGCCGAGTTACAGGTTAAACTAAATGCAAAAACGTAATGCTATGAACCGCAACATACAGGTAACTATAATTGAGGATGACGATACTATCCGCAACGGGTATTCATTTTTGATAGGGAATACAGAGGGATATGAGGTGGTATCATCCTATTGCTCTTATGAGTCGGCAGCACTAAAAATTGCAAATGATAAACCGGATGTGATATTGCTTGATATTGAAATGCCCGGCACAAATGGGATTGACGCTATCCCCAAATTAAAGAAGCTTTTGCCACACGTTTACATATTAATACTAACTGTTTATGAATCAGAAAAGTTAATATTCGAAGCGCTTGCCAACGGAGCGGCCGGCTATCTTACCAAAAATACCCCTTCGGCCAAAATAATTGAATCTATTAAAGAGGTGAAGGAAGGAGGGGGGCCGATGAGCATCAACATAGCAAAAATGGTGATCAAATCGTTCCAGAAAAACCAGGCGTCGCCATTATCAAAACGTGAAACCCAGATTCTTGAACAGATCTGTAATGGTAAAAGCCGCGGCCAGATAGCAAAAGAGCTGTTTATTGACCTTGAAACCGTACGAAGCCATATCAAAAATATTTATGTTAAGCTTGATGTAAACTCAAGGGCCGACGCCATAAAAACCGCCAGGGAGAATAAGCTTATTTGAGGGAACAGAATCAAGAAGTCAAGAGTCAGGAGTCAGGAGTCAAGAAGTCAAGAATCAGGATTTTTTCTCATTTCCTTTTATCTTGATTCTTGAATCTTGACTTCTTGACTCTGTTTTTCCCGACTCTACTCATCAAAATTCCCCCTAACAGGGTGATACGACCGCCTTTTTATAACATTATCTTTGAGATGTACTATAACTGATCTCTCCAAAGTATATTAACCCTATAGACAAAAAGTTTATAAGGCGTTACAACCAATCAACCAATACTAACCTTAATTAACATGAATATTAAATACATACCAATTTATACAGATGACGTTGAAAAACAGCTTCGTTTTTTTACCGAAAAATTGGGACTCGAAACCTGTGGATGTAAAAATATCTTGTTTGGCCAGGAATGTACCATTATAAAAACCAATAACCCCGGGGTGTTTTTAATGGTGATTAAACAGACAAAAACCAACACTGTAACTCCGCCTATAATTTTAAGTACTGATGATTGCTTAAATGATTATTACAGCCTGAAGACGGCTGGGGTAAGCTTTTATAACGAGCCGCAATACTCACCAATTGGTTTGGGAGCTGAATTTTCAGACCCAACGGGTAACCGGTATTTATTAATTGAAGAACGTATTTATAGTTAACCATAATTAAATCACACCCATTAATTTAACCTGCTATGGAATACTTAAAAACATTAAAAAACAATAATGTAATATACAGCGGCACCAGGAGCCATAAGCTTACCCAACAGTCGAATATTGATTTTAGTATAAGATTTGTATTCTCGGGCAATGAAAATTACAGTATCGGGCGGCGAAATTTATCTATTTACCCTGATTCGTTTTTAATACTGAATAAGGGAACAAATTATTCAAGCACTGTAGATTGCGCAGTACCGGTGCATTCATTTTCAATAAGCTTTGATGAAAAGTTTATGGATGATTTTAAAAAATGCTGGCAGATAAAAGATGATACCCTTCTTAAGCAGAATTATAATAACCGCCAGGAAGGTGAATTTAGCGAAACTATTTATCCGTTTAAGGGCGACCTGTTTTTTAATGTTAAACACCTTAAATATCACCTCGACCATGGCATGCAGGATGAAGTGCTTATAAATGAGTATTTGCACCATTGCCTGATCAGCTATTTTAAAATATATAACGAAGAGATTTTTCAGAAGGCAGAGCGCCTGAATTTTTTAAACAGGAGCACAAAAATTGAAATATTACGCAGGTTAAACCTGGCGAAAGAGTATTTGTACACCAATTATAACCAAAACATTAGCCTGGACGAACTGGCCGAATATTCATGCTTATCCGTTAATCACCTTTTGCGCACGTTTAAGCAGGCCTTTAATTTAACACCACACCAGTTTTTAATTCAATTACGCCTGCAACGGGCACAGGGATTGTTGAAAAACACTGATTACCCTGTTAACGAAGTGGTAAGCCTGATAGGGTTTGAATGCCCCAGCTCATTCATCAGGCTCTTCAGGGAGCATTTTCAAACAACTCCCCTTAAATACAGGCAAAGCGCCTGATTAAGGTTTCTTGTAAGGGCGACCGGTAGTTTTAAAAAGCTGCCGGTTTTTTTGTGCCCTGATGTGTCAAAGTTATTAAAATGGTGATTGCTGCATATATGGGAGTGATTGCCGCATATCCGCCGAAAACGATTATGGTTAATATTACATATAAGCAACTGCCGCAGCCGGTAAGCGCTGTTATTTATTAATTATTAACACTACATAATGATGAAAAGCGCGCCTACATAGCATAACATCAATGCATTGTAAAAATAAATAAAGCTTACAGACCCACGCTAAGCTATTACAAAATACTTAAATAATATGAAAAAAAAATACTTGTCATATGCTTGCTCTTGTTGGCCGGGTTTTCCGTAGCAATAGCACAAAGCAAAAAAATTACCGGTAAAGTTACCGGCGACGATGGATTTCCGCTACCTGCAGTTTCTGTAAGGTTAGAAACAACTAACCAGGGTGTATTAACAAATAACGATGGCGATTATGAAATTACGGCCAGTCCCGGACAGGTGCTTTCATTTTCCTATATCGGGTACACAACTTTTAAATTAACAATTGGCGCAGACAATATCTATAATATAAAACTTGTAACCGATACCCATTTACTTACCGAGGTTGTTGTAAAGGACAGCTATGGGTCATTGGCTAAAAAAGCATATACCGGTGCAGCATCTGTTGTTAACGGGCGTCAAAACGAAAATAAGCCCTTTACATCGCCTATAGAGTCATTACAGGGTGAGGTTGCTGGCTTAAATATAACATCAAATTCGGGCCAACCAGGTGCTGATGTACAGGTGCGTTTGCGGGGCGTTGGATCAATAGGAGCCGGCTCAAACCCGCTTTATGTAATTGATGGAGCCATTATAAACTCGGGAGATCTGTCGTCCCTTACTACATCAACAAGCGTGCTTGCAGGGATTAATCAGGATGATATTGATAACATTACAGTGCTTAAAGATGCTGCGGCAACAGCCATTTATGGTTCGCGGGGCTCAAATGGTGTAATTGTAATAAACACCAAAAAAGGAAAGAACGGTAAAACCCAAATCCGTTTTGATACAGAAATAGGGCGTACAAACAACCTGCCCCAACGCGAAGACGGCAAGCCATTAACAGGGCCCCAGTTTAAAGAAATATTTATTGAGGGTTTGAAAAACTATGGATATGACGATGATGCAATTGCTTCCGTATCACAAAGTTATGGTTTGAATGGCCGCTATAACAACTGGTATGACATTGTAACCCGGAATGGCAGTCAGCAGCAATACAATTTATCAGTATCAGGCGGCAACGATAATACCCGCGTTTTTGCATCAGGCGGATATTTTAAACAAGAAGCCACTACTATAGGCTCAAAACTTAAAAGGATAAACGGCTTGCTGAATATTGATCATAACATCAGTAAACGTGTTACGCTTAACTTCAACATAAACGCGTCAAACATTATCCAAAATACACCAACAAATGGCGGAGCATTTGCTAACCCCGTTTTAGCGGCTTATTTTTTACGCCCATTCCAGCTGGCACGTAATGATGATGGCTCTGTTAATTCCAAAACTTCGGGTGCCACCAATTTCTCAAGTACATTTAACCCTTTGTGGCTGGTAGCCAATGATAGGAACCAGGCAAATATTACCAGGATACTGGGTACAGGCTCGGTGAAATGGAACATTTGGGACGAACTTAATTTTACCTCATTTGCCAGTATTGATTATGACGCTTTAGAGGAAAATATATACAATAACCCAATACAGGGGGATGGCGTATCAAGCGGCGGCACTGCCTATGATAACTATACCCGTTATTTTAATTTCATTACCCGCAACCAGCTGGACTATAAGTACAAAATTGGCGGCAGTGAAGATTTTACCATTAATGCAACAGTAGGGTATGAGGCACAAAAAAACCAGGCGTACTTTTTGGTAACCAATTCAAATGGCTTCCCGGTTTCACAGCCTACGCTTATTACGTCTATCAACGCATCAGTTCCAATCCAGGCGCAAGCCAGCTTTGGCAATTATACTTTTGATGCCATTTATTCAAGGGCCAGCATAAACTTTAAAAATAAATATGTGCTTAGCGCAACCTACAGGCGCGATGGTTCATCGGTATTTGGCAGCAGCAGCCGTTATGGCAATTTTTACTCAATAGGCGGTACCTGGAACTTAGATGAGGAAGATTTCTTCAGAAAACAGAATATTTTTTCTTCTACAAAGCTCCGCAGCTCGTACGGTACTACCGGTAATGCAAACTTCGGCAACAATAATTATTATTTTACCCAAACAACAGCTGCTTATGGTGCTAACTATGGCGGCGCCAACGGCCAAACCTTTAATAATATAGGTAATCCGAATTTAACCTGGGAATCGGCCCATAAGTTTGATGTTGGGATTGATTTTGGCTTTTTTGATGACCGTTTAACTTTCGATATTGACTATTACCGTAACAATATTGACAAACTTATCCAGGCTGTACCAATTTCATTAACAACCGGCTTCGCAACAATAACATCAAATGTTGGCGCCATGGTTAACAAAGGGTTTGAATTTGAAATAAAAGGCGTCCCCGTTAAAACAAAGGACTTTACCTGGAACACCAGCTTTAACATCGCCTTAAATAAAAATACAGTTACCAAATTATCTGACCATGCCCCATATATCAATAGTGTTTTCAGGGTAAATGAGGGCAGGGATTTTTACACCTATTATATGCGCCAATATGCCGGTGTCGACCCTGCCAATGGTGATGCTTTATGGTACACCGATGCATCTAAAAAAACTACCACCAACAATTATAGCGCTGCAGCCCGTGTAGAGGCTAAACAGGCAGATCCGAAAGGGTTTGGGGGTTTTAACAACACTTTTACCTATAAAGGCGTCACACTGTCGGTAGATGTGTACTATAATTTTGGCAATTACATTTTTGATAGTTTCTCTTACTACCTGGCTGATGGAACTTATCTGCCTAACAACAGGTACCAATATGTTTATACCCGCAGGTGGAAAACCCCGGGCCAGGTCACTGACGTTCCGAAAGTTGTGCTCGGCGGTACAAATGATGGCGAATCGTCAGATATATCAAGCAGGTTTTTATACAAGGGCGATTATGTACGCCTGAAAAACTTAACCATTGGGTATGATTTTAAAAACATCAATTATTTAAAAAAAGCAGGAATAACCAGGCTGTATTTGTATGGCCGCGGAACTAACCTGTTTACTAAAACCTATGACAAGCATATACCATTTGACCCCGAAGTAGGAGTAACCGGTATCAGCAACCTGGAAGTTCCACAGGTTAGAACATTCACGATAGGTTTAAATATTGGATTATAAAAAATAACAAAATGAAAAAACTATATATTTATTTGTCACTCGCAGCTTTAACTGCATTGGCATCCTGCAAAAAAGAATTCCTTAATCAAAGTCCGCCGGCGGCTATACCGGTAAGCGGAGCCATAAAAACGCCAACTGATTTAAATGAGGCGGTAAATGGTATGTATGCCACTATGAGCCGTACTAACTTCTTTGGGCGTGATATTCCTATTTTGGGCGACCTGCTGCCTGATAATATTTACATTAGCTATAACAATGCAGGCCGGTACCAGGCTGAAAACAATTACACATTTACCGCTACAAATGGCGAGGCCAACGACATTTACTCGCAAGGATATTATTCAATATTGCAGGCTAACCGTATTATTGCGGCCAATGTAGCTTCAAACGATGATGTGAAACAGCTTAAAGGGGAAGCTTATGCAGCAAGGGCCCTTTGCTACCTTGAGCTGGTTAACTTTTTTGCCAAACCTTATACTGTAGATCCTAATGCTGACGGTGTTCCAATCATAACAGTACCAACAAGCCCGGCCACTGCGTTTACAAAACCTGCCAGGGCAAAAGTATCTGATGTATATAATAAAATAATAAGTGATCTGGACAGTGCATTTATGCTGATGCCTGAAGCCGGGACGTCATTGCATAACACCAACTCCTATTACATAGCTAAGCATGCGGTTAAAGCTATTGAAGCCAGGGTATATTTGTATAAAGGCGATTATGCAAATGCTAAAACAGCGGCGCTTGATGTTGTTAATAATGGTGGATATACATTAACCAATGCTGATAACCTTGCTGCTTATTGGGCAAACCCAGCCGGCGTATCTAACTTAACAGAAACCATATTTGAGCTGGCCTTAACCACTGCAAACAACAATAACTTTGATGGTTTAGATTATTTCTATTCGCAGGATGGCTATGGGGATGCACTGGTTACGCAGGATCTGTACAGCAAATATGCAGCAACAGATGCACGTAAGGGTTTGATATACGAAGGCGATCACCTGGGCGACCCAGCATTGGTAAACAATAAATATAGCAATGTTACCAACCCGAGCGATAAGGATGATATTAAGATCATCCGGTATGCTGAAGTATTGCTTACACTTGCTGAAAGCTATGCCCGTACCACCGATAATATTAACGCCTTAATTTATCTCAACGAACTCGCAAAAAAACGTGATCCCGCATTTGCAGGGTACACTTCAACCGGTGCGCAGCTTATAACAGATATATTAAATGAACGAAGAAAGGAGCTTGCCTTTGAGGGCCTAAGATATTTTGATTTTACAAGGTTGAATTTGAATATAGTTCGCCCGCAGCAGGATGATTCAGCACCCTCAATAGAGCTGGTGCCTGTTGGTAATAACAAACGGATCTTACCAATTCCGCAGGCCGAAATAGATGCCAACTCAAACACAAAACAAAACCCCGGTTATTAACAAAAATTAGTAGCAATAGCAATGAATCAGGCTGATTATCAGTTTAATTCTGTTGTTTTATAAACAATGTTTTATAGGGTGATTTTCACACATTGCACTAATTGTCAATAGTTTATGTTTATAATACCAGATCGTTTGTCGTTAAACATTTGGTCAGTTAATAGTTAATAAAAAAGTCAGCTACGCGAGGTGGGTGACTTTTTGGTTTACAAAGCGCACTAGTGTCGTGTCAATCATGAATTGACGCTTAGTCTTGAGTCGAAAGTCTTGAGTTCTAAGCCAGAAAAAGACAAAATTTCACCTAAGACTTGCGACTTAAGACTGTTGACTTAACACGAGATCAATGTGTCAGTGTGAATTTTAACGAAACTTGATCACCAACTGCTAAACTCCGGGCAATTTTTTTAGCGCGACAGTTCGGGCAACTTTATTTTGATTGCAGCAGCATTTTTT
This sequence comes from Mucilaginibacter sp., assembly GCF_028288225.1. Taxonomy (GTDB): domain Bacteria; phylum Bacteroidota; class Bacteroidia; order Sphingobacteriales; family Sphingobacteriaceae; genus Mucilaginibacter. The sequence continues at coordinate 67,024 of NZ_JAQBOC010000084.1, forward strand.
AACCGGCACCGTTTTATGATCTGCATGATAAAACAGATCATATTTTGCCAACTGGCTACACCCCAAAAGTGAATGGGCAAGCAAGCCACCGGTTACTGTGATAAATATTAAAGCTTTCATGTCTAGTTGATTTAGTCTATATGACAACAATTATTAAAAATAATTACAGCAAATTGATAAATGGTGATTTTCGCATATTTATAAGCTTCAGAAGAATGTCATCGTCTATTCTGTTTTTAAACTCTTTATAGGGTTAGCCAATGCTGCTTTTATTGATTGGAAGCTTACCGTTATTAAGGTGATTGCTATTGCTCCCAAACCGGTTAAAATAAAGATCCAGCCTGATATGCTTGAACGGTAATCAAAATGCAGCAGCCAGTTGTGCATCAGGTACCAGCCGAGCGGGGTTGCGATCAACAATGAAACAGTCACCAGGCCAATAAAATCGGTGGATAGCATGCGCCAAAGATTAAATACCGAAGCACCTAATACTTTGCGTACACCAATTTCTTTTACCCGTTGTTCTGCCATAAACGAAGCCATACCAAATAGGCCAAGGCAACTGATTAGTATAGCCAGGCTGGCAAAAAATGCTGCCAGCTTACCCACACGCTGTTCATTACCGAATTTTTTGGCATACATTTGGTCAACAAAATTATACGTAAATGGTTGCTCAGCATTAAACCGCTTAAACACAGGCTCAATCCTTTCAATTGCCTGGCTTGCACTAATTTTAGGGTTTATTCTTAGCAATACTGTACTTCCCGCGCCCTTATTAAGGAAAAACACAGATGGCTTTACCTGCCCGTAAGGCGAATCAACAATAATATCTTTTATTACACCTACTATTTTGAATTGGTTGCCGTAATATTTTACGTAATCATTCACAGGGTTTTTAAGCCCCATAAATTTTACAGCAGCTTCGTTTATTACCACAGCTGAAGAATCGGAAAGAAACTCCCGGGAAAAATCACGACCACCTTTAAATTGCCAGCCGGCTGTTTTACCATACTCAGGCGATACGGCTGCTTGCTGAAAATCTACACTCAGGTTAGGGTCTTTATCTTTCCACTCAATGGCACTTGTACTGCCTGCTGACGAGGTAGGCGCTACATCACCTTCTGCTACTGACACAATAGCACCGGTTTTAAATAATTCATTTTTTACTGCTTCATAATTTTTATGAATATCCTGTGTGCCGATCGGAACAGATACCAACCCATCGCGGCTATAGCCTACAGGCCTGTCCTCAGCAAACTTTATCTGGCGGAAAACCACCACCGTACCAATGATCAGGGTGATTGAAACAGTAAACTGAACCACAACCAGCACCTTGCGCGGGATAGCGGCCAGTCGCCCAACCTTGAAGGAGCCTTTCAAAACCTTAACAGGCTGAAATGATGACAGGTAAAACGCAGGGTAGCTGCCTGCTATTAATCCGGTAAGCAAGCTAAAGCCAGCGCTCAGTATCCAAAATAATGGTGAACCCCATAAAATGCTCATCTTTTTATCGGCCACTTCATTAAAAAATGGTAAGCTTAATTGTACAAATAGCACAGCCACCAAAAAAGCAAGGGCCACACATAACAGCGATTCGCTGAAGAACTGGTAGATCAGCTGCCCGCAGTGAACCTATTGCCTTACGGATACCCACCTCTTTGGCACGTTTCTCAGACCGGGCAGTACTTAAATTCATAAAATTAATACAGGCCAGCAAAAGCACAAACACCCCGATGATACCAAACATCCAAACATATTGAATGCGGCCACCTGTGTTTTTGCCATCTTTAAACTCATCATATAAATGCCACCTGTTCATGGGCTGCAGAAAAAGTGCAGGTTTCTTTTTAGCAAGCATTGCGCTCACTTTATGCAATTTTAAATCCCTTATTTTTAAGGAAACTGCAGCCATGTTTGCATTATCAGCCATTTGCACAAATAAAGTGCAAAAATTAGGTCGCCATGGTTCGTTCATGGACTTTAGATCATTGGCATTATAAAACATTTCCCACGATCCGATAAAACCAAGGTCGGCAAAGGTTGAGTTCCGGGGCATATCGCTGTAAACACCAGCTACTTTTGCCACTATCTGGTTATCTATCTTTAAGGTTTTGTCTATAGGGTCGGCATCGCCAAAATAGGCTTTGGCAGTTGCAGCAGAGATCAGGATAGAGGTAGGATCTTTTAATCCGCTTTTATTGCCTTTCAGCATATTAAGGGTTAGCATTTCAGGGCCCGGTGCTTCCATAAAGCCCCCGGTGCGGGTTAATTTTTTATTATCAAGTGCTAATAAATGGTCGCCCATACCTACGGCCAATACTACATATTTAAAATCATTGCCATAGCTTTTGCGCAGTTCGGCAGCTAAAGGGTAGGGTACCTGTTCCCAGGTTTGCACCTCGCCGTTATTGGTTACGTTTTGCTTTACCTGGGCAATATGGTCGTAATTTTGAAACGATTTATCAAAAGACAGCTCGTCCCAGATCCAAAGACCGATCAATATAGCTACAGCCATACCAACCGATAACCCCACAATGTTAATAAAAGAGTGTACTTTGTTTTTGATAAGATTACGCCAGGCCGTTTTTAGATAGTTTTTAATCATGATATTACGCGTTTAATGCGTACGAATACCAAAATTCCGTGCCATTTTTGTAAGATATTGTTAATCAGTAATTTGTTATTGTGATTTATAAGGTTAATGTATCGTTTGCGGACGGTTGATTGTTCGGTTTTGAAAGAAAGGTGAATTTGTGAAACGCCTAATAACTTGATTTACAATTTATAAGCAGACTTAGGATTGAAACTGTTCGGTAATACACCCGCTTCAGATCTGGCGTGCCAGGTCTGAAAATGAGCCTATTTAGTGAAAGCAATAAGGGTGTTAAAAACAAATCCTGAATTACTTTCTTAAAAAGCTCCCGGCCCATGAAGACTACCGAATGGGAATTTATTAACCCTGCCATGTGAATGGTCACAAAAAGAATGGCGAAAATAAATTTTCTGAGTACAATTATGGTGGATTGGTACTTCTAAATGGTGGATTTGTACTTCTAATTTACTAGTTTCAGTCTCATCAGGCTGACAAACTACAATAGCTTTTTTCTTCATGATAACTTTCTCTTAATAAATGGTTTTAGGAATTGGTTATACTAAGTTACACACTAAATCACGCAATTCAAATAGCTTTTTTAATAAAAATTTACATTGTTGTGTTAAAGAGAACATACAATAGCCAGGAAGTAATATAGTTAATAAAATACTTCAATATAGTGTTTGTTATTGATTGTAAGAAAAAGAAGAATATAGGCTGTGAATGATCTTAATATTTATAAAATCATTAAAATCGACCCATAAATAAATGATTAATAGTTGTTTGGCATATTCAAACACTATATAATTATGAACAGTTTTTGGTGAACCTTTGGGAGTGCCGGTTTTGAAATCGATTTATTATTTTTGAATTAGCTATATTTGTTTAAATGAATCTTTCAACTCAACATATTGATAATATCCGAAGTTTTTTTTCTTGCCATCCGGTAAAGAAGGCATATATATTCGGCTCATATTCAAGAGATGAGGCCGATGAAAACAGTGATATTGATATATTGGTTGAATTGGATCACACTACACCTATAGGAATAAAGTTTTTTTCTTATAAAGACGAGCTCGAGCAGATTTTAAAGAAGAAAGTTGATTTAGTTAGCTATGAAGGTCTTTCAAAGTATATTAAACCCCTTATTGACAGAGATAAGATTTTAATATATGAAAGGTAGTTTAGGAGACAAAGTAAGATTAATGCATATTTTAGATGCAATAAATGAAATAGGAGTTTACCTTCATGATAATTCATATGAACAATTTTTAGAGAGTTCAGAGAAACGTTTTGCAACCATTAAACAAATTGAAATTATTGGAGAGGCCTGCAATGCTCTTACTGATGAATTAAAATCGGTAAATTTTTCAATTCCATGGAAAGCAATAATAGGTTTTAGAAATATATCGATACACGAATATTTTGGAATAAACCTGCATCTTGTTTGGGAAATAGCTAAAAATGATCTTCCTGATTTAAAACAAAAAATTCAAGGGATACTCACATCGCTATCGTAAGATATTGATCAAAATAAAAACACTTATCATTAAGACTTCACAGAATGTTTGCATAAATTTTTTATGATATTTGTCAAACCCAACACTACAATGAAAAAAATTCTATTCAGCATTTTACTGGTTTCCGCAATTGTTTTTAATGGATTTGCACAGCAGTTTGAAGTAAGCTATTCTCCATCAGCCTCCGGTGAAACCTTTACCGGGTATGTTATCCTGTATTTATCCAAAGAAAATAAAACACCTAAAAGCGGTATGGTAGGATTTGATTCTTCCCCTTGTTTTTCTGTGTACGTTAAAAATTTAAAACCTGGCACAACTGTTAAAATTGACGATAAGGCTGCCGGTTACCCCGTTGCCTTAACTGATATTGAACGCGGGCAATATTATTCGCAAATTGTATGGGATAAAAATATGGGAGGCCGTTCTATAGCCGAAAGCCCCGGTAATTTGTACAGCGATCCTATTAAAATAGATATCAACAAAAGCACAAAGACAGTTTATCACCTTGTTGCCGATAAGGTAATCCAGGCTCCTGAATTTAAAGAAACTGAGTTTGTAAAAGAACTAAAAGCACCCTCTGCGCTGCTTAGCAAGTTTCATGGAAAATCCATAACAGTTGATGCTGCGGTTATTCTTCCCAAAGAATATAATAAAGAGCCCAACAGAAAGTTTCCCGTTCTTTTCAAGGTTTCAGGTTATGGGGGAGATTATCATCGTTATTCCGGATCTGCTGTGCCAGGCAACCCCATTGACAGTGTGCCGATGATAGTGGTTTATCTAGATGGAAACTGCCCGTTAGGGCACAGCGTTTATGCAAATAGTGAAAATAATGGCCCATGGGGCGATGCTTTGACAACGGAGTTTATCCCTTTGCTCGAAAAGGAATACAGATGCAATGGCGCAAAATTATTAACAGGGCATAGCAGCGGAGGATGGACCGTGGCGTGGCTGCAAACACATTATCCAAAGGTTTTTGACGGATGCTGGTCAAGCTCACCTGACCCGGTTGATTTCAGAAACTTTCAAAAAATTAATATGTATGCCGATAAAAATATGTTTTATGGTAAAGACAGCACTTTAAACCTGGTTGCAACAGTTGCAGGATTTTTTCCATGGGCCACTATGAAAAATGTTTACAGGGCAGAGGAGGTGATCTATCGTGGGGAACAAATGCATTCTTTTAATGCTGTTTTTAGTAAAAAAGGGAGCGACGGATTGCCACAAAGTATTTGCAACAGCACCACAGGTGAAATTGATACTGCAGTTTTTTCACATTGGAAAAATTATGACATCTCCTTATACTTAAGGAATAATTGGGAACAAGTGAAGTCTGATCTTGATGGCAAACTGCGGATCTCTGTAGGCAAACAAGATAATTTTCTTTTAAACTATGCAGTTACGATGCTGGAAACTGAAATGAAAAAATTAAACTTAACGTTCCAGTTTGCCTATTACCCCGGCGATCATTTTACTGTATCATCACCAGAATATGTGAGGGATGGCAATCATTTTCTTAAACAGAAATATATGGAATGGCTGGCCAAATCTAACAAATAAGGAAAATAGCTGATAGCTAAAAAGTATTTTATTGGATCGCAGCGTAAATATTTTGTTTTAACCTTGGTTGATGATAGGCAAATATTATTCAGGCAGTGGATTAAAATCCCGGATAGCTAAAGTTTAATGCTACCTTCACCAAATTGGAACTCATATTTAACGAACTGATAGGTAGTTACCTTGCTGATCAGGTGGGTGTGGCGAAGGACTTTTTAAATAAGGCCCTCGCTGCTCATTTAACCCAAAACCTGCGTGACCTTTATCGGGGCCGGCAATTGATTTCTGCAGGAACGGGAAATGATCAAATTGTAAATCACGACAAATTGTTAAGGAGCGATAAGATCTATTGGCTCGACAGGCTCCATAAAGATCCTTATGAAAATGACTTTTTTGACTTAGTCGATCTTTTTGTAGCCTTTTTAAACCGTACTTGCTATGCCGGTATTACAGGTTATGAATTTCATTACGCCCTTTATGAAAAAGGAAGTTTTTACGGCAGGCACCTCGATCGTTTCAAGCATAATGGAAACAGGGCGTATTCAATGATAATGTATTTAAACAAAGATTGGGTAATAGCAGATGGCGGCGAACTGCGCATCTATCACCCTGATAGACTTCAGGATATTGAACCCCTAAATGGTAAAAGTATCTTTTTTAAAAGTGCTGAACTGGAACATGAGGTATTACCGGCAAATAAACCACGAATGAGTATTACCGGCTGGTTAAAAACAAATTAATAATTACCCGTTTAAACGGGCTTATCCGCATGTTTTAACTTGTTTAAGTTCATGATGGAAATCTGTTCAGACTTTTTACCTGCGCACATCAGCCTAAAAGTACCGATTTATATATTTTTCTGGTAATTTTATCACAGATGATGCCTCGTTAAATGATCCGTTATGCTGCACGATAATTTATTGCTGATACTATTCCTGTTGTTTGCTGTATCAATGCTGGCGCTGCTGAGCGAAAAGCTAAAAATATCATATCCTATATTCCTGGTGATAGCAGGTCTTATCATCAGCTTTATACCCGGCGTTCCAACTATAAAAATGGATCCGGATCTGATCTTTGTTATCTTCCTGCCACCTCTTTTATATTCAGCCGCATGGAATACTTCGTGGAGCGAGTTCTGGAGCTTAAAAAGGCCAATTAGCTTACTCGCCATTGGCCTTGTTATAATTACTGCTACCGCAGTAGCTTTTGTTTCGCATACACTGATCCCTGATTTTTCGCTGGCATTGGGCTTTTTGCTTGGCGGGGTTATTTCGCCGCCAGATGCTGTGGCTGCCGCATCTGTATTTCGTGATCTTAAAGTACCAAGGCGGGTAATTGCTGTTTTGGAGGGCGAAAGCCTGATCAATGATGCATCCAGCCTTATAGTGTTTCGCTTTGCACTAATAGCTTTGCTCACCGGTCAGTTTGTGTTTTGGGATGCGGCCACCAATTTTTTATTGGTAGTAATAATGGGTATTATCATTGGCGTAGCAATTGCAAATGTGGCCTACTTAATCCACCGGTTTTTACCGACAACCCCTAGTATTGATACGGCGCTTACCTTAATAACCCCATACTTGATGTATCTTACAGCAGAGCATTTTCATTATTCGGGCGTATTGTCGGTTGTAAGCGGTGGCTTATTTTTATCATTCCGTTCCTCTGATATTTTTGCCTATAACTCCCGTTTACAATCACTCACTGTATGGAACGTGATGATCTTTTTATTAAACGGAATTGTATTTATCCTTATTGGTTTACAATTGCAGGATATTATTAAAGGGATTGGAAACTACTCATTACCGCACACTATTATGTATGCAGTGGTCATTAGCCTGCTAACCATTGTTGTGCGCTTACTTTGGGTGTTTCCGGCAGCCTATATTCCAAGGTTAATTAACCCTGCAATAATAAGGAGAGAAGGCAAGCTGGGCTGGAAAACCGTGTTCATAATAGGATGGAGCGGCATGCGCGGTGTAGTTTCGCTGGCATCGGCCTTGGCAATACCATTAACCCTGGCTAACGGAACCGGCTTTCCGAACAGAAGCCTCATCTTATTTATCACTTTTGTAGTAATACTTTTTACTTTGATATTGCAGGGGCTTAGTCTTCCTTTTATACTTCGTTTAATGAAACTGGAAATTCATGAAAACACTGAGCAACAGGAAAATGAGATCAGGCTCAGGATGGCAACTGCTGTGATTAATTACATGGAAACTTCCTGTCCGAAAGAAATAGTGGAGATCCCCGTTTTTAGCCGGGTAAAGGAAAGATACGAACGCATGGTTGAAATTGCCGAAAGAAACATATCTGCTGATGGTGACATCGCACCTTCATTTTTAAAGACATACCGCCAGTTATTGCTTGAAATAATTAATATTAAAAGAAATGAGCTTAATAAAATGCATAAGGGCAAGCAATATGCCGATCATCTTATAAAAGCCAAAGAACGCGAACTGGATCTTGAAGAGGCAAGGACGAGAAAGACGTGAGGTTCTTACACTTTCATTAAATAAAAAACGACCATAAATTAAATGATTCATAATCGTTTTAGGGAGCCAGATGGATTCATTTAGAACCACAAGAGGCAACTTGGATTGATAAGGGTTTTCTTTTGAAATTTCAAGCACGATCTCACCGCCCAGTAAGTAAAAAGGGGATTGCATTTTGGTGAGATCTCCTTTTTTAGCTTATTCCCCGGGGTTCTGAGATGCCTTTTTAAATTCAATTGTAAATCTCATACCTTCTCCAGGTTTGCTGTAAGCATTGATTTGCCCGCCCATGGCTTCTACCTGATTTTTTACCAGGAACAATCCAATTCCACGGGCATCTTTGTTCCCATGAAAAGTTTTATACATGCCAAAGAGTTTATCGCCATGCAAATTCATATCTATCCCCAGTCCATTATCCTGAATAACCAGTATGACCTGGTCCTGAGACTGGCTAGCTTTTATGCTGATCTCCAACGGCTTTTCGGCATTACGGTATTTGATCCCATTAGTTAACAGATTAAGCAGGATGCTTTCCAGGTAAGCCTGATCGTATTCAATTTCAATCCCAGGGTCGACCTCAATAAAAAGACTGGCCGCGGCTAGTCTTAAGGATGCTGATAAGGCATCTGCCGCTTTGTGGATTTCCCTGTATAAGTTAAGGTGCTTCAGGCTTTGCCTGTAATTGGTATGTACATCCACTATCTCGTTCAAATGAACAAGCGTTTCCTGCAAGCTTGCTGCGCTTACTCCCAGCATACCAGTAAGGTCTTCCTTTTCAATAGGGTCGGTTTCCTGTGCGATCATATCTGAAAGTACCTGGATATTAGCGGTATGCGAGCGCAGGTTGTGAGATACAATGTGTGCAAAATTTAATAACCTGCTATTCTGGCCCCTGATGATTTCAAGTGTTTTTATACGCTCCAGTTCCATACTTTTCCGTTCATCAATTTCCGCCTGCAGCATTTCCAAATGATTTCTTCGCTCTGTGATATCCTTAATCTGTGATACAAAATATAAAGGCTTTCTCAACTGATCCCTAACCAACGTTACATTTAATGACACCCATATAATACTTCCATCTTTATGAAAATAACGCTTATCCATATTGTAAGCGGTGATCTTATCTTCCAGTAGCTGATACATTTGCTGCAAATCAATATCAAGGTCTTCCGGATGGGTGATATCCTGGAACGTCCGTTTTAAAAACTCCTGTTCTCCATAGCCGACTAGCTGACATAACGTTTTGTTCACCCGGATCCATTTACCTGAAGGTGAAACAAGGGCCATTCCGATTGGGGCATACTCAAACGCATGGTGGAACTGTTCTTCCCGTTCAGCAAGTTTACGCATTAAAATGATTTGTTCAGTAATGTCTTCTAAAGTGCCATAGAGTAATTCACATTTATCACCATTAAAGCCGGCGTCTATTCTTAATTTGACCCATTTGAGTTTCCCCCTGGCTGTAATTATTAGAAATTCACCAGTTTCTTGTTTGCCGGTTTTTATCACATTGTAAATCAGTCGTTTTATGGCAACTGCATCCTGGTAAAATGCTATTGATTTTTCAAGGGTTGTATTAAAATCATCAGTTACTTCATAAATTTCCCGAACTGTTGCATTCCAGTAGAGCTCGTCTGTCAATAGGTTCCTTTCCCAAACACCGAGAGATGCAAGTGACGTAACTTTCTGATAGAGTTCTGATTGGGTAGGCATAAATAAAATTAACTGAAAAATACAGTTGCTTATACGTTAAAAGCGAGCTTTTGGTTAACCATTACGGTTAATAGATTAAGTTAGTTTTTGGCCAGGCCTGAAGTTCCATAGCCGGGTTTGATGTTGAGGCACGTACCCCGCTTTTTAGATCCATACCCTTTACCAAAAATTTCGGCATGGTAGTAAGCATATCCTTGTTGTCGTTCAGCTTCCGTTACCTGAGTTGGGATGTTTCAGCCGAAAGAGCTGATACCTTCATTTTACTTGTCAATTTAGCGAATCCATCCTGCACTTTTTAGAAATGCGATCAGACGCGGGTCTTTAGCCGACATAACCGGAAGCCAGAGGCCCACCCGCTCGCGATTCCACCAAAGGCCTTTTGGATTGCCCGGCCTCGCAAACTTATAGCGATATAGAACCGCCCGGATATATTGCGGTGGCCTGGCAGTAAAGGGATTGCCAGCGAACAAACCTACAGCACCGGGATCATTATGAAGGAGTTTCCACACAAGGTTTAGCGTCCATGGATATTCATTTGGAGACGACATAGCAGCGAACCACATTTGCCAGTCTAAACGCAACTGGTAAGGGGCTATTTGTGGCGGCCGCTTGTCAAGTGACACAGGCAAACCTTTGTAGATGTAGGGTTTCCAGTTGGCTTTGTCGTCAGGCTTCCCGTCTGTCGTTCCTTCGAATACTACATTCAGGCGTTCCTGTCCCACAGTTCCGAATGCACCATAGGTATTTACGAGATCCAGGGGGTCAAATGAGGTGTTCATGATTTGGCCCGGAGATAATATATTAAGTGCAGGCTGAATGCTAAGGAGTGCAATAACACCGGTAACAACCCAGGCTGTGGTTAACATAGGTTTGGATGTTTCAGCGCGACCGGCAGCGGCATCGGCCTTACGAACGAGCCGGTTAGGAAGAAGCCTTGACCAGAAACCATCATCGAAACAAGCCAGAGCTGGGATAATGGTAAGCCAATTTAAAAAAGAGAGATTGCCACTGAGAATAATGGTGACCTGGAACAACACGATCATCGATCCGGCAATGTGACGAGCAATCCGCGGCCAGAATATGAACCACGGCGCCACAAGTTCGGCCAGAAAATTGAACCAGACTCCAATTTTCAGAGCTATACGCGGGAAAAAATGGAACCACCGGCTCAACGGACCGGGAATGGGCTGTGTTTCGAAATGGTAATAGAGGGCGGTGCCGTTACGCCATATTTTATCCCCGCGGAACTTGATCATTCCGGAGCCAAGCATGATCCGGAAGGTCAGCCACCGGAATAAAACGATGATTGGCAGGGGTGGTGCGCACCTTGGAAATGGACGCAGATCGAATAGCGGGCAGAGGAAGATAGCGAGAAAACCGGTTTCGGTAAGCTGGATCTCCCAACCGTATCCATACCAGTCTTGTCCGACGTGAACAAAGGACATATAGAGCAGCCAAAGAACAGTAAGCAGTAGCGCATCCGCGTAGCCTGCCATTACTACACAGGAAAGCAAGAATCCGACCCACGCCACAGTTAAAAGTGCGGTGTCTGAATGCCAGAGCCAAAAGAGTGACGGCAGTCGCACAAAGCCGGCTCCTGCTGATCCCAGTGCAGCGCTCACCTGCTTAAGATAAATCCCGATGGGAAGGAGCCCGTTAGAGCCGATCAAAGGAACGATCTGATTGATAACAACCAGGAAGGCTACAGCATAGACCACGCCCAGCAGGCGAAGAATGACAAAGCGGGTAAGCCAGTAGGTGGGAGGGGCGCCTGGCGCACGGAAAACTCCCCCGGATTCATTGTCCATTTTGTTTTTCAAGTCCATTCGCAATTCCTTACTTTAGGCACATCACCCCAATAACCATATTTGATATGGTTTGCAAAAATTGATCCGAAAAATCTGAAAAAGAAACAATAATAAAATTAAGGTTTTGGTAGCCAGTAGTCAGTTGGAGCCACTACCGATAGAACTCCACAAGGGTGTTACATTCAATTAATGGAATTTTAGATAAATTGTTTAATATATTGATAAATAGCTAATTATAGCTATTGTTCTAATGAATTGGTAAGTGTAATTTTATTAACCCAACTTAACCGAACTTATCCTGAAGCTGCTAAAACCACATCACATGAACGAAGAACCCGTCAAAATGAAACCCCAACCGGAGTATTCGCAACCCTTTTACCGCAAGCTGAGGGGTTATGCGTTTGATCCGTCCTTTTCTGCCACCCTGAACAAACGTCGGCTTAACGAGGTAACCTACAAAATAAAATGGGAACCAACCAGCCCCGGCCCTATTGGAGAGTATGTTGAGGTGATTGATTATGATCCCACAAAAAAATGCTTTTACAAACCTGTCACGCTGGATGCTCCCTTTGTACTGGCCGACCATGGACTTAACCTCTCAGACGGCGACCCCAGGTTTCACCAGCAGCAGGTTTATGCTGTGGTAATGAGTGTGATAAATCAGTTTGAAAAAGCGCTGGGCCGAAAGATCATCTGGTCTAAAGTGACGAAAAACGTTAAAGACCCTAACTCGGCTGAAGAGAAAAAATCCGATTATAGCAATCTGTTTATCCCCAGGCTAAGGATATACCCGCATGCCATGCGCCAGCAGAACGCCTATTACTCACCTGAAAAAAACGCACTTCTGTTCGGTTATTTTAAAGCTTCGGGTAATTGGGATGGCAATAACGTTCCCGGGGCCACGGTTTTTACCTGCTTATCTCCGGATATCGTAGCCCACGAAACCGCGCATGCCATTCTACACACTATTCACCCTTATTTAACCAAGGATACCAACCCGGATATGTTGGCCTTTCATGAGGGGTTTGCAGATATCATAGCCCTATTGCAGCGTTTTACCTTTAAGGCAGTTGTTGAAGATCAAATCAAAAGTTCGCGCGGTGACATGCTTTCTCCTGAGAACCTTCTGGGCGATCTGGCCATACAATTTGGCCAGGCCGTATCTGGCAACAGGCGGGCTCTGCGAAGCTTTTTGGTTGAAAAGGATGAACTTGGCAATTGGACAAACATGACGCCCGATCCAACGAAATTTCATACTGTTACCGAGCCGCACAGCCGTGGCGGCTTGCTGGTTGCTGCGGTTTTTGATGCTTTTACAAAATTGTACAAATTCAGAGTGGCAGACCTGATAAGACTGGCATCAAACGGAACCGGGGTATTAGCCCAGGGTGAAATTGACCCCGACCTGGTGAAGCGCCTATCCGAAGAAGCCTGCAATATCGCGGAAAAGCTAATGCTGATCTGTATACGGGCGCTCGACTATTGCCCACCGGTAGACCTGACATTTGGCGATTACCTGCGGGCCATAGTAACTGCCGATCTGCAATTTAACCCCGATGATGAAGAAGGCTTGCGCTATGCCATGCTCGAATCCTTCCGCAGCTGGGGCATTATCCCAGCAGAAGTGAACACCTTCTCAGTGGAATCATTAAAATGGAAAGCACCTGATGATCTGTTATATCAAATAGAGGGCAAGCATCAGGACAACCAGACAAATTTGGACAATCTTGTCAAAACGATCAAATTTGCATTTGATCCCAAATTTTCTGCCGAGTATAAAATGCCTTCCAACCCGAATTTCAACAGGGTACTTGGTTTCATTGAGCGGATCCTTCGTGAAAATGATCGCGAAGTGATCTTCAAACAATCACAGGACCTTGCCAAAATTGTCCATGAATTATTCGATGAACAAATAGAGATGTCGGCTGGCACAGAAGCCTTGCTGGGTATGAATTTTAAGGGCTGCACTTATACAGACCCGCAAGAGTCTGGAGACGCAATGGAAAAGCCATTGCAGTTAGTAGCACAACCAAGAAATATTTTCCAGGTATACAAATGCAGGCCCATGATAATGCCTGATCCGAAATCGGGAAACAGTATTAAGACGATGCTGATCATGTTCCTTCAAAAAGTTCATGTAAACCTTAAGGGCTCGCGGTACCAGGGATACTTTGAGGATAACCAATTTGCATTTCATGGGGGAGCATCCATTATTATCGATATGGCCAATTACGAGATCAGGTATACGATCAATAAAAGTGTCAATAGTTCAGAGCGCCTTTTCCGCCAGCTGGATTATGCAATAGCTAATCAACCAGATGAAGGTAATAATGCCCTGATGATGCAGGGCGACGAACCCTTTGCTGCATTACACATCCATTAAGCTTTCAAGCTATGTCAGTAACCGTTAACATACGCATGTACAACCAGAAGAATCTGGGCGACTGTTTTTTATTAAAATTCACCAATTCAAAAAATGAAGAAGCTTATTATTTGATAGATTTTGGTTCTTACACAAGTGGAAACGATAAAAGAGAAAAAGAAATTGCAGAAAATATTAAGGCCATCCTCGGCGATAAAAAACTAACCATTATAGTTACCCACCAGCATAAAGATCACCTGAGCGGGTTTGTGAGTGCGGGTGACATGCTAAAAAACAAAAATGCTGAAAGGGCATTATGGTTATCATTTCTGGATGATGAAAGCAGTGAGGAAGGGCAAATAATCAGATCGACAACAGAGAAATACTGGAAAAAAAGCAAAAAAGTGAATACTCTGCTTGAACAGAAATTTACTGGTGTACCCCTGGTAGATAATATGCTCAATCAGAAAAAAGTCTATGATCTTTTTGCCGAAGATCAAACAACCGGGAAGGCAATGACCAAGCTTCTGGAAATAGCACAGAACAATGTAACCTTCCTTACCCCCGGACAAAATTTCCCATTACCGGGACTAAGTGAGGGTGTAAATGTGTATGTGCTTGGCCCGCCTTATTCGAATGAACTGCTTACTAAAATGGATCCCACCAAAACCGAAGGTGTGGAAGGATTGAATGCCACTATGGAGATGGCAAACCTGGATATATCAGGCTCTCTAATGTTGGATGCGCTTGAAAATATGCCTGCAGGCAGCGAAAGCGGTACTGGCAAAATTTTCAGAGAAACGGACTTCCCGTTTAGCCGGAATTTTATTGATAATAATCCTGATAGCCGCCCGAAAAAGGAGTATTATGATCAGGCAAACGAATACCGGCAAATAGACCATGAATGGCTGAGCGAGATTGGCCGACTGGCTTTGCACATGGATAAGTTTACTAACAACACCAGCCTGGTACTGGCCTTTGAGTTGGTTGAATCAAAAAAAGTATTGCTTTTCGTAGGTGATGCCCAGATAGGCAACTGGCAAAGCTGGTTCAATGTTAAATTTATAGATTCAGCTGTAACCGGTAAGGACCTGTTATCGCGTACCATTCTATATAAAGCGGGCCATCATTCCAGCCATAACGCAACGCTTAAGCAGGGGCTTGATTTGATGAACGAAAAAGAGCTCATTATTATGGTACCGGTAGAAAAGGAATCGGCAAAACCATTTAAAATGCTGAAACCGGGAATGCTCACAGGCTACAACCGCAAAAGCCAGGGCAGGGTATTACGCTCAGATACGGTAGAGCAGGATGGCAATGATCTGGTAACTAAATATCCGTTTGTTACGCGAAATCAACTCCCAAACTTAACAATAACACCAGATAGTACCGGATCACACTTATCGATGGAACTTGAAATAAAAGGCTAAACTAAAATCACAATGACAGATCAAACCGAAACCACACAAAATGCTATAGCAGCCGGACTTCCTTAATAAAGCGCGAGAAATTATGGGCTGGTATTATATTGATATTTTTTACCAGCATTTCTTTACTTGCAATAATTGCCTATTGGCCTGACAGGGTGACAAAAGGTACCTGCATTGTTTACCAAAACAAAGTGTTCCATGTAACTCTGATTGATTCCACTTGCCCTGCGCCTAAAAAAGACACTGTTAAATCTAAGACTTCCGTTGAAAAAAAAATCCCGCTCACCGGAAGCCGTTAATTTAAATCGTATTATAGCTATAGCCGCTTTAACCGGACTGTTTACCGATATGGCCATGCTGAAACTAAAAGACATATTTGAGACAATCATTAAACCTAACGCCGATACGACGGTTAAGCCGGGCCAGGTAATGGAAATTGACATTATGAATATAAAGCCTGGTAAAATAAATGTGAACCAGCCCAATGAAATCACCATACCGGGTAAAAACCTGGATGCCGGTAAACTGATCATAAAAATTAACGATAAGGAAATTACCGGTGCTGCAGTCACATCTACACAGATTAAATTTACCTACCAGATTGCGGATGAGGACAAAAGTAAAACCGAATTTAAACTTGTTATTACCGATAAGGACGGTAAGGAATTGACAAACCTGAAAATGAGTGTTTAAGCTTTTTATGTCTTACTTGCGGAGACGACCTGTTATTTATTTTTGATTGAAGAATTAAACATCGGTTATTGTTACCGATTATAATAATGGTAAAATGTAAGCTTAAACAATGTTTTTAGAAATCTTTTAATTTTCATTATAATTAATTTTTATTCCTTTTTTATTTTACTTTCCAATTTTTTTCTTATTTGTTAATTTTTCTATAACTTTAAATTTATAGTACAATACTATAAAAGCTGGGCCAGTCTAAGATTTATTAACAATTAACTTTATTCACATGAAAAGAAAATTTTTACTAAGAATCTGTTTATCGGTAGTAGCATTGTCTGCTGTCTTGTCTGCTTGTCAAAAAAACAGCAATTCAACACAGGTAACTCCGGTAGTAAAAAGTGAAGTATCTGCTGAAGTGCTTCAAAACATTAAAGATCTGGGATTTAGTACAAGCGAGGTACACAAGGTTAATGATGGTTACCTGGTAGAAGGTGATATTTTATTAACCGAAGAAAATTTTGCTGAGGCCAGCACTTCTCCAAATTTAAGGATAGCTGAAACTGAGCAATACCGAACCACCAACCTTGTAAAAAGTTTACCAAGAACAATTACCATTTCTGTTTCAAACCTGCCCACTGTATATGCAACTGCTACCGCAAATGCAGTTGCCCGTTACAATGCACTAAGTTTATTAATTAAGTTTCAAATAGTAAGCAGCAGTGGGAATATACAGGTAGTAGGCTTTAACCAGGGCCCAAGCGGTGGTTACATTACTTTAGGTTCGTCTGGCTTCCCTACTAAACAAGGTAATCCTTACAAGCAAATTCAAATGAACACTAATGCAGCGGCTTATGGCTCCAATCCGGATGTGAATTATATAACATCTGTTTTACAGCATGAGATTGGCCATTGCATCGGCTTCCGTCACACTGATTATTTTGATCGTTCTTACAGCTGTGGCGGTGCCGCATCTAACGAGGGTGCTTCAAATATTGGTGCTATATTGATACCAGGTACCCCATCAACAGCTGATGCAAACTCATGGATGCTGGCTTGCTCAAACGGGACTGATCGTACATTTAATACCAATGATAAGATTGCCCTTAATTACTTATATTAAAACTGCCATTGCTTTTATAGTATAAATATTAATTTTACCTTAAAGGGGGGCACAACGCCCCCCTTTATTTTTGTAAACCGATATGACCAAAAAGAGTATTTGCCTGGTAATGCTTGTTTTTTGCTTCAATTTTTGCCGGGCGCAAATAACCCGTGCTGAAAAATCTATTTTTGAAGTTTATGCGGCTAAGCAGGGCGGATTGCTTAAACAGCGGGATACCTTACATTATTACCTGGTTAAATTTGATAAACCTGTATTTGCAGAAATGAAGAACCTGCATCTGTTAAAAAGAATTTCCTATAATTATTACATCGTATTATCAACAAAAGATATCTATCCTGACAGAAATATTATCAGTGCAACCCCTGCCAACGCCTTATGGAAAGCAACTGATGACCTGGCTCAGGCAGGCAGAAACCATCCTAACAGGATGAAATCAATCAATCTTGTGCTTAAGCATCCAAACGAGGCTTTAATTAATAATATAAAGAAACTTGCAATAGTCACCAGGAGAAATGGCAATATCCTTACTGTAAAAATCCAGGTTAAAAATTTAAATGAGCTATTACAATATAACCAGGTAGTATTTGCAAGTCCTATCCGCAAAGCTCATGAAGAACTGGTTATAAATGATATCGACCTCGGCGCAAACAATATTTCATCAATAAATGATAATTATCCCGGAATAAACGGAAATGGTATTAATGTAAGCATTAAAGAAGAAAGCTATGATGAGACAGACATCGACCTGTTGGGCCGTTCTTTTGAATCAGCGCCAAAATCTTCCAATAATTCTACACATGCTACTATTATGGCTACTTTGATAGGCGGTAACGGAAACTCATTTATAAACGGCCTTGGCGTTGCGCCTTCTGTAAAATTTACCTCGTCAAATTTCGCCCGTTTATTGCCTGATAGTATTTTATTTTTTACAAATAACCAGGTAAGCGTTCAAAATCATTCATATGGTACGGGGATCGAAAACTATTATGGCATCGAAGCTGAAGCTTACGACAAGCAGGTGTTTGAGAACGATTCCCTTATGCATGTTTTTTCTTCCGGAAACATCGGCACCACAACTCCCACAACCGGTTTATATAATGGAATTGCCAATAGCGCAAATCTTTCAGGCACTTTTAAGCAGGCTAAAAATGTTTTGGTTATTGGTGGTACAAACCGGGCAGGTATAGTTGAAGACTTAAGCTCTGCCGGCCCTGCATATGATGGAAGGGTTAAGCCAGAATTGGTGGCAGATGGCGAAGATGGCACGTCGGGCGCAGCGGCACTAACATCAGGAACTGTAGTACTGATGCAGCAGGCATACAAAAAAAAGTATAATAAGCTTCCTTCGGCGGCGCTTATAAAATGTGTTTTAATAAATTCTGCCGACGATATCGGCTTACCGGCTGTTGATCATAAAACAGGCTATGGCAAGTTAAATGCACTTGAGGCATTAAGGACTATTAGCGATTCCCGATTTTATACCGGCACTGTAAATAACCAGCAGGTAGCCAAATTTCAAATTTCCGTACCTTCAAATTGCAGCCAGTTTAAGGTTTCATTAGCATGGAACGATCCCCCGGCTGCCCTCAATGCCCCATCTGCTTTAATTAATGATCTGGATCTGTACATCAGCACACCTGGCAATAAAACTATATTACCATGGACATTAAGCAGCTTTCCAAATGCCGATTCATTACTTAAACCTGCTATCAGGCAACGCGATACCCTTAACAATACAGAGCAGGTAAGCATTCAAAGTCCGTCACCGGGTATTTACACTATTTATGTAACCGGCAGGCGGGTTACAATTGGCCCGCAGGTTTTTTATGTAGCCTATCAATCTAAATTGGTCAACCAGTTTGAATGGATGTTGCCAACAGGCAATAAAGTTTTTGCTGCAGATGATAATTATTTGCGGTGGCAAAGCTCTTATAACACCCTGACAGGGAAATTAAGCGTGAGTTATGATCATGGAACTAACTGGAAGCAAATAACCAATGTAAACATGGCCGATGGTTATTATAAATGGACAGCACCGGATGTATTTACCAGTGCAATGCTCAAAATGGATATTAATGGACAGGGGTATATCAGCAAAGAATTTGTAATATCCAAGCCATTAACACTAAATGTAGGATATAATTGTACCGACGGCACACTGCTTCACTGGAATTTGCAGCCTGGTGCTACCGGGTATGTTATTTACACAATTAAAGATAACTTGTTGCAGCAGCTAACCACTGTCACTGATACAGCCGTTATTATACCGGCCTCAATGCAATCATCAAAGTATTTTGCAGTAAGCGCCCTTGGCAATAATTTTGAGGGTATAAAGGGCCGCACAATTGATGCTACATTACAGGGAGTAGGGTGTTATGTAAAGGCCCTGCTGGCCAATGTTACCGATGTCAATAATATAACTCTTACACTTTCATTAGGCAGTGTTTTGAATTTAAAGACAATTACATGGGAAAAACGTATTGCCGCTGATGTTTATACTGCTATAGGTACAACAGAGATTATTCAAAATAACCTTATTTATGATTTTATTGATACAAATCCTCAAAAAGGACTAAACTTTTACAGGGCTAAACTGATCGCATTCAATGATAAAGTTATTTACTCAGACCCGGCAAGCGCTGTTTTTTTACAAAGCAATCAGTTTACCTTATACCCAAATCCTGTAAGCAACCAGTTAAATATTTTAAGTGGAGAACTAAAAAATTATGAGTTAAAACTGTATGATGTTACAGGGAGGCTAAGCTTAAAAACAACATTTAATGGCTTGCAAAATGTTATTCCTATCAGCTTAACACCAGGGGTGTATCTATTTACAATAGATTTTAACGGTAAAATACTTTATAACGGTAAAATTATTAAGATATAATTCTTTGGGGTGCAAAAGCTCTCCCGGCGTAGATTTATTCCGGCTTAAATTGTGGATGTTTTACAATTTGTGCAGCTATACTGGATAGGTCCTGCCCGGTGAAAGCGCCGGGCCCGTCAAATTCGAAACGATGTTCGCCGTGCACCGTAATCGTACCTAGTAACCCATCTGGAGGCAGATCCACTGACCGGGATTGTTCATAATCGATCCAGTCTTCCGCCTTATCCACGGCATAGATTTTAAAAGTATTAGCTTTTTTCTGTGGTTCAAATTTTAATAAGCGCTGGCCCTGGCCAACCGGTATTTCAAAAGTTTTCATTTCGGGAAGTTGTTGTAATTAAGAACATATTTAACGCCCAAAAGTTTGCTAAAACAGTATTTCCGTTCCTGCGTTACGTAATCAAGTACTATTTTATAAACAAGGCCGCTTTTTTGGGCATTCATCAAAATGGTAACCAGAAGGCAGCCTTGTCATAAACAATCTCATGAAGCGTAAAACATTTTTATCGTGGCTCGGCTTAGTAGCTATAAGTACACGAAAGCCATTTAATACCGATCAACTCATGATGCCTGAACAGTTGCTCTTTCACGATGACGGAACCGTCCCAAACAGCAAATTCCCTTTGTTACTCTATCCTAATGCCTTTGCCGCCCGCGACGATGACGGTGCAGCCTGGCTGGAACAACATTTTGCTGCCAATAACTGGACAAACTCCTGGCGCAACGGCGTTTATTCATTTCATCATTATCACAGCACCTCCCACGAGGTTTTGGGGGTTTACAGCGGTTCAGCGCTGCTGCACCTTGGTGGTGAAAAAGGCCGTAAGGTAAAGGTGCAGGCAGGTGATATCATTGTCATTCCCGCAGGAGTTGGGCATAAGAACCTCGGCAGCGACAACCTGGGCATTGTTGGCGCTTACGAAGACGGCCGGAGCTGGGATGTGAACAAAGGACTGCCCGGCGAGCGGCCCGGGACCGATAAGAACATAGCCGCCCTGCCCGTACCCCGGACAGATCCATTCACCGGGGAATCAGGTGGGTTAACAGTTATCTGGAAAAAGTAAATTCTTTCCTTGATTTCCCTATCGTATTATGAATGCTTCTGGCTAAGTGATTAGGGAATCCCGGAAAGTATCTCATTTATTTAAAACGAAGAGATGCAAGCATTTCTCCTTTGGGGAGCTCCTGTGCAGTATAATGAAGGCTGAGCTCATGATAGGCATTATTCTTTTCCAGCTGCAATAGCTCTTTTACCGATATCACCATATTTAAATCCGAACCGGTGGCATCGGCAAACTCAAATTTCTTCAATATATTTCCCTTCTCGTCCTTTATGGCAATGCTCCTTTTCGTACCGGCCCCCTTTACATTGCAATGTTTGTAATTGATGCGCAACTGATCATTGTCATTTGCCTTGCCCAGTTGCAGTACTCTTAAACTCAAAGGCTGGTTCACCGACTGTTTTAGGATGAGCTTGTTATTAAGATAGATCTCATAAGTGTCCAACCCAAACTTTGTTGTGAAACCAAATACAGTGAAGCATAGTGTAATCAGCATAAACATCTTAATAAATGCCTGATTGAATGTTGTGTGTTTCATAATATAAATTTTAAATGAAAGTCCTTGATTATTTTCCGATAACAATATTAAACGAATAGGAAATGAAGTAAAAAAATAGTAGACCAACAACCGGAATAATAGACATCAGCGTTTTTTTTCATATTACCGAAAAAAATGTTTTTTTTGCCGTTTTTAAAACGCAGTGTTTCATTAACATGAATAACATTTAACAAGGTGGACATTTGAAAGGGCGGAGGATTTTTATACCAATTGAAAAAACTATGATAGCTTTATAAATAATTAACTTATTTTCAACCAATGAGTAGATTAAATAAAGCATTTGAGCTTTTTGATGCTTATAATAAGCAAGATCCCCGTAGTTTTACATGGGAAAGTGTAAGTGAGCCACAGGAATATTTTTTTGCTGTTAAATTATATGAGTGGGTTTTAAAGCTGGATCCTGATGCTGATGAAGAATTATTGTTAGCATCCAGAAGTCAGCATATTGGAAGATGGGAAATTCCGCGTGAAGATTACCCGGACGGGCGCGAGCCTTATCTTAAATGGCGCAAGGATCTTGCCCTGCACCATGCTGCCATTGCCGGGCGTTTAATGAAAGAAGTTGGTTATGGCGAAGAAACATTAGATCGTGTTAAGCAAATCATCCTGAAGCAAAGAATTAAGGTTGATCCTGATGTTCAGACCATGGAGAATGCACTTTGCCTGGTGTTCCTGGAATTACAATATGAAGAATTTCGCAAAAAGCATGAGCAGGAGCCAGAAAAAATAATAAATATTCTCCGGAAATCATTATTGAAAATGGATGAGAATGGGCATCGGCTTGCACTGAAATTACCTTATTCGGCAAAGGGTTTTGATTTGATCAATAAGGCGGTAAATAGTTTGTAGCTAAGGAGGGGGTGATAATCAATATTTTGAGGATTGAATTAAATTCAAAGCAATTTGCCGCCCCGCATCGCCAGTGCATGGGTAACACTGATGAAGCGTCTTGGATACAAGAAATTTGTAGCGCAGGGCGGAGATTGGGGTGGGCTCATCACAGATGTAATGGCCGTACAGTCACCCGATGATTTACTGGGCATGGCCACAAATTTCCCATGCACAGTTCCAGTTGAAATCAACAATGCGGCATTTGGCGGAGCCCCTGCACCAGACGGCCTCTCAGCTGAAGAAAAACAAGCGTATGACCAATTGGTCTTTTCATACAAGCACGTTGCCTACGCCCTCATTATGGGATCACGTCCACAGACATTACTCGCAACGGCGGATTCGCCCGTCGGCCTGGCCACTATGTTTCTTGACCACGACCAGCGTAGTTTGGCGCTAATTTCACGCTCGTTTGCCGGTGAGCCTGAAGGACTTACCCGGGATGATGTTCTTGACAACATCACACTGTGCTGGTTGACAAACACAGCGGTTTCCGGGTACCGTATCTATTGGGAGAATAAGCACGCCTTTGTAGCCCCACTAGGTGTCAAGATCCCGGTTGTCGTGAGCGCTTTTCCTGACGAACTCTACCAGGCTCCGCGGAGCTGGGCAGAGAAAGCATATCCCAATATGATCTATTACAAGAAGCATAACGAGGGCGGCCACTTCGCTGCCTGGGAACAACCTGAACTCCTGGTTAATGATATCCGCGAAGGTTTCAAGTCTCTTCGCTGATTTCGATAAAGAGGATCAACAGATTTTAGAACCGGGGCCCGATGATGATAATGCGCCCCGGTTTAATTTTTCATTCGTGAAGGATGCTATTGGTAAAAAACCAGCCGTCGACCTAACGTCAAAAAGCAAAAAAACAAAAGCCTTTCAAATTTCTTTGAAAGGCTTTTAAGTGACCCCCAAAGTACAGATGTTGAACACTTTTATTGAGGATGTAAAAAAAAATGTGGCATTGAAATTTAATAAATAACCAGGATTGTTGTTTTGACGCATCTTGAATATTAGGGGTATTATTATTTAATGGTTGATTGAATTATATCATTACGCTTCTGTTAGCAATCCATGTGGTTTTTTTAACAAACAGTAAAGCAAGAAATAGATGTGGGATAAAGCATAAATCACTTGTAACCCTTATCTTTATATACAATTATGACCATTACATCAATATATAATGCCTCATGATAAAGAAACGGAAAATGCACTGCCTTTAAGTAATTCAACCATGTCTGTACCAAAGATCAAACATGTATTTACAATTATTTTTTCGTTTGGAATATTTGCCGCATGTGCACAGATAGCCACCACCGCGGATTTGAAACAAAAGCTGGCTGCCGCTAAAACGGACAGCGACAGGATGGAAATTTTAGCCAGTCAAAGCTCCAGCTACCGGGATGTTAATCCCGATTCAATGGTATATTATGCACAGCGGGTAGTGCTGCTAAGCATAAAAAATAGAAATATTTATCCGGCGGATTTTGAAGTGGGTGCTTTAGCTTTCCTGGCCGGCCAATTGTGGTATGCCGGAAATTATCCTGATGCACAGGAGGCATATTTTAAAGCACTGGCCAAAACAGAAACTATTGGCGACCCCATATTGACGGCCGGGATATACAACGGCCTGGCGATGGTAAACAGGAACGAGGGCAATTTCAGACGAGCAATAGATTATTATTCAAAGTCTGAAGCTTTAGTCAGGCACCTGCCTGATAATGATCAATTACTTAGCGCCATTGGTGACAAAGGAAAGGCTTACGAGCAACTCGGTATATTAGATTCTGCCTTTATCTTTGTGCAGGAATGCATGGCCGTGATTGTGAGAAAGTATCATAATAAAAATGTTTTAGGCGGGGGTTTTCAGGCTGAAATGGGCATTATTTATTCAAAAATGGGTAAAGAAAAACTTGCTGATGGTTATTTCAGGCTGGCTTTTTCGCTAAATTCAGCAATAAATGAACACCGGTTGCTTGCAAGGTCTTATTTTGAATTTGCAGAACATTTTGACCGCTATCATGAGCGCGACTCGGCTATTTACTATGCAACCAAGGGTTTGTTAATAGACAAAAAATACCATTACGTTGTTCAGCAACTGGCCGCAAGTACGCTGTTGTCAAAATTGTACAACGAAACGCACAATATTGACAGCGCTTTTAAGTACCAACAATTAATGATCGGTATAAAAGATAAAGTATTCAGCCTTGATAAGGTCACCCGGTTGCAAAACCTGGAATTTAACGAACAATTGCGGCAGCAGGAGATTGCATCTGAGAAAAAACTGGCTGCTCAGGAACGAAAAGAAAATATCCAGTATGTATTTATCGCTGCCGCGCTTTTTATTTTGACAACCCTGTTTTTATTGCTAAGCCGGAGTTTTATCACCAATTCAAAATGGATCGAGTTTTTTAGTGTGATCACCTTGTTGATTCTTTTTGAATTTATCAATTTAATACTTCATCCTTTTTTAGAGCAATTAACTCATCATTCTCCGGCATTGATGCTGCTGGTTTTGGTTGCAATAGCGGCGTTGCTGGTACCCCTGCACCACAAACTTAAAAAGCTTGCTACGGAAAAACTTATTGCTAAAAACAAAGAGATCCGTTTGAAAAAGGCAAGACGAACTATCGAAGAATTAGGCGGCGAAAAGTAATGCCTCGATAATCACAGGGTCCGATGCTGTAGGAAACCGATATGAGACTATTATTCAATGGTTAAACGTGATATTCAAAAGCCCTTATTTTTTAATGATAGCAGATTCCGCGTTTTCTATTTAACATAACTAACTCGTAAACTATTTAGTGGTTAACGCCGATAACTACTTAAGAATATCCAAGACTGTATTCCACGTGCCGTGAGCGGCACATGGAATAAAATTTAGCAGACAATTACGCTTGGAAGGCTTTTTCAGCTGCTTCGATAATGACACCTGCAACGATCTCAGGCTGCGACATGAAGATCACGTGACTGCCTTTAACTTCGGTTACCTGCGTGTTCGACCTGCTGTACATATTTCTTTGTATCTCAGGGTTAATGCTTTTATCTTCGGTAGCGATCAGGCCATAGGCCGGTTTGTGCCGCCAGGCTGCATCAGTAATCGGGCTTACAAAGCCTTTGGCGTAAAATGCTCCCTGTGAGGCATACATAAACGCAGCTTCATCAGCATCAATATCAGCACAAAAGCCTGCATGGTACTTATCTTTGTCATAGTACACAATGCCTTTCTCATCCGGAGGAAGTACGCCGTTCTCAGGTGCAGGCGGAGCTGTTTGCAGCCATTGCAGAGCAGATTCGCCGTTGTCCGGCTGAAAAGCAGCTATATAAACCAGGGCAGCAACATTTGGATGGTTACCGGCTTCGGTAATCACAGCACCACCCCATGAGTGTCCGGCAAGAATTGCTGGCCCACCGATCCTGTCCAAAGCAACGTGTGTTGCCAAAACATCGTCTTCAAGGGAAGTTAAGGGGTTCTGTACAACTGAAACGTTATACCCTTTTTTAGTTAACTCGTTATAAAGTGCCTTATAACCAGAACCGTCAGCGAATGCACCGTGAACAAGCACTACATTCTTTACATTTGAGTTTTTCATTGTTTTATTAATTAATGTTGTATGAATGATTGTTGTATGAATGATTTAACAGTACAACTTAATTATTGTTGTATGAATGATTTAACAGTACAAAGGTGCCGCTTAAGCCAATGATGGGGAACGCAAGGACTTCCCGAAGAAAAACGTAAGTTGATTGGTTCGATGTGCCCTGAAAATCTATGTTTTGAAAGAACCCGCTGGGATTCGAACCACGATCCAGCTGAGTCTATTTATATGTCATTAGGCGCTATAAACGCACCTTTATCATTTTTATCATCAAAGCTGACCGAATTATTCGGCTTAAATCAAAAATGAATTCGCACCTGCTTTGAGAACGTAAATTTTAGTTTTCCAAACCAGTATTCCCGACGTTTTCTCCGGGAGGCTGATGTTTATTTGCCACTTACTGCTTTTTAATTTATAGCTAACTGAAACTTTTCCGCCGGGATGGGGCACATCGCCGCTTACATTTGTTAAAGTACCTAAATGTGGCTCTATTTTTATTTTACCAAAACCGGGCGCATAGCTGTCGATCCCCAATACAGTTCTGAAAAACTCAATGTTTGGACTTGCGCCCCAGGCGTGGCAATCCGAACGCGTGTATTGCAGGTCTGATACTTCGCCCCAGGTTGTCATGCCCATTTTAATGTTGTTGCGCCACACATCCAACCAGGTCATATAATCGTTTCCCAAGCCGCCTTTTATCAGTGCCTGGTGCAGGTAGTATTTAAAATAAATAGTGCATTGCGTTAATGAGGTATCGGTTAACAGCCTTTTGCTAAATGCAGGCAATTCAGCATTTTGCACCATGCCTGTGAGTATGGCCAGAGAATTGACATGCTGTGAAAATCCGGTTTTTTCTTTAGTATCGGCATACAGTTTTTTAACCGGATCCCAGTATTTATGCTGTATGGTTGCCTTTAACTGTGCTGCTTTTTGATTGTAAATATTGGCGTAATCGCGCAGGCCAATTTTTGCTTCCATTTCCGCTGCCCATTGGTATGCCCAAAGCAGCTGCAGATCATATATAGCCGCGCTGCCGTCCGCGCCTTTCACATCCCCGCCCAAATTGCCGGCCCAATCAACAAACGCCCAGTATGGTGTATCTTTTAATGAACCATCCGGCTGTTGGTATTTGCTAAAAAAATCCAGCACTGCCCTTTCGCCAACTAATTTATCTTTGATAAAATCACTATCGCTACGGTACATCCAATAATCATGCAGCATGCAAATATACCATAGCGAAAATGTTGATATGATCTGTGTACCTTTGGTAGGGTAACAGCTCTTGGTAACGCCTTCAGTTATACGGGAATGGTCCATCAGGGTGAGGGCATTACGCGCCAGCCGGTCATCGCTGGTATTATAATAAGATATCAATGCCTGGATCCGGGTATCACCAATATACTGCAACTGCTCATAATAAGGGCAGTCTGTATAAGTTTCCCAGGCGTTAAGCCTGGCTGTGCGCCAGCCAATGTCTAATATTTGCTTAATTTCGGTATTGTCTGTGTTAAATACCGCTGTCCGTTTAAAAGGATAACCTGTGAAGGTGCCATAAAGATCATCGATAATCAGCGGCTCATTTTTGGTTTGTACAATCAGCCTGATGTAACGGTAGGTGCGAAAGTTTAATGTTGTGAACGATTGCCCCCGACTGCCGTCTGCAATCAGGCTGTCTTTTCGACCTATAAAATCCTTACCCTCTACTTCATCCCGGTTACTTTTACGGGTGCCGTTGCTGCCTTTGTCGTAAAGTGTTTCGGCATAGCCCAATGATATTCCGGCATCCTTGCCACCGCTAAAATTTAACGTTACATAGGCATTTGTTTCAAAAGTTTGATCGAGCAATAACGCAACTGTAGTATTGGCAGGGATAGTTAATGAAGTCTTTTTTTCGGGAAACGTTGGCGGAACGCTCATGCCAATTGCACTGCGCAGTTTAATGATACGCTGGTAGGTCATCTCCCTTGCGGGCAGTGACGAAGGTACCAATGCCCAGTCTATACCCCAAGACATACCTTTAAGTTTTCCGTCGAGTATTTTTGCTGCAGCAGGCCAGGTACTGTCATCATAACTTACAGCTGTCCAATCGCCTTTTACAGCTTGATTCATATCTACCATTTCGCCTTTACTGGCAGCAAAAAAATAACCTGGAATAGGCTGATGGCCGGCATCGCGAATGCATTTCCATGTATTGTTGGTATTCAATATTTCTTCATTGGCGGAATTTCCTTGTATAATGAAGGCCGTGCGTACGGAAATCTGTGCTTCTGGACGGAACTGGGCTTCATTAAAAACAAGTGCCGATACGGTGTTTTTGCCTGCGATAAGATAAGGTGCCAAATCAACCGTTTCATAGTTCCAGTAATAGGTATCGCCGCGTGCAGGGCCGAGTGATACCAGCGTGCTATTAACATATAACTTGTAGCGGTTATCTGCAGAGACATGGATAATAAAAGACGCAGGTTTGGCAGCAAGGTCGATGCTTTTGCGAAAATAGTAGATGCCATACGCATTACCGGCATCATTGGGTGCAGCTATCCAATTAGTATTCCATGGTCGGTTGTCGGTTTGAGAAGATTTGGATTGTGAATGGCCGGATTGTATGTAAAGCAAATTTGCTAGAGCTAACAGAAATAAAAAAAAGTGTTTCATGAATGGTTTATATGGGCTTGCTAAATCGATTTGCAAGATAGAAAAAAAACTAAAACAAACCCCAAAAAGTGGCCTTTGGGGTTTGTTTTAGTTAGAGAAAGTTATCAGCAAGAATCAAATGAATTCTTTTACAAGATTTTCATCCGAAGAATTAGTTAGCCATTAATTGAGGCATCTGTACTCGCTGGGCGATTTTCCTGTCTTTGATTTGAATATCTTTGTAAAGTGCGAAGGATGTTCAAACCCAAGCCCATACGCGATCTCGCTGATTGAATCATTCGTACCCCACAACAACGATTTAGCTTTATCTATTAGTTCCAGGTGGATATGTTCCTGTGTGGTTTTGCCCGTAAATTTGTTTAAAAGGTCGGACAAATAGTTAGGCGACAGGTTGAGCCGTGAAGCAAAATATTTAACATTTGGCAAGCCTGTTTCAATCAGGCTGCTTTGCGAAAAATAATCTTTTAATATTTTTTCAAACTGTTGCACCACATCTGAGTTAACTTTTGCCCTTGTGTAAAATTGCCGGTCGTAAAAACGGCTGCAGTAATTCAGTAAGAGTTCAATATTGCTTACGATGAGGCCTTGCGAGTGTTTGTCTATATTTTGTGAATACTCCCTTTCAATCTTTGCCACACAATCTTTAATGATCAGTTTCTCCTCTTCCGAAATATGCAGGGCCTCGTTGGCCTCATAATTAAAAAAGGAATATTGGTGTATCTTCTTACCCAAATCGGTACCATGAATCAGATCGGGATGAATAAACAACGCCCAACCTTCATCAACCGTAACATCCGGACCGGGCGCTATGACTTGTCCGGGTGCGGTGAACATTAAGGAACCTTCATTGAAGTCGTAATATCCTTTGCCATATTTTAACAGGCCATCAAATTTTTTGCAGGAAATGGTATAAAAGCCAAAACGGTAAAAAGCATTCTCCTTAGGACGCTTTTCATAGAAGTCTGTATGGTCTATCAGGGCAAACGCATTAAAATTTCAACAGGGTAAGTAAATAATTGATGTCTAAAGCTGCAATGTTCATTTTCCTTCTGATGCTAATGTTCTTTGTTTGATCATTTTTGAGAATATTGATAGCTAT
>NZ_JAQBOC010000066.1 GCF_028288225.1 Mucilaginibacter sp.
TATGGTGGCGAAAATTAAGAAAGAACCTGGACAGTTTTACCAGGTTCTTTTACCTTGCACAAAAACAAACACGACGCTATAATCGGATTACGACTGCGCCTTCGTGTAATATCATAGATATCCTATCTTACATTCTAAATGTACCACGGCAGAAAGCTGGCTGTCAAATTTTTTTGAAGGAGAGATACTGAATGAGTTCTTTGGTTCTCAGTTTTCAGGAAATGGACAAAACACAACTTTTTCTCGTCGGCGGAAAAGGATTAAATTTAGGGAAATTATCAAGACTTGAAGGAATACAAGTACCAGAAGGATTTTGTGTGACAACAGTGGGATATCAAAAAGCCATCGAAAAAAACAAAACGTTTCAAGCACTGCTGGATCAACTAACACTGCTAAAAGCACAAGATCGAGATCAAATTGGTGAAATCAGCAGGAAGATTCGACAACTCATCATGGAAGCAGAAATTCCTTCCGAGGTTGTGAAAGCAGTTGCTCACTATCTCTCCCATTTTGGCGATGAACATGCTTATGCAGTGCGTTCTAGTGCGACTGCTGAAGATTTACCACATGCCTCTTTTGCAGGTCAACAAGATACCTATTTAAATGTCATCGGGAAAAGAGCTATCTTGCAGCATATTAGCAAATGCTGGGCTTCCCTGTTTACGGATCGTGCTGTAATTTACCGAATGCAAAACGGATTTGACCACCGCCAAATTTCTTTAGCTGTTATCGTTCAAAGGATGGTTTTCCCACAGGCTTCAGGGATTTTATTTACCGCCGATCCGATTACTTCACACAGAAAGTGGCTGTCAATCGATGCCAGTTTCGGACTTGGAGAAGCACTGGTCTCTGGCTTGGTATCTGCCGATTGTTATAAAGTACAGGAAGAGAACATCATCGATAAGAGGATAGCAACCAAAAAGTTGGCTATCTATGGACGAAAAGAAGGCGGAACAGAAACACAGCAGATCGCTCCTGAGCAGCAAAACACTCAGACACTTACTGACCGACAAATTTTACAACTGGCACGCATCGGAAGGCAAATCGAAGCTTTTTTTAGTTGCCCACAAGATATCGAATGGTGTTTGGCTGATGATACATTTTATATTGTCCAGAGTCGTCCAATCACTACTTTATACCCCATCCCTGAAGCGAATGATCAAGAAAATCACGTCTATGTATCTGTTGGTCATCAACAAATGATGACCGACCCCATGAAACCATTGGGATTGTCTTTTTGGCTTTTAACGACCCGGGCACCCATGCATACTGCTGGTGGAAGATTATTTATTGATATTACATCTATGTTGGCTTCACCTGCTGGCAGAGAAACTTTAGTAAATGTCACGCTGGGAAAATCCGATCCACTCATAAAAGACGCACTTACAACCATCATAGAGCGGGAAGATTTTATTAAATCGTTACCGGATGATAAAAAAGAATCCGGCCCGGGTGAAAGCAATAAAGCTGTGTCGCCTGCGAATTATCAAACACTAAACGAATACGATCCAACAATCGTTGCTGATTTGATCAAGCGAAGCCGAACGTCAATAGAGGAGTTAAAGCAAAATATCCAAACCAAATCGGGATTGGATCTGTTTGATTTTATCCTGGAAGATCTGCAGCAATTAAAGAAGATCGCATTTGACCCACAAAGTTTTGGTGTGCTTATGACGGGTATAAATGCTTCATTCTGGATCAATGAAAAAATGAACGAATGGTTAGGTGAAAAAAACGCTGCAGACATTCTTTCTCAATCTGTGCCTAACAATATTACTTCTGAAATGGGCCTGGCGCTGTTGAATGTCGCAGATGTGATTCGCCCTTATCCGGAAGTAACCGATTACTTGCAACACGTAAAAAATGATAACTTTTTGGGTGAACTTGTTCAATTTGAAGGTGGAAAGGAAACTCAGGACGCTATTTATGCTTACCTCGACAAATATGGAATGCGGTGTGCCGGTGAGATCGATATTACAAGAACCCGCTGGAGTGAGAAACCATTAACACTTGTCCCCGTGATTCTCAGCAACATCAAAAACTTTGAGCCTGATGCAGGCAACCGGAAATTTGAGCAGGGGCGACAGGAAGCTTTGAAAAAAGAACAAGAGTTACTGGATAGATTGAAGCAATTGCCGGATGGTGAACAAAAAGCCAAAGAAACAAAACGGATGATCGACCTGATCCGGAATCTCAGCGGTTATCGTGAATATCCCAAATACGGGTTTATTAATCGTTACTTCGTTTATAAGCAGGCTTTACTGAAAGAAGCCGAACAACTCGTACAAGCCAATGTTATTCATGAAAAAGAAGAGATCTACTACCTCAGTTTTGAAGAACTTCGCGAAGTAGTACGCACAAATAAACTGGATAACCAAATCATCAGCAAACGAAAAGATGAGTACAAATTATATGAAAAATTAACTCCCCCTCGTGTTATCACATCTGATGGTGAGATTATTGCCGGTAAGTACAATCGGGAAGGTCTCCCTGCCGAAGCTATTGCAGGTATCGCAGTTTCTTCCGGAGTTATAGAAGGACGGGCACGTGTTATTTTAAACATGGAAGATGCTGATATAGAAGATGGAGATATATTGGTTACCATCTTTACTGACCCCAGTTGGACAGCCTTGTTTGTTTCGATAAAAGGCCTGGTAACCGAAGTTGGCGGACTAATGACCCATGGAGCAGTTATCGCACGTGAATATGGCTTACCGGCAGTTGTGGGGGTGGAGCATGCTACCAAGCTGATCAAAGACGGACAGAAAATCCGGGTGAATGGAACGGACGGATGTGTAGAAATACTATAAATCACGGGGATAATCCAGACGGATTACTAATGCTTATATAATCTTTATGTTTAATTAATTCCTTTACGGGTCAAAGGTTGTTCACACATGAACATCTCTTGTGCCAAAAACGAAGGGCTTCGCATAGCTTTATTTGACTTAATAAATTGAAAATCAACTAATTAAAATGGTGGCAACGCATTTGTTACGATTTGTTAAATCTTTCTCTCATGATCACCAGTTATTTCAAAAGACGGGCCCGATAAGTATAGGTTGGCAGGCATTTTCTTGATTATAACGATCGTTTCATGGATATTGAGATACAAGAATAAGTTGGAATAGCGGTGTAACATATCCGGAATGGACTTGGTAGCGTTCTGATGCTTTCGGATAAAGCCGCACACCTGTTAAGGGCATTAATCAAGAGGGATCAGCCCTGGCTATATAATACCATTTTCAAATATACTGCAGCATTGCTTTTTCATGGTATTAGTTTTGTAATGAAAAACTGAACGCCCATGAAAATCATATTCATTGTTACACTATTTGCGGCATCTTTAGCAATTGCCCAAAACAAACCCATCGCTATGGAAAATAAAAATTCAGAACAACAGCAAAATATAGTCGCCGTGCGTTACATCGTCCATGATGTAGATTCCGCCATATCGTTTTACACCCGGCTATTAGACTTCAAAGTTAATCAGCACCCAGCTCCCGGCTTTGCCGATATTTATCGCGGGAACCTGCACCTGCTGCTTAATAAACCAGGCGCCGGAGGCGCGGGTCAAACTATGCCCGACGGCACAGTACCCGCTCCCGGTGGATGGAACCGGATTCAAATCCAGGTGGAAGACCTGACTGCTACGGTTGATAAATTAAAAGCTTTGGGCGCACAATTTCGAAATGATCTTGTTAATGGTATTGGCGGCCGGCAAATCCTGTTAAAAGATCCTTCAGGCAATTTGATCGAGTTGTTTCAACCCAAGTCTTAACGGGATGCATAAGGTACCGGTAAAGCAGCCGCGCAGTCAAAGTACAGCGTTGAACAGACGTAAAAAATTAATCCTATGAAAAGCAACGAAACCCAACAGCAGAAACAAGCGGGGAACCGCCGGGATTTTTTAACCAAAACCGGGATTTTAGTAGCTTCCGGGCTGGCCGTTACAGGCATTGTCTCGTCCTGCGGGTCGGAAAAAGGCGGCGACGAAGATGTCACGACGAATGAAGATCTGATGCGGGAGCATGGTATACTCAAACGGATATTATTAATCTATGATGAAGCTTCCAGCCGTTTAACGACCGGAAAAGACCTTAACCTCGCACTGGTGGGCCAGTCGGCTAACCTTATCAAGACGTTTATAGAAGAATACCATGAGAAACTGGGGAAGACCATTTGTTCCCGCGCTTTGAAAAAGCGGGGCAATTGACCGACCTGACCAAGGTTCTGCGCCTGCAACATCAAAAAGGGCGGTTGCTCACCCAGCGCATTATCGCCAATGCGCAAAAACCTAACCCGACTGATGATGAAAAAAAGTTAATGGTACTTGATATGCAGGCTTTTGTACGAATGTACAGCCCGCATGAAGCGAGGGAAGATACGATCCTTTTCCCGGCCCTGCACAAACTCATTTCCAGGCATGAATATGATTCACTTGGTGAGGACTTTGAGAAGAAAGAGAAACAACAATTTGGCGGGGACGGTTTTGATATGGCAGTTGACAAAGTGGCCGGTATTGAAAAGGCGATGAATATTTACGACCTGAATTTATTTACCCCTAATATTTAAGCGGATGAAAAATGCTGCATTCTAAGGATCGGTTTAGAAGAATTATAACTAAAAAAGCTTTCAAATTTCTTCAAGGGCTTTACCTTTTCCGCGGACCGGACGGGACTCGAGCCATTGTGCTATGTGCCTAATTATCAACAATTTGAAATTTTCAGAAATCCAAAGGCAACCGATCAGGTAGCCCAATAGTTTGATTTTTTTTAATTTAGTTTGAAAAAACTAAATTAAAAAAAATGAAAATTCAAATGAAATAATTAACGATTTTTCTATCGCATAAATTATTTATCTCTCACAATAAAAAATAAAAAATCCTGTTTTAATTTGAAATAAAACAAAAAGGTTTTAGTTTTACTTCACGTCCTAAACAAGTCACAGATATGAGAAAATCGACAAATAATTTTTTAACAATAAGATAAAATCAATCCCGCGTATGCCATGGGCTTGAGTATCTGTTAATTTTTTTTCATAAAATAGTTTTTTAAGAGAGAAAATTAATCATTGGGAAATGTTTAATTAACAAGAGAACCTGAACTTTGATAAGGCTTTCCGCCTTGGGGCTATAAACCTGAACTAAAATATTTAACCAATAAAACCTATTCCTTAATCATGGATTTAAGCGGCTTAACTTCGGTGACCAATAAAGACCAGCTTGCTGCCTGGATGGCAGAAAATTTAATTACGCCTGTATCGCCGGCTATATCGGCTTCAGACCTTGGGACCATTATGCAAAAAATGGTCGACATCCTTGGCTCAGGAAGCGGCGGGGGCGGAGGGCTGGTTATGTATGACGTAAAGAGCGGCAACTACACATTGGCGCTTACCGATAAGGCTATAGACATGAATTTGTCGGCCTTAAACATGGTGACTATACCTGCCAATTCGGCCGTAGCCTTTCCGGTTGGGACCCAGATACTGCTCACACAATCAGGCTCCGGCCAAACCACTGTCGGGGGCGATACCGGCGTAACCATCCACTCGGCCGGCGGAAAAGTAAGTTTACGTACCCAATATAGCTGGGCCAGCCTGGTAAAACGTGATACGGATGTATGGTGGTTAAGCGGCGATCTTGGAGACACTGAAGTGCCGCCGCCTGCGCCAGATGTCAAGATTAACCTCACCTACGGATCGGCTACCACAATCTCAGGATGGAATAATTTCTTGTTAGGTAGTTCCACAACCCCAATGTCGCTTGATACGGCCGCAGGCGGCGTCTCGGGACTGACTATTGTGCGGACATCTGACGGGACTGATGGCGCTAATGCCGCTACTATCTCAGGCAGTTTCGGAAATGCTGATTTTCCTGACGACGTCCTCGCTACACAATGGTACGTGCCTGGTCACACTGATACGCTTAGCCTTACAATTAGCGGGCTGACGGTAAGTAATCAATATACCGTAAAAGTGTGTACAGCGGAAACAGACGAAAGTAACAGCACCACCATAATAGTAGTTGGAACTTCACCAAACCAGTCGAGCCATCCGATGGAACCATACCCGGGAGCTTTTGAATATGATTTTACGCAGGTAGTCTCTGACGGTAGCGGGAACCTGCTCATACAATTTCATGGTGTGACGGACACAGTGAAGGCAGTGCTGAACGGCATCATCATTTCTGAAAGCTAATTAAAGAAATCATTTTAAGGAAAAACAGTGTTCAACACTATCTAATTATAAATAAATATGCCTCAAAGTCCAGCATTTACCATCAGCGGCAGGCGTGTCTTTGGCGACAATACAGCCAGTTTCCAGCTAACGTTTACCAACCCGGACGACCAGGCGCTGGTGCAGGCATATGAATGGTACCTTGACGGCATATTAATAATAGAAGCGGAGGACGATAGCTTTGCCGAGCAGGTAACTTGCGGTACACATACAATAAGCGTAAGGGTTTTAAGTAATAACACCTGGTCGGGTACGCAGGAGCTTGGGTTTGAAACCTGCAAGGGCGCCGGCATATTGGTAGTTGATTTATTTAATAATGCCACCCTGAACGTGATCGGGCTTATTGATAATGCAGAGGTGGCCTATAGTCACGTGGCGGCCTATGCCGGCGTAAATATTATCCCTGCCGGCGCGGAACCGGCTAATGCTTTGGTTCTTGCATCTGATTTTATTGATCAACCCACGTTAAACTGGCGGTTTGAATTTAACATTGCCAAACTGCTTACTAATTATCCCCAATCAACAAGTTTTGTATTTTATATTGATGGAAGGGCAAGCGCCCCGGTCGCCGTATTCGGCGCGTTTATATTAAAAACCTTTGCTTCGCAAATGACACTCATTGGGAGCGCAGGGAGTTATATCCCTTCAGTAAGTGGGAATAATTTGGGCTCGAGCGTAAGCTTCACAAGCGATCTTGTGGGAGGTGCCGACGGCAGCCATACGGAGGCCGACCTTACCATGATCATTAAGCTTGTTTATGACGTTGCCAGTGCCACCATATCCTATATCACCCGTAAAAGCATACCAATTGACAGCGATTTTGATTTTATGACCGTAAAGTATGCCTGGGATCATGGCGGAACAGACCTCGATATTATGGTAGGGTTTGAAAATAACGGGACGACGGACGACTTTATATACGTTGGATACGGACAGCCCAATGCTACTGTACCCGCAAATACAGTGCCTCAAACCGATGCCTATTTATGGTGGGGCTCGGATAACACCACAATTGCCGGGAACGAGAATGTTTTGATAGGGATAAACCAATTTGTAGCGGGCCATGGCGGGTTGCCCGATGTAGTTGAAGTGGGCTTGTATGCCGTTTGGTTTGGCCAGCCCGCAACGGGTGATTTTACCGTTCAGCTGGTTACTTATAAAGGCGGCACCATGAGCCAAAGCGGAACCGATTTCGTAAATACCGGCGGCACCCAGGTTTCATCCGTTACAATAAATGCAAATACGCAAATACATAACAGCTTGTCTACCCCGGCTAACGCTTATAAGGTAGGCACATTAAAATACACCAGATCGACGGCAACGGCGGTGATTGTGATTAATTGAGGGGAAGGGAAAAGACAGATAACTAGCTGGTGTTTTTTAGAAAAAACAATGGTAAAATTATATGAGCGAAGCTTCTGAATTAACCAATTTTTGAGATAAAGGGAAGAAAATAAATCTAAAAGCACTCATAAAAATAATTTAAAAATGGATGTTGAAAACGTCAATTAAGATTTAAGTCATGCCTCTATACTTTTTTACACAGCCAGATTTACTACAGGCTCAAGCGCCTGGTCAACAATTTGGGCCCATCGCTGGTCAAGAGCAAACTAATTATAGAGTTTGTAGCTTACATTCATTTTCCAATTCTGCCAATGCTTATGCTATTACAAATGGTGAGGTAAAAGTCCAGCCAATTGGGGGCGATGCTGGAACACTGGTGAATTTAATTTTAAAACCAGAAAATATCCAATTCCTTTCTGGATTCGAAATAAAATACATCATTTATCGGGGTATACTCAAGTCTTCAATTATTGTAAATAGCGCAATTGCGCCTGCCACAAATAACGCTTTGACCCAAAAAATCTGGACCCAACAAGCTAATTTGATTAAGGCGACTGCAAGTACATCTACCCCTATAACAGGCGATCCATCATCAGATATATTAGGTTATAATTTACAAACGCTTCCAGATACTGGCAGGATTGATCAACTATTCAATGTTAATCCGAATATGACCGCAGCAAATGTCGCAACAGGCGATACAATAGGCACTTTCACGGCTTCAGGGGGCGGTCTTGAAATCGTAATGGATGGTTACTTTCTTGATGACACCTTAGCATCAGTTCGAAAGCTCGATCATGTTATAACCGCGCCCAATTTCGACAATTCGTATACGAATAAGTCTATTAGGGAACAAGTGGTGAACTATTTAGACCCATGTGCATTTTATGGCGCGAGTGTGACTGGAAGCGTTCAGGTGATGGATTCCACCGGAACTCAAAACTCACCGATTAAAACAAACTTTTTTAAGGATGTTCTTTTTCCGAAATTTTTAAATAATGGCATCCTATACATTGACATCAGAAATGAGAATTATATTTCGTTTGTTTATAATAAAGATCAATACGGTTATAATATTTTAAACTTTGGTTTTAATTCACAAACAAAAACCCCATCCGCCAGTTACGCGGTAAATACATGGCCTATATTTAGTATACAGACCAAGGGTTTGTTCAATAGTTCTTCCCATATAGGCAGCGGGACTTCATTTGTTAAATTTCAATTTGGGTTTAGCAAGGAAACCTATGAGAAAGAGGTGGTGTTGTATTTTCCTAATGCACAGAATATTATCAATTCAAATAATATATTGGCTTTTTTCGATTCCACAACGAAATACAATGGGACTACTCCTGTTACGTTTTCCAGTAATAATGATAGTGTATTCTTTGGCGGTGACTGTTATGTAATGTTAGATTGCTATCCCGCAGATGGCCAATCTATTACAGACTACTATGTGATTTCAACTCTTTTATCCGTATCCTATTTAAAAAAAGTTGACAATAACGCAACCGGTGCGGGCAATGCTGTCTTTCCCACTATTTCTGCATTTGACAACTTATTTGTATATAGAGATTTACCTTTATCCGGGGTTATTCCTGCGAACGGACTGATTATTTATAAAACAGGTGTTACCAATTATCTTACTTATAGTTTCGATGTAAATCAAAATGGAAATGCGGACATAGGCAAAATCGTGGATCATCGTAAATTAACAGGAATTTTCGAATCATATATCGCCTTTGAAAATTCACGGGTTACACTTTTTGCTATGCTTAAGGCTGTAAATAACTACAAAGGAAACTTTATAGAACCCAACAATATTCCCGACGGTGAAAAAAGTATTGCGAGTATTTTTCAATTTATTCAGAGTAGATACAAATCACAGGTAATACTTGGCAAGCATCAGATAGAGATGAATACTTTTACAGCTACCTTCCTAAACTACAGTCAAGTTTTGGATAAGAAGACCTCTGTTGCAGAAGCATTTATCGTTTTTGGATTATCTTTAACAACATCCGAGTATCAGCAAATAGTTTCAAGTGTTTCTTCAAACAATTTAAATGAAGCTTTTTATCCGGTTTTTGTACAGCTTGGGAACATTACAAATACCCAAGACAACAACCAGGTTTATTTTAATCAATCACAGGTTAATTTGAGAGGTATTACAGGCTCTGGCAATGTGATAAATCAGCTTTCATCCCCTCTCAATATAAATGTTTATTCAGTGGACTATTTATTTTGCTCATCCGCAGCTGCGAACGCAGAGCCAGGTGATGTTACGACTTATGACACAAACTCTTTTCTTTCGATAGATGTTGTAATAAGTGATGAACTACAAACCGCTTTAACTGATCTGGGCCCGGTAAAGCAAGACGTATTTAATCAAATAACAAAATTGGATGCTTTTAAAGATTATCTTAAAATCATAGCGGCAGCTGCTGTTACGAAAAAGCCCGTTATTAAAGCCCACTCTTTAACATTCAGCGTTAAAGCACTTACCGGGGCTTTGGGTTTAACATCGCCGGATGTCAAGGGGCTTGTTAATGGATCAATAACAGGGTCTTTTAGTGTAACGATTTACTTAGACTCTACATTTTTGGTGGTGTGTTCCACGATAGCTTTAGTACATACGGTAATGCATGAACTTATTCATGCGGCAATTGCTTATCAGTCGGTTCAACTTGTTGGTGGGACTTTAGATTTCGTAAATCTAAAAATTGACAAACTCGTGGCGCAAAGATTGCGGGCCAGTAAAAACCCGCATGGAAAAGCCTTTGGTGATCTATTTTGCACATTTGGTAACGATGACGGGCCAAATCCGCCGCTTCCCCACGATAATGTTAACGAGCGACAGGCTGATCACAATTATATGTCACTGTACGGCCGACCAGCTATAAGCGGCGCTTGTAAACAATATGAAGAAAATAACCAAATCGTTAGATCTGATTTAAATGTTCTGATTACTGACGTTTTCGCACCAGACCCAACCGTCAAAGTTCCCCAAGTTATTACATCTCAAAAAATATATGACGCGCTTGCATGGCAGGGAATCGAACGTACACGCGAATGGCGTAGATTAGCCGGCATCGACAGTTCGTCTAAACAATTATTTCAATTATATGAGTTGATTTCTTCGGCAGAAAGTAATGGCACTCAAATTGTAGAACAACCATCCTTTTATCCCGCCATTAATGATAAAGAATATTATCTACCAGTAACGACACCAACAACACCGATATGTTAAATAAGCTCTCTATGTTGTTATTTTGTTGGCAGGCACTGTTTGCGTGCTATGGGCAGGTTTCTAATCGAAACTATTTCTATGAAAAAGAACAACAACAATTTGTTCTATCCGAAAAAAATAAAACTACTGGCTCCTTTGATAGCTTAAATAGCCTTTTTATTTGGAAAAAAGACACTGTTTATCGGATAATTTTCGAATACGAAAATAAAAAAGGCGTGAAGTTTAGCGAATATAATCGGAGTTGTCACTTTTTTTCACTGCTTAGTTTCCTTAATAAAGCAGGTCATATCAATTTATATGATAATTTAAACGAATTAAAAGACAGATACAACCAGTATAATGCTTATCGCCTCTTTGGCAAAAAATCCGACCTTGTTGAATTCACAAAAAAAGAAGTTGATGATGGTTGGGCATATACAGTTAAATTAAAAGTTCTGATCAATAATTGGAATATGAAACATAATGCCATGGCTGATAGACTGGCATCAATCATAGCGCTTGATGGAAATGGTGAAATTATGTTAAAAAATGCAAAAAGAAAATCCGCCTATCATAATGATTTCCCACTTGCCTTTAGCTTACCCGGCACTGATAGCCTTTATTTTACAAGAGTTTACCTAATAAATATTTATAAAGCCTCAGGCAATATTAGCTCCGGTTTGCAAAGCAAATATTTAAAGGAATATAGGTTAATCTCGTCGGTCAATTTTGATACTGGTGAATTTAGCTCGCCCAGTAATTCTAATCAAACTAGTTTAAGAGACAAAACATTAGCTTATATTTTTAAATCAACATTTCCGGGTGATACCACTCAGTTGTTTAGCCGACTTTCCTCATTCGGCCTCTCTAAATTCAATCAAGAATACGAAGAAGACTCAAATTTGGAAAGAGCAAAACCAATTGAAATAAGACCGTGGAATCAGTCTTCATACAATAAAGGCGACACATTAGTGCCTAAAAAGCAATTGATAATTCAAAATAAAAATCTGCAAGACGAAAACGGTTTAGCCGAATATTGCAAAGAATGCTATGACGCGGCGAAGTCAATAGTCTATCGAATATCAAACCACTGTCCGGTCAATATCAAAACGTCTGCCGATCTCCAATCTCAAAATTGGCGCTACAATTTCAGTGAACAAGGTTTACATTTTTTTAGCGTCGAAAATCCTATTCGACGATTTAATGAGCCATCTTGGACGAACAATCAAGAATTCGAACATCTTCAAAGTATCTGGAACTGGCAACTGATGAGCCCCGGAATAGGTTATTGGTTGTCAAGTTCTGAAATATTCGGGCTTAAATATAAGTTTTCGCCAACTGACTATTATATAAACGGTAGAAAAATTAATTGAGTAGTTATGGTCTCAACCTATTATTTCCCTGCACTTTCCTCAATATTTGATTTTGATGATTTGCCTGATTCATTATCTTTTCTAAAAGACATAGACCATGATCTTTTGGATGCTATTCTTCTCAAGAAGAAGCAGATCACAGTAAATAGCAGAGGGGATACATATAGCTACAACCTTGGAATAATTGTTTTTCAGAGGTTACAATGTCAATTATTTGACTCCGGATTATACCTTGTGCTGAATCCTCAGGAATATGAAAATCCGCCTGGTACCACAGAGTTTGACATTAATATCGATGTTAAATTTCCATTGCTATCTTATCTACGAGGCCTCAATATACAGAACCTTTCATTGAGTTCTTTACAAATTTTGGATTTTGGCCTTAGCTTGTTGAACGTTCAAATTGATGATCTCTTATTTACGGCCATACAGCAATTTGAATACTCAGATATACAGCGATGTGTTAGTAGAATAAACTCAACTTATAGCTTATCACCGGAAATTGCTTTAGATACATCGAGTTCATTGTCGCAAGATGATGTTGATACGCTAATTGGTATAATCGAGACTAATGAACAATTGATTGCTGACAGCATTGGGACACTTGAAATAATATATAACTTTTATTTAGACGGCTCTGACGGGGTAAATACTTTTGATGCGGTTGATATACTTTTACATCAGTGGCTTAATGGTTCAATAGTCGATCGGATAAAAGCTTCTCTATTGCCTACTATAACCGCCTCTCTGACAGTAGGATTTGGCTTGGAAATCCCGCGCTCGATGTTAATTCCCGTCGACAACACAACTTTTCAACCAATACCAATTACCGATCCGGATAATCCTCCAATAACCACGCTTCTATTCGATCGAAGTTCATTTACTTTCAGCACGAATGGAGGATTTGGTTTTGATACCGATGTTTCTTTAACACTAACGCCTACATATTCTCAAATCGGAAATACTGGTATAATAATTAGTTTCACAAATGCCAAATTGGATTTAAGTAGTGTGACTAACATTTTGGAAGCAGATGCAGCCGGTTACCCGGTTGATTTTGTCGGTGTGTACATCCAAAGCGCGTCAATCTCCTTTGGTAAATTCGGCGTACAGGACCCGGATCCGGCCAAGCCCAGCGCTTCCATAACCGCCACCAATATGCTCATCGGTACTGGCGGCATTTCCGGAAAAATTACCCTTGAAGATAATGGCATCCTCAACCGCAAGTTCAATAGTTTCTCCGTTGCACTTGATGCCTTTTCGTTAACATTTCTTCAAAATACAATTACAGACTGCAATATTACCGGCCACATCACCCTTGACAAATACACCACCAACAACCAGCCTTCAAAAATTGCTATTCAGGTACACATCAAGGACGCCGGCGATTTTTCAATAACGGCGTTGCCGTCGGCCAATTTTCCGCCGATCACGTTTCCGGGGGTTTTTACATTAAACATCCGGTCGTTAACTTTTGGCGAGCAACAGCCCAAAGGCTTTTATATAGAGGTTGCGGGAACGTTGGATTTTATTGCCAATATCCCGGTATTAGGGGAAGTGTTACCAAAAGGCATCAACATCACCAAACTGCGGATCTGGGACGATGGCGACATTGAGTTTGCCGGCGGCGGGCTGGTGTTGCCGAAAGCTTTCACGATAAAGATAGGCCCCGTAAAAATGGAAGTATCGCATCTTTCGGTTGGTAGTTATAGCAAAACATTAAATGGTGTGGAACGCCGCTACCGTTACATCGGTTTCGACGGTATGCTGAATACAGGGAGCGCGGGGGTATCTGTTGCCGGCAACGGGATAAAATATTATTTTACAACCGATGATGGCCCGGGTAAGCCGTTTGATAACTTCATCCGCATCGACGGTATCGACATCAATATCATCGAGCCGGGTAATGCCTCGCCTGAAGATGCCACGTTTATTTTAAAAGGGCACCTTAGCGTGAGTACCCCGGACCCGAATGTGTCGGATTCGACAGCCGGAACCGAATATTTTGGTTCAGTAGCGATGAGCCTTCCTAAGCTTGGCATATCCGGCAGCGCCGGCATGCGGCTCGATCCGGCTATACCGTCGTTTGTGGTGGATATCGGCCTGGAATT
The DNA here is from genome assembly GCF_028288225.1 of Mucilaginibacter sp. GTDB lineage: Bacteria > Bacteroidota > Bacteroidia > Sphingobacteriales > Sphingobacteriaceae > Mucilaginibacter. Next base: position 14,289 of record NZ_JAQBOC010000066.1, read on the forward strand.
TTCGACGGCGCTACCGCTGGGGCCTACCGGCCTTGGTATTTATGGCTTCCGGGGCTTGCTGGGGAAACACTACCTGCCTTCAAAAAAGGCTGCGGGGCTCACCGACGATGCAAGCTGGTGGGATTATTATAAGGCGCCGAACCATCCGGATGGCCTGGAGGGGGTAGAGCTTGATAAATTTGCCATCAGGGACGGCCTGTCATTAGGCGCCGGTATAACCATTGCTACTGAATTCGACGCGGGCTTTACTTTTTCGTGCAAGCTTTTCCTGCTGCTGGGCCTGCCGGAAGTGTTCCTGCTACAGGGACAGGCAGGTGTCCTGCGAACCAGGATCGGGCTGTTTGATAAAACCGACCCGCCTTTCAGCGCGCTGATTGCAATCGACAGCAAGTCGTTTACCGGCAACCTGGGTGTAAATTACCACCTGCCGTCCGGCGGCTCCCTCGATGGCAAAATTTTCACGTTACAGGGAACGCTGGCGATGGCTTTCTTCTTTAATAATGCATCGGGCTGGTACCTTAACCTGGGCCAGGACCAGCCCGAAAGCCTGCGGATACAGGCAAAGATACTCACGCTGTTTAAGGGCTATGCCTATGTGATGATATCGGCCAAAGGCTTTAAAGCCGGGGCGGGGGCAGGGTTTAATTTCGATAAGTCGTTTGGCCCGGTTGGCGTAAAACTTGCCGCCAGCCTTGATTTGGGGGCCATGATCAGCTTTAAACCGATACAGATTGGCGGCTTTATCCAGTTTGGCGGTGAGGCAGGCCTGAAGATATTCTGGTTTAAAATAGGCCTTGCAGTACAGATTTACCTTGGGGTTGAGGCGCCGCACCCCTTCAACATTACAGGAAGCCTGAGTGTGAAGATCCATACGCCATGGCCGCTGCCAAACATCCATTTCACGCTTAGCGTAAGCTGGACCATCAGCAGTGATAACAGCCCGCTTTTGGCCCCCATAGCTGTTTTGGATGAGCCGGATGCAACTGCAGGGTATTTTCCGGCAACCGCCCTCAACATCATGTCGGGCGAAACCTTCCCTATTAACTATGTAACCACTAAATACCAGGGCAGCTACACCATCCCTGCGCCCAACTCATCTTTGTGGAAATACGACTTTACGAACGCTACTGCAGTGATGCAGGTGACCGTTCCGCTCGACAGTTATATCGATATTGAGCTGTTGAAACCGGTTGCGCCGGGCCAGGTGTTCCTGGGCGGTTCGGGCAGCCAGCTGCCAATGGGCAACACAGAGATGCTGCCGCCGGTAAAAGGCATCAGCAATCCGGTGAAGCACAGCTATTCGATCACGGAGCTCGACATTCACGCATGGAATGCCGGTTCAGGTTCGTGGGTTCCCTACCATGTTTACGAAGCAGTTACCGCTATCGTAAACAACAACACAGGCGATAACTTTACTGAACTTGACAAGCTGCCCCCGGGATACTGGCAATTTACGAAGCCGAACACCTACAACAAGATACGGCTGCTATCGCAAACGATGTTTGCCTTTACTAACAAGAGCGATAGCAATACCACCAATCTTGACGCGCTTAATTTTAAACGAAGAGATATTTTTTGCTTCGACGCAGTGACCAAATGGGCTTTTGTAACCTGGCTTTCCGAAGCGTCGGGCACCAACTATGACGAGGGTGATATGGTGATGGTCGGCGGGGTATCGTTTGGGTTTAACGGCCTGGCGGGCAGTGTAACAGATGGTCCGGGTTCCAAGGGTCTTTCCATATCAACTTTCAACGGCAAACTCCTGATCGAATTTCCGGAAGCTGTCACTATGTTCAAAATTCATTTGGGCGCCAATAAAAACAGCCTCGCTGTTCACCCGATAGCTGCTATCCATGAATTCCTGGGCGACCTTTTTGGCCGAACCATTTCGGTGGATGTTAAGCTTACGCCGATGCTGGTTTCGCCCTCGCAGGAAGAAATAATTATCAGCTACGACAATATTAACCAGCCCGTAAAAAAGGTGCAGATTGAATTTACTACCGGGCAGCCGCTCGATTTTAACGGGAACCTGGTGATGGGCGGCTATTGCCAATTACCCGACCAGTTTTTACCGGTAACTACACCACAGTTCCACCATGAATATGACGCCGGGAAAACACTGATGTATGTGTCACTGTTCAACAAAAGTTTCTCGCAGGAAGAAGTTTTGCAAAAGCAATACAGTGATATCGATGGCATAGTGGGCCAATGGCACCTGAATTCTAACCTGGATTCTGCCGGGACTTCCAATGCTATTATCAGTGGCAGCCCCGATCCGGTTCCGGGGTATTATCAGCGAAATGGCAGCCAGCCGCTTTCGCTGCAAAATATTTATTCATACACGTCAAATACCGATGGTCTGGTGACGCCCTTCAACTCCGTGCTAAAGGTGGAAAGCGGCAGCTTTGCATTTGAAGTGACGGCTATATTTAATCCATACCAGCCGGGTATCAGCACCCTGTTGTCAAAAGTTAATACCGATCCGGTTACCGGTTTCCGGAAAGGTTACGCCCTGCACTTTTACCAGCAAACACCAGGTGACCTGTCACAAAGCTATACCGACCCGGCTACTGTTCCCACTTTTGATATCTGGTTCACCTGTTACGATGGGCTCCAGGTTTCAGGGATAAAAGCATCAGCCCTTTATACCTTAGACTTCACCAGCTCCAAACTGCTTGCCAGCCAATACAAACATATATTGGTTTCGGTTGACCGCACTGCGGGCGTCGTGGAAATTTATGTCGACCGGCTGCTGATCGCCAGCGCGGCGATCCCGGCCGAGCTGGCCCCGCCTGATTTACAGCCGAAGGCCACCCAGATCATCGAGATCGATTATCTGACGGAAGCGCTGCAAGCCAGCCAGGAGGATAATAATATTACCGCGCAGGGTGTCGAAAATGAAGTGGAGATATTAGGTAATAACCTGAACAAAACCATCCAACCGGTTTGGAGGCCGGATACCACTTTTGCCATTACTATATCTACCACCGACACCGTTAATAGTAACCAGGGCAGTGCCATCAATTACACACAAATATTCGGGTTTCGCACAGCCGGACCGATCGGGCTTTTCCAGCAGCAAAGTGCGATTTATCAAAATCTTTTGCAGCAGGACCGCGCCGACGAATTTAAGGTGGCCAACCTACGCGGTTATATTGACTTTGACCGCTCTTTTCCCGATGCGCAGGGCAGATATAATTTAAGCAAGCCGGTGCTGTATCATAGTCCGCAAATCAGCCTGTTCTTTACCCTGCCTTACATCAACGCGATGTACTCCAATTGGGACAGCTACCAGGGGCTATCTGCCGTTCAAAGCAGCCTGCAGGTAACCCTGCTCGATCCTTTTGAAAACGCGATAACGCCCGAGCTGGTATGGAGCACAACCAGTGAAACGATAGACGATACAAATTATACTACCCTGCCGCAGGATCAGCAATTACTGTACCTGATGCAGGCGGCAACCGAGTATGGCTGCAATGAACACCAGCTACTCCTCACCCGGAACATCAAAAAGGGGGCCTGGCAGTTTCCTGACCTTTCCCCGGGGAAATTATATACCGCTATTTTTAATGCGGTGTACCAACCGGCGGGGCAGGATGAGCAGACCGCAGAGGTGCATAAATACACCTTCCTGTCGTCAATCTTCGCCACCTTCCAGGAACAGGCGGCCAGCTTTATTCTTGACGCCACGCCAGGGGCTGAAAAATATGCACTGTATCCGATCAATGTAGCCTTTACGGCCGATCAGATCAGCCAGGATTTAACCCCGCTGTTGAACAGCAACCCGGATGGTGATTCCCCTTTAATTGCGCAATATGCTGTTCAGTTCGACAGGATTATTTATGGCGGCTTGAAAATAAAGGCGTTTGAGCCATCTGCAAATACCATTATTAACCCTGTTATCAACACCGACCCTGAAAGCGGAAGTGTTACCATACTCGGAATTATCATCAGGAACCCGGAACCATTTAACGATCCTAAAATGCCGGCCGACAAATTGGCGGATACCATCCAGGCTACTATAACACTGCCCGACAGCACCGTTATTACCCCTGACCAGCTTATCAATATTTATTCGGGGGATACATCAGCCGTATTGATTACTAATGCTCAGATGCAACTAAGCACAGGAAGCCTGCAAGTTTATTTTCGCTACAAAATATACAACGGCACCGACTACGATACGGTTTACGAGGATTATAGGAGTGACGGAATTGAGATAACAGCAGGATAAGTGACGAAGAAGCGTAAGGAAAATTGATTTATAAATGAAATAACAATAGCAAAAATGCCACCGGAAACAAATTTTAATGCGTTGTTCGCTGACTATCGCGACATGGCCAAATGCCTGTTTGCAATCCAGGGATTATCCGACAGCGGGGCATTTTCCGGCCACCCGGAAGTGCAGCAGATGCTCCGCGTATTCGAGCAAAATACTTTGCTGAAGCTCTATATCCGTGCCATTACTATTTTGCAGAGAATAGATGGCATCGTGCTGCCCCCAAATTTTCCTTCCGGAGATTTTGACTATATCGATTTTGCGGATTACGATTTTAATGACGGTGATGTTAACGTGGCTGGCGATTTCTCGGCCCTTGAGTATACAAACGACTTTCTGCTCGCCTATTTCGATACCACCAATAACAGCTTTAGTTCCTTTTTTCAGACTATCCTGAATATTTTATACGAATTGCAGCGGAAGATTGATCAAATAACTCCTAATGAGCTCACCGGCCTTGATAATGCGCTGGTGGATGTCATCGATGCATTTGAAACCATTAAGGCCTATTTGATCACCATAGGATTAAGTCCCTGCCTTCCTTCCGGAACACTGTATGCGAATAACTCGCCAGAGCTTTACCTGCAAGCGGCCGGGTCTACCGGAGCTGACGGGGCCGCCCCGGGAATACTCCTGCGCTGGGCCCTTTCGGGTGAGCTGGGGTTAAACCATCTCCCGAAGGGAAGTGCGGACGATGCTATTGCAACACCGGCTCTTTTTAACCAGCCAGATGATTATGTAAGGTTATACCGGACCCCCTATGTTCAACCGGCGCCTTGCACACTGGATTTCACAGCCGTTAGGCCATCGATAAATTATGCATTAAAACGCTGGACCTACTTCATCAATACATCAGTTAATGGCAAAGCCCTTAGCAGCAAGTTAACGTTAACCTTTACCGATGCCGCCATATACGATCAACTGGCTGTTAGTGTAAATCCGGTAACCAATTATTTTAACTTTTTAAAGGCTTATTCCGGAATTATACAAATCGAGGTGGCCAACAAAACGCTGTTTGCTGCCAGCTTTGAGGTTGTCAATGATCTGGCGGCGCCAAGGGGGTACATCAAGATTGAGGCGCAATGCACGCCCGACCTGGATGATGCCGCAGCGGAAAAGGTTTATGCCAGGAAGAGCGATAAAGTTTCTACCGGCGCCACCAAACAGGTGAATATAACGGCCGAGAACATTCAGACACTAAAAGTGCTGATGTCGCCCGGTTGCTATTTCACGAGCTTTACTTACGAAACCTATAACGACTTCCAGGCCGTTACAAATGCCGGAGACTGGACAGAGGTTGGCAATGGCTTTGCTCTTTCGCTGACAACAGACGAGGTGTTTACACGGCTGGAATCTCCTGATTACCCGGTTGATCACCTGTGGCACCAGTACAAAGGCGGTACCACGGTAAATGTGGCCAACTATAAAGATAAGTGGAGCAATGGCGACGAGAACGACCCGTCAATCTCTTCGGTTGTAACCGACTATTTCTCGCGCAGCGAAACTGACCCGCGCGCAATGATAACTTTGCCGGATTCGAACACAGACCCGGGAGCGTCCGGGCTCCAGGTCAGTTTGGTTGACATGCTCAACATGGTCTCGACAGACTACCATATAGCACGAATGCTGGGACTGGGCTTTATCGACGCGACAGCACCAGATGAGTTTTATATTTACCGGGCGTCCTATACCAACCGGGCGGCCCTTAACAACCCAGGCGCTCTTACCCGGTCATATATGACATTGCCCACAGCGAGATTCAACGACCGGCTACCACTACAGCCTGAAATACGGCCGGTAAGCTATGGCTTGCCTGTGTTGGACAACCTGGTTTCCACCGCCTTTGACGTACACGGGTATGCCCGATATGCACAAACCAGGGCAATTAACATAGGGCGCCAGCTATTTAACGATGAGATAGACGGATATGACTTTTTTGCCGACCTGACCCAGTCCGACAATACCAATATTTTTATCAATAGCCGGCCAGTTAGTTACGGCATCAGATACCGGGCGGCGGCTGATCTTAATTTTCAGAAACCTGAAATTACTCAAAGCTTAGCGCCCGGACCATTATACTATGCCTACGACCCCGATTTTCCTGTAACAGGCGTTCCGGAAACCGTTCCCGTTCCCGACAATGAGGTTAGTCTCTACGTCCACCTGGAGACGAACCCCGGCGTTCACTATTATGCAATTTATGGGATAAACTGGTTTTCAAGAACCTCTGCGCCCAGCGTCGAGGTAGCCACGGATGATACAGAATTTTCGCCGCAAAACAGGCTGCTGTCGCCTACAGATGTTGCTGTACAATACATCCAGGATGAAGACACGCTGGTGTTCACAACCACGCAGGAACAGGAATGGCTCGCCGGTAGGGCAACCACATTTCCGGGACAGGACATCAATTTCACAAGGATAGTATTTAACTGGCTTGATATTGTCGACATCAGTTCATTGCCCGACATTCTTCCGGCTACGCTCGCCAAGGCGATCAGGCCGAATACCGTAAATGTATTTTTTGACCCGGATCTGCCAATAGAGGTACAGGGGATGGTCAAAAATATTGCCGCTGTTCCGGGCCAGGATGGCCAGCTACAATTATATACCGGTACTTACACCCAGATTGACGGGACTGTACTTTCGCCCGTGATTGACACTTCGGCATTTTTCCGGTTCAATAATAGTTTATTAAACACGCCGCAGGGGCAGTTTGTGGTAACAGGCATCACGGCGGGCACAGATGGTCCGGTTATTACGGTAAATAAGATTGTTCAGAATAATTTACAGGAGGACGCGCAGCTACAAGGAAGCTACGGATTGGTGCGGACTTATCAATCCCCGCTGATCGGCAGCCAGTTCTCTATGGTCGAGAACCTCAGTAACGCCGCCAACTGGCAGCCCGTTACCGAACAGATATCACTGCACAGTTTTGCCGATCCGGAGGCGGTAGTTATTGAAGATTTCACAGATTCCGGGGGAAATTACACTAAAAACTGGATCGGCGGCCTGTCTTGGGATGCTGTTATTACCCCGGTGCTGTCAAACGATAGCCCGCCAGCCATCCTCGCCGGATATTACCAGTTGGCCTTCACCCAATCATTGGCGCCAAATCCACAGATCAACACCCCGTTTGATTCTTTACACCCGGACAATAATGCACCCGGCACCCTTCATACTCCGCACGTGGAATGGTATAAAGGCTGGTGCAGGATTGATACCGTATCAGGCAGCGATAAAAAGCAGCTCGAAGTATTACGGATAGTACAGGCGGACCCGCTGGTGCTGATAATCTATGATCCGGCTTACCTTGATGATCCGATACCTGTTTCCTCGTCAGGGAGCGACGGCATTCTGGTAAACTTTCACCCGGGGTACCGGGCATATGTTTTTGCTGAACCGGCACCCCATGCATTTAACGGCTCAAACATTTTGCCCGCCGGCAACCAGATTAGCCTGAAGACAATGATAGGCCTGCAAACAGCAGACACCAGGCCCGGCGGCAGTGGCTTTACCTCCACTGTATCCTCACCGGCTATCCTGCTGGCGCGTTTGATTGTGCAACCAGTGAAATTGGCACCGCCGGTTATCTCCTTTTTTGTGGTAAGGCCCAACGCTACCGGTAAAGCCGCACTTACTTTTGATATTACAGTGCCCCCGACAGCGGACCAGTCGGCACGAAGCCCATTCGGATTTAAGTTTTGCCGGACATCAGAGGAAGATGTGTTGCACGCGTTGTATATACCTTCAACGGTTAGTGAGATACTGGCCAGCCTGGCTGGGTTGACGGATGATCCGAATTATAACCGGCGTTATTGGGAATTGGTTAACCTTGAATTTGATCCGGAGAATCCCGGGGCATTCAGGGTGTTTAATGCAACACCCAATTCTTATGGCTTCCCGGTTCCGGATAATTTCCCGCCGTCTGACCCGCCCGATTCACTGGATGAAAAAACACAGAAATACAGCCTGGCGATACAAGGAACAATTTTACCACTGACAGCTACTACACCGATTTTTATATTTATAAAAACAGGTTTCCAGACAGAGAACAGTCAGCCTGTGATAAGGGATGCTAACGGAAAACTGCTGGATCCTTCCGATCCCGCCTTTGACCCATTCCCCATGATCCGGCAGTATACAAAAAATGATGTTCCGAATACCTCCTATGTCAGGTTTACTGACTATACTTTAAATGCCTCTTCGAGAAGCTTATATTTTTACGCGGCTGCGGAAGTCACCAATCAGCTTGTTCCCGGACCCCTCAGTGGGTTTGCCGGGCCGGTTACCATAGTAGATACTACACCGCCCGAACCGCCCGTGGTAAGAACATTTTCGATAGTTCCTTCGGCTGCAGTCGTTACCAGCCCGATCAGTATTGTGTTCCAGGTATCGCCAACGGCTCCCTACGATAACATCGCCAAAATGCGTTTTTACAGGACTACCGATATCACGCTTACCGGTGCATTGGCAACCATGGGGATGCCGGCTGAAGTTGAAGTTTCAGATCCTGATCAAATGGGCTACGTGCTGACGGATACTTTATCGGACATTGTAAATATCCCTTTTGGCCAGCCGCTTTACTACAGGCTGGCCAGCGTCAGGGCGATCATCAACGAACTCAACCTCCCTGAAGAAGTGGTTTCGATCGGGGCTGAAGTTTTAACCATCAACCTTATCGATACGGTAAACCCTGCGGCGCCCCAACTTACTTATAACGGTTCAGACAATTCATTGAGCTGGACAACCAATGTGAATAAAGGAACTTATTACCTGTACCAGCAAAATGCCAAAGGGAACTGGACATTGCTGCATACTGACCACACATCGCAACCAGGCCAGGTGGTGCATTTTACACCTCCCGCGTTCGTTACAACTGATGGGGACGGCAACAGGATTTACAACCGGTTTAAAGTGCGCGTACAAAATGCGTCGGGGTTATTCAATTTGACAGACAATATATTAACCGTATGATATCTTATTAAAAACAATTAATCATTGAAGCCATGCCAACAGGACCAATAACAGACGCTTACATTGACAGCATTATCAATGCGAACGATCCCTATAATCCCAACCTGAATAAAACACAGGGTGTGCAGCTGCGTGCATTAGTGAAACTTTTACGGGATAGTTTGGAACAGCAGATAGCAGATTCGGCAGCTTTGCTGGCACCGCTGAATAGCCCGGCATTAACAGGAAGCCCAACTGCGCCAACGCAATCCACAACGGATAATAGCATTCTGTTAGCCAATACCAACTTTGTACAAAACGCAATAACGGATAATTTTCTTAAGCCCAATAATGGATTAAAAAAGATAACAACAGGAAGCGGACCGACAGCATTAAGGTATATCGAATTAGGAGAAGCGTTAAATGCTGCTACTGATATTGATACCGGCACATCCTATCGTTTCAGGGTTGGGAACATATCGGGCAGTGCTGCCCTGGTGAATGTTGACCCGGGCAACGCGCAAACACAAGTAATTGGAGGAGCAAGCCAATTAAACCTGCAACAAGATAATGTTGAACTTTTTATGGCATCGGCTGTTTACGGGGCCATAAAATCGCTATTGATTACCGATGCAGTGATGACCATCACCGATACTATCAATACTAAGGGTTTAGAAAATGCCGGTGATTATGAAGTGAATTTTACCCCGGGTTCATTGGCAACAAAACAGTACGTGGATGGCGTAAGAATTAACAGGGTATTAACCTTATCGTCTAATTCAGCAACGCCGGGCGTAAATACAGACGATTACAACGTTGTTCATATAACCGGGCAAACTGCAGCAATAACCGGGCTCATCATGTCGGGGACCCCGTTGGATGGCGATACGCTCCGCATTAGCATAACATGTTCCGCGTCGGTGCCATTCACCTTAGGGAGTTGGTTTGAGCCGAGCGCAGGGATAGCATTAAGCACAACAACCAACGGAACAAACAGGTTAGACATGGGCTTCGTGTGGAAAACAGAAACATCTAAATGGAGGCAAATAGCAGTAGCATAATGTGGGAAAGAGACAGCGGCGACCCGATTTATAACCGCTTCGGGATGCGAGTGCAAAATGCGCCAGGACTATTCAGCATAACAGATATATCTTATTAAAACAATTAATTATTGAAGCCATGCCAACAGGACCAGTAACAGACGCTTACATTGACAGTGTTATCAATGCGAACGAGCCCTATAATTCCAGCCTGAATAAAACACAGGGCGTGCAGCTGCGTGCCCTGGTGAAACTTTTGCGGGACAGCCTTGAACAGGAAATAACCGATTCGGCAGCTCTGCGGGCACCGCTGGATAGCCCGGCATTAACAGGAAGCCCAACTGCGCCAACGCAACCCGCAACGGATAATAGCACCCTGTTAGCCAATACCAACTTTGTAAAAAACGCAATAACCGCTAAATTTCTTACGCCCGGTAATGGGTTAAAAAAGGTAACAACAGGAAGCGGGCCGCATGCATTAAGTTATATCGAATTGGGAGGGGCGTTATTCGTTGCTACTGATATTGATGCCGGCACATTTTATCCTTTCAGGGTTGGGAACATATCGGGCAGTGCTGCCTTAATTAGTGTTGATCCGGCCAACGCGCAAACGCAAGTAATTGGAGGAGCAAGCCAATTAAACCTGCAACAAAGTAACGTAGAGCTCCTGATGGCAACGGACAATCCGCGCATGTTCAGATCGCTATTGATGAACGATGCAGTGATGGCCGTTACCGATGGTGTGAATAATAAGGGTTTTGAATATGCAGGAAATTATGAAGCTAACTTTACTGCGCGCTCGCTGGTAACCAAGCAATATGCGGATGCCTTGAAACACAAGCAGGTATTAGCCTTATCGTCAAATTCGCCAACACCGGGCGTAAATACCGACAATTACAATGTTGTACATATAACCGGGCAAACGGCAACTATAACCGGCTTCGTTATGTCGGGGACTCCACTGGACGGCGATACGCTCCGAATTACCATAACGGGTACTGCATCGGTACCATTCACATTGGGGAGTTCGTTTGAACCGAGCGGAGGGGTACCATTAAGCACAACTACCCATGGAACAAACAGATTAGACATGGGCTTCGTGTGGAACACCGAAACATCAAAATGGAGACAAATAGCAGTAGCATAACCAGATAATATTATGGCAGCAAGATTTTGGGTCGGCGGGACCGGCACTTGGGACAATTCAAGCACTACGCATTGGGCGGCAACAAGCGGCGGCACCGGGGGCGCGTCTGTACCAGGCGCTTTAGATACTGTTACTTTTGATGCAAGCAGCGGGGGAGGGATTGTTACCCCGAACTACGATATTTCGGTTGTCTCAATTACCATGGGCGCTTTTTCCGGTACTTTGGATTTTAGCGCGAATAATAACAATATTACGATTTCTATATTCAATGCGAGCGGCAGCGGGGTTAGAACATTAAAGATGGGCGGTGGCATATGGTCAATAACAGGTAATAATACGACGGTATGGGATACTACCAATTTTTTTAACCTAACAGTTAACGCCGGGACGTCCACGCTTCAATTTACCTATTCAGGTTCGACCGGTACGAGGACGATAGCTACCAGCACAAGTTCAATGACATTTAATAACGTTATCATCAGTGCCGGTTCAGATATTTTTAGTCAAACCGGTATTTTAAACATTATTGGCAATTTTTCTACTTTAGGTTTTACCGGAACTTACAGTAAAACAACAAACGACTTAAACATAGGCGGAAGTTTTACGTTAGGCACAGGTTCAACCTGGTCATCTACCGGAGGCACCGTTACATTAACTTCGTCGGACACCGTAAACATCAATACCAATGGCGTTAATTTTAATCAATCGCTTACAATAAATGGCACTGGTTCATTTACACTGCAGAATAACTTAGATTGCTCAGGAAGTATAGTAGCTACCTTAACAGTTACGCAAGGCACTTTTAACGCTAATAATTTTAATATAACAGTTGCGCTATTCAACTCGTCCAACGCTAATGCCCGGACGATAAATATGGGCAGCGGGACGTGGGCTATTACCGGCAACAGCGCCACTGTTTGGACCATTAGTACTGCAACGAATTTAACCCTTAACGCTGGAACATCTACCTTGCAATTTACTTATTCAGGCTCAGCCGGCACCAGGACAATTTCTACCGGTTCAAGCACAGTTGCATATAATAACGTTACTATTAGCGCCGGATCAGATACGGTTAGTCAATCTGGTGTTTTTACCATTAACGGTGATTTCTCTACTTCCGGTTTCACCGGCACTTACAGTAAAACAACAAGTACTTTAACCATAGGTGGAAGTTTCATTTTAGGCGGGGGGGCAACCTGGTCATCTACTGGAGGTATTGTTACTTTAACCTCATCGGGTTCTGTCAACATTAATACAAATGGGGTTAATCTCAACCAATCGCTTACTATAAATGGTACAGGTTCATTTACACTGCAAAATAACTTAAACTGTGCAGGAAGTGTAACCGCTGTGCTAACAATCACTCAAGGTACCTTTAATGCTAATAACTTTAACATAACTGTTGCAACCTTCAACTCATCTAACACTAATGTCAGAACGATAAATATGGGTAGCGGGACGTGGACTATTACAGGCAACAGTACTACTGTTTGGAACATTAGCACCGCAACTAATTTAACATTTAATGGAGGAACATCTACTGTACAGTTTACGTATTCAGGCTCCACAGGGACAAGAACTCTTAGTGCAGGCGTGGTGACTTATAATAATTGGATAATATCTGCTGGTTCTGATACTATATCACAGTCAGCTACTTTTGTTTGTACGGGAAATTTTTCCACTTCCGGTTTTTTAGGCATATTTAGTAAAGGCAGTGCGAGCCTAACAATAGGCGGTAACTTTATTTTAGGCTTAGGTTCAACCTGGGCATCTACAGCTGGTAGTATAATTTTGACCTCATCAAGTTCTGTTAACATTAATACCAATGGGGTTAAACTCAACCAATCCCTTACCATAAATGGTACAGGGTCATTTACACTGCAAAATAACTTAGCCTGCTCAGGAAGTATCATATCTACATTAACCGTTGCCCAAGGCACTTTTAATGCTAATAATTTTAATATAGCTGTTGCAATCTTCAACTCGTCTAACACTAATGTCAGAACGATAAATATGGGTAGCGGCACGTGGACTATTACAGGCAGCGGCACTACCGTTTGGACCATTAACATTGGCACAAATCTTACTTTTAACTGTAACACCTCTTCCCTTCAATTTACTTATTCCGGTTCAACCGGAACCCGGACTATAGGAACCGGGTCAACATTTGTTTATTATAATTTCTATATTACCGGCGGAGCAGATACAATTTCCATAGCTTCACTTTTTTGCAACAATTTCAATACCTCTGGTTTCACTGGCACCTATAGCAAAACTACCAGTAGTATAACTGCATCGGGAGATTTTGTAATAGGAGCTGGTTCCACCTGGTCGTCTACATCGGGCACAATAACATTAACATCGGCGGGAACAGCTAACATCAATACCAATGGCATTACTATTAATCAATCTATTACATGTAACGGAACCGGAACTTTCATCCTCCAAAATTCCCTGGATATCAGTGGCTCTGTCGTCGGCATATTGACATTGACGCAGGGCACTTTAACGGCAAACAATTATAATTTAACATGCGCAAGATTCGGCTCGTCAAATACTAACCCCAGAACACTTAATATGGGAAATGGCACATGGAGTATCACCGGGAATAATGCTGCTGTATGGAATATGGGAACCATTACGAACCTTACATTCAACGCAAACAGCTCTACCGTAAACTTTACCTATTCCGGGTCGGTAGGTACCCGAACTTTTACAAGTGGCAGCCTTACCTATAATAATTATTCCGTATCCGCAGGGTCTGATATATTTTCTTCCACAGGTACGTTAATGTTAAATGGCAACTTCTCAACAGTCGGTTTTACCGGGACATACAATAAAACAACCGGTTCAATTACTTGCAGGGGTAATTTTAGCCTCGGTGCGAATTCCTTATTTTCTTCTACCGCCGGTGGGATAACAATGGCCTCAACAGGCAGCGTAAACATTGCTACAAACGGTGTAAATATGAATATCAGCCTCACTATAAATGGAGTTGGAGGAACGTTTACCCTTCAGAATGACCTGGATCTATCCGGCAGTGTTAATACCACATTCATTATTACAGCCGGTACTTTTATTGCAAATAACTTCAACATAAGGGCTGTACTTTTTTCGAGCAGCAATAGCAACACCCGTACCATTAATATGGGCTCCGGCACCTGGACGCTAACCGGCACAGGTTCAGCCTGGAATTTAAGTACTATCACAAACCTGACCCTGGTTTCCGCAACTGCGCCTATTCTGTTTACAGGCAGCGCGGTCACCTTTACGGGCGGCTCAACTACGTACGGTAATGTTACTTTTACAGGCGGAGGCGTATGCAACGTGGCAGGTGTTAATACTTTTGCTATTTTAACTTATACTGGCATAGGGCCAACTGATGTTCTTATGATAGCCCAAACAGTTATTACAGGAACCCTTACCGTAACCGGATATTCACCTGCAAACAAAACAGCTGTAAAAACCGGCACTGCGGGCGCGTTGAAGTCCATTACCTTTGGAACTGCAAGTTTAAGCAACGTGACGTGGACGGATATTTCGCTCAGTCAAAACGGTTCGGGAGCATGGGACCTAACTGAGGATTTAATACTGAATAGCGCTACAAATATTCCCGTTCTTACTATTACCCAGGGAACTTTTTCAACAAACAGCTTTAATGTTAGTACCGGGAATTTCAACTCGACAGGGACGGCTACCCGCGCTATTAATATGGGAAGCGCAACCTGTACATTAACCGGTGCATCGGGGGGCGTCAGTTTAAGTGCTACAGGTTTGACCTTTAATGCCGGTACATCTTCTTTTATATTTACAAATGCCGGTTCAGGAACAGTAACAATAACTGCCGGCGGCGGAACAATATTGTTTAATACGATTTGGTTTAACAGGGGTGCCAGCACCGGTGCAAATGTGGTAGCAGGTAATCTAAACTGTAATAATTTTATTGATACAGGTACCGCAACACATACAATAATAGTAAATGGCTCAAATGCCCTAACGGTAACTACTACCTGGGATGTAACAGGATCGGCCGGCAACCTGACAACTCTCACAAGCTCGACGCCGACAACGGCTTCATTTCAACTAATCAACATGAGTGGAGCGCCTTTCAGTAGTGATTACCTGAATATACAGCATAGCGTAGCAACGCCGGGTAATTACTGGCTGGCCGGTTTAAATAGTGTAAACAATCAGGACGTGCTTTCACCGGGATATGGATGGGCCTTTAGCAACCAGGCAGTTATTCAGGCCAGTTTCTTTTCATGTATGTAATTAGCAGCAATGAATGAAATCGCAAGTCGACTTTGATCAAAAAAATGCTGAGAAACGTCAAAAATGATTGATAATGCTGGCGCCTTTATTCACGGCCTCATCAATTATGTCTGCTAAATATTCCGGTTTAGATAGCTCTGCCATCGGTGTTATTCCGCCCCCTTCGTCCACCGCATCCCCGGTTAATTTCCCGACCCGCTTTTGCCGAAGTTCAGCAACCGTTTGAACGATATACCTGGTTTCGGCGTTTGCGGCGCACAATACTTCCAGTTCGGCCAGATCCTGTAAACTGGCTTTGCCGGTCATCTTTTTTTCCAGCAAGATCCAGAGTTTGTATTCGGTTCCGTTTTTCTTTTCGAAAGCCATCCATTTTCAGCCGTCTTAGGTAAAGGGCAAACCTTCTGTCATAGGCTAGAGCGTTGAATTTCAATTCCATAGGGGCGTCATAAAATTAGCGGTGTTCGTTTCCGATACAAGCGATGTCCGTTTTAGAACGGGCATGAGTTCCATGACAAACGCCATTCAAAACCGGACAGGCGATGTCCGGTATCGTTACAGCAACTAGTGTAAGTAAAACGTAATTTGTTACATATCAGAAAGTTAGTAAATTGGAATAGGGATTGAAGCAATAAAATTACTTGAATGCATATACTTTCCATATCACCCCCTATGACCTGGCCTTCCTGGGAACGATATTTATCGGGCTGACTTTTACACTGCAGTTATGGTTCGCCAAAAGGATCAATCGGGCCGCAAACCGCTTTCTTAGCCTGGCCCTGTGCATCATCGTTTTGCGGATGGTTTGGGTGTTGGGCATTGACATCCGGCTGGGGAGTTACTTTCCCCGCTGGAGCTGGCTGCCACTGCAACTTTCGCTGGCACTTGGCCCCCTGATCTATTTTTATGTGCTTAAAATGACCCGGCCGGAATGTAAATTCCGCTGGAAAGACCTGCTGCATTTCAGCCCCTTACTACTGGAACAGGCTGTTTTGGTATTGGAAGTGAAGGAGAGTCTCAGGACAGGCGCTGCGACTTATGATACGCTGATCTTTCGGCAGTTGCACCCCGCAATGCAATTGCTGGCTTTTATTTCGGTCTTCATATACTTGTATTGGTCTTTCAGGTTAATAGAACGTTTTTACCAACGGCTGAAATTCAATGAGGTGAGTGACCGGTACAGGTACGAATTGCGCTGGCTGCAGCGTTTCCTGTTGAGTTTCGGCGGACTATGGTTATTGTGGGCGTTTTATTCAGCCGTTAATTATTTCGATGACTATCATCAGTCAGATGTTTACATGTGCTATCTTCTGTACCTGCTTTTGGCGATCGTACCGATCCGGATCGCAGTGAAGGCCCTTTTCAGGACGGAAGCCGGAGTTTCGGTCCAGGTGACGCCGGTTTTTAAACCGTTGGCTCCGGCGGTGCTGAAGCAAAAAGGTATCTGGCTGAAGAAAGCCATGGAAGCGGGGTTGTTTTACCAGGATGCGGAACTCAGTTTACGCTCCCTGGCGGAAACGCTGGACCTGCAGCCTAATGAATTGTCACGGATCATTAATACCGGACTGGGGAAAAGCTTCAATGATTTTATCAATGAATACCGTATCCGGGAGGTAACCCGGAAAATGCAGGACCCGGCTTATGACCGGATCACGCTGCTGGGTATGGCACTGGACGCCGGCTTCAATTCCAAATCCACCTTTAACCGCACTTTCCGGCAAATGACCGGGAAAAGCCCGGTGGAATACAAGAGCAGGCTGGAAAAAGAGCGCCCATCTTACACTTTGAGACCTTATTCTCCTGCTGCGGCGGTAATTTTACGTCACAAAGCCACTCCAAAGTGGTCTTATGAGAAATTAAACCGCAATTATATGTTTCGTAATTACCTGAAAATGGCGTGGCGCAACACGCTGCACAACAAAGTTTACAGCACGCTGAATATCGCAGGCCTGGCGGCCGGTATGGCCGTGGCGCTGCTCATCGGCTTATGGGCGGCTAATCAATATTCTTATGACCGTTTCCTGCCCGGATATCAGCAATTGTACCAGGTTGAGATGAACCTGACCTCGCAGCACAATGGCACAAGCACGCAGACATCTATAGCGCTGCCGCTGACCGACGTTTTGCGGAAAGAAATACCGGGCGTAAAATATGTGGCCGAAGCTGACAATATCGGCAAGATGAACCACGGCCTGTTGGTCGGTGATAAAAAGCTATACCTGGGCGGAGGGGCGGTTGGACCGGATTTCTTTAAGATATTTCAGTATCCGTTTGTAAAAGGCAATGCCAATTCGGCGCTGAAGGATATTTATTCGATAGTCATAACCGAATCGACAGCCAAAGCATTGTTTGGCGATGCCGACCCGATGGGGAAAAATGTGCGGGTTGATAATTCGCAGAACATGACGGTAACAGGTGTTATCCGCGATGTCCCTGCAAATGCTACGCTGCAATTCAATTACCTTGTGCCTTTTGCTTACTCAGAAGCGACCCAGGGCTGGATCAAAGATGGACGTACCAAGTGGACTTACAATTCATTCTCTGCCTACGTGGCGCTGGAGCCGGGCGTGACTTACGAGCAGATCGCTCCTAAGATCAGGGATATCGTCAATAAAAGAAGCCCGGAGATGCAGTCGTTAAAGCCCGAGGTGATCATGCATCCACTAGCGGACTGGCATTTATATAACGACTTTAAAAATGGCAAAGCTGTTGGCGGCTTTGTAGAATATGTGCGTTTGTTCAGCATTATCGGTATTTTGGTGCTGGCTATCGCCTGCATCAATTTCATGAACCTTTCGACAGCGAGGTCTGAGAAGCGGGCAAGGGAGGTTGGGGTGCGCAAGGCCATCGGCTCGGCTCGGATGGATTTGGTTTACCAATTTCTGACGGAGTCTGTCCTGGTCACTTTTATATCGTTCCTGCTGGGTTTGCTGCTGGTTCAGCTGGCTTTGCCGGCATTCAATACGCTGACGGGTTCTGATGTCCATATTCCTTATGGCAATATCGGTTTCTGGGGTATCATGATCGTGTTTGTGCTTTTCACGGGTTTGATAGCGGGGAGCCGGCCAGCGTTTTACCTGTCCTCGTTCAACCCTGTTAAGGTGCTGAAGGGCAGCATCCAGCTGGGCAGGTGGGCATCCATGCCGAGGAAGGTGCTGGTGGTGGTGCAGTTTACCTGTTCCATTGCATTGATCATTAGTACCGTGATCGTTTACCAGCAGATACAGTATGTGAAGAACCGGCCGACAGGTTACAACGCCGACAGGCTAATGATGACCGACATGAACAGTGACCTTTCCCACCAATATGAGGCTCTGAAAAACGATCTGCTATCTTCAGGACTAGTGGAGAGCGTGGCCTCATCAACTTCGCCGGCGACACAGGTGTACAGTCATTTTTCGCTGGAGAAATGGCCGGGCAAAAATGCGGGCGACGAAAATGTGAACATCGGCGCGATATGGGTGTCTGACGACTATTTTAAGACTTTGGGGATGACCTTTGCCGGGGGGCACAATTTCACGGGCGACTGGAAAAGCGACACGCTGAATGTGATAGTGAATGAAGCGATGGTCAGGCGTATCGGTTTGAAAGACCCTGTTAATCAACTAATAACCATCAATTTTAACAAAAAACCGGTAAGGATCATCGGCGTGGTGAAGGATGCGCTGATGGAATCGCCTTATAGCCCGGTGGAGCCTGCCGTTTTCGGACATAATCCCTTCGGGTTTGTGGTGACGTACCGACTGGCGAAAAACGCCGGTACGCATACCGCGATAGACAAGATTGGCAAGGTGTTTGGAAAATATAACCCGGCTTACCCCTACCAGTACAAGTTTGTGAACGACGAGTATGAGCACAAGTTTAACCTGGAGGTGCTTGTGGGCAAACTGGCGGGCGTGTTCGCCGGGCTGGCCATATTTATATCCTGCCTCGGGCTGTTCGGGCTGGCCGCTTACGTTGCCGAGCAGCGCACGAAGGAGATCGGCATCCGCAAAGTGCTGGGCGCATCTATAGCGCAGGTTTGGCTGCTGCTATCGCGTGATTTTATCGTGCTGGTGGTCATCAGCTGCGTTATCGCCTCGCCGGTGGCGTTTTATTACCTGCACAATTGGCTCCAAAAGTACACCTACCGCGTCAGCATCGGCGGAGGGGTATTTATAGCTTCGGGGATAGCGGCTATCGTGATCACCCTGCTCACCATCAGTTTCCAGGCTGTCAAGGCAGCGCTGGCAAGCCCGGTAAAGAGCCTGCGGAGTGAATGATCGAGCAACCTGCCAAAAGAACTTAGGTCCATCAACGTGCGATCTGAGGTTTAGTTGAAACACTTAGGTGGTGCGTTTCCGGGTGAGATACGGAACGCATTTTTATATCAATTACTTATGCCAATACGCCTTGCTGCAACAGCAAGATGAACCACTGCTCAACCTGTGCAAAGGGTTACGGGCCAAACTGCAAGGATTATTGCAGCAAAACCTGCAAGGCGTCCGGTAATTGCAAGATCCTATGAGAATCTCCACTAAATGAGCTGAAGCCACCCGCCGGGTTAAAAGAAAGCCTGGCAATTAAATATTTCTGGTAAGATTAATGTCAGAGTTTTAGCTCGATTACAATGTTTTTATTCCAACCCGGAATGAAGGTCTTTTAGGATGATGCGTTTCAATTCTTCTTGGTGGGTATCCCCCCATTCACCTAACATAGTAATTACCGGTATTAGCGATTGTCCAAGCTCAGTTAAATTATACTCTACTTTAGGAGGTATTACCGGATAAATGACCTTGGAGATCAACTGGTGCTCTTCCAGTTCCTTAAGCTGCGAATAGATGACCCGTTGCGAGGCATCTGGAATTTTCCGCATGATCGCACTTGGGCGTTTGTGACCCTTGCTGATAAAATATAAGATCCTGACTTTCCATTTCCCATACAGTACTTCGCCAACAACGTCCAGGCCGCAATCTAATGTTAATGGGATCTTTCTGTTGTTCATGTTCAAATTTACTTATATGTAGCTTGTTTATAAAGAACTAACCCACTGAAAGAGAAATAATCTTATCATTACTGATCTTAAAATGGAACCTGGCGGGCAACGGACTACCATCGAAAGTGCCGGACATTAGAATTGTCAGTATTATTTCCTGACCGTCTATAGCCAATTCCAAAGGTTCCATCTGTGTATGGCATTTTGCATTGGTTGCTTCATTCCATTGTTTGATCTGGACGGAGCCATAATAATTGTTGCCTTCATCATGAACAATGGCATCCGCTGCAAAAGCCTGCACAAATGCCTCTGTATCATACTTGTTTTGTGCTTTCAGGAATTCAGTCAGAACGGACGGCAGTTCTTTATCATTTAACATATCGCTTTATTTTATGGTAATGGTCTTAAACTGTAGGGATTGTTCCTCCGTCAATTACGAATTCAGTGCCGGTAAGGTACGCTGCACGGGGAGAAACCAGAAATACCACTAATTCCGCGACCTCTTCCGGCTCGGCAGGGCGGCCCATCGGGATACCACCAAGCGAGTCCATAACACCCTGAGTGGCCTGTTCGACTGTAATTTTTGAGGTTTCGGCTATCCTTTCCATCATCCTGACCGCAGCCGAAGTTTTGATCCAGCCGGGTGATACAGTAAGGACACGAACACCCTTTGGTGAAACTTCATTGGATAGACTTTTACTGTAATTGATCAGCCCCGCCTTTGCCGCAGCATAAGGCAAGGTAGCATCATATAAGGGAAGTTTTCCCTGGATAGAAGCGATGTGAATGATAACGCCCTCACCCTTTTTTATCATGCCAGGCAGCAATCCCCGGTCCAGTCGCGCCGGCGCCAGCAGATTGGTTTGGATAGTTTGCTCCCAATCATGATCTGTCAATGCCTCAAAACCACCACCTGGCGTTTCCGACCCGCCAAGATTGTTGACTAATATATCAATCCCGCCAAAAGCTTCCCTGATCTCATTCACTACTTTTTCCGTTCCGGCGGCGGTACTTAGGTCGGCGCTAATAAATTGCAGTTGTGAATTAAAATCATCAGGCTGGTTCCTGGCGGTTACAACTACCCGCGCTCCATATTCCAGCAGTTTTTCAGCCATTGCTTTTCCCGCGCCCTTTGTACCGCCTGTTACAAGGGCGACTTTTCCGGCCAATTCATTTTTTTGATCTGTCATATTTTCCTTCTTTATTCTTTGCAAAATTCAGCAGTATAATGTTTTACCGCAAGTACTGGCAACCGAATCAGATAGTGCTGAATATATCAGTATGCCGAAAATGCCACCATTGGTGCAAAAATTATTTTCAAGCGGACAATTCTTTCTATATTAGAACTCCCGTCGAATCAGTATGAATGCTATTGAAATAAAAAATCTGAGCAAATCTTACGGAAATATTCAGGCTTTAAATGGTATTGACCTGGAAGTTCCCGAAGGTTCTATATATGGTCTCATTGGTCCGAATGGATGCGGAAAAACAACCCTTATAAAAACCCTCGTTGGTACTTTAAAGCCCGATACCGGTGAAATAAAAGTTCTTGGGGTAAATCCCTTAGCAGGCAGATGGAAAATCAGAAAGCATATTGGTTATATGCCGCAGTCGCCAGCTATTTACGACGACCTTTCTGCCCGTGATGTTTAATGCACCTATCAAAATCGTATGGGAGGCCTGGACCCGGCCCGAACACATCGCCCAATGGTGGGGGCCGAAAGGCATGGAAACCAAGGTGGTTGAACACGACTTTCGCGTAGGAGGCCGCTGGAAATATACGATGCAAATGCCGGACGGAAACGAGTTCCTTTCTTTTGGCGTATATTCCGTTATCGTTGAGCCCCAAAAAGTGTTTTCATCAGCCAACTTCATACCCATGACCGAGGGGGTGGAAATACAGGCCTTGTTTGAAGAAAATGGTAATCAAACACAATTTACCTTTCATGTGATTCATCCAACGAAAGCCTGCCGCGATCAGCAGGAGCAAATGGGCATCTATAACGGCTGGGGTTCGGTTTTTGACCGGCTGCAGACGCTGGTAGCCACTTTAAACCATAAATAACGATAGCTATTTGTGCTGATCAACTAAT
Source organism: Mucilaginibacter sp. (assembly GCF_028288225.1). Lineage (GTDB taxonomy): Bacteria > Bacteroidota > Bacteroidia > Sphingobacteriales > Sphingobacteriaceae > Mucilaginibacter. The sequence continues at coordinate 37,045 of NZ_JAQBOC010000066.1, forward strand.
GGTCATTGTCCTTTCCATTTTGTGTGAGGGCTGACCAATAGCCAACTTAATAAAAAATTGAACAGAATTTAACACATCATAGCATTACAAACGCCCTTGAATTAAACGCAAATCAGCCGGTATCGATACTGAAATAAATACCAGCGTAAACTGCGCCTCCCTGATTTAAAAAATGTGGTTCCAGTTCACCATCGGTTGCAGGTAACCGGTTTGATTTCATGAATTTAAAAAGACTTGATCACTGTTGTTTTACTGCTGACCGTTTGCGCGCTGAAATAACCGATACATCCTCCGGTGATATTGGAAGTTGGTGTCGCAGGCACCGCCAGGTTGGCGTTATCGTAGGCAACAGCCTCGGCCTCCTTCAGGAAATTAAATGCGCCCGCGTCGAGGCCGACCAAGTCAGCCTTGACCATGTCGCCATGGTGAAAAGTGCCCGTGTCGCAATCCAGCTTATCCCGAATATACCTGCCGCCAGACAGGCGGTCATCAAAGGTTTGAAAGTGGTGCACATGCACACCGTTCCTCTTCATTGAATATTTATAGTAATTCTTCTGATCCGCCGGATCCTGGTAATTGGCTACCGGCCTGAAGTTATTATTGACAGAGTAGTCTACAGTTACCGAATCCAGGGGCACCGGTTTCGGCATGGTAGACATTGCCGTGTACGTTTTCCCATCAAGCATCACCTTTAATTGGTACGCATGCCCTGGTGTGCCGGTAATGGCATGGGTAATATAGTCTCCTACCGAGGCTTCCGTTAAAACATCCGTTATGTTTGCCGTAACATCGGTGATCACTACGGTTGCCCCCGAAACTGTCGGATAAACATTATCCGAATAAAAATCTGCTGTTTTTGAAATATTGACATGGTAAGGGCCTGTTGTATCGCTGACCGCTCCTTCAATAACCAGCTGTGGCGTATTGTTAAGCGGAGGCGTAATGGTTTTTGTGCAGGACGAAAAAGCAACAATAAGGCTTGCTAATATTAAAAATGCGCGTATATTTTTCATTGGATTAAAATTTAAAGTTGTAAGTAACGGATGGAACCATTTTAAAAAGTGAGGTTTGCTGAACCTGTGTCCTGTTCATATTGTTTGGATCGGTCTGGAAAATGATGGAGTATGGATTAGACTGGCCATAAACATTATAGATGGAAAAATTCCAGCTGCTTTCTATCTTCCTCGTCTTTTTTACATACAATGTCGCGCCCAGGTCAAGGCGGTTATAAGCGGACAGCCGCTGGCTGTTCCGGTCACCATAGGCATATACCGGTGAGCCGTCTACCGAAAGTTTGCCGTCCGGGTAGGTTACCGGAGTGCCGGTGCTGTAAACAAAGTCCGCGGAAAATGTCCACTTTTTACTGGCCTGGTACATGCCGACTACGGAAAGGTGATGGGTTTGATCCTGTGATGAAGCGTAATAGTTATTGTTATTGATGCCGTTTATTTTACGTTCTGATCTGGAAAGCGTATAGCTGACCCAGCCGGTAAGTTTGCCATATTTCTTTTTGAGATAGGTCTCCCACCCATAGGCGCGCCCGGTTCCGAAAAGCAAGTCAGCTTCGATATTTTCATTGCCGACCAGATTGGCGCCATTCTTATAATCGATCTGGTTCTGCAGGCTCTTATAATAGATCTCTGAGCTGAACTCTATGCCATTCTGGTGAAAGGTGCGGTAATATCCCATAGAAACCTGGTCGGCAATTTCCGGCTTGACCACATTCGTGCTGGGCAGGTAAACGTTGGTGGGGGAAGTTGCTGAAGAATTGTTCAATAAATGGATATTCTGCACATTTCGGTCATAGGAAAGCTTAACAGCACTGCTGTCATTCAGCTGATAATTTAAGGCGATTCGCGGTTCAGGATTAATATAGCTTTTTACAACTTTCCCGCCGCTGTAATAGGTGTTACTCAATGTATTTCCGGCCGCGTCATACGTGTAGAAATTACCAGGTCCTAAAACCGCCAGGTCACTTACCCGTAAACCATAGGTCAGCTTCAATTTATCGGTTGCCGTCCATTCATGGGAAATATAAACTGCGCTTTCCAGGCTGTATTTTTTTTGCAGGACGACGCTGTTATAGTTCGAGGTTTGGCCGGCGGTTGCTGCCCCGGGCTGGGTCACATGGTAAATACTTTCCAAACCAATATCCAGCTTGTTGGTCGAGTTTAGGTAATAATTGAAATCCTGCTTCAGGTGGTAATCGGTAATGGCCGACCCTACATTGATATTATTGGTACTGCTTCTAAAATGCGTATTGTAATCGAAATTATTATAGATCAGCGAAGTATTGGAAAACAGGCTGTTGTTGAAGATATGGTTCCAGCGTAACGTACCTGTCGAGTTTCCATAATCAATCCCGTTATCCTGCTTTAGCTGCAGGTAGTCTTTTCCAAAATAACCAGAGAGAAATACACGGTCATTTTTACCCACCTGGTAATTCCCTTTCAGGTTAATATCATAAAAGTATATTTTGGTCTTTTTAATCGTGGTATCCGAGGCCAGCCCGGTAAACAGGTCTACGTAGGTCCTCCGGCCGCTCACGGTAAATGAGCCTTTATGATCAAACAAGGGGCCCTCTACGGTCAGCCTGGAGGCAATAAGTCCTATGCCGCCATTTACGCCGAATTTCTGATTATTGCCATCATTCATATGGATATCTTCGACAGAAGAAAGCCTGCCGCCGTAATTCGCGGGCATCCCGGCTTTATAGATCTGGATATCCTTGATCGCATCCGAATTGAAGACCGAAAAGAAGCCCAACAAGTGAGAGGCATTGTAAACGGTGGCCTCATCCAAAAGGATCAGGTTCTGGTCGGCATCGCCACCCCGTACCGAAAAACCGGCTTTCCCGTCACCCGCAGCCACGATCCCGGGCAGGAGCTGTATGGTTTTTAAGATATCTTTTTCCCCTAACAGGACCGGGACATTTTTGATATCATTGACGGTCAGTTTTTGAACACCGGGAGGCGCGGTTAAAACATTGCCACTCCGGGATGAGCTGCTGCTGATCTTGACTTCTTTCAACTGGCTGGAAGCAGCTTCCAGGTTGATGTTGTGCTGCAGGTTGCCTTTTAAGTCGATATGCAGCGTGTCTGTATGGTAACCGGTGTAGGTTGCTACCAGCGTATAGCTCCCTTCAGGAATGCTAACGGAGTAAAAACCGTAAGAATTGGCGGAAACGCCCACTCCCGATAATTGCAGAAAACTCACGGTTGCGCCCGGCAGGGTTTCCCCTGTCGCTTTGTCCTTTATGGTTCCTGATATCGTTAAGTGTTTGCTTTGCTGAGCCAAAGACAATCCGGGTAAAAGAAAGACTGACAGGATGATAAAGCAGTTTATTTTAAGCATTTTATGTGTTATAAAGGGTGTGGTAATCTGGAGTAATCACTGTTAATGGTTGCATTAATCAAAATATTAACGGATTTCCTTAATCACTTTAAAGAGATGGAAGGTTTGGGTTATTCCGTCATCTACCCGTTTAAACACCAGGTCCTGCTCTGTTAATTTGATAATTGTAACTGCTGATTTTTCGTTGGTACCGCTTATCAAACTCACTGTTTTGCCATCAGTGCCCGTTGACCATTTTACCTGGTGCCCTAAGTAGAATAAATTACCATCCGCACTAAAAATAAAAGTTGTTTTCTTTAATCGCCCGGCAAGCTCTTTCATGTCAGCTTCGGCAGCCGGCCTGGCTTTACCGGTCATTGTTGCAGGATATTCCGGGGTGAAACTTTTTAGCTTCCACGTGCCTGTTAAAAATTCAGAATGGTTTACCTGGAAAGCACCCAATAAGATAATTGCCACAATGGCGAGCATGTAATTGCTAATCTTTGTCTTCATTGCTTAATTTTTTAGTTAAGCAATGATAGGCCTGAAGACTTTAAATATCAGCCGGTTTGGAATGAAGCGGAAGTAAAGTGTTATGAAACGTCGTTTTACCTGTTTAAAGGAAATTACCTGTTAAGCCACAATTTGAGGTAATGTGCTTTTTCCTTACTAACAACAATTCCGTTTTCCATTTCAGGAGTCAGGTATACTTTAAGTTTACCATTGAAATAATTGTGAACGGACCCAATAGCGCTGAAGGAAGTGATATACTGCCTGTTCAGCCGGAAGAAAAGATAAGGATCGATCAGTTTTTCGAGTTCATCAAGCGTATGATCCAGCATATATCTTTTCAGTTTTGTAGTATATAAAAAGGTAAGTTTATCTTCAAAGCAAAACCAGGCAACTTCCGGGGTTTCAACCGAAACGAACTGAGCTCCGGACCGGATCAAAAACCTGCTTTTAAAAGTCGGCCGGGCATCCGTGTCCTTCATTTGGCTGAGCAGCAGGGATTCCATAATTTCCCGGAAATTTCCAGGTGACTGGCTGATAAAGCGATATTTGTTCAGCGCCTGTGCTAATAGCAATGGTTCTATAGGTTTTAACAGGTAATCAATACTGTTTACTTTAAAGGCCCGTATCGCATATTCGTCATAAGCGGTGGTGAATATGATGGGAACCCTGACTTCTACATGTTCAAATATTTCAAATGACTGCCCGTCTGCCAGCATAATGTCCATAAATATCAGTTCGGGGTGGCGGAAATTCTTTAACCACTGCACCGCGTCTTCTATGCTGTCAATGATACTGATGACTTGTATGGTCGGATCGTGGCTCTCTAATAACTGCTGCAACCTGCGTGCTGCAGGCGCCTCATCTTCAATAATCAATACTTTCATCATTCACTATCATAAATAAGGGGAAGCGATACGCTGAAATTTGCTGTATCCGCAACAACTTCAACCAGTTTGTTGGTCAGCAATTCGTACCGGTTAATGATATTCTGCAAGCCAGTGCCTGTGGATTCCACACCGGAGGTTTTTATCTGCAGGTTGTTTTTCACCACAATAAAATTTCCGGTTTTACTGATAATAATGGTAAGCGGTTTTTTACCGGAAACAATGTTATGCTTAATGGCATTTTCAACCAGCATTTGCAGGGTAAACGGGATCACTTTTAGCTGCTCCAGGTTTCCCGGGAGTTGGTACACAATATGTAAGTTTTCACCAAAACGCATTTTGTTCAAAAAAATATAATCATCCAGGAATTTTAATTCCGTTTCCAGGCCGATCACATTTTTTTCATTGTAGTTCAACACATGCCGGTATACATTGGAAAGCCGCTGGATGAACAGCACGGATAATTTAGGATCTTCAGGGACCAGGGTGATCAATGCATTTAAACTGTTAAATAGAAAATGCGGACTGATCTGATTTTTTAACAGTTCCAATTGAGAGATCAAGCTTTCCTTTTTTAAACGTTCCGACTCGTACAGGCTATGTTCCCAGCGCCCAAAAAAGTAAGCACATTCATAAATAACCGTCACGATCCCCAGCAAAACCAGGCTTTTCCGGATAATATCTTCGTACTCCGTTAAAAATGGTTCCCTGTTGCCGTTAGGATACGCATAATTGATCCCTCCTATAATCAAGCCGGCCAGCAAAATAAATACGGACATGACCACGCTTTGAACCACAATTCTTTTAGCCGTTTCTTTTAAATGCGGGAACCTGTTGCGCATATACAGAAATATAAAGCGGCTGCATTCCCAGTAAAAGGTAACGTACACCACATATTTGGCAATACTGACAACCAATATTTTGGATGAAGTACTGATTCCGCGGTTGTCACTCAGGAAGACCAATAAAACAACAATAACCGGTATCCCGATGAGTCTTGCCCATTTGTCATTCAATCCATTTTTCTTTGCAGCAATCATCAAATATTTCCCGGTTTCTGGTAAGCAGTTCAAATATCCGTTCCTTCTAAAGAAAGGTTATGCAATATTTATATAAACATCCTGAATTATATTTATGGAAACAACTGATGTGAAATGAAATGGAAAATTTAGCATTTAAAACGGCCATAAACCTGTTCTAAAGTTATACAATTCTATTTTGAGGGGAAAATCACATCGCCTTATTTTTGACTGGCCGCTACCTTATCCAGCAAAGCATGAGGGAAATGTCCGAACTGTTTTTTAAACGCGTAGGAAAAATGCGAGAGGTTTTCGAAACCTACTTCAAAATATACATCAGATGGTTTTCTCTTTTCCTCGAAGATCTGGTGATGCGCCAATTTCAGCCGTTTTTGCGTAAGCCATTGTCTTGGCGGAGCCTTAAAGGTTTTTTGGAAATCTTGCTTAAAGATAGTCAGGCTCCTGCCGGTTAAGTACCCAAAAAGCGCTCATTTAAATATTGTCTAGTCTATCATTATGTGAGGCAGAAAACGCAGGATTACAATATGGCACATCGTAATTTTGCTTATCGTTTTCTGCTTCAACACAGTGACTCGTCCGGAAAAAACTATACAGCGTTATAAAAGCGTCACCAACCGTTCAGTTCCGTACGATTAGCATAATTTTTAATAGTCTAATTTATTGATATGAACATATTTAAGTAAATGGCACGTAATTTATAGGCGTTGTCTTGTTAAAATTACTTCAAAGCAATTTATAGCCTATGAACACAGCGGATCGTGTTTGGGACCTTGCAACAAAAAAACTGATGAACGAGGCATCGGAAGAAGATCTGAAGGAATTAGATCTGCTACTGCTGGAAAATCTACACCTGAAAACTACAATAATGCCCCTGTGTGACTGGTGGGAAGATGAGCCGGCAAATCACCAACAGTTGCTTGCTTTGAAAAGTATAAAACCTGTAGACGAGGATACCAGGCAAAATACAATTAACGTTCAGTCTCACCCCCTGCCAGATTATATGAATACAAAGAAATCAATATATAAAATTACTCTTTAATTAGCACCGGTATGCTCAAAAGTTATATCAAAATCGCGCTCCGAAATCTGCAAAAATAGAAGGCAATCTCTTTTATAAACGTTTTCGGATTATCAGTAGGTATCACATGCGTTAGCCTGCTTTTATTGTGTACAGCAAATGAATTCAGCTTCGACAAATTCCATAAAAACGCTCCTGATATTTATAGGGTTTATGCCGTTTGGAATCAGTCAGCGTGGGGGAAAACCACCAATGAGCGCGAGATTGACTATACGGAATACAATTCACTGAATAAGCAGAAATTGGCAGAAGCGATGAAGCTACAGCTGCCGGATGTGGTGAACTATGTCCAATTGCAGTTACCCTGGGGGCAAAACCTGGTGCGGGCTAACAATAAAGTACTCTATGCAGAAGTTGGGTTTGCCGACCAGTCATTATTTGGTCCTTGATCTTCGCGTCTTCTTTGAATTTGTATTAACCGTACTGCTGTGATAATTTTGCTATTTCATTTGATATTGATTAGTCTTTTGATGTGTTTAAATTTGTTCTCCTGGTAAACAACGCTAGTAAAGTGCACAGGCCGGCCAATAAAGAAAAGGCGGCAGCAAATGCGAAAAAATAAATATATTCAATAATGGCCATCAATAACAGAAATACCGATAATAGCGGCAGTAACTTCGCCGACAGCCGGTTGTTTATTTCAGCAGCTAATAACCATAGCAGCACACTGATCAGCAGCAGCACCAGGATCATCGTGTAGCCGTATCCCTCGAAAAAGGATGCCAGCGTTGTTGACCGGCCCATAAACTCGAAATGGTTTTTCTGCATCCCGGAGATCACTTGCCCGACGGACGGATTAGGCGCGTTTTTCCAGCTAAGCGCGCCGAAAGTATGTCCGACAGTATGCAGGAACATCAGGATGGCGGAGATCCGCAATAAAAGTTTAGGTTTCATACGCTCTTTCTGTATAGTTCTAAAATATCTCCCCAGCCCTTGTCCATGCTTTCAATGGCCTTGCCTCCGCCAAGCCGGTTTAGGTTTTTATGTTCGAATTTTACTTTCGTTGTTTTAGGGCCTTCTGCTATAAAGTGTACCTCAACCTCCGTTATCAGATCAGGATCGTATTGAAAGTCGCCGTTGATCTGCCAGGCGAGAATGAGCAGGTCATGTGGCAGCCATTTCATTACATAACCGGCATCCGCTTTGCTGCCGTCCTCATGTTTGGAATACCAGCGGCCATTTAACATGGGCTCGAGTGCCATCTCAGTCATAGGTGACTTACCGATATGATGGGTACGCGGCCACCACAAATCCATTTTTTCGGTGAATACTTTAAAGGCTGTCGCTTGTGATGCTTCTACAAGGAGTTCTTTTTTAATTGATTCGATATTCATTGTTGATTCCATATTCAGTTGATTATTGTTCTTCCTTTTCTGTTTTTTCTGCGGTTGATTTGAATGCGGCCAGTGCTTTATCCCAAAACTTATCCAGGTAATTACGCATTGCCAAAACGCCTTCCCTATCAATCTGGCAAATGTTTTTAGTCCCGTGCTGATGTATGCTGATCAGTTTGGCCTCTCTTAAAACTTTAAGATGCTGTGAAACTGCCGGTCGGCTGACTGGTAGCCCGTCGGCAATGTCAACAACTGCCAGCGGGCGGTCACGGAGTTTTTCAAAGATCAATCTTCGTGTCGGATCCCCTAATGCATTAAAAGCTTTTTCGCAAACGCTCATATTTTAATAGTAAGCATAAACTTACCGTAAGTGCAAACTTACCATTAATTTTATAAATGCAAATAAAAATTTCCGGGTAGGATAACTTGATGCTTTATTCAAAAAATCCGGTATTTTTCTTCGAAAGTCCCCGTAAAAATCCCATAATAGAATCAGGGTTGTTGCAGCGTAACCTATTGGGTACTATTAGGGATAATAAATTTATATCACAACGAATTCCTGGAAGTAACTTTAAATGGAATGGCAATGTGCTCCTTGCCATTATTCAGTACCATTTCAGCCGCTTTTTCACCCATCAGCTTAAAATCTGTTGATATAGTTGTGATGCCATTCAGAATGATCTTTTTCAGCGGTGTTTCATTATAGCTTATTACGCCAATTTCCTCGCCTATTTTTAACTTATCACCAATAATTTTTTCTATCAGCTCAACCAGGTCGTCCTCCATTAAATTAATGTACACGGTACCGGGTTGCAAAGGCTCGTTTTTAAGGTGATGGATAATATCATACTCAAAAGCGTACTGGCCGCAAAAGTTTAAAAAACCGGTCAATATTTCTTTGGAATAATAGCTATTTTCGGGGAAGATGATCTTTAACGTGTGGTATTTGCTCAGCTGCTCTACCAGTTGTTCAAGCGCATAATAAATATCCTGTTCAAAATTTTCAAAAACAGCACCAAAATTGCCGGTCACTCCATCGGGCAGCTTATCCATTAAAATCAGCTTATCTTTAGGTAATTCGTTAATTACAGCGAAGGCATTTTCGGCGTTTTCTATAAAATGGGGGATAACTATTAACTTTGAGTAATGCGCTGTATTGTTAGCCAGCAGCTTTTTAAAAACATTAAAATCGTTATTGTAGATGTAAAAATCAATAGCCGCATTGCTTCCAAGGGTTTCGGCAAACGCATCATAAATGATCTTTTTATGGCTGCTTAGCTTATTAAACAGTAATAAAACTTTTACCGGCTGATTAAAGGATGTATTTGAAATAAAATAACCTTTGCCGGCTACTGAGGTGATAACATTATATTGCTTCAACTCTTTATAAGCGCGCTCAATAGTGTTGCGCGAAACGTCAAGGGCAACACTCAGGTCATTTATTGAGGGGAGGATATCATCCTTATTAATATTCCCATCCTCAATACCCCGTAAAATGGAATTGCTTATCTGCAGGTATTTAGGTGTGATAGAGTATTCATCTATTTTAATAATTTTTAAATAATTTTTCATCCTACCTAAAACCTGCTGCTATCTTAAAAAGTTAAAACTAAAAAAATTACGTGAAAAACCCTTTAGATAAGACAGTACAGGATAGTTAACTAAAAGCAATTTCATTATCTTGCCTAACCAATTTGAATATATCCACATCCTAATTAATAAAGATGAGAAAGATCCTTATTCTATTTTTTGCCCTCCTCCTGACAAGTACTTGTTTTGCGCAGGTTAAGGTGCAGTATTTATTAACAGAGAATGCTATTAACCCTATCAGCATAGATGCTATAAATCCGCGGCTCAGCTGGCAGTTAAATGCCGGCGATAAGCGTGGCGTAATGCAAACCGCCTATGAGGTAAAGGTAAGCAGCCTGGGTAAAGGTGCACAGGAAGTTTGGAAAACCGGGAAGGTAATGTCAGATCAGTCGATGTATATAACTTACAAAGGCAAGCCGCTGGCAGCGGGGAAAAAATATGTATGGCAGGTGCGGATTTGGGATAATACAGGCAAAGCTACCACCTGGAGTGAGCCTGCCAGCTGGCAGATGGGTTTGCTTACCCCTGGCGACTGGAAAGCCAAATGGATAACTCCCGGCTTTTCTGAAGATTCAGTAAACAGGCCAAGCCCGTTATTTCGTAAAGGGTTTTCATTAACAAAAAAGGTAAGGTCGGCGATGGCTTATATTACTTCTCATGGTTTATATGAGGCCCAGATAAATGGCCACAGGGTTGGCGATGCCTTTTTAACACCGGGCTGGACAAGCTTTAACAAACGCCTGCAATACCAGGTTTATGATGTTACCAATTTATTGCAGCCGGGGGCAAATGCAGTTGGTGCAACACTTGGCAGCGGTTGGTATCGTGGTTATTTCGGATATGATCCTAAGCCAAACCTTTATGGTAAAGATATTGCCTTATTATTTCAAATGGAGGTAACTTATACTGATGGTACAACGGAAACCATAACAACTGATGAGAGCTGGAAATCATCAACCGGGCCGGTTAGGTTTGCTGAGATCTATTATGGCGCAACTATTGACGACCGCATGCAGCAAAAAAGCTGGTCGACCGCCAACTTTGATGATAAGTCATGGTCTGGCGTAACCGTAAAAGACTTTGCAAAAGATATTTTAATTGCTACCTACAATGAGCCTGTTAAAAAGCATGAGGTTTTTAAACCGGTTAACATATTTAAAACACCAAAAGGCGAACAGGTAATTGATTTTGGGCAAAACCTGGTAGGTTGGGTACAAATGAAAGTTAAAGGTAAAGCAGGCGACACTATAAAGATCTCTCATGCCGAGGTAATTGACAAGCCGGGTAATTTTTATACCGAAAACTTGCGCACAGCAAGGTCCCAGGATATTTACATACTTAAAGGCGGAGAAGAGGAAACTTTTGAGCCGCAATTTACCTGGCAGGGGTTCAGGTACATAAAGGTTGAAGGTTATCCCGGCGATTTAAAACCTGAAAATTTCACAGCGGTTTCGTTGTACTCAGATATGAAACCGGCCGGAACATTCTCATGCTCCAACCCGCTCCTAAACCAGTTGCAGCATAATATTCAGTGGGGACAAAAAGGCAACTTTTTAGATGTGCCTACAGATTGTCCGCAGCGTGATGAGCGTTTAGGCTGGACAGGCGATGCGCAGGTTTTTTCGCGCACGGCATCATACAATATGAACGTGCATAACTTTTTTACCAAGTGGCTTAAAGATGTTGCCGCCGACCAATACCCCAGCGGGAGCATCCCTTTTGTAATACCTAATGTACTAAGGGCAGGCAGAGGCGAAATGGGTGGCAGTACAGGCTGGGCAGATGTTTCGACAATTATTCCGTGGAACATGTATTTGGCCTACGGCGATAAGCAGATCCTTGAAAATCAATATTCCAGCATGAAGGCCTGGGTTAAATACATGCAGGATAAAAGCAAAAACGACCTGTGGAACACCGGCAACCATTTTGGCGACTGGCTTTTTTACAGTGTAAACGATGATACCGATGGCAGCTCGGCCATTACTAACAAATATTTGATAGCTCAATGTTTTTATGCCTATTCAACCCAATTAATGATTAATACGGCTAAAGTTTTAGGTAAAAAAGATGATGAAGCTTATTATACTGATCTGCTGGCTAAAATCAAAAAAGCATATATCGGCGAATATGTAACGCCAAACGGGCTGATCTCTTCTGATACGCAAACCGCCTATGTACTGGCACTTGAATTTGATATGCTGCCCGAAAACCTAAGACAACAGGCCGCACAACGATTGGTGAATAATATCAGCAGATATGGCAACCACTTAACCACCGGATTTTTGGGGACACCGTATTTATGCCATGTGCTCAGCAGATTTGGGCATGCGGATGTAGCTTACAGGCTTTTGCTGCAGGAAACTTACCCGTCATGGTTATACCCTGTAAAAATGGGCGCCACAACTATTTGGGAAAGATGGGACGGCATCCGTACTGATGGCTCATTTGAAGCGCCATCAATGAATTCCTATAACCATTACGCCTACGGCGCTATTGGCGACTGGATGTACCGCGTTATAGCGGGCATTGACACCAAAGAGGATGCTCCGGGGTATAAACAGATCATAATAAAACCAACCATTGGCGGGAATTTGGATAATGTAGCCGCTGATTATGAAACAAATTATGGGAAGGTAAGCTCGCACTGGAAGCTGGATATCAGTAACCTGTTGCTTGATGTGGAGATTCCGGCCAATACAACGGCCACCATATATATCCCGGGCAATAGTAACAGCACTATTTTAGAAAGCGGTAAAGCAGTTGCAACAGTGCCGGGAATAAAAGTGGGCGAAGCAGCAGATGGCTATGTAGCATTAAATGTGGGGTCGGGAGTGTATCATTTTAGCACTGCAAGACAGTGAATTAAACAACCGTAGGGGCGTATCGCATACGCCCAGCGCTGATAGGAATTGATCGACAAGCGCGATTCATCAATTTTAATAAGGGTAAAATAGATACGCAATGCATTGTGTATCACGCCAGGAAGACATGAATAACAAAAATGTGATTAATGGTTAATTAAGCCGCGATGCATCGCGGCTCTACAAAACAAACCTAGTCAACTAATCCTATGGGCATAATCTTTGGCGTTTTTTTTCATTTCCTCGGGGGGTTTGCTTCAGGAAGTTTTTACATCCCGTATAAAAAAGTTAAAGGCTGGGCCTGGGAAAGCTTCTGGATTGTGGGGGGCATATTTTCGTGGCTCATTGTGCCGCCATTGGCAGCATGGCTTACAATCCCGGGCTTTGCAGAGATCATAAAAAGCACCGGAACTGATGTGTTGGGATGGACTTACCTGATGGGCCTTTTATGGGGAATTGGTGGCTTAACTTATGGCCTTGGCGTACGTTACCTCGGGGTATCACTAGGCAGCACCATTATTTTAGGGCTTTGTGCAGTTTTTGGTTCCCTTGTTCCATCACTTTATTATAACTTCTTTCCTAAAGAGGGCAAAGATACCTTCACCACGCTGCTTACCTCGCATTGGGGGCAATTGGTACTGCTTGGCATAACAATTTGCGTTATCGGCATCATTATATGCGGAAAGGCAGGCACTATGAAAGAAGCAGACCTCGCCAAAAATAGTTCTGCAAAAGCAGAGAATAAGGAATATCGCTTTGGGCTGGGGATCTTTGTGGCCATTGTATCAGGTATTTTAAGCGCCTGTTTCAACTTCGGGCTGGAGGCCGGCAAATCAATGGCCGATACGGCAAACGCCATTTGGGTAGTGGCGCATCCGGGCCAGGGCAACTTTCTGTTCAGGAACAATGTGGTTTATATTATAGTATTGTGGGGCGGCCTAACCACCAATTTTATATGGTGCATGATCCTGAATGCACGCAATAAAACCTTTGGTGATTATGTAAATCCGAAAACCCCGCTGCTGAAAAATTATTTATTTTCGGCCCTCGCCGGCACTACCTGGTTTTTGCAGTTCTTTTTTTATGGGATGGGCGAAAGCAAGCTTGGCAACGGCGCCAGCTCATGGATCCTGCACATGGCCTTTATTATTCTTATAGCCAACATTTGGGGGCTTATTTTAAAGGAGTGGAAGGGCGTAAGTAAAAAAGCTTTTACTACAGTTATTATAGGAATAGCTGTAATTATTTTATCAGTTCTTGTAGTTGGCTACGGGAACGCTATTAAATAAAGAGTCAGGATACAAGAGATCAAGAGTCAAGATAAGAGCGTTTATTCTTTCTTGATTCCTGGCTCTTGAATTCTTGATTCTCCTTAACAAAAACAATATGTCTGTCAGAGAAACAAATTTTAAGCATGTAAGCTATTTATGGGACGATGCCAAAGCCGCAGAGCTTGCGGGCGATGAGGTAGCATTGCTCATTTACCGTTCAAACCTTTTAGGCGCCGATTTGCGGCTTACCAATTATGGGGGTGGCAATACGTCATGCAAGGTTACAGCAAAAGATCCCTTAACAGGAGAAGATACCGAAGTAATGTGGGTAAAAGGATCAGGCGGTGATTTGGGCACCTTAAAGAAAAGCGGGCTTGCGGCATTATATGTAAACCGGCTGCGCAGTCTTACTAATGTTTACCGTGGCATTGAGCATGAGGATGAAATGGTTGAGCTTTTTAACCATTGCATTTTTGATCTGAGCTCAAAAGCGCCGTCAATAGATACGCCGCTTCATGGGTTTTTGCCCTTTAAGCATATCGATCACCTGCACCCTGATGCTGCAATTGCTATCGCGGCAGCAAAAGATGGTAAAAAAATTACGCAGGAGCTGTTTAAAGGAACAATAGGCTGGGTTGAATGGCAAAGGCCGGGTTTCGACCTTGGCTTAAAATTGAAGCAATGTCTTGATGAAAACCCAGGCATCCGCGGGATTATGCTGGGTTCACACGGCTTATTTACCTGGGGCGATACAGCTTATGAAAGCTATATGAATACCCTTGAGGTAATTGAGAAAAGCGCCGGATATCTTGAACAAAATTACGGAAAGAAAGACCCGGTGTTTGGTGGCAGTAAAATCACAAGTCCGGCAGAAAACACCCGCAGAAAACAGGCTATTGCAATAGCGCCAATACTTCGCGGTTTTTGCTCTGGCAATGTACGCATGGTTGGCCATTTTACCGATGACAGCCGTGTACTTGAATTTACCAACTCAAACGATTTGGATAGGTTAGCGCCAATGGGTACCAGTTGCCCCGATCATTTTTTGCGGACGAAGATTAGTCCGCTGGTTTTGGAGCTTAAGGCTGAAGATGACCTGAGCGACACCAAAGCAATAAAAGAAAAGCTGGCCCCGGCATTTGAGGCTTACCGCAAAATGTATGCAGCTTATTACGAAAGCTGCAAGCATTCAAACAGCCCCGCAATGCGCGATGCCAACCCGGTAGTTATCCTGTACCCCGGCATAGGTATGTTTACCTTTGCAAAAGATAAGCAAACTGCCCGCGTAGCAGCCGAGTTTTATATCAACGCCATCAATGTAATGAAGGGCGCAGAGGCCATCTCTGAATATACCTCATTGCCGCGCCAGGAGGCTTTTAATATTGAATACTGGCTGCTTGAAGAAGCCAAACTGCAGCGCATGCCAAAACCAAAATCGCTTTCGGGCCGTATAGCGCTGATAACAGGCAGCGCCGGCGGAATAGGAAAAGCAATAGCCAAAAAATTTGCTGATGAAGGTGCCTGCGTAGTTATAAATGATAATGATGCAAGTCGTTTAGCCCAAGCCAACGAAGAGTTTTTAAAACAATATGGCAAAGATGTTTACACAACTGCACTAGTGGATGTGACTGACAAGGCCGCTATTGCCAAAGCTTGTGAAGCTGCTGTTTTAGCATTTGCCGGGGTTGACCTGGTGGTTAATTGTGCAGGCTTATCTATCTCAAAACCAATTGAGGACCACACTGAAAAAGATTGGGACCTGCTTTATGATGTATTGGTAAAGGGCCAGTTTATGGTTACACAGGCTGGCGTAGAGGTTATGCGCAAGCAGGATACAGGTGGAGATGTAATAAACATAGTAAGCAAAAATGCATTGGTATCAGGCCCTAATAATGCGGGCTATGGATCTGCCAAAGCCGCACAGCTGCATTTAAGCAGGCTAAACGCTGCTGAGCTTGGTAAAGATAATATCCGGGTAAACGTGGTAAATCCTGATGCAGTAATATCCGACAGTAAGATCTGGGAGGGCGATTGGGCCGCAGGGCGTGCAAAAGCTTACGGCGTAACCGTTGAAGAACTGCCGGCCTATTATGCCAAAAGAACTTTATTAAATGAGATCATCCTGCCGGAAGACATTGCCAACGCCTGCTTTGCTTTAGTAGGCGGCTTACTTAATAAATCAACCGGAAATGTATTAAATGTGGATGGCGGAGTTGCGATGGCGTTTGTGAGGTAATAATATAGATATCCTTTTTCATTAGTGCTTATTTTGAAAATAAGCACTAATTGTCTCCTCTTCATCAAAACCAGACGGAAGTTTAATTACTCCCGCTATTTTTTTTATTTGGGAGAAAGTTGACCTTTTTTCATGATGCGTTTCAATAAGTGTTTCAAGGTGACTTTCAACTAACTCAGACAAATTTCTTTCCATATATTTAGCATAGGATTTAGCCTTTTTTATAGTGCTATCTTTTATCGTTACTGTCAGCCTTGTTTTCATAATAGGTGTGTTTTAATAAAAATACATGTTGATAAATAAAATTCAAAAGCAAATTTTTAAATCCTGCAAACAATTGTTAACCAATTTAAATTCTTTCTTTTATACTGTTTTGCAAAATAATGAGTATTAATAGTAGTTTATAATATTAAACCCCTTAATATTCATGAAAAAAAAGCTGGTCCTTTTAAATATATTCTTCTTTACCCTCTCTGCTGCAATGGCTCAAAGTAATTGGGAACTTAAGAGAAATGAAAATGGCATTGCTGTTTATACACGCAAGCCCGCAAGCGGAAATTTAAAGGAATTACGGGTTGTTTGCGAATTGAATGCAACAAAAGCTCAGTTGATAAGCACATTGCAGGATATTGGCAATTATAACGATTGGGTATATTCAAACAAAAAGTCTGAAATATTAAAAAGCTTTAATCCGCAGAAGATAATTTATTATACCGAATCGCGTTTACCCTGGCCCATTAAAGATCGTGATCTTATTGTACAGTTGGATATTAATTCAGGACCTGAAATTTTAGATATCCAGGCAAAAAGCCTCCCTGAATACCTGCCTCAAAATAATAAATTTGTACGTGTTCCTTATTCATTAGCAAAATGGAAAGTAACCCAGGCTGATGATAACAAATTAAAGGTCGACTATACCTTTAGCGTTGATCCGGGTGGCAGCATCCCATCATGGCTTGTTAATGCCACAATGGCTATAGGTCCGTATAATTCGTTTGTCAAGCTAAGGGAGTTGCTGAAGGAAAAGAATAGCAAATGAGTTTAGCCATAACTAATATTTGAAGCCTGGAAAAACTATATGAAAGATGCTCCACCAGCCATTTTCATTGGATAGATATAATTTAAAGCCTCCTTGTATAGCAACAGATTCTCCGTTTTCTAAAACAGCATCATATTTTACACCACCCTCGGCATGGCCTAAGCCACCGTTTTCATTCAGCTCAAATTTTATTTCTTTAATAAAATAATCCTCGTTAATAAAAGCTTTATAGGCATCAAAAATATTTTTCAGCTGGGCTATAATATCTTTTTTGCTCAATATTCTTCTGTCGGGTAATATAAAGCTATTTGCCAGTTCCCAGCTGTACTCATTAAAGCTTTGCTTAAACCATTCAGATAAAAACTCCAGCGCGCGATTTTCAATATCTTTTTTATGATTGGGATGAAATTCTTCATAATCAAAATTCACGGTCATCCCCGGGATCATAAAATCGTCGGTTTCCTTTTCAAACAATTCTTCAGTAATAAAATTATACCGGGTACTGATATCGCACTCTTCATCAAAATGCACTACGATATTTTTTTTTGATAGAAGATCTATTACTTCCTGCAGGGCGGCCTTAATTGAGCTATCATCTAAATCTTCGGCCTTTTTAAACACGGGCTTCCCAATAAAGTCGTAAATTTTAACGCGTTTGGCATTTGTGTAACTCTGCTCAAAAGCAAATATATTTTTAAGAAACTCGTTCTCAATTTCAGGGGGAAGATTGCCGGAACTATGTGATTGACCACCAAGCTCGGCCTGTAACTTTAGGCGCAGCAATTCATTTTCCATCCGCAGGTTTTCTTCGGGATCGTCGCTTAATGGTTGGTCGGGCATATCATCATTGTTATTAATCATATTGATAAGGTATTAGCAATCAGTACGTCAAATTTAATTTATATAGGTTTAATTACAAATATTAAAATTACCATTCATAAAAAGACAATGTACAACCGATGAAGGGTGTCCCTACGAATAATAGGTAGTTTTCATTGTGCACCCGCTTCATAAAGCACTATATTTGGCTATGTCCAATAATAGACCTCCTGCTATCGGAAGATATATCGATCCATTAGTTGACTTCGCTTTTAAGAAGATCTTTGGCAGTGAGCCTAATAAAGATCTGCTGATTGCTTTTTTAAATGAAGTATTCCGGGGTCGAAAACATATTGTCGATCTGGTGTACAATAAGAATGAGCATCATGGCGATTTGAAAGATGAAGGTGCTGCTATATTTGATTTGCTTTGTACCGGCGATAATGGCGAACAATTTTTAATTGAAGTGCAGCGTGGCAGGCAGGGCAATTTCAAAGAAAGGGCTTTATTTTATACATCCAGGCTTATAAGTGACCAGGCCCCAAAAGGCAGGCGCAGCGAATGGGCTTATAACCTTACCGAAGTTTATTTGGTTGCTTTACTGGAAGATTTTACCTTACAGATAAGCGATGGTAAAGAATACCTGCATGATATTTGTTTATGTAACAGGGAAACAGGTGAAATTTTTTACGATAAGCTAGGTTATATTTATTTAGAATTGAATAAATTTGTAAAAGCGGATACTGAACTGGACACTGATTTAGACAAATGGCTTTATGTATTAAAAAACATGAGCAAGATGGATAAGATTCCCATGTACCTGCGGAAACCCATATTTGAGAAACTGTTCAGTATTGCTGAATATACTAATTTGACAAAGGAGGAGAAAACCATGTACGATAGCAGCATGAAATATAAATGGGACAATAAAAATGTATTGGACTATGCAATAAAAGAAGGCATAGAAAAAGGCAAGTTAGAAGGGAAATTAGAGGAAGCGAAAGAAATCGCCCTTGAAATGAAAAAGGACGGACTGCCGTTTGAACAAATTTCAAAATTCACAAAACTAACTATCAAAGAGATAAAAAAGTTGTAGCTTCCATTTAACAATACCATCGTTAAACATACAGCTGAAGTAAAAATTTTGTTGTGTCCGGCAAGCCAGCGCTTATTGCATAAACACAATTTCACTTATTATCTAAATTGCCCCTTTTAAATCACCAGAACTTCCCGTAATAGCATAAACAGTGAATAAGGGAAAATCCCTCTTCTTGTAAAAAACTTGTTTCAATTATAGCAGGATAAAAAGTATTGATGTTAAATTCACATTTATTTGTTTAATTTTAACTTCTTATAAACCAATTATAACGCTCATTACTGTTTTATTTTATGCGGCGGAAATTATATTTACTGGGGGTGGTGTGTGTGGGAGGTGTTACAGCTATGTTTAATGCCTGTGGTAATTCTGCGTCAAATATTGAGGATCAGATCCCCGATACCATAAGCTATAATTTTAACATCCGCCCTATCCTTTCTGATAAATGCTACAAATGCCATGGGCCCGATGCCAGTAAAAGACAGGCAGGTTTAAGGCTTGACAAACCGGAGAGTGCTTTTAAAGCATTAAAGGATAACCCGGGTGCACATGTTTTAGTTCCCGGAAGTCCGGAAATGTCGGAGCTGTTCAGGCGGGTATCAACCAATGATACTTCCGAAATGATGCCTCCTGCAAATTCAAATTTGAAGCGTTTAACCCCGCATGAGGTTGACCTGATAAAAAAGTGGATAAAACAGGGAGCCAAATACGAAAAGCACTGGGCCTTTGTGCCACCAAAATTATTACCCGTACCTGATGTTAAAAACAAAGAATGGCCTAAAAATCCAATAGATAATTTTATCCTGAAAAAACAGGAACAATACGGCATTAAACCAAATCCCGAAGCAGATAAAGAACATCTTTTAAAACGTGTAAGCCTGGATTTGACCGGCCTGCCACCAAGTCTTGAGATGCAGAACAGGTTTTTGGCTGATAAAAGTCCGGATGCCTATAACAAAGTGGTTGATGAACTGATGAAAAGCCCTGCCTATGGCGAGAAGATGGCTTTGCATTGGATGGATGTTGCCCGCTATGCCGACTCGCACGGTTACCAGGATGACAATTACCGCACGCAATGGCCATGGCGCGACTGGGTGATCCATGCCTATAATGAAAATTTACCTTATGATAAATTTATATCCTGGCAGCTCGCCGGCGACCTGATGCCAAATGCTACCAAGGAACAATTGCTGGCAACCGGCTTTAACCGCAACCACAAAATTACCGAAGAGGGTGGGGTAATAGATGAAGAATATCGCGTGGCTTACGTTACTGACCGCACCAATACCTTTGGCAAAGCGCTGTTAGGAGTTACCATGGAGTGTGCACACTGCCACGATCACAAATATGATCCATTTTCGCAAAAGGAGTATTACCAGCTTTTTTCGTTTTTTAACAGCGTAAAAGAGCCCGGCATACAATCAACAGTTGGCGGCCCTGAAACCTATGCCAAACGGCCGATGATGCAGATTACCAATGATGATATAAAAAGCATTTTAAAATTTGTAAACAAGCAGGACACCGGTAAGCTCATTGTTTCCGTTATGGGCGATAGCGAGGCTTACCGAAAAACCTACGTACTCAGGCGCGGCAATTATGACACCCATGGTGATGAGGTAGAACCAGGTACTCCCAAGGCTATTTTGCCTTTTGACAACTCGCTCCCAAAAAACAGGCTTGGTTTGGCTGAATGGCTTTTTGATAAAAGAAACCCGCTTACCGCCAGGGTGTTTGTAAACCAAACATGGCAGGAATTATTCAGCAAGGGTATAGTAAAAAGCTCTGGCGATTTCGGTATGCAGGGCGACCTGCCTTCGCACCCCGAGCTGCTTGATTGGCTTGCCGTTGATTTTATGGATCATGGATGGGATATGAAAAGGCTTGTAAAACAAATGGTGATGTCAGCCACATATCGCCAATCGGCAGTTATTTCCCCCGATAAAGTGAAGATCGATCCGGATAATATTTTGCTCTCCCGTGGTCCGCGTTACAGGCTCCCCGCTGAATTAGTGAGGGACCTGGTTTTGGCAAGCAGCGGATTGTTAACTAAAACTATTGGCGGGCCAAGTGTAAATCCATACCAGCCACCGGGCTTATGGGAAAACGCTACATCGGGGCGCGGTATATTGGCCAGCTATAAGCAGGTGCATGGACCTGACCTTTACCGACGCGGCATGTACACGCTGATAAAGCGGACCGTTCCGCCTGTTGAAATGGCCATATTTGATGCCAGCAACCGCGACCAATGCGAAGTAAAAAGATTAAGGACCAATACTCCTTTACAGGCCTTGCTAATGGAAAACGACCCTACGGTATTGGAAGCTGCAAGGGTTTTGGCGGCCAAATTGTTAAGAGATAACAGCCCGGCAAATGATAAGATCAAAAAAGCCTTCCGGTTGATTATGTGCCGGATGCCAAATGAAAAGGAACTCGGGATCTTAACAGGATATTATAACGATCAGTTAAAAACGCTAAACATAAAGGATGCGCAAAAAGTGCTGAGCGTGGGTGAATATCCCATTCCTGAAAATATAGATAAAGTTACGCTGGCCGCTATAATGAAAACGGTTGATACAATTTATAACTTAGAGGAAGCGATTACAAAAACCTGATGGCAATGGAGAAAGATATTTTAGAGCATCGCCTCAATATAAACAGGCGAAGGTTTTTATCAAGATTAAGCCTGGGCATAGGAAGTATCGCTTTAGGCTCACTGCTTATACCCGATCTTTTTAGTGGCAGCGGCTCTGAAAGTGAAGCCGATTTTATACCTGGCATTCCCAATTTTGCGCCAAAGGCCAAACGGGTGATTTACCTCTTCCAGGATGGCGCGCCCTCACAATTGGAATCTTTTGACTATAAGCCGAAGTTACGGGAAATGATGGGCCAGGAATTGCCGCCGTCTGTTCGCGGCAGCCAGATCTTAACCGGGATGACTGCCAACCAGGCATCGTTCCCGCTGGTAGGCTCATTTTATGATTTTAAACAATACGGCGAGTCAAAGGCTTGGATCAGCGACCTGTTTCCACATATAGGAAAAATAGCTGATGATATTTGTATCATTAAATCCATGTACACAGAGGCTATTAATCATGACCCGGCATTAACATTTTTTCAAACCGGCGCACAACAGGGCAACCGGCCAAGTATGGGCTCGTGGGTGAGTTACGGTTTGGGCAGCGAAAATAAAAACCTGCCTGCGTTTACTGTGTTGCTCTCAAAGGGAAAAGGTAATGGGCAGGGCGTGTATTCAAAACTTTGGAGCAATGGCTTTTTAGATTCTATTCACCAGGGGGTACAGTTTAGCAGCGGTGAAAACCCCGTGCTTTACTTAAATGACCAGCCCGGAATTAACAGGCACGAACGCCGCAAAATGCTGGATAAGCTCGCGGAATTAAACGACATCAGCTATAAAGAATTTGGCGACCCTGAGATCTCGGCTAAGGTACAACAATATGAAATGGCATATAGAATGCAATCTGCTGTGCCTGAAATTATGGATGTTTCAAAAGAATCAGATGATATTGTAAAAATGTACGGGCCGGATTGCCTGGTACCCGGCACCTATGCCGCCAATTGCCTGCTGGCACGCAAGCTCTCGGAAAGCGGGGTTCGCTTTGTGCAGCTTTACCACCAGGGCTGGGACCAGCACAGCAACCTGCCGCAGGAAATGGCCGGCCAGGCTATGGATGTTGACCAGGCATCGGCAGCATTAGTAACCGATCTTAAACAACGCGGCCTGCTTGACGAAACTTTAGTAATTTGGGGTGGCGAATTTGGGCGAACCAACTACAGCCAGGGCAAACTGGAGAAGGCCAATTATGGCCGCGACCATCATCCGCGCTGCTTCAGTATCTGGATGGCAGGCGGTGGTATTAAGCCGGGGATAGTTTATGGAGAATCGGACGAGTTTGGGTATAATATAGTAAAGGATCCTGTTCACGTACATGATTTCCATGCAACCATATTAAACCAATTGGGACTCGATCATACAAAATTAACCTTTAAAAGCCAGGGCCGCAGGTACAGGCTAACAGATGTAGCCGGCAATGTGGTAAAAGGGATAATTTCTTGATTTTGATTTCACCGATTTCGGAATGATTTCACAGATTGATTTATGTTGACAAAAGATGTCTCTAATTCAACCCAAGTCGATGAAATCACTTAAGAATCGGTGTAATCAATTTTATAAAATCGGTGAAATCAAAAATAATAATATGGAAAGAAGAAAATTCATCAAGCAATCAGCCGTTTTTACAGGAAGCTTTTTTATAGCAAAAGATCTGTTGGCAAAAAATGATGGTCCTGTTTACGGGCATGGCAATATGCGCTACAAAATGGACAATAATTGGAGCAAAGCGGATCCGATGAAAAACCCGGTGAATGATTGCCATGAGATGGTTCAGGATTCAAAAGGCAGGATCTTGCTGCTCACCAATGAAACGAAGAACAATGTGCTTATCTATAATAAATCGGGCAAGCTGCTGGATACCTGGGGGCATGAGTTTCCGGGAGCACATGGGCTTACGTTAGTTAACGAAAATGGCACAGAGTTTTTGTTTATAACCGACACGGTAAAGCACCAGGTTTATAAAACTACCATGGATGGCAAGATCCTGATGACCATTGATGTACCGCTGGAAACTGGTGTTTACAAAAAGCCGGAAGATTTTATCCCTACTGAAACCACGGTTGATACAAACGGCGATTTTTTTATTGCTGATGGTTATGGGTCGCAATACATAATGCATTATGATAAAAACGGAAAGCTGAAAAGTTTTTTTGGCGGGCGTGGTGATGGCGACGAGCATTTGGATAATGCACACGGGATAACTATCGACAGGCGTAACGCAACACCAACTTTAATAATAACCGACCGTACCCGCAATTGCTTTAAACGCTTTAGCATGGATGGTAAGCTGATGGAAGTTATAAAGCTTCCCGGCGCCTGTGTATGCCGCCCTGTTATAAAAGGGGATCACTTATATGCAGCGGTGCTTCGCTCGCCCAGTCTGAACAATGAGAATACTGGTTTTACCACCATTTTGGATAAGAATAACAAGGTAGTATCAAACATTGGCGGTACCGAGCCTATATACAAGGACGGGATATTACAACCTATGGCACAGGCCGAAAAGATCTTTTTAAACCCGCATGATGTGCTGATTGATAATGATGAGAATTTGTATGTTGCACAATGGGCATCGGGCAAAGTTTATCCTTATAAATTTACGAGGGTGTAAATTGAATAAATCAAGCGTTTGGAGTTAAAAGTTTTACCACGGAGAGCACAAAGCAATGAACAGAGAACACTGAGATTTAAAATTGTTTTATATAGTTTGCATTGGAGAATAACTTAAGAAACTCCGTTCTCTCTGTGTATTCTCTGCGAACTCTGTGTTAAAAATCTGCCTTAAAGTTTGCAAAAAATAGAAGATTAATAAAAACCTAAAAATTAAACTATCCGAATAGATGATAAAAAGCAAGCACAAAGGCTTTGCCGAGAACCTGTTATTTGCCCTAAATATTTTTATCATCTTTTTCCTGTTATTTGGTTCGGGAATAGTTATTCCGCAATGGCTGCAGCCGGTTGGCAGGCTGCACCCCCTCATCCTCCATTTTCCAATCGTGGTGCTGATAATGGCCATGGTCCTGGAGTTTTTTCGCTTCAGAGAAAGGTTCAGCACAGAAAAACTATATCATGATTTCACTACGTATCTGTGGTTAACGGGAGCAATCTTCGCTGCACTCACAGCTATTATGGGCCTGTTTTTATCCAAAGAACCTGGCTATGAAGGCGGCACTTTGCAATGGCACAAATGGCTGGGCGCTGGTGTTGTTTTTGTGTCGACGGTTATTTACTGGTGTCGCAGCGCCGGGTGGTACAATGTAAAAGCAGCAAGGCTTGGAGCCACTGTTGTGGTGCTGTCGCTGGTATTTACAGGCCACTTTGGCGCTGATCTCACCCATGGCAACAACTTTGTTTTAGCCCCGGTTTGGCATCCTGAAAAAAAATTAGTCCCTGTTGATAAAGCCCTGGTTTTTAAGGATGTTATCCAGCCCATATTTGAAAGCAAATGTATCAGCTGTCACAATCCTGATAAAATAAAAGGCGGCCTGATGCTGATAAATGAAAAATCGATTTTAAAAGGCGGCAAAGATGGCAAGCTGATTGTTCCCGGGCAACCGCAAATCAGTATGCTGTTGAAGCGCATTCACCTTCCCGCTGAAGACAAAAAACATATGCCCCCATCCGGCAAACCACAGCTAACACCTGATGAGATGAACCTGCTTTACCTGTGGGTAAAAGAAAATGTGGATTTTAAGAAAAAGGTTATTGACTTGCCCGCAAAGGATTCATTACGGTTAATCGCGTCAACCTACTTAAAACCCGCTGAAGAAATAGAGGAGAAATATGATTTTGCTGCCGCTGATGATAAGCTTATTAAAAAGCTGAATAATAATTACCGGGTTATTTATTCGTATGCAAAAGAGTCGCCGGCGCTTGGTGTAAATATTTATAATAAAAGTGCGTATCAGCCTAAAGCTTTGGAAGAATTGAGTCCGATAAAAAAGCAGGTGATCTCGCTCGACCTGGATAAGATGCCCGTAAAGGATGCTGAACTAAAAACCATTGCCCAATTTGAAAACCTGCATGTGCTTAACCTCAACTTTACCGATGTTACGGGCAGCAGCCTAAAAGAACTTGCAAAGCTCAAATATTTAAAAATGATCTCGCTTGCAGGTACTCCGCTTAATGCTGCGGCAATTAAACAGATCAGCTCCATAAAAAGCCTTACAAAAATAACCTTGTGGAATACCGGCTTAACTGATGCCGAAATAAAAGACCTGCAAGCCCATAACAAAAACATTGAATTTGTTAAAAGCTTTAAGGATGATGGCAAAGCTATCAAGCTGAACGATCCGCAGCTAAAGAATACCACGCTGGTGTTTGCTAAGTCGATACCATTACAGTTAAGTCACCCGATAAAGGGGGTGGAGCTGCGATACTCCACCGATGGCACCAATCCCGATAGCATAAAATCTCCCGTTTATAAACCCGGCCTTGAACTAACGCAGAATACAGGCGTAAAGGTAAAAGCCTACAAAGCCGGCTGGCTCAGCAGTGATGTGATGCAGTTTAACGTATTTAAAAGTACCTACACGCCCGATAGCGTTAGTTTTATAGCGCCACCAGATACTAAATACAGCGCAGATGGTGCAAAGTCCTTAGTGGATAAGGATCTCGGCGGAACAAATTTTGGCAACAGTAAATGGATAGCGGCTCAAAAAAACATAGTAATCTATATGCAATTTACCAAACCGGTTGATCTGCACACCATCACCTTAAATTGTTTACGAAATATAGGCAGCCAGATCTTTTTGCCAATTGGAATTGAGATTTGGGGCGGCGCGGATGTAAATCACATGAAATTATTAAGTAATGTTATACCACCCGCTGCAAAAAAGAATGATCCTGCTATGGCGATGGGCATTGATTGTAAGTTGAATATAGCCAAACCAATTACCTGCTTAAAGATCGTAACAAAAAATATTCAGAAACTGCCATCGTGGGATCCGGTAAAAAAAGGACCGGAATGGGTGTTTATGGATGAGATATTCTTAAATTAGAAGATAATAAACCAAATATAAAAAATCGCGTCATTGCTTCGTTCCTCGCAAGGACGTTTAGATTATTGTTTTATGGATAATAAAAACACTTACGATGCCATTGTGGTAGGCTCTGGCATCAGCGGCGGCTGGGCTGCCAAGGAACTTTGTGAGCTTGGGGTAAAAACCCTCGTGCTTGAGCGTGGGCGCAATATTGAGCACCTGAAGGATTATCCAACGGCTACCAAAAACCCATGGGATTTCCCACACCGGATGCAGGAGCCAAAGGCTGTGCTGGATGAAAACCCCGTGATCAGCAAATGTTATGCCTTCGGCGAGGACACGCAGCACTTTTTTGTTAAAGATAAGGAGCATCCCTATATACAGGAAAAGCCTTTCGACTGGATCCGCGGATACCAGGTTGGCGGCAAATCAATTACCTGGGGGCGTGCCTGCCAGCGTTGGAGCAACTTTGAGTTCAGCGCCCCGCAGCGCTATGGCTACGCGGTTGACTGGCCCATACGATATGAAGATATTGCCCCATGGTACAGCCATGTTGAGAAATTTGCAGGGATCTGCGGTGGTAAAGACGGGCTGGAAGCTTTGCCGGATGGTGAATACCTGGAGCCTTTTGAAATGAGCGCTGTGGAGCAGGAGATCCAAAAGAAGATAAGTGCGCATTATAAAGACCGTTTTATGGTGCGTACCCGCTGGGCACATCTAACCAAGCCTGAGCCTATCCATCTGGAGCAGGGTCGTGGCCAATGCCAGGCGCGCGACCTTTGTACAAGGGGTTGTCCGTTTGGTGGTTATTTCAGCTCCGTATCATCAACCCTGCCCTGGGCAAAAAAGACCGGTAACCTTACCATCAGACCACATTCGGTAGTGCATTCCATTATTTACGATGAACAAAAAGGCAAGGCTGTAGGCGTAAAAATTATTGATGCACTGACCAACCAGGAAGTTGACTATTATGCCAAAGTGATATTTTTAAACGCGGCTTGCTTAAATACAAACCTAATATTGCTCAACTCAAAATCACACCGCTTTCCGAACGGATTAGGCAATGATAATGGCTTGCTGGGCAAGTATCTTGCCTTTCAAAATTACCGGGCGAGCGTACATGGCACTTATGATGGGCTGAAGGATAAATATTATTTCGGTAGAAATCCAACCAATCCCATCATTGCCAACTACCGTAACCTGCATAAGCAGGATACCGACTTTTTGGGCGGATACCTCACTTTTGTATATTCAAACCGGAGCCCGGAGTTCAGGAATGGGCTAAATGATGGAATTGGCGGCGATTATAAAGATTTGCTAACAGAACCCGGTCCATGGCGCGCAGGCATGTTTATGCAGGGCGAAACCATCCCGAAGGAAGAAAACCACGTACGTTTGAGCGCCGGCCATAAAGATCCATGGGGAATTCCGCAGCTTATAACCTCGGTTGGTTATGATGATAACGATGAAAAAATGGTTGCTGACTTCTTAACCCAAAGTGCTGAAATGCTTGAAATAGCCGGCGTAAGGGACATTCAAAAGATAGATACCAAACAGGCTCCGGGTCTTGACATTCACGAAATGGGCGGCTGCCGGATGGGTAACGATCCCAAAACATCATTACTAAACAAATGGAACCAGCTGCATTTGTGTAATAACGTGTTTGTAACAGATGGCGCCTGCATGACCAGCACCGGCAATCAAAGCCCATCAATTTTATATATGGCTTTTGCTGCAAGGGCAGCGCATCACGCGGTAGAGGAGATGAAGAAGGGAAATTTGAGTTAAATTTTAATTTTCAATCTCTGCGGACTCTACTGTTTTTTCTGTATCTCCGTTGTTAATTAACCACGGAGGGCGCTAAAAAAGCACAGAGGTTATAGAGGAAAAAAGAAAAACAGAAATATGATAAACCAGCGAATGAAATTTAGATTAAATTATCATGTTTCTGAAAAGACTATTCTGGAACCAGGTGTCATACTTCAAAATATTCAATTGCATCTAAATTATAAAAAGTACGATATCATTAGCGCTGCTGATAATATTGTAAAGTTTAAAACTAATCCTTGGGAATTAAGATGGCGTCATAGTCCAACAAAACTCGATGGAGGGGAATTTGAACTGAATACATCTAATGATTGCACTACGATAACATTAAATTATTATGATAATATTTTGCTGACGCTGCTTCTTGTCGTAGGAATGATGATTAGTTTAATTTCTGAGGGCGATTACGAACCCATCCCATTTTTTATCGCCTTTTTTTTAATTACAGGCCTTATCCATATTATCACGTTAAAAAGCAAAGCCAGGGAACTATTAAAGAATATATTAAAGGATATGAATCACGATATCTAAACTCAATTAATACCTATAATCAAACCATGACAGATAGAAGATCATTTCTAAAAAACACAAGCCTGTTAACCCTTTCCATCCCATTATTAAAAACCGGATTATTCGCCGCGCCATTTGCGCGTAAGCTCCCTGCATTAGGCATCCAGCTATACATGGTAAAGGAAGATATGGAAAAGGATCCATCGGGAACCTTAAAGCAAATAGGCAAAATGGGCTATACCCAAATTGAAAGCTATGGTGGCAACAAGGGTGTTTTTTGGGGGATGAGCAATAAGGAGTTCAGCAAGCTGGCAAAGGATAATGGTTTAGATGTAGTATCAACCCATTATGCAGGCAACAACGAAGGCTTTGAGAAACTGGCGGCCGAAGCGGTGGAGATTGGCATGAAATATTTGACCTACCCGTGGAAGGGTCCGCAAAAAAGTATTGATAACTTTAAAAGGATAGCCGATGAGTTTAACGGTTATGGCACCATCTGCAAAAAGAACGGACTGCGCTTCGCCTATCATCCGCATGATTATCCTTATAAACCGGTAGATGGACAGTTGCCTATTGATGTATTGCTTGCCGGTACAGATAAAGAACTGGTAGATTTCCAGATGGATTTTTATTACACGGTTACCGAGGGACAGGACCCCGAAGCATATATAAAAAAGCACAGCCCGCGTTTTCGCTTGTGCCATATGCGCGATGTGCTGAAAGTGCGTCTTCCAAAAGGCAGTGAAGATGAATCCGCCTGTGACCTTGGAACCGGGATCATTAACTACCCACACCTGCTCTCAACTGTTTTAGATAATGGGATGGAATACTTTTTTGTTGAGCAATCCCGATTTTATAATGAAACACCTCTGCAAAGCGCTGCAATTAATGCTGCCTATTTAGAGACGCTGAAACTTACGTAGCTTTACCCGCATGAACGAAGAACAACGATTACGCAAACGAATCAGGATTTGGGTGTGGATCTTTATAGTCGGCCTGGTGTTAAGCGGCGTAACAGCATTTCCTATTGAAACCGAACTCGCCTTTATGGTTAATCATTCATCCATATTTCCGGCATTTATGGCGCACTGGGTAGAAACTATTTATGCAGCGGTTAAAGATACCAATACCCGCTATCCATATTTAGCTTACGGAACAGACTGGCTGGCATTTGGGCATATAGTAATTGCTACCGCGTTTATTGGTCCGCTGCGCGATCCTGAAAAAAACATTTGGGTGATCCAGTTTGGCATGATAGCCTGTGTAATGGTTTTACCGCTGGCATTTATTGCCGGCCCAATCCGCCATATCCCTGTTTACTGGCGGTTGATTGATTGCTGCTTTGGTGTTTTCGGGATCATCCCGCTTTACGTTTGTTATAAAAGTATCAGGAAGCTGGAAGGATTGAAAGGCGTGTAAAATCACCCCGTCTTTACTTTTAAAGGAGGTTTTATGCATAAAAATCAACAATGACCCGGAGGGTTTACCCCTTTGTAGAAAAATATAATAACAAATAGATTGCCTCATTAGAGGCTACCCTTAGCCCGCAAGATCTTCAGATGGATGAAGGGTAGCCTCTAATGAGGCAAAAAAGATTGGACCTGGTGTTTCTACAAAGGGGTGGACCCTCCGGGTCATAGCTTAAGCAGGGATTATTAAAGGGATTCCGCCTTAATTACTGCCAACTGCCCACTCAAAACTGCCAGCTGATTTTCTACCTTTGCACACATGATTGAGGTTATATTAAAGAAGGGTAAAGAAAAAGCAGTTTTACACCGCCACCCCTGGGTGTTTTCGGGCGCCATTGAAAAGGTAAAAGGGAACCCCGCAAATGGCGATATTGTAAAGCTGATAGATGCCAAAGGCGCTTTTATGGCCTATGGCTTTTATAACGATCAATCGAGAGTTGCATTGCGTTTGTTGGAGTGGGATGAAGCTGTTGAAGTTAATGAGCAATGGTTCAGAGAAAAAGTAGCAGTGGCAGTAGAGGGTCGCAGTAGTTTGCTGGCAGATGGAATAATCAACACCTGCCGCTTAATATTCAGTGAGTCTGATTACCTGCCCGGCCTGATAGTTGATAAATATGCCGATCACCTGGCTGTGCAGGTGCTGACATCAGGCATAGAAAAAATGATGCCTTGTATTATTGATGAGTTGCAGCGTTTGCTAAAACCGGAAAGCATTTTTGATAAAAGCGATGCATCATCCCGGAACCACGAAGGATTGCAAACCCAAAATGTTGTACTTGCCGGCAATCACCCGCCTGAAAGAGTTGAGGTTATTGAAAACGGGATTATTTATAACATAAACATAGCCGAAGGGCAAAAATCCGGTTTTTATTGCGATCAGCGCGATAACCGAAAAATTGTGGCAGCATACGCTAAAGGGAAAAAAGTGCTGGATTGCTTTTGCTATACCGGCGGCTTTACATTAAACAGCTTGCAAAGTGGCGCTGCTGCGGTTACCACAGTCGATAGCTCGGTATTGGCAATTGATACCCTAAAAGAGAATGTGCTGCTGAATAAGTTTGATACAACTAAAGTAACCGCCATACCATCTGATGTAAATAAACAGCTCCGTAAATTCAGGGACGAGGGTGAAATGTTCGACATTATTGTGCTCGATCCGCCTAAATATGCGCCATCGCGGTCGGCATTGGATAAGGCATCACGTGCATATAAAGACCTTAATCGTTTAGGAATGCTATTGCTTAATAAGGGCGGTTTACTGGCAACCTATTCCTGTTCGGGTGCTATGGATATGGAAACCTTTAAACAGGTGCTGGCTTGGGCAGCGCTGGATGCCGGTAAACAGGTTCAGTTTATCCACCAGTTTTGCCAGCCTGAGGATCATCCAGTAAGATCATCATTTCCTGAGGGTGAGTATTTGAAGGGGCTGCTTTGCAGGGTGTTTTGAGGGACAGAACCAAGAGGTCAAGAATCAGGAATCAAGATATAAGAAGTAAGAATTTAGACTTCAATAAAATAATTTTCTATCCTTTGTCCTGTTCTTAAAACATTATTCGTCATTGGGGTATAAACATTAAAAAACTAAGTATCATGAAAGATTTCCTTCTCGTTTACAGAAACGATTACAAGAACCAGCCAGTTGGCTCACCAGAAGAAATGCAGGCTGTCACCAAAAAATGGATGGACTGGATCGGCGGTATTGCTGCCCAAAACAAATTAGCCAACCAGGGAAACCGTTTAGGCTCTGAAGGTAGGGTAGTTAGGCCAAACAATGTTGTTACTGATGGCCCTTACACCGAAATTAAAGAATTGATAGGCGGATATTCTATTATCAATGTTGAATCGTACGATGAAGCTGTTGAGATAGCAAAAGGCTGCCCGATTTTTGAATTTGGTGGAAACGTAGAAGTAAGGGACATTAACCCCATGTAAATGATTAATATCGAACCATGAATGATGAATAACGAAATGACTTCAGCGTTCGGGATCCGGCGTTCATGGTTCGATATTTAAACTTTTTTACTTAAGCCTTTGTATTATTGCAGAGGCTTTTTTTATTATGAAACAACAAGAACTTATACCGCATTTATTCAGAACGGAGTTTAGTAAAATTACGGCTGTACTGGGTAAACTATTTGGTTTTGAGCACATAGAAATTGCCGAAGATATTGCCAGCGATACTTTTTTATTGGCATCAGAAACCTGGAGCATAAAGGGCCTGCCCGAAAACCCGGTGGCCTGGCTTTATACCGTTGCAAAAAATAAGGCAAGAGACTATTTAAGGCGCAATAAGCTGTTTACCGAAAAGATTATAGCAGAGGTACAACATAATAATACCGAATTACACGAGATAGACATCGACTTATCCGATAATAATATTATTGACAGCCAGCTGCAAATGATGTTTGCCATCTGTCATCCATCCATTCCCGCCGAGGCACAGATCGGCTTGTCGCTGCGGATCCTATGTGGTTTTGGGATTGAGGAAATTGCAAATGCTTTTTTAAGCAATAAAGAAACGATCAATAAACGCCTGAGCAGGGCAAAGGGGACTTTACGGGAGGAGAAGGTAAAAATAGCCTTCCCTGCAAGTTCTGAGATTGATAAAAGATTGAAGAACGTGTTGACTACCTTATACCTGCTGTTTAACGAGGGTTATTATTCTCTCTCGCAAAATACAAGTTTGCGGAAAGATCTTTGCCTTGAGGCCATGCGTCTTAATTATTTGCTTACTGCAAATGAGGCTACAAATAAACCCATGGTAAATGCGCTGTTAGCTTTAATGTGTTTCCACGCATCTCGGTTTGACGCCAGGATAAACCAGGACGGCGAACAGGTTTTATATGATGACCAGGATACCAACCTTTGGGATAATGAACTGATAAAAAGAGGGAAATATTATTTAAATACCGCCGCAGAAGGTAACGAGGTATCAAAATACCATCTTGAAGCCGGCATAGCCTGGTGGCATACCAGTCGCAACGATACAGCTGAAAAATGGGAAGGTATTTTGCAGCTGTATAACAAGTTGCTTATAATTGAATATTCGCCAATGGCTGCATTAAACCGAACCTACGCCCTTGCCAAAGCAAACGGCAAACCAGCAGCTATTGCTGAAGCTGAAAAACTAAAGCTGGTGGATAATCATTTGTATTATTCCCTGCTGGGCTATTTGTATACCGGTGTTGATAATGAAAAAGCTGTTGAACATTTAAAAACAGCGTTGAAACTGGCCAAATCAGAAACGGACAAGGTGACGATAGAGAAGAGTATAAATAAGATATTGACTAAAAATTAAGATTTAGTCCATTAAAACGAGCTTCTTTAAATTCCTAAAATGATATTCTTGAACCCGTCTATTGTAACAATATTAATCTTTGGGAAGTCAATTGTTTTTAATGGATTAAAATGCTTGTCGTTCGTAACCAGGTAATCGGCACTTCCAGTATCAATAACAGCAATCATCAATCATTGCTGTTTAGCATTTCATCAAAGTCCATTTGCGTATATCCTTTTTTATCTAAAACATCAGTAACTTCTTCTTTCAATAGGTCAGAGAAATGGTTAACCAGTAGTCTTTTTAAGGTTAAAGTATTCTTTTCAGACATTGGCCGATTAAATAGCCTGAGCAAGCTAACCTGTATTGCATTAAGTTCCGTATGTGATTTCTGAGCTATTGCCATAATTTTATGTTAACTTATAACAGATTTACGGAATTAGTAATTACATATCAATAATTTCAATATACTGATATCTACAAACTTACAGTTAATGCAAGTAGATTTATTTAATGGATAAATAACATTAGAGCCTTAGAGAATTTAAAAACTTTTTAAGGCTCTAATGAAACGCCAATTCGTGAAAATTCGTCTTAATTCGTGAAATTAATGTTCATATCATTCAAAGTTCACTCCGCCATAGCTGGTATTAATAGTTACCCTTACATCTGAGTTGCCTTTACCAACATGGCCTTTATAATTACGGGTTGTGCCTATATGCTTGCTGCCGTCAGGCGGGTTTTTGCTGGTGATAAATACGTTGTTATCATTGTAGTTGAAGCCACCATAGCTTGTTGTAATATCAAACTCAAAGTTGCTGTTTGGCGAAACACCTATGGCCGCACCTGAATAGGAGCTATTTATATTCAGCCTTTTTAGCGAGCTTGCAGCTTCACCTATTTTGAAGCCACCTACATATGATAGGTCAAATTCGCCGATGCCCTTTAGTTTACCCAATTTAAATGAGCCGTAGCTCAGATCGGCCTTTAGGTTATTACATTCTTCCATATCAACGCTTCCGTACGAAAAATCAAGCCTTCCGCCATTCATCGAACCAACTTTTAAGCTGCCATAGCTTCCCTCAATCTCATTCGATGGGTTTGATAAGCTTTGTACCGAAGTGCTGCCATAAGATGTGCTTATTTTCACCTTCCCATCCAGGTCAGGCAATTCAATTGAACCATAGCTTGCCTCAACATTCAGATCTGTTTTGGCAGGCATGTAAACCACATAATTTATGGTGAGTTTTTGTTTTTTATTTCTTCCGCCAAAATTAAAGAGGCTCCAAAAACCATCATCATCCCGCGATATATTAGTTTTAAATGATACCTGGTCGCCAATTTTGTTGTCGCCTATATGTACACCGTTTATCAGTTTCTGGGCATCGTCGTCATTCCTGGCTTCGGCTTTAATCTGTATATCAACCTTAACTTCACGCCTGTCCCAGGTGTTAACGGTAATTTTACCGTACTGGTTGCTCAGTTTTATCCTGTCATTAGCATCAAGAGGGTAACTCTTACTGTAGTTTTTTACCTTTAAGCTTTGATTGCTGCTTTCATTTTCTTCATTATTATCAGAAACATTAATATCAAGGTTATTTAGCAGGTTGCCCAGATTAAGCTCAATTTTTGGATCAACATCAATTTCTTTAGTGTCATCAGAATCATTTACATTAATGCTTATGTTTGATGTAATGTTGTTGATTGTTGCAGACAGGTTTTTGCCAAAATCCTTCATTCCGGCCTCCAAACTTTTGCCAAGGCCATCCATTTTTACCTGGAAATCCTCATCATTAAAATTTGTTGTAATACTAATAACCGGCTTCTTTTTAGCTGAGGCAGATTTTTTTTGTGCAAAGCCGGCACTATTAACAACTAACAGCGCAGTTATTACAAGTAGTGCCGGTTTATATATTTTTGATCTCATTGTTTTGTTCTTTTTTTGATTTGTTCAACTGCTCAATAACATTCAATTGCTGATTAAGCACCTGTGTCTGAATCTGCAAGTTCCGGATCATCGCCCGTAAAACACGCTCCTGGTTAGGACTGCCGGCTAAATCGCTATTTAGTTTTTTATATGTTGAATCCATTTTAGCTATCTCGCCGCTAAACTCTTTATACAGCTCAGGGTCGGTTTTTGAAATTGCCTTTAGCTCGGTACGCTTTGTTTCAATTAATGAAGCGTACTGAATTTGTTGCTGTGCATATAGCGGGTTAATAGCAGCAAGGTCAATCGGTTTCTTTTCCTGGTTGTGCAGGTATGCAGCAAAACCTATCCCCATTACTACAATGACTGTTGCCGCTACCCTTAGCACAAAGCCAAGCGAAAAAGTTTTTGTTTCATGCTTTTTTAATTCGCTTTCCTGTGGTGGTAAATGTTTTTCAATCCTGCTCCACAAATCTGCCGATGGTTCAAGATCGTCAAACTCTTCCCTGTTCATTTTCATAAAATCCTCTAATCGCTTGCTCATGATGTTATCCCTTTTCTTTTTAAAATTTCCAGAAGTTTCCTTTTTGCCCTCAAAAACTGGGTCCGCGAGGTATTTTCCGAAATATTCAATATTTGTCCTATTTCCTCGTGGTCATACCCTTCAAGCAGGTATAGTGAGATCACTAACCTATAGCCATCAGGTAAATCCTTCATTGCTTCTTTAACCCTTGCCGCCTGGTATTGTGTTTCTTCTTCATCCTCAAATTCTTCGTCGGCAATATTTTCCAGTTGTTCGCCTTCCAGGTCTACCAGTTCAAGCTTACGTTTGCGCAGCAGGTTGATAGAGCGGTTAACTACTATTTGTTTAAGCCATAATCCAAAGGTGGTTTCCTGTCTAAAATCCTTCAGCTTGCTAAAAGCATCAACAAAAGCTTCCTGCAAAACATCTTCAGCTTCGGCAATATTTCCCACTATCCTAAAGGCAACGTTTAACATTGCTTTAGAATACAGTTTGTACAGCTCATAACAGGCTTTTTTACTGCCTTGTTTGCATTCAACCACCAGGTTATAATGCTTGTCAATATATACGGCTTCCAAATTTTGATCAGCTTGCATGTTATATGACGCAAAGGTTTTTACAACGTTGCATGAAGGAGGAATTTATTTCAGATTTCGGATGTTCGATTTCGGAATTATTATTTTCTGAGTCAGAATTTACAGAATTTTAGAATTTCCAAGATGCGCGTCAAATTCTGCTAATTCATTAATTCTGTAAATTCTGATTCAGACAAATTCCTCTACCGCCGCAACCGCACTTTCATACCTTTCTGGCCCTATGCCAGATATTATTACATAACGGGCATTCAATTCCTGCAGTTCTTTTTCCCATACTTCCATAAAATGTTCGCGCATATTGGGGAAATCACGGAGCGGGTCCTCTTCCCATGGAAGATCAATGTTTAGCAGCAGGTAAAGGTCATAGGGGTGTTTGGGCAATTCATCCAGTACTTCCTGCGGCGATTTGCCAAACACGTATTCGCTCCAGATCTTTACCGTGATAAACGTTGTATCACAAATAAGCAGTTTGTTTGCCTTTGGCAAAAGCTCCGCTTCAAGCGCTACCTGCCCGTAAAACATATTGATCTCATCCTGCCAGGTAGGCGGTTCGGTCAGCTTTTCGCAATAGCCCCGTGCGTATTCGGGCACCCAAATGGTATTATAATGAGCTGCCAGGTAAGCCGACATGGTTGATTTTCCGGTAGACTCAGGACCTACTACGGCTATTTTTATTATTTCGGATGTTTGATTTTCCATTTCGGATTTTCTTTACGCTGCTCAGAATCGACAAAAAAACTAATTTAATTATCATTTCCGCAATAAACATTCCGCACTCCGCATTTAATTACTCCGGCGGCATATAGGCTAACCGTTTTTTAAAATAGGCATCCCAGCTTTGCTGCTGGGTACGGTTTTGCATGTGCTGCGTATCTGCATCATAATCCAGGTTCAATTGCTTGTACTTGGCATCAATCCGGTTAAAAATATTTTGCGCAGCAGATTGATAATTGGCATAAAAAACAGTTTTTTCTACGGTTCTTAACAGTTCCTGCTGCTCCATGTAAGCAATAAGATAGTGTCCCTGTTCGTGTTTTAAAACCTCGGCAAGCATTCCGTCAGATGTAATTCGCTTTTTATCCATCCACGATACACAATCATTTAGCGTAAGATGGATATCAAAGTTCAGCAAGTAGTAGTTTCTTTCCCGATGTGCTTCGTACCGAAAGCTGATGGAGCAATTAGTATAGGCAACGGTATTTAAATTCGTATGCGGAACGCCCTTAAAATCGTTAGCAGTTAGCTGGCGGACAGCCTGGGCCGAAACATTATTTACAGCCAAAAGCCATAACACAGCAAGGCAAATCAAGCGCGCAAATCCAAATTTCATTAGCTGGTAAAAGTAAAATTTTACTTTTTGACTTGCACAGCATGCATTTGGTTTAACGCCATCATCTCTTTCATGGTTTGCTGCATGGCTTCGGTTGAGCCATCAAGGAAAATTACGTTGCCCTGCGAGTTCTCGGCAAAGTGCTTTATGGATTCAGTCCACATGGTAAATAATATTACCGAGGTATCCATGTTAGCTTCCTTCATTTCCTTAGCAGCTACAGTCATACCTTTTGCCACTTCCTCGCGGAATAAAGCGACACCTTGCCCGCGCAATTGCGATGCCTGGCGCTCAGCCTCCGCCGAAATTTTAATAGCATTACCTTCCGCTTCTGCGGCTTTTGTTTTAGTGATCAATAGCGCCTGACCTTCATTTTCGGCAGCGGCCTTAAGGTTATTTGAAGCCACTACCTGGCTCATTGATTTCATTATCACTTCATCAAAAGTGATGTCATTCAGCTGCAGATCCTGTAAATGATAACCCCAGCCTTCTAATATCACATCCAGCTGCTCTTTAACATGCTCAACAATGTCGCGCCTTAATATCAGCACCTCTGATTGTCTTTTGGTAGCAACAAATGCACGGATAGAGCCTTCAACCGTGCGGATAAGCGCCTGCATCAGGTTCCGCTCGTCAACAAACTTAAAGGCAACGTTTTTAATGGTTTCTTCCTGCTGGTCCAATACCGAATATAACAGCATCGCCTTAAAATATACATTGGCCTGGTCAAAAGTTACCGCCTGGAACTCCAGCTCAACCGAGCGGTTTTGGATAGATATTTTTGAATAGATATTTTCGATAAATGGAATTTTGAAATTTAAGCCCGGTGTTAATATGCGGCGGTACTTGCCAAACACTGTAATTACTACTATAGTGCCTTGTTTTACAGACACAAAAGAAGAAAGCAAAATCACCAGAAAAATAAAAGCAACAACTAAAAAGCCTATCTGAGGGGTCATAATCAATAAAGTTTAATAATCTAAATATATAATTAATTATTGGTGTGCTATTTGTTTTTTAGGAAATGCTTAACAAAAAAGCATTACAGCCATGAACTTAAAACGAACCTTCGGAGCTATACTTACCGTACTGGGTATTATAGGCTTAATTTACACCGGTGTTGAAATAATTAACCATAGCGGACAAATAACT
Source organism: Mucilaginibacter sp. (assembly GCF_028288225.1). Lineage (GTDB taxonomy): Bacteria > Bacteroidota > Bacteroidia > Sphingobacteriales > Sphingobacteriaceae > Mucilaginibacter. Next base: position 76,364 of record NZ_JAQBOC010000066.1, read on the forward strand.
ACTCTTGTGGTGATAGGCATTATTGCCATCCTGTTTTTCTTTACAGGCATTAGTTTAGTACGCACTACTAAGGATGAGGTGTGACCGTTGATTTTAATGATTAAGTGGTTTCGCTGATGAATGCAAAATCCCAATCCAGGCGTCTTTGGCCCGGTGGATAGCGGTGGTGGGGAAGTTTTATACTATTGATTAACTAATGTAATCATCCCGTTATCACCAATCTTTAACCCCGATTCCGGGAAATCCGCTTCTGTTAGCTGTTTTATGCGGATGGCGGCTTTGTTTAAAGTATCAACCTTAATCCCGTCGTAATGGGTCTGCGTGGCCGAAATGATGCGTCCGCTTAAAAATTCGCCCTGTTTATTTACGTACACTTTAAGGATAGGGGCAAGGCCGCAAATACCGGCAACGCTCACGCTTTTGTAGGTGCAAAAATTACCCAAGCTATAGGCTATCAGCCTTTCTTTATATACTTCCATGGCACGGCAAACATGGGGACCGTTCCCGAAAACCAGGTCGGCACCGGCATCAATGGCAGCATGGGCAAAGGCATTTACATCGCCACGCTTTTCATTAACATACGTTTCCATTTCAAAGGGCACATGCTCAAAATCAATCCCCTCGCCACCACCGTGGAAAGACACGATAACTACATCACACCGCTTTTTAAGGTTTTGGATGACCCTGCCTGCGCCTTTCAGATCGAGGATAGATAATGTGTACCCGTTAGGTGCAAATGCACAAAACCCATAAGTTACACCGTTTACTTTAAAAATTGATGTGGGATGTGTTACCTGCCCGCCATAATAAATCCCCAGGCTGTCAAGCACCTTCATGGTACTGGTGCGGCCTGAATTATCAAAATCACCTATGTGATTATTTGCCAGGCTTAATACATTAAAGCCGGCATCTTTTAAAATGCCGCCATAACTTACAGGCATCCTGAAAAGATATGGCCGGCTCAGCTGGTGCAGCCTGTAATTAGCCGGGGCGCCTGTATCAAGCAATGTGCCTTCCAGGTTGCCCATAAGTATATCCGCACTGCGCAAATCATTCAAAACATTTTTAAAGCTTCCCTTTGCACTATCAGGAGGCAGGGTTTTATTATCCGGATAGGAAGTCCCCAGCATGATATCGCCAACGGCAGCAATACACAATGAATCTTGCTGCGCGGTATCTTGTTTTAGCTGTGCAGTATCATGCTTTATAGCTGCCTGCTTTTTTATTGGAGCATGATATACTGCCCGCTGCGATTCCTGCAGATTTTGACAGGCAGAAAATAACAGGATCACACCCATACAAAGCAATAAGGAGTTTCCTGCTAAATTCACTGATAATTTTGTGTGGCGCTTATTATTCAATGGGGCAATTGCTCTTTATGGTTACAACTAACATAAACAATTTTATTTATTTACAGGATGATTGCCGATAATGAAACAAAAAAATCCTTTCTGGTCAGGAAAGGACTTAGATTAATCAGGTTTATAATAAAGTTTTAGTTGTTGTCTGTACTTGTACTGCTATTATCCGTGCTTTGTTTCTCCAGCTCGGCCTTAAACGATTCCAGCATACGGCCTCCACGGTAAAAATATCTGCGGTAATAAGCATCGTCAAGGCTGCTGATGGCGACACCTCTTGATGACGCATGCGCAAATCTGTTGTTGCCTAAATAAATGCCTACATGCGAGATGCGGCGGCTGTGGATTTTAAAGAAAACCAGGTCCCCTTCTTTCAGGTCGTCCCTTCTAACGGGGCTAACCATGCTGAAAATATCGCGTGAGCTGCGCTGGATATCCATGTTGAATACCTCGCTGTATAATTCTTTTGTAAATGCTGAACAATCAATCCCTCTTCTTGAGCTTCCGCCAAAACGGTACGGGGTACCAATCCAGTCGTAAACAAAGTGAAAAAGTTTCATATTTGATGTTGCCGACATTGCAACACCCATTATCTGGGATAAATAATCTTTGGCTAATGATTCCTGATCGTCAGGATTTTTGTCGTCCGTTGGACCTGGACTGATTTTTGTTTGAGCTTGAACAGCTAATATGCTGAAAAATAACGCAATAACGATAGTAACTTTCTTCATTTAATCGATTAGTTTGTTGTATTAGGCCAACAAATTGTTTATTAAATTGGACACCCTGTCTATTGTCGGTTACAAAACTATTTAAATTTTTTAAAATTGCAACAGAATGACTATTTTTTTTCAACATTTGTCTGCAATTGTTAATTAGCAGGGGAATTATTTGCAAAATTTCAAATTCCGGAATTTTATATAATTCTTCTAATAAGAAAAAACGGCGTTAGTTTTACCCTCCATTTTGTTTTTTAACGGTAATATTAACAAGGATATTGAAAATATTACACATCTTTTTGATAAAATCATCATTTAACACCCTCATTGCAGTTTCTATATTTCATAGATATAATTAGATTTGCGCTTTATAATAATTGATCGTTTAATAATACATGAGTTCAATCGAAATAAATAAGGACACTTACCTGATGTGGTACGAGTCAATGCTTTTGATGCGAAAGTTCGAAGAAAAAGCCGGACAATTATACGGACAACAAAAAATAAGGGGTTTTTGCCACTTATATATAGGCCAGGAAGCTGTATTAGCCGGAGCAATGTCTGTACTTAAACAGGAAGACAGTATGATAACCGCTTATCGCGATCATGCACATGCCATTGCTAAAGGTGTTACCTCTAATTCTATAATGGCCGAACTGTATGGAAAAGCTACCGGATGCTCAAAAGGCAAAGGTGGATCTATGCACATGTTTGATAAAGAAAAACATTTTTATGGTGGTCACGGTATTGTTGGCGGACAGGTACCTTTGGGTGCAGGTATTGCCTTTGCCGAAAAATATAAGGGAACCGAGTTTGTGAACGTAGCCTACATGGGTGATGGCGCCGTGCGCCAGGGTGCATTAACTGAAACCTTTAATATGGCGGCCCTTTGGAAGCTGCCTGTAATATTTGTTTGCGAAAACAATGGTTATGCTATGGGTACTTCATTAGAGCGTACAACTGCACAAACCGATATCTATAAATTAGGCTTGCCTTACGGCATCCCTTCATCACCGGTTGATGGTATGGACCCTGCTGCTGTACATAAAGCTATGGACGAAGCTGTTCAGCGTGCGCGTGCAGGAGAAGGGCCAACCTTCCTTGAGATGCGTACCTATCGTTATAAAGGCCACTCCATGTCTGATCCGCAAAAATACCGCACTAAAGAAGAACTGGAATCATATAAGGCAAAAGATCCTTTGGAACTTACTAAGCATACTATACTTTCAGAAGGCTATGCTGATGAGAAATGGTTTGAAGAGATTGAAGCTAAAATAAAGGCTGAGGTAGATGAATCAGTAAAGTTTGCAGAAGAGTCGCCATGGCCGGAAGCGTCAGAACTGTATACCGATGTGTACGTTCAAAAAGATTACCCTTATATAATGAGCTAATCGTTATATTTAAATTGTATTTATAAGAACTATTGAATCAAATAATATATGGCCGAAGTAGTTAGAATGCCTAAAATGAGCGATACCATGACCGAAGGGGTATTGGCTAAATGGCATAAAAAAGTTGGTGATAAAGTAAAATCGGGCGATGTATTGGCCGAAATTGAAACTGATAAAGCCACAATGGATTTTGAATCGTACCAGGATGGCACTTTACTTTACATCGGTGTTGAAGAAGGCCAGGCTGTTCCGATTGATGCACTGATTGCTGTTTTAGGAGCCGAAGGCGAAGATTACCAGGCTGCTATTGATGCAAGCAAAGCTGAAGCACCTGCTGCAGAAGCTTCAACTGAAGCTGAAAAAGCCGAACCTGTTTCTGAAAAACCTGAAGTAGCTGCCGAAAACGGAAAAGCAAAAGCTCCAAAAGCAACTGAAGATAAAAAACCGGCTGAAGCTGTTGAAACCAAGCCTAAGGTTGATAAAAGCACTATCCCGGCAACGGTTATCCGCATGCCCGCCCTTAGCGACACCATGACCGAAGGTGTTATAAACAAATGGAACTTTAAAGTTGGCGACACTGTAAAAAGTGACGACTCACTGGCTGATGTAGAAACTGACAAAGCCACTATGGAAGTTGTTGGCTACGAAGCAGGCACCTTATTATATATAGGCCCTAAAGAAGGCGAAGCGGCACCTGTGAATGGTATTATTGCAATCGTAGGTAAAGCCGGAACTGATATTACACCATTGTTATCTGACGATGAAGCTGCCCCTGCTGCAAAAGCTGAAGAGGCTCCTGCTGCGGAAGCTAAAGCTGAAGAAACAGAGTCAGACAGTGCCGCAGATGCTACGTCGACAGACGACAGCCGGGTTAAAGCATCACCGCTTGCCCGAAAAATAGCAAAAGATAAAGGCATCAACCTTAATGATGTAAAAGGATCTGCCGAAGGCGGCCGTATTATTAAGAAAGATGTTGAAGAATATGTTCGGTCTGCTAAACCAGCTACAGTAGCAGCGGAAAGCAGCAGTAAAGAAGCTGCACCTTCACAACCTGCTACTGCCGCTCCTTCAGCGCCACTGCCGGAATATACAGGGGAAGAAAAATATACGGAAAGGAACGTTAGCCAGATGCGTAAGGCAATCAGCCGCCGTTTAAGCGAAAGCTTGTTCACTGCGCCGCATTTCTACGTAACCATGAGCATTGACATGGACCAGGCTATTGCAGCCCGTACCCGCATTAATGATGTTGCCCCGGTTAAGATCTCGTTTAATGATTTTGTATTAAAAGCCTGCGCTGTTGCCTTAAAACAACACCCGGCTATTAATTCATCATTCATGGGCGATAAGATCCGCACTAATGAGCATGTGCACATTGGTGTTGCCGTAGCCGTTGATGAAGGTTTACTGGTACCGGTTATAAAATTTGCCGATGGCAAATCATTAAGCCGCATCAGTGTTGAAGTAAAAGAGTTTGCCGGCAAAGCAAAAGCCAAAAAACTACAGCCAAACGAAATGGAAGGCTCAACTTTCACCATATCAAACCTTGGAATGTTTGGTGTTGATGAGTTTACCGCTATTATAAACACACCTAATGCCTGTATCCTCGCCGTTAGTGGCATCCAACAGGTTCCGGTTGTTAAAAACGGGGCAGTAGTACCAGGCAATGTAATGAAGGTAACCCTAAGCTGCGACCACCGTGTGGTTGATGGCGCAACAGGTGCCGCATTTCTGCAAACATTAAAATCAATGCTGGAAGAACCGGTAAGAATGCTTGTTTAAGGATTTCGGAAGTCGGATTTTCGATTTCGGAATTAGCATATTTAACAGCGATGAGTTTTAGGATTCGTCGCTGTTTTTGTTTGAAAAAGACTAATTTGTTACCATGACTAATAAGGATTATAAAGGAAAAACTTATAAGCAATTTGTATTTATTTATCGCTTTACACTTCTTTTATTAGTAGGGATGGGCATCTATTATAACTACACCGGTAAAACCACCGGAGGTGTACTATATGGAAAATATGGGGGTTCCACGACCGTTAGTTATGGGGGAAATGGCTTTTTTATAATGGCAGCAGCTCTGTTATTTGGACATTTTTTTATTTGGCTATTTACAAAAACACCCGGCCGTGATTCGTGATAAAAAATTACATCGTTATCTGCAAGTGTATCTAAATCAAGCCATCCCTTAATCAAGCGGATCATGGTTCAAAAAAGAGAATCTTAAGCAGCCCCCAGCCTTGGTAATTCCTTCCCCCTACGCATCATATACAAACCATAACATGATGTAGCCACAGCAAGCCCGATACCTATAAAAGCTAAAACGTTAGGTTGGGATAATGTATGATTTAAGCTGAATGTAATACCTAAAATGGCAATCACAGTGCTCCAGGTAGCCAGATAGTAATCAATTGTACGCTTAAATACGCGGGCCATAGGGTAAAAGTGCAGTCCTACTACCAGGGCAATCACCGGGATGGTTAACTCGGGGTGCCCGATGTTGGTTACAATGTTTATGGCTATAAAGATCAATAGTCCCTCGGCGCCAAAAATTATCCCGAACCACATGCCCGTCTTTTTCCCTTCGGTCTTGTCTTCTTCCGATTCAACTTTTGGGAAATATTTGGCTATCCGGAATAGTGAGATACCCTTAACTATAAAGGCTATAGCAAGTACAGGGAACACAATTAATGTCCATACCAGGATGCTGTTATATAAACCACCGTACGCAATACCCGCCCATATCAGGGTAAAAAAGGCCATCATCAGCAAGCCGCTTGCAATGCCTTTTACCGCTGCGGCGGGTATCAGGTGCGGTTGGTTATCCATTTCTTTAAGCTTAGGTTAGGTAATTATTTTTCAAGTTTGGGTACCCTTTTAGGCGTATCCTTACCCGAAACTATGCCTCTTGAGCTTAATGCAATAGCCCTGATAGTTGATGTGATATTTGCTACATCCAACGTGCTCAGTTCATCGCCAACGGTATGGTAAAACTTATCTATGTCTATCTGATCAGTTGAGATAGTGTGGGCCGGCACGCCTACTGCGGCCAATGAGGCATTGTCGCTGCGGTAAAACAGGTTTTGCTCCGGGTATGGATCCGGATAAAATTTAAAGGCTGTGCCTTCCAGGTTCTTTTGCAGGATGGTGCCAAAGTCCGACCGCTCAAAGCCGGTAATAAAGGCCGAGTTCTCGCCAAATTTTGAGGCCTTGCCTATCATCTCGATATTAAACATCGCCACTACCTTGTCAGGATCGACAGTTGTCGCAAAATGCTGCGAGCCATACTCGCCTATTTCTTCAGCAGTAAATGCAACAAAAATTAATGTGCGTGCATTGTTATTTAGTTTTTTATAGTATTTGGCAAGCGTGATAACTGCGGTGGTACCTGATGCATCATCATCGGCGCCATTGGCAATACTATCGCCTTTTACGGGTTTAATTATCCCCAGGTGATCATAATGCCCGCCAAATATTACATACTCGTCAGGTTTTGTTTTACCGGGGATCATGCCAGCTATATTAAACAACGGCAACTGCTCCGACTTGCCGGTATAGCTTACATCAAATGATTTTATATCATCGTGATTGCCCAGCACAAAAACTAGCGCCTGGTCGTCATTGGTATTCTTGGTAACCGTTCCTTTTGCCGAGCGGCCTTTCAAGCTTTGAAAAATGGCGGTAAACTGCGGATCAACGAGGATCAGTAGTTTCTTGCCGCTTTTTATATAGCTCATGTATTCTGTACGGAAATTTTTATCCGCACTTAGCTTAACAATTTGCACCTCGCTGTTGTTGCTCCAGTTTAATGATGTTGCGCTTGTGTTGGCAAAAACGCTATCCTGCGGAATTAACTTTCCATTAATATTTACTAGTGTTTTAACAGCAGTAATGCGGGTCATGGCAAAGTTTTGACGAAAATCCTTATTGCCTGCCAAAGGAACCAGGCCGGCTTGTTTGTACTGGCCCTCGATGTATTGTGCAGCTTTTTCAATGCCGGGTGTAAACGTTGCACGGCCCTGCATATCATCTGCAGATAAAGTTTTGATAACCTGCGCTACCTCGTCCTGGTTAATCAATTTATTTACATCCTGCCCAAAGCTGGAGATGGTTGCAGCCAATAAGGCTAATGCTAATATGGTTTTTTTCATGTTTGTTTTTATTTGACCTTTGATGAGAGCCAATTGTTACGGAATGTTTGCTGTTCTTTTGTTAACTCTTTACCCGCCTTTTCATAGGTAACCACTTCAAGTGCCGGGTTTTCTTCTAATATTATGGTAGTTTCATGCTCGCCGGTACGGTTTTTATAGTTAACCACCAGCTTATCGCCTATATTTTTTGTTGCGACGATATCAGTAAATGATTTTGCATCAGTAACATCTTTTCCATCCGCTTTTAAAATAATATCACCGGCATCCAGTCCTGCTTTGTAAACCGGGGTTCCCTGTACGGTGCTTGCCTGTATGGGTAGGCCAACAGTTCCGGTAGTGCGGGCTACGCCAGAGCGGCCGCGGTTTTGCGTAACAGCAAGCGGCCCTGCCCATGCTTTACCCGCATCGGCCTTGCGCAGTATCAATCCTGCTTTTGCCAGCAGTGCTTCGTAATCGTTTTTATCTAGCCCGTAAATAAATTTGCTGAAAAAATCAGCAGCAAATTTGGGATTCTTTGTTACCTGGGCAAGGTCGGCCTGCAGGTCGGGAATGGTATATGGTTTCATCACCTTGCCGCGGTTAAGCCAAACGGTACGCATATAGTCATCCAGCGCCAGGTTGAAATCGCTGCGCAAACGCAGGTCAAGCGCAAGGGCTATTGCACCGCCATAAAAATAGTAACTGGTGAAAACATTGTTGTTGTTATTTGGGTCGATAGAAACACCGGCATCAGCAAATACCGAGTAACGGCTCATTTGCGGCGCCGAATATTTTTTTGATGCTGGTTTATTCAACACCGAGTTAACCAGGCCTGCAATAACATCCGTATAGTCGTCAACATTCCGGAAGCCGGAGCGCATTAGCAGCAATTCGCCATAATATTGCGTAAATCCTTCGGCAAACCAAAGCTCGCTGCTCATATTGGCATGCTCAAAGTTAAACGGCTCCAGTGATTTTGGGCGGATGCGCTTCACATTCCAGCTATGGAAATACTCATGCGAGAATGTACCCAGAAGGTTAACTTCATTTCCTTCAACCTTAGGAGCCGGCTGTACAATACAAGTTGAGTTGCGGTGCTCCATGCCATCACCCGATACGGTTGGGTGTACATCATCCAAAAAAGTATATTCGCCATAATCATAGGTTGGCAGTTCGCCATATACCGCTTTTTCTTCGAGTACCATTTTTTGCACCATCTTGCTAAAATTATCAATCACGGCCTGGCTATCGTCTGAGTGCACGGTTAGGTTTATCTTTTCAGTTTTTCCATCCGTGTTCACCACATCCCAGCTGCTGATCTTATAGTCAGAAAGCTCCGTTGGGCTGTCCATCATGTATTGCATATCGGGTGCGCTATAAACTTTGCCACTCTCGTGTTTTAGCTGGGTGGCAACCCGCCATCCGTATTTATCAAGGTCATTAAACTCAAATTGTATCGGGCGCTTTTCAAGACCGGGGATCCACATAAAGGCGGCCGGCATGTTCAGGTGGGCATGGCTGGGATCTATGCCTGCATAAGTACCGTCGGTAAGGTTGGCAAACAAAGTATAGCTTATTTTAACCGTTTCGGGGTGTGAGCCAACTTCATATACATCGCCCTCAATTTGTTTTATTGGGAGGATTTTTCCCTTCGCATCCGTTGCTGTAACATTATAAACGTTTTTGCCAAACTCGTGAGTGGCATAACGGCCGGCTGATGAGCGGCTCATCCTCACCTTAAAATTTCCATCGGGAGCCTGAGGAACAAACATTACAATTTCTGCTTCGTGATGGGCCGCATTAGGGAACGAAACGGAATAAAATATAGGCCTTACAACCTGCTGGGCAATTGATGCGGATGTTATAAAACAGATCCCCGCTATTAGTAGTAATTTCTTCATGTATATAAATTAACAGCGATGAAATTACTATTAATATGGGAAAACTTGTGCAATAAAGTTGATTGGTTGATTAGGTTAGATTGGGTTGATTAGATTATGACCGCTATGGATATACGAGGTACGACGTAGGGGCTTATAGCATAAGCCCTCGCCGATATTCGAGCTGCAATAGTTCAATAGGGCTTATGCGATAAGCCCCTACAACATCTTTACAACTTCATCAAACTTAAATTCAACATTCCATAATCGGCATATTGGGCCTGCTCAATGCGAATAACATGTTTGCCATTTAGTTTAATAATAGCATCCTTATGATTATCCTCATCATATTTTAACTTAGCAGGATCCCAGTTTTCAATAACTAATTTGTCATCAATATAAAGCTTAACAATTTCTGATGCGCTTATTCCTACCCTGTACACGCCATCAGGCACATCAATTTCACTGGTTGAAATTGTTGCTATTTTTTCTTTGGCGATGTTTTTGCCAAATCCTTTTCCGAAAATGCTGCCTATTTCTTTCCCTTCCGTAACCTTAACCGGTGTGCCACTGATCAGCTTTTTAAATTGTACTTCGTTCTTTAAGGGGTCATTGGTTGAATCAAAAGCAAACCATTTCATTTGCCATTGATACGGGATCTCAAACTCACGGTAATGAAACGGATACGCACTGCCTGCCTTATATTTTATACCGAATGGTGAAGTAACCGCTTCCCCTTTATATTCCAGTTCAATATCAATATCTGCCAATGCGCCGGTACCTTTTTGTACAACCAATTGAGCCGGGAACTCACCTGACAATGCAGAAGGTTTTGATGCTCCCTTAATTTTAATAATCTTCCATTTACCTGCAGGACCCATCACGTCAAAATACATTTTACCGGTGCTATCAGTTTTTGTTAACCAAAGCATGGGGTATTTAAAACTGTATGGTCCCCACTGGGTCATCATAATATATTTTCTTCCTTTGGGATGATTAGCGGGCAGCATTGCATTTTGCCCGGCTGTCATTCCCTTCAGTTTCGGGAAACAGGTGCTGTCAGTAACAGGTTTTACCTGGTCGCCTGTTTTATCAAAATAAATATTGCTTACGGTCGAGTCAAGCTTTTGCTGCATGATGCTACCGGTAATTTTATTATTAACTATGCTGATATCGCTCGTGTTATTAATATTAAAAACATTTTTAACATTGGTAAAGGTGTTATTGCTAATAGTGTAATTCATGCTCCGGGTATCCCGTTTCTGAACAAAACCATAACTTTTAGCCATTTTAGGGTTCGACCATAGCTCAATACCAACTTTGTCACCATTAAGGGAATTCTGAGTAATAATATTGTCTTTACCATGCTCAATAGCAATGGTTGACATATTGCCCGAAAAATCATTGTTGGCAATAATGGTATCGTAACTAAAGCCCGCCCAGATGCCATGCCAGCAGTCGTGGATGATATTATTAATTATCTTATTGCGACTAAAAGTAAGCTCAACCCCATTGGTAGGCGCGTAAGAAAAATCATTAGCATAAAGCAGGTTATCATTACAGCCACCATCGCCGGTATCCATGGTGGTTTGCCCCGCCCAAAGGAAAAATCCATCGCCGGAATGGGTTACTGAATTCCAGGCAAACGTGTTGTTATTGCATTGCTCAAACACCAAAATCCCTGCCGAATCCTGACCGCGATAGTAAACGCCATCGCTGTAGCCGCGTACATTCCAGTCCAGCTTATTGTACATTACTCTGTTTCTGCTGCTGCGGTACATGCCAATGCCAAGTCCTGAATTAAAGGAAAAATCATTGTTATAGATCAATCCATCATTACAATTGGTCATCATTAACCCGCACTGGCCTTCGGTAATGGTGTTATTATAGATCTCAATATTATCGCAATCCCGCAAATAAATACCTGCACCATAACGGAGCCATTCATCCTTTTCGTTGTGGTGGTAGCTCTGCCAGTCGGCCAGATCTTCCCTGTCGCGGGTGCTGTTTAAATGTTGTCTGAAATTATTGCTGAAATTGCCTTCGGTTATATGTAAAGCTTTTATTCCGCGGGCCATTAATCCCACCTTAAATCCCTTCACTATAAGGTTTTTCAACGTTATATTTCTTCCGTTTTTTATGATGATGCCCGTCCCCTTGAATTTATCGGGGTTTTCGTAATCAATGCTGCCCTCAATAATCGCCCCGTTAAAATCCACTGTTATATTGTCACCTTCAATAATAATTGGCGCTGCGGATAAGGAGTCGGCGCCTTCAAAGTGATAAACCTTATTTTTAATAATTACAGACTGTTTAATAACTATCCCTTTGAAAAGAGAAATTGGTTTGCCTTGTGCCTGGGCGAATCCGGCCGTTGAAACGACGAGAAATAGAAAAATAAGCGAACAGTTGATGTAAAAGTCTTTCATTCTTGAAATAATAAATTGTGGCAATTTAGCTTAATCAGGACAATTTAAGGTAATCCACTTAATAAACTACCTGGCCCACGCTCCAACATTTTCAATAATCATAAAACTTAAAAAGCCCTTACAACTTTTTTAAGTTGTAAGGGCGTATCTTCTTTTATAGAGACTTATTCTCTATTATAATGTGATGTTGAAGCGCTGCTTGCTATGAATCACCAACTATTTCAATTTCGCCAGCGCTTCTTTTATCCTTGGAATAAGCTGCCGGATCTCTTCCTGTGTGCTTGCACCAACTGATACCCTGAACCATGGCATATCATCGTCAGTACCAAAGGCAGCGAATGGCACAAAGGCTACTTTCGCTTCTTTGATCAGGTAAAAGTTAATGTCTGCTGATGATTTTAAAACGACACCATCTGGTGTGGTTTTGCCGGCATAATCAACTTTTATAGTAAGGTAAATGGCACCCATCGGCTCAATGGAATCAACATTAAACCCTTCAGATTTTAATTGCTGAAAGCCCTGGTAGAGTGTATTAAGGCTGGTTTGAATATTGCCTTTTAATTTAGTAAGGTAAGCGTTTACATTATCGTCCTGCCTTAAAAATTTAGCCATAGCAACTTGCTCAGCCTTTGGCGACCATGCACCCATATGGCCCACAATAGCTTTCATGTGACTAATCACCTCCGTTGGGCCAAAGCCCCAGCCTACACGTACACCGGTTGCCGCAAAACATTTTGATGCGCCATCAACAAAAATGGTTACATCTTTTAATTCGGGGCGTAAACTAACCGGGTTAAAATGCTCGTGGTTACCAAACGTTAGTTGTGAGTAGATCTGATCGTACAATAGATAAAGCGGTTTTTCGCCTGCCTTCCGGGTTTTGTTCTCGGCAATTACCAGGTCGCAGATCTCTTCCAGGTCCTTTTTGGTGAACATGGTGCCCGTTGGGTTAAGCGGCGAGCATAATGCCAGCAAAGTAGCACCTTTTAAATGCGGAGCTATCTCATTTGCTGTAGGCATAAAATTATTCCCGGGCGAAGTAGGAATAATTACAGCCTCGGCTTTTAGCAGATCGCAATAATGATTGTTGTTCCATGACGGTGCCGGGAAAACAACCTTGTCGCCCGGGTCAACAACGGCTAAAAATATAGAGTAGATCAAAGGCCTTGATCCGCCTGATACCAGGATCTGATTTGCAGCATAATCCAGGTTAAACTTGCTTTTTAAAAATGAGGATACACTTTCGCGCAGGCTCAGCACGCCATCGGCAGGAGGATAATTTGTTTGATTATCACCATAGGCATCAACAATACCTTGTTTTAGCTGGGATGGAATAGGGTAAATATTAGAGTCAAAATCGCCGATGGTTAAATTGGCAATATTTTGTCCCTGGCGTTTAAGTTCGTTTATTTCACCTGCAATTTTTATAATTTCGGACCCATGCAGATTTTGGGCTAATAAAGAAACACTCATGTGGATGTGCGTATTAGATGTGCTAATTTTGAATGTGCAAAGTTAAGCTAAAAGCTGAAAGCAAAAAGATTAAAGCGAAAAAGGTCTTTCATATTTACTAAACCAAATTAAAAGCCGAAAAGCTTTCTGCTTTAGTCTTTTAGCTTCCAGCTAAACCCCCTTGTTTCTTTGCCATTAACTCCCTAAGTTTGCGCCTCAATTATATTGTTATGTCAAAAGCATCTGAAATTAAAAATGGCAATATCATTCGTTTTAACGGTGAATTGCTACAGGTAGAAGAATTTTTGCATCGTACGCCAGGCAACTTACGTGCTTTTTACCAGGCGCGCATGCGTAATGTTAAATCGGGCAAGCTGGTTGAATACCGTTTCCGTACCGATGAAGATGTAACCATAGCCCGCGTTGAAACTAATGACTATCAGTATTTGTATGAAGATGGCGATGCGTTAGTGATAATGGATAACGCTACTTTTGATCAGCATAACGTACCAAAAGCACTTTTTGGCCCGGCTGTAAAGTTTTTAAAGGAAGGCATGAATGTTATTGTTGCTTTTGAAAGCGACGAACCGATTATGGCCTCTATCCCCGGTTCTGCCGAGTTAGAGATCACCTATACTGAGCCCGCCGTTAAAGGCGATACCTCAACCGGTGCCTTAAAAAATGCTACCGTTGAAACCGGCGCTGAAATAAAAGTGCCGTTATTTATTAATATTGGTGATAAGGTAAAAGTTGATACTGCTACCGGCTCATATGTGGAAAGAGTAAAGGCGTAAAGTCAGCCCCTGGCCCCTAAAGGCGAGATTAATGATATTGAAAGCCTCCGTTAGGGGGCTTTTTTGTTTAAGGCGTCTTTACTTTCCAGCCTTCAAAAGGCTTTACTGTTGCACAATTTGGACCGCCGCCTTTTGCTGTACCCGGTACATATGTTTCAAGGCCGGAAGCTGCCTGGTCAATAAGATCCCACGTAATTCCGGTTAAGGGTATTTTAAGCCTGCGGCTCCAGAGTGATTCCTGGCCGGCAAAGGTGCCTATATCAATATAAATGAATTTGTTTAATGGTACGCCCTGTACAAAAGGCCCCGCAAAGCCAGGCAGATCATCTTTTTGCTTGTCGCCTTTAACTTCAATGGTTAAATTAAAATGCAGATCCTGCATGCCCGAACGCTGGATTTGAATAGTTTCATATTTACTTCCGTGCCCTTTTTGCAGCCCAAAATCGACATTAGCGGGTGGCTTTTGCAAAACAATATAAAGATCGAGGTTCATAGCTATATAAATAAAGTAAATCCAAAACGGCAAAGCCTTCCTGAACACCATTAAAAAATTAACAATCAGTAAAAAATCAAACCACTTGTTTTTTATAATCTTTTTTCCAATCAATATAGCCCAATAAGGCTATGGCTACATATATGGCATACATAATTGCAGTAAGATGTAAGTTCTTAAATATATAAATACCTACATAAATTATATCAACAAAAATCCATATCAGCCAGTTCTCTAAAACTTTACGGGCTAAAAACACCTGGGCAACCAAACTGCATGCCGTACAAAAACTGTCAAGGTAAGGGTACGATGCAGGCGTGTATTTTAACAATGAGCCCAATATAAAAGTGAATATAATAATAGCTATAACAGAAAAGATGATCTCTTTTTTTGTTATCAATACCACAGGCGTTTTCTTTTCAGTTGTTGTTTTGCGGCTCCAGTAGTACCAGCCATAAATATTCATGGCCATAAAATAAAATTGCAAACCCATATCGGCATATAGCCGGGCATCAAAAAAAATAAAGATGTATATGCCTACACTTACTATTGCAAATGGCCAGTTCAAAATGTTATTACGCGCAGCCAGGTAAACACACCAAAGACCTGTAATTACACCCAACGTTTCTAACAATGTTTGATGCTTCAGCCACTCAGTTACGGCATGGAAAGTTTCCATAGATCAAAGGTAAAAATTTTATAGCCCAAACGTTCGGTACTGAAGCTACCTGCTCTTTTGGACGCTGCAGACTTTTTCGGCTCCTACCAGATCTTTACACGCTTATCCGGATCCAGCCACATTTTATCGCCTTTTTTAATATGGAAGGCTTCATAAAACTCGGGCACATCGGTAAAGGGCCCGTTTACGCGCATAAAGCCGGGAGCATGTTCGTTTGTAAGGATCTGGCTTGATAGTGCTTCTTTCCTTTCCTGCCCAAGCCAGCCCAATGAATAGCCCAGGAAAAACCTTTGAACAGGTGTTAAGCCGTTTATTGATTTCCCTTCTTTGTACTGATCGGTTTTCTTAAAGGCATCCAGCCCTATAACAATCCCACCAAGGTCGGCAATATTTTCGCCCTGCGTAGCTTTACCATTTACATGCAGGCCGTAAGCGCTATAACCATTAAACTGGTTAATAAGCATCTGGGCGCGTTGGGTAAACTTAATCGAGTCCTGTGGCTGCCACCATTCTTTCAGGTTTCCCTTTGCATCAAACTGGCGGCCCTCATCGTCAAAGCCATGCGTCATTTCGTGGCCTATAGTTGATGCTGCTGCATAGCCATAAACTACAGCATCGTCAACATCCTCATCCTTAACACCCGGAATAAGGAACTGTGCAGCCGGCAATACGATCTCGTTATTTGACGGATTATAATAGGCATTATAAGTTTGCGGTGTAATACCCCATTCGGTACGGTCAACCGGTTTGCCCAATTTATTAGCTTCGTACCTGTGCCAAAAAGTATTTGCACGCATTACATTTAAGGCATAAGGTCCGCGGTCAATGGTCAGTGTCGAAAAATCTTTCCAGTGATCAGGGTATCCCACTTTAGGGCTAACTTTTGCCAGCTTATCAAAAGCCTTTTCCTTGGTTTGCCGGCTCATCCAGTCCAGCTTTTCAATATGTTCTTTAAAGCTGGCACGCATGGCTTCAACCAGGTTTACGTAGCGTTTCTTTGTTTTCTCCGGGAAATATTCTTTCACAAAAATTTGCCCTAACACTTCGCCCATTAAGCCATTTTCGGTATCCAATACGCGTTTCCAGCGGGGTAATTGTTCTTTATTGCCATATAATACTGTTCCGTAAAACCTGAAGTTCTCGTCGTCAAAGGGCTTGCTTAGGTACGATGCATATGAGATCACAAGATTTTTGCGCAGGTAATTTTTCCAGTCGGCAATGCTATAAGTATTCAGTGCTTTGTTTAATGCCCTGTAGTATTCAGGCTGACCAACAATAACCGTATCGACATTTTTATAATCCATTTTATCAAATGTACCTTGCCAGTCAATTGCCGGTGTAAGCTTGCTGAGTCCGGCCACGGTCATTTTGTTATAGTTATGATAAGGATCACGCAGGTCTTCCAATTTCCGGGAGCTGTCTGCCAAAAACTTTTCAAGGTTATATGTTTTTTTACTTGCAGCAATTGCCTCATCCGGACTTAAACCCGAAAGTTTAAAAATAACAGGCAAATGCTTTTGTTGGTAGTCGGTCCTTATCTCAACACTATGTGGATCCGTATTAAAATAGTAATCGCGACTTGGCAGCCCTATACCACCCTGGAAAAGCTGCAGCAAGTTTTTATTGCTGTTCTTTGCATCCTGGCCAACGCCGGCAGCAATGGGTGTTTCAACTCCGATGGTTTCAAGGTGCGCAAACTCATCAACCAAGCTTTTAACATCCTTTACCTGGTTAATTTTTTCCAATTCGGCTTTAAGCGGATTTAAACCCTGTTTTTCAATATTAACGGAATCTAATCCGCTAAAATAAAAATCCCCGATCTTTTGTGTATTACTGCCTTTTGCAGCGTTTGCGGTTAAAGCTTCTTCATTGATCTTTTTTAACCGGTCCCGTAATTCCTCTATAACCACGTTGCCAATACCCCATGACGAATATGCCGCCGGGATAGGGTTTTTTTTGAGCCAGCCATTATTAGCATATTTAAAAAAATCGTCGCCGGGCTTAACAGAGGCATCCAGATCCTTAAATATTACATCATTATCAGCATGGTTTTTTGTTTTATGATTACAGGCACACATAACTAAAGTGCCAATGATGCAAGCGAGCAGCGTTTGTATCGTAAATTTTTTAGTCATCAATTTTATTTTAATGTAGATAATATGATACAACAGGTGTATGAAATATCAGACAAGATATTTCAATAAATCTGAATTTCATCCCATCTGTTTGAAATTCAGAACAAATAAACATCAAAAAAGGATACATTTTATTGTTCAGCTTTATCAAGTTGATACTTTAGGGCCGCAACAGAGGTAACATTCGTGTTACGTTTTGAATTTCTTTTATAGCTAATAGGAATTAAGTTTCAGTGCTTTTCAAAGCTACTTATAGCTACAGGTTGTAAAATTAATAATTGAATTTGTTAACCGGTTTAAAATCAGCACGTACATACTAGTCTGAGTTTTTAATAAAAGTATTTAGCATCACTCAAATTTTTTATGCTGAATGGGGTTGGTGCCAAAAAAAATAAAAATTTTATGGCTTAACATTTGTTCTGAATTGAACAGCCCTGCATACAATCTGTGAAAAACGATAAAACATCTACCTATAGAAAAACTTTGTTTTTGAATTCTCAGACGCCCAAGCTGAGGTTTTTTTGTTCTTTGTTTTGGGTTTAATCAATAGTTTAAATTAATTAGGGGAAAGGGAGCTTCAAAAAAAGCTCTCTTTTTTTTGTATATATTTTTTACTATGCATGCATAATATTATTTTTGATGACCGAATTAATAGCAGATGAACTTTGAATTAACCGAAGAACAAATAATGATCCGCCAGGCAGCGCGTGATTTTGCGCAAACTGAACTTAAACCCGGTGTAATTGAGCGGGACGAGCATCAGAAATTCCCGGCAGAGCAGGTAAAAATGCTTGGCGAGCTTGGTTTTTTAGGGATGATGGTTTCGCCTAAATATGGCGGCAGCGGCATGGATGCCATTTCTTACGTGCTGGCTATGGAAGAATTATCAAAAATAGATGCATCCGCATCTGTAGTTGTTTCGGTAAATAATTCACTGGTATGTTACGGGCTTGAAAAGTATGGCAATGATTTTCAAAAAGAAAAATACCTGGTGCCATTGGCTAAAGGCGAAAAAATAGGCGCCTTTTGCTTATCAGAGCCGGAAGCAGGATCAGATGCTACCTCGCAAAAAACTACCGCTGTTGATATGGGCGACCATTACCTGCTTAACGGCGTAAAAAATTGGATCACTAACGGCAACTCTGCTTCAACCTACCTGGTTATAGCACAAACGCATCCGGAAAAAAGGCACCACGGCATTAATGCCCTGATTGTTGAAAAAGGCATGGAAGGCTTTGAAGTAGGTGCCAAAGAAAATAAGTTGGGGATCCGCGGGTCTGACACGCACTCACTGATGTTTACCGATGTTAAAGTTCCGAAAGAGAACAGGATAGGCGATGATGGTTTCGGGTTTAAATTTGCCATGAATACATTGGAAGGCGGACGGATAGGTATTGCCGCACAGGCATTGGGCATTGCATCAGGTGCTTATGAGCTGGCGCTTAATTATTCAAAGGAGCGGAAAGCTTTCGGAAAAACAATTGCCGATCTGCAAGCCACGCAGTTTAAGCTGGCCGATATGGCCACAGAAATTGAAGCTGCCCGCTTATTATGCCTTAAAGCAGCATGGTTAAAAGACCAGGGCCAGCCATATGCACAAGCCAGCTCAATGGCAAAGCTATTTGCAAGCGAAGTGGCTATGCGCACTACAGTTGAAGCAGTTCAGATCCACGGCGGGTACGGTTTTGTAAAGGAATACCATGTGGAACGCCTGATGCGCGACGCCAAGATAACCCAGATCTACGAGGGGACTTCTGAAATTCAAAGAATTGTCATTTCAAGGGAGGTGCTAAAATAATTTGGTAAAAATTTAATAGGTTTGGGTATGTTATTAAAATCACGACTCATCCTATCAACTTTATTGGCATTTTCCATATTAAGTTCTGCATCCGCCCAAACCAAGCTAAAGACCGGCATTTGGCGCGGAACATTAAAAAACGAAAGTAAGCATGAGCTGCCTTTCAATTTTGAAGTAACTAATGTTGCCGGTCATCAGCAAGTAACCATTATAAATGGCACAGAGCATTACAAAGTGCCTGATGTAAAAATCAAAGGCGATTCAGTATTTGTAAAAATGCCTTTGTTTGATTCCGAATTCAGGCTGAAGCTACTGGGTGATAACCTAAGCGGTAACTGGATAAGGCATTTGGGCGACCATGACTCAGCCCTCCCATTTAATGCTGTACCGAATACCCCCTGGCGATTTTTAAAAGATCCGCAGAAACCGGCATTTGATATTACCGGCAGGTGGGCGGCTGTTTTTGGCGAAGGCACTCCAGGCCGCGATGAGCTTGTTGGTGAATTTAAACAAACCGGCAATAAGCTAACCGGCACTTTTTTAAGCACCACCGGCGATTACCGGTACCTGGAAGGCTCAGTATCCGGCGACAGACTTTACCTTTCGTGCTTTGATGGCTGCCATGCCTTTTTATTTACTGCCAAAATTAATGATGGCAAAGTAATTAGTGATGGTGAAAATTATTCTGGCTACTCTGCCTTTACAAAATGGACTGCTGTAAAAAATGCTAATGCGAAATTACCCGACGCATACTCATTAACCGCCCTGAAACCGGGCCATAAAAAGATTGCTTTCACCTTTCCGGATGTTAACGGCCGCGAGGTTTCATTGAGCGATGCCCGTTTTAAAAACAAAGTTGTTATTGTACAGATGTTGGGATCATGGTGCCCCAACTGTATGGATGAAACCAACTTTATTATCAATAGCGGCTATTACAAAAAATATCACGCTAAAGGCGTTGAAGTAGTTGGCCTGGCTTATGAGCGCACCACCGATTTCAAAAAATCGCAAAAAACACTGGCACAGTTAAAAGATCATTTCAAGGTGCCATATCCTTTGCTGATAACAGGCTATACCCCTTCAAAAGGTGATCCTATGAAAAGTCTGCCCACGCTGGCTGATTTTAAAGGCTTCCCTACTACCATTATTATTGATAAAAAGGGTAACGTACGCAAAATCCATACAGGTTTTAATGGCCCTGGTACAGGCAAGCATTACACTGAATTTGTTGTAGAGTTTGATAAACTGACGGAAGATTTGCTGGCAGAGAAAGGGTAATAATGTGCGGATGTGCGGATTTTTGATGTGCGAATGAAAAAATTAAATTCGGACATCTGCATATCCGCACATCCGCACATCCGAAATCCGCACATCATTCCCGCTCCTCCCACACCATACATAAATGCAAAATGGTTTCAACGGCTTTTTGCATATCCTGTACCGACACCCATTCCTGCTTGCTGTGGAATGCATGTTCGCCGGCAAAAATATTAGGGCATGGCAGGCCCATAAATGAAAGGCGCGAGCCATCAGTACCGCCACGGATGCTGCATAGCTTTGCATTTAAGCCCGCCCTTTTCATTGCCTCCATACCATATTCAACTATTTGCGGATGCTTATCCAGCATACTTTTCATGTTACGATACTGCGGCTTTACCTGCAGTTCATAAGTTGATGAAGGGAATTGGCGCCATACATTATCCGCTATTTTACGGATCACATCTGCATGTGCGGTAAGCTTATCATCATCAAAATCGCGGATAATAAAATCAATGCTTGCTGTTTCCACATGGCCTTCAATTGCTACCGGATGTACAAAGCCTTGTTTGTTTTCCGTCCCTTCGGGCGATAGCTCAAAAGGCAGGGCAGCAATTATTTGCCCGGCAATTTTTATGGCGCTTTCCATTTTGCCCTTTGCAAAACCGGGATGCGCACTTATGCCGTTAATTATAAGCTTTGCCCCATCCGCAGAAAATGTTTCGTTTTCCATATTTCCGGCACTTTCGCCATCCATGGTATAACCTGCATAAGCGCCAAGCTTTTCAATGTCAACCTTGTCTACTCCCCGGCCAATCTCTTCATCTGGCGTAAACAGGATCCTGACTTTGCCATGCTTTATTTCATGATTATTGATCAGCTGGTAACAGGCATCCATGATCTCAGCGACCCCGGCTTTGTTATCAGCACCCAGTAGGGTTGTGCCGCTGGCGGTAACCACGTCGTTCCCCAGCTGATTTTTAAGATCCGGGTGATCCTTCAGCTTTATTACCTGTGATGGATCATCCGGCAAAATAATATCGGCACCCTGGTAGTTTTTATGAACAATTGGTTTTACGCCGGTGCCACTGCAATCAGGCGCGGTATCCATGTGCGAGCAAAAACAAATCACCGGCACATTCTCCTTATCAGTATTTGACGGTATGGTTGCATACACGTAGCCAAAATCGTCCAGGTGGGCATCAGAAACGCCCATGTCCAGTAATTCATTTACCAGCACGCGCGCAAGGTCTTTTTGTTTTTCTGTTGACGGGATAGATTCAGAAGCCGGATCCGACTGGGTATCGATGGTTACGTACCGCAAAAACCTGTCAGTAACGGTAAAGCTGAGCAATGATTTAACATTCATATTAAGCAATTATGTCACTAAAATTTTTAATTTTGAGGGAACAGAATAATTCAACCCCAAAATTGTAAATATTGATCAACATTTAACCTTTGAAAATATATATTTTATTTTTTTTTGGAGTAATTGCGGCAATTGGAGCAAAAGCCCAGGCTGGTTATAATTACTATCAATTTGGCATTGGGGCTGGCGCAAGCTACGAACGCGGTTATACCAATGTTCCCCGGCAAAACAATAGTATCGGTTTTAACGCAAACCTAACTTATAATTACAATCCCTATTTACCTATTGAGCTCGAAATTCAAAAGGGCAAATTATCCGGTGGCGGTTTAACTGTTGATAAAGACAGGTTTGGCCGGAAGTTTACCAATAATTTTATTGCGCTTTACCTGCATGCCGATGTTCAGTTAGGCTCTTTTATTGATTACGGAAATGGCTGGTTTTTAAATGTTGTAAAAAACTTTTATGTTGGATCAGGTATTGGACTGGTAAGAAACAACAATACCGTTCAGCGCACCAATGTGATTTTAGCTAACGGGCCACTTACTTATGTTTTCCCCGGGTCCGATCAAAGCACCAATTATGCAATTCCTTTAAGGTTTGGCTATGAATTTAAGATCTTTGATTCATATGACCAGCCGGGCTGGGCAATTGATATTGGCTATGTACATAACCTTGTTTTTGGCGAGGGTTTGGATGGGTACGATGACCCGACCTCGAAATTTAAAAACAATGCCACTAACCAATACCGGCAATTTACAATTGGGTTTAAATATTTCTTTGGCACAACGGTATCATACAACAAACTGGTTAAAGAGTACGGATTTTAAGATGAATATTGAAGAACTTCGCGATTACTGCCTTAAAAAGCCTGCAGCTACCGAAGGTTTACCTTTTGGAGAGGATACGCTGGTTTTTAAAGTTGCCGGTAAAATGTTTTTACTTACCGGCATTACTGCCGGCAATAACTTTAATGTAAAATGCGATCCGGAACTGGCAGTTGAATTACGGGAGCAATACACTGAGGTACAGCCCGGCTACCACATGAATAAAAAAATGTGGAACACGGTTTATATGGATGGCTCACTAACCAGCAAACAGCTCCACCAAATGATAGATCACTCCTACGATTTGGTATTTAAGGGCCTCCCTAAAAAACTGCAGGAGGAAATTGTTGAGGGTAATCAATAAGATAATTGGAGCAAAAACGATGGCCCGCCATGGTGAGCCTGTCGAACCGCGACATGCGCAGGGAAATGAAGATGCTTGTGGGAGCGATAACCGGCCTGTCATGGTGAGCTTGTCGAACCACGACGTGCGCGGGGAAATGAAGATGCTTTAATGGAGAACAATCATTACGATGAACCAATATTTTGTACACATATTGCTTTGCAGGGATAATTCCTATTATACAGGTATTACCAATAATTTGGAAAGTAGATTATATGATCATCAAACAGGTATTGACCCTAAAGCTTATACTTTTAAAAGAAGACCGGTAAAAAT
>NZ_JAQBOC010000067.1 GCF_028288225.1 Mucilaginibacter sp.
TTTTATGTTAACGTTTTCCACAAAGTTTTTAGTTTTTAACACCCCCCAGACCCCCCATTTCCAACAATAACAATATTTAATAAAAACTATCTTTGGTAATACAAAGGTAATACAAAGGAAAGGGTCTTATATGTCAGCGCAGGGCAATGCCCTGCGAAATATAGAAAGCGACATGATCATTACAACCTGCTGAGCACACCCAGACCGGTACATGCGTCCCAGCCGGCACCGGCATCATAGCCTTTATTGCCGGAGGTGGTGCGGTTGTTGCCAACTGTAATATCGCGGCATATGGATGGCCTTGCTGCATATAAGGCTGGGTTTATAAACCCGGCCCATTTACCATTTTGCTGGTTAATGCGGGCAATAAGACCAGCGTACAATGGTGCCACTGCGCTTGTGCCGCCAATTACCAGTTCTTCACCGTCAACCAGTATATTGTATCCTGTATTGGGATCAGCGTTGCCGGCTACATCGGGTACGCCGCGGCCGGTATGGTTGGTTCCATCTTCTTTAGGCACTTTGGCATTTTTCTGGTAATCGGGTAGGGCGAATACGTTGCTTACGCCCCCACCGGTTGCTGAATCGTTAGAATCATGCCAAACTGTTTCAGAGGTGATCTCGTTACTGCCATTCACTTTCAAGGTGGTTCCGCCGCATGCCAGTACATAAGGGCTGGAGGCCGGAAAATCCACATTCACATTGCCGCCCGGCATCCCATCGCTTGATCCGTTATCGCCTGCCGCTGCGCAGATGGTAACACCCAATATGGCGGCGGCTTTAAATGCCTCGTTATAGTTGTTTAATGATTGTTCGGTCCAGTTTACCTCGGCGCCGCCCCAGCTAATGGATATTACCGATGGTTTGTGGGTTTTATCGTGCACCGCTTTGGTTATCGCATCAAGGAAGCCTTTATCACTGTTTGGAGAAAAATAAACTACAATTTTAGCGCCGTTAGCAACAGCACCGGCCACTTCAATATCCAGCATCACCTCACCATCAGCACTGTTGGCATTTGTGGGTTTGTTTTTGCCCTTATCCACAGATATTGCCTTAACCGAAGGCTTTTTTATTCCCAGTCCTTTAAAATATTTTGCAAGGTCCTTGGCACGGTATCCTCCGCCCAGTTCAATAATGGCAATGGTTTGTCCCTTGCCGTTAAAGCCCGCCGGAAAGCCATAGATGTCCGCCAGTTGGTTTGGTGAAAAGGAATTTGTTACCGCTGCCCGCGGACTAATCCCACCCTCATTTTTTTTAAATTTAAATAAGGGCCTTGCCACTTTGCGGTCATCCAAGCCAAAAACACCTTCAACTACATCTTTTAATGCTTCGGGGATAAAAATATCACCCTTCCTAACCCTGATTGCATCACCGTGCGAGTCGACAGCTTTTGACAGGTTTACATCAAAAGCGGCTTCCATCCTGGCAATGCTGCCCCGCAAAATAACACTGCGGCGCGGCAAGCTTACTTCAACCGTGCTTAGTTTATAATGCCGGGCAAAAGATTCAACCTGCTCCACATCTTTTTGCGAAGCGCCAAACTCTTTTTCGTAATCGCTGTGATCTACTCTTTCGCCTGAATTTAATTGTGATTCAATGGACTTTTTCCGGCGGATCCGCAAGGTAACTTCTATAAACTTATTGCGGTTTAATTTAGCAGTTGTTTCGCCTGAATGGGGCTTTTTTTGGCTGCCTGCTAATACAACCTTGTTTAATGCTTTCATTTTTAGGTTTTTGAATAAATTTACAACTATTTAAATTAAACTTACAATTAAAACAGGTGTTTTTTAAGTTAACCTTACCCCCTTTAATGTGCCTTGATCTGGCGCCCCGATCACTTAATGTGAAAGTTTCCCGATCTATGATCAAGGTAACAGTGAACGAAACAATTAAATTAATAAAGCTGTATATCAAATAAGCTAATATCAGCCGGTTATTTTAAAGAAGATGCAGGCTTCTTCATTTTTGCCGGTACCTTTTTATCGAACCACCCCAGGAAATTATCACGTTAACTTAAATATTATCAGTATGAAAACTAAAAACTATTACCTATTGCTATTAGGTTTGGCTGTTACTGTGTTTTCTTGTAAGAAGAACGAAGTCCCTGCGCCTGCGCTGCCCAACAATCCGGAGGCACAATTTTCAGGTGCACCAACCGGGTTACCGCGGCTTTCTGTTATCACCATAGCGGGCGGCTCCTTTTATAATGACTTTGGATATGTTGACGGGCCCGGAGCCCAGGCCAGGTTTCATGATCCGATGGGGATTGACCTGATGGACGACGGCACTATATATGTGGCAGACAGGACCAATAATAAGATCAGGAAAATATCCCCGCTAAAAGTAGTTTCTACAATTCCCATTCCCAACAGCGGTACACAAACATTGGAGCAACCCCGAAAGGTCAGGGTTTTGGCGGATGGAACGATCAATATTATTGAACAGGAGCACGATGGAGATGCGACTACCAAAAAAGTGTGGATCCTGAGGCCTGGCGGCCAGCTGATCACCCCGGCTTATCACGATGTTAATTATCATTATTTCGATCTTGTGAGAAACCCATACACCAATTATATGTTTATGTGCGGCGTGGCGCCTGTTTATATAAATGGCACCACTGAATATAATTACAAGGGAAGCTTAGAAAAATTTATATTAAACTCCGCGGCAACAATAATCGGCAAAGACGCTTACACGCCGCCGGTTGATTCCCTAAACGCTTATGATAAAACCAATCCTTTTTTTACAGCAATGTACTGCGGATATAACAACGTAAAATACCTCGCCATAAACAGGAGCTTATACAAATTGACACCGTTGGGCGTATTTACTGAAATTTACAGGGGTCTGATCCCTACCATTATTAATGATATTATTGTTACCAAAGACAGCCGTACCATATATCTTTGTGTGGACAATGGGATTTATAGCTTATACAATAACACGGTGACCAGGCTGGTAGGGATGCATGAAGAACTTCATGGGAAGGACGGGATAGGCAGGGACGCCGATGTTCATCCTTTATTTTTTGCACTTTCGAAAGATGAGAGCACTATTTATTTTAGCGATTACGGGAATAATAGTATCAGGAAGTTGATTTTGAGATAAAGTTGGTGGGTTAGGTTCATAGTTGATGGTCCATAGTCGATGGTGAAGAATTAGTTAAGATGGTGAGGAATCAGTTAAAAAGCCTGGTGTTGCGAATGACTAACGCAGCTGTTCTTCCGTTATTTTGCCGATCTGCAGGTTAAGGGTTAAAAAGTCGAAATGGTTCCAGCCGTTCAGGAGCTGGCCGTTTTTTAATTGTACAACAGATGTGCCCGTAATATTTACGGGTTTGCCGCTTTGCTTGTGTTTAGCTGTAACTGTACATAGCGAAACTTCGTAATCGTCCTCCGAAATGCTTTTATCAATGGTTACATGAATGTCGGCAAACTCATTGCGGAAGGTTTTATAAAATTGCTTAAAGGCATCAACACCTACCAGCGGCCCCGGACCCAGGCCATAGGCTTTTACATGCGGGTGCATCAGTTCGTCTATAATGCTTTCATTGTCCTGGTTCCAAAGCTCATTGTACCAGCGGAGCATAAAATCTTTATTTTGCATGTTAACAGGCTTTAGGAGTGAAATTGGTAAATCTAATTTACTGATATTTAATAATATAACAATAAATTCAATAAAAATACCGGCATTTTAACAACCCTGACCCAATGCTATTTTGAGATGCAATATTCCTGTGCTGTAGCGAAAATTTTGGTATCGATAAATCATAAAATTTATTTATCTTCATCAAATAATAACCTAAACATTCAATTCACAAATGAAAAATCCGGAAAATGACCTGAGGGCTTTTTATGCAGTGCATACCAAAGATGAACTTCAAAAGGAAATCCCGACAAATGAAATTTCACCAAATTCTGAAACTCCCCGCGCGATAGACAGGGCTGATCAAAGATCTGCAGAATCAAGGATAGCTATTTTAAAAGGGCTGATAGTTAAACATAAGATGTAAGCCCCTGCGGAATCTAAAGGGGGAATGACAAGGGTGGCCTGTCATGGTGAGCCTGTCGAACCACGACGTGCGCGGCGAAATGAAGATGTTTTAATGGAGAACAATCATTACGATGAACCAATATTTTGTATACATATTGCTTTGCAGGGATAATTCCTATTATACAGGTATTACCAATAATTTGGAAAGTAGATTATATGATCATCAAACAGGTATTGACCCTAAAGCTTATACTTTTAAAAGAAGACCGGTAAAAAT
>NZ_JAQBOC010000096.1 GCF_028288225.1 Mucilaginibacter sp.
TTATACTGTTTGGCTAAGGTACGCAAGCTTACTCCACCTGCAAAGTATTCTTCAATTACCTGTTTCCTGATTTCTTCGTAGTTCATCTGACATTCCTTTCTGTCAACCCTAATCAGGACGAGACACGATGTGCACGCAGGAAACGCGCGGAACAAGTGGAACAAGCCGTTTTTAACCAAAAATTGATTTTTATAGGTAAAAGGGCCTGAAATACCCCTCCTCCGCGCCGGCTTGTGGACGCGTGGAACAAGTGGAACAGGTGGAACAAGCCATTTGGAACTAAAAAAGGTTGAGTTTTAATAATTAACCCGGCCTGGTGTTTACACTTTGGAACAGGATAATTTATTTTGAATGGGGGATATTGTAAACTATGTGGATGGATTATAGTCTACCATACCCTGCTTCAAATGAATATTGAGGAGTGCCCAAATAATGAATGCAAACATGTATTTTGTGAGGTAGAAAAATAAGCATGAAAGAGGGGGAACGTAAAATTATTGATGTTACTTGTGCCTTAATTGTTGATAATAAACGCCAGTTGTTAGCCACTCAAAGAAGTGCCATAATGAGTTTGCCATTAAAATGGGAACTGCCCGGCGGCAAAATTGAGTCCGACGAAACACCTGAACAATGTTTAATTCGAGAGATTAAAGAAGAACTCAATATTGAGATCGAAATAATTAAGAGTCTTACTCCCAATATTCATAATTACCATTTTATAACTATTAAGCTTATTCCTTTCATTTGTAAATGTGTCAATGGAGAAATCGAGTTAAAAGAACATGCCGATTTTAAGTGGCTAAATACAAATGAATTATTAGATTTGGATTGGGCCGATGCGGATATACCTATCCTTAATAATTACCTAAACTACCTAAATGCAATTTGAACTAGGAATTTACGAGCAACTGATAACAAAGCTAATTGCCAACCGGTTAAGTTTATTAAATGGAGATAACTTTTTTATTAAAAGCACTATACTTGATAAAGAAGAAGCTTCAAGATATCTAAGTTTATACTTAGCTGAGACAATTAAATTTGCTTTAAATGAGATTAAAGATGAAGATAAAACTCATCATCAAGTTGAACTTTCTAATAAACTCATTCAAGTTTTAATTGATGAACTACCCAAATTAGGCCTCTCAAATAATTTAATAGATAATGAGGGGAAAATATTAGAGGCTGTTTTTTCAAGACTTGACTCTCCTTATGCCGATTTTAGTGAAAGACTTAAACAAATAACGCCGTACACCCGCTTAAGTCAGAGTGAGCTTTTTACTGGTAGTAATTCGGGCATTACTTTAGAAAGCGAAATCAAAAAAGAGATTCTTTCATCAGATGAAATTTGTTGGCTTGTTTCTTTCATAAAGTTTTCTGGCATCAGGATATTTAAAGAAGAGTTAGAAGAGTTTACAAACAGCGGAAGAAAGTTAAAGATTATAACAACTACTTATATGGGAGCAACAGATGTTAAAGCTGTCGAATTCCTGTCTAGCTTAAAAAACACAGAAATAAAAGTTTCCTATAATTCTGAGCATGAAAGACTACATGCAAAGGCGTATTTATTTTTAAGAAAAACAGGATTCAACACAGGATATATCGGTTCTTCTAATATTTCGAGATCAGCGTTAACAAATGGGTTAGAATGGAATTTAAAAGTTACATCAAAGGAGATTAGCCATATAATAGATAAATTCAAGAAAACCTTTGATACTTATTGGGTAGATAAAGATTTTGAAGTTTATGTGCAAGGTTCAGATAAACAAAAGTTAAACCAGGCTTTAAAGCAACACTCAAGTTATAAAGAGGGGATTACTACTTTCTTCGATTTAAAGCCTTTTCCTTATCAAGAAGAGATATTAGAGAAACTAAAATCGGAAAGATTAATACATAATAGGTATAAAAATTTAATTGTTGCGGCTACAGGAACAGGAAAAACAGTAATATCTTCTTTTGACTATAAGTACTTTAAAGATAAACAACCGAGAGCAAGATTATTATTTGTAGCTCACCGCAAAGAAATATTAGAACAAGCCCAAACCACATTCAAACATGTTTTAAGGAACGCAAATTTTGGTGAGCTTTGGGTGGATGGAGAAGAACCCGATAATTATGAATATGTGTTTGCTTCAGTTCAAACTCTTATTAATCGAATAAGTCAATTAACTCTTTCTGAGGATTTTTTTGATTTTATAATTATTGACGAAGTCCATCATATTGCGGCGTCAAGCTACAGGCCTATTCTTGAAAAATTCAAACCAAAAATATTACTAGGATTAACAGCAACCCCCGAGCGAGGTGATGGGGAGGATATTTTAAAAGATTTTTGTGGAGTAATTGCTGCTGAAATTAGATTACCTGAAGCATTAAATCGAAAATTACTTTCCCCATTTCAATATTTTGCCATATCGGATAATGTTGATTTATCTAAATTATCATGGAAAAACGGAAAATATGAAATTAATGAACTAACAAAACTTTATACGGAAGATGATCGTCGTGTAGGTGACATTTTAAATAACTGTGAAAAGTATCTAACTGATGTAAATGATGTTACTGCTCTTTGCTTTTGTGTTAGTCAGGAACATGCTCGCTATATGGCCGAGAAGTTTACTATTGTCGGATTAAAAGCTGATTATTTAACTAGTAATAATACTGGCGATAGAACGCAGCTAAGGGAAAAACTGCAGAACAAGGAAATCAATTATTTATTTGTGAGGGATATTTTTAATGAAGGAGTGGACATTCCCGAAATTGATACCGTTCTTTTCCTTAGACCCACGGAAAGTTTAACAATATTCCTTCAGCAGCTTGGAAGGGGTTTACGACTTGCACCAAATAAGGATTGTTTAACTGTTTTGGATTTTGTGGGGAATGCCCGACCTGAATATGATTTTGAGCATAAGTTTAGAGCGTTGGTAGGAAAGACTCATACGTCTATCATAAAAGAAATTGAAGATGAGTTTCCTCATTTACCTTTAGGATGCTCCATCATATTAGAAAAGAAAGCGAAAGAAATCATTCTGAAAAATATTGCTGCTGCAATAGGTTTCAATAGAAGGCAACTGATCATAAAAATTCAAAATTTTAAACACCAATCAACGGCCTCGCTTACGCTAAAAAACTTCATCGAATTTCAGCACATCGAATTACAATTGATTTACAAAAAGGATAGTTGGAAAAGACTTTGTGTTGAGGCTGGAATAATTAAGGATTTTTTCGAACCCAATGCGGATGAAATAACGAAAGGCATTAAACGATTACTTCAATGTACTTCACTAAGTTATTTGAAATTTATAAAATATCTAATCAAAAATAAATTGAACGTTAATGTTCAAATGGAAAAAGAAAGGCTTATGCTTTTGATGTTTCATTATGATATTTGGCAAAAGGACGGATTGAAAGCTGGTTTTAAGTCTATTAAAGAAAGCATGTTGCAACTTGCCAAAAATCCGACAATGATTGATGAGCTTGATGAGGTAATAACATATTTGATCGACAAGATTGATTTTGTTGAAAAGGACATTCAATTAGATTATCCATTTCCTTTAAAAGTGCATAGTCGTTATAATCGAGATCAGATCTTAGTGGCATTGCGCCTTCACGAGTTTGAAAAATCATCATCAAATCGTGAAGGTGTTGCTTTAAATAAATATTTAAATACAGAAGCACTATTTGTAACGCTTAAGAAATCAGAAAAAGAATATTCTCCAACAACACTGTATGATGACTATGCTATTAATGAATACTTATTTCATTGGCAATCACAGAATGCAACTTCTCCAGAATCTCAAAAAGGATTATCGTATATAAATCATGCGGATTTAAATAAACGGATATTGTTATTTGTAAGAGAGCAGAATGACGATGAATTTGGATTCACAATGTCGTATGTGTTTTTAGGCGAAGCAAACTTCATTAATTCAAATGGGGCAAAACCGATGAACGTTGAATGGAAATTAAATGAACCAATGCCTGCATACATTTGGAAAGAAAGTGGGAAGCTTGCAATTGGTTAATATAAGTTCACTTATATCCGATTGACAAATTATTTTGATGTTTCTACCCTGGCTATATGCCAAACATCAAATTCAACTACCTCTATCGCGATAGCGCCAACTATAAAAAGTATGGTTCCGTAATATTTTCCAATCCCGATAATATCGAGTTGTCTGAAATAGAAGCACTCAT
Organism: Mucilaginibacter sp.; assembly: GCF_028288225.1. Taxonomy (GTDB): domain Bacteria; phylum Bacteroidota; class Bacteroidia; order Sphingobacteriales; family Sphingobacteriaceae; genus Mucilaginibacter. The sequence continues at coordinate 4,192 of NZ_JAQBOC010000096.1, forward strand.
TCGGTCTAAGTTAATTTGGGGTGAATGGTTTTATGCAGAAGAATGGGGATTACCAGAATTATTTTTGGACACATTTGATTATAGGGTTGATCCTACTTGGCATGAGTTTGAGCATATAGAACATACAAATGAAATAGCAAATCAATCCATTACGATTAATAAATACCAAATAATTCTTAAATTCCCCTTTTAATTTAACCCTTATCACCATGAGCGAAAACACTTCCAACACATCCGCCACCCATCCTGAAAACCAAGAATCAATTAGTCCATTCCGCATAAACAGTAAGCCGCCTGTAGGGTCTGCTATGCTTTATGCCGGCGGAGCCAATATGACAATGGCCTTAGACGCGCATGGCTGAATGGTGTGCGATGGCCGTACACTCCGGGTGGTAGACTATCCCGTATTGTTCGCGCTAATTGGATATAATTACGGGGGCAGCGATGCAAATTTTATGACCCCGTTGCTTCCTGGCCCTTAACATTATGGTCATATCCATATTTGTATGCCAATTTACGAAGACTTATGTCTGTCGACAAGTATTCTAATATTAACTGCTGTTTTACCGTTTCTATTTTTACGAGTGAAATCTCCCTTGTGTCAACCCTAATCAGTACGACACATCGCATGTAAAAGTGGAACGCTTTTTTGGATGGTCATTGGTCATTAGGTCATTTTGAAGGGAGAGCTGTCCCTACGGAAACTTATACAATATCCCTAAAGCCAGTCCTTCCGTCCCCTGCACCCGCGAGGAGGTATTTTTGTCGTAAAGGAAAGTGCCGTTAATGGTAAAGGCAATAAGGCGGTTCACTTTTGTGCTCAGCACGGCATCAATACGGTGGCTGGTGTAGGCCAGGGCCTGCTGGTAGGGTATAAACAGGGCATAGCGTACATTCACGTGCGTACTTTTTGAAAGGTCCTTATCAAGCGTTGCTACTGCCTGGAAAGCCAGCTCATTAAGTATGGTTTTACCAATGGGCACGCCGTAGTTGGTGGGCTGGTTGTGGTAAATGGTGGTATCTAAAACAAAGGTCTGGCGGGCGGTACCGGTACCCAGCCTCAGGTCGAAATACTTGGTGGGCTTGTACTCAAAACCCACCGACTCGGTTAAATATCCCGGCGACATCAGGTTCGAGATCAGCTGGGAAACATCATTGCCTACAGAATCTGTAGTATAATTATACCCCTTGTCAAACTGCGACTCGAACGTTAACGACCCGAAAAACGACCAGTGCTTTGAAATTTGCGAGGCTATTTTGTTATCAAAAAAGATACGGTCGTTAGTCTTGCGCGATCCCTGGCCTTTATTTTTCGAGATGCCGTAAAGCAGGCTCAGCTCGGAGGTAAAATCAAACGGCGATTTATTATATTCAACCTTATAATCAAAGTTGCTTCCCAGGGCAATGGCGCTGATCCCCCCCGCACTGTAGTTACTGCTAAATGCCGACTGGTTAAAATTAAGTCCGAACAATACAGCCTTATGCCAGTAGCTCACCTTATAATCAAGCATGGTAACCGGAATTTGTTCCTGGTGGATCTGCAGCTCTCTAAAACGGAATGGCAGCGGGTTTTTGCCCGGCTCAATGCGGTATTTATTAAGCTGGTTGGTGTCAACTTTTAACGAATCGGTTTGTTGTGCTTTGGCCGAAATGGCAATACCAAATAAAAACAAGAAAAACAGTGTGGTACCGGTTTTAAACATAGTAGCGCATTTTAGCGGTAAAGCGTAAAGTAAAAGGCATAATGCGCTTTCGTTTACAGGCTTTAACAGTTAAGTCGCAAATTTATTATAATATAGCAATAATGTTATAATGACAGGTGATAAAAAGTTTAGGAGTTCACCATCTAACTGCCAACTCAAAACTGCCAACTGAACAAGGGCGTTCCCGCTGATAGAAGCGGGCGGGCTTTACACTCATACTCCTGCAGGCCTTAGGCGCAATTTTGCAAACCAGTAACCCGCTGCAAAATCACTGCCCACTGCAAACTATTAACTGCAAACTAAAAAGGGCCGGTATCCGTTGCAATCCCTAACGCAAAATGGAGGATAAGGAAGTGATGTCGGGGTAAGTAAATACTGGGAAATCGCTTTTAAAAAATAGCAGTACCAATAATTGGTAGAAAACGACGATAACTAAACGTCTGATTTTATTAGCATGTTTCATATCCTCTCCCGCTGGCCTTCGACCTGCGCTATTATATGTCGCCCTTTCCTTAATGTTTTGGTTCTACTACAACGCTAAAGGCCTGAAAGGTCGTAATACATTAGCGCAGGTCGAAGGCCTGCGTAATAAATGGCGGTAGAAATTCTAAAAGCGATTTCCTTGTGAGTAAACACCGCCGCGCATTTGCGTTAATATCGCGCGCAAATTTACCCACCCGGTCGACGCTGCGCTGGACCGCCCTCCCTTCGCTGCGCGGAAGGAGGGCCGGGGAAGCCGACCAGCGCTGGTCGGGTAAGTAAACCCACCACCATTCCTTGCAAATTATCCCCTGGTTGCCATTATATTTGTAAAGCTTGTAATACACATGGAAAACACCCCCGCTCAAACTCACCGTAAGATCATCCATATTGATATGGACGCATTTTACGCATCTGTTGAGCAGCGCGACAACCCCGAATATCGTGGTAAGCCATTAGTTGTAGGCGGCCCGCCCGAAGGCAGGGGTGGTGTGGTAGCTACAGCCAGCTATGAGGCCCGCAAGTTTGGCATCCGCTCGGCCATGTCATCAAAGCAGGCATTGCAGCTTTGTCCGCATGCGTTGTTTGTTCGCCCCAGGTTTGCCGCCTATAAAGAAGTCTCGCAAAAGATCCGCGAGATCTTCGGTCGCTACACCGATTTGATCGAACCGCTTTCGCTGGATGAAGCTTACCTGGATGTAACCAGCGATAAGCTCAACATCGGCTCGGCCATTGAGATAGCGCAGCAAATAAAACAGGCTATAAAAAATGAGCTGCAGCTAACCGCATCTGCCGGGGTATCCATTAATAAATTTGTAGCCAAAATAGCATCCGATATCAATAAGCCCGATGGTTTGAAATTTATCGGACCGTCGGCTATCGAAAGCTTTATGGAAAAGCTGCCTGTCGAGAAGTTTTTTGGCGTGGGCAAGGTAACCGCACAAAAAATGAAGAACATGGGCCTGCACACCGGCGATGATCTTAAAAAGCTCACCGAGGCCGAGCTTACCAAACATTTTGGCAAGGTCGGCAGGTTTTATTTTAACATAGTGCGTGGAATTGACAACCGCGAGGTGCAGCCCCATCGTGAAACAAAATCATTAGCCGCCGAAGACACCTTTGCCTATGATCTTACCACCATCGAAGAAATGGAGGCCGAGCTTGATAAGATCGCTATCACCGTTTGCAATCGCCTGCAAAACTATCAGCTAAAGGGCCGCACCATCACCCTGAAAATAAAATACAGCGATTTTAAACAGATCACCCGCAATCAGTCATTCCCCGCTGGCTTAAATGATCTTGAAACCATCAGCATTACAGCAAAAAAGCTGCTTGCCGCAACAGAACCGGAAGATAAGCGGGTCAGGCTGCTGGGCATTTCCCTCTCAAATTTTGCAGAAATAACTATAAAACAAAAAGAAGAAAAATCAACAGACCAGCTCAGGCTGTTCCCTTTTTAGGTAAAGCCGGTTTCGCTGGTCTGCGTTCTTATAAAGCTATAATCCTCAATAAAACTTCGGCAGCGGATTCAGCTTTACATTTTGCCTTTGGTGCCAGTATGGATAAATAGGATCTACCTCACTTGCGGCATCCAGTTTTTTCACCTGGTCGGTGGTAAGGTTCCAGCCTATGGCATCAAGGTTTTGTTTTAGCTGCTCTTCGTTGCGGGCGCCAATAATAACGTTAGCTACGGTTGGCCTTTGCAGCACCCAGTTAAGTGCTACCTGTGCAACTGATTTATTGGTTTCTCCGGCCACCTCATCCAGCGCATCCACAATGGTAAACAAACGCTCATAATCAGTTGCCGGGCCATGACTGCCGCCTTGTTGCGTGCGGTTATCCTTCGGAATAGGCTCCCCTCTGCGGAACCTGCCGCCTAATTGCCCTGAGGCCAGCGGGCTCCAAACAATAGTACTAACGTTCTGATCGATCCCCGCAGGCATCAGTTCCCATTCAAACTCGCGGTTAAGTAACGAGTAATAAGCCTGGTGTGCTATATATTTTGCCCAGCCATAACGCTCAGATGCCGAAAGCGATTTCATTAATGCCCAGCCCGAAAAGTTTGAGCAGGCAATGTAACGCACCTTTCCGCTGCTGATCATGTCGTCCAATGCCCGCAGGGTTTCTTCAACCGGCGTATTGCCGTCAAAGCCATGCATGTGGTAAATATCAACATGGTCGGTATTTAAGCGACGAAGACTGTCTTCTAATGAATTAATTAAATGGATGCGTGATGACCCAAAATCATTTGGCCCGTCGCCCATAGTGAAGGTTGCTTTGGTTGAGATAAGCACCTGGTTGCGCAAACCTTCCAGTGCCTTGCCTAATATTTCTTCAGACAAACCGCGCGAGTATACATTTGCTGTATCAAAAAAGTTAACCCCGGCATCAAGGCACAAGTTAACCATACGTTTTGCTTCGTCAAGCTGGGTTTCGCCCCATGCTTTAAAAAATTCATTTCCGCCGCCAAAGGTAGCCGTCCCGAAACTCAATACGGGCACCTGCAATCCCGATGCTCCCAATTGTCTGTATTCCATAGTACGATGTGTTATTTGCTGTAAAAAATCAAAGGTAAAGGCAAGGAATTGAAAAGTATGTCAGGGAAGTTTCAAGAAAAGTCCGGAAGCCGGGAAAGACGGTGAAGTCCGCAGGTTGGGAAAGACGGTAAAGTCCGGAAGTAGCTGCATTTCAAAAATTAAGACTTATTACCGATAAATTATTATCCATGCCCAGCCTCTAAATTCAAAAAAAATCATCAACTCATCATCCAAAAAATCTGCACATTTGCATATCAGCAATTTGCACATCAACAAAAATGTCATTATCCGATTTTTTCACACCTATCGATCAAAAAAAAGTTGTCCCTGCAAAAGGGTATTATACCAGTCAGTTAGGCAGCAAGATCGAATATTTTGGCGTTGATTTTCCGTCATTTGGAGATAAAACAGACATAGCCATCATCGGCGTACAGGAAGACCGCAATGCCGTCAACAATTCCGGCTGTTCATTGGGCCCTGATTATGTGCGTGAGAAGCTATATCGCCTTAATGAAGGCAATTATAACACAAAGATCGTCGACTTAGGAAATATCCGCCAGGGTGCTACCATTACCGATACTTATATCGCCCTAAAAACAGTAGTGAGCGAACTGGTTAAAAAGGACATCATCCCCGTTATAATAGGCGGCGGCCAGGACCTTACCTATGCCCAATACCTGGCTTACGAGGACCTGGAGCAAAAGGTTGACCTGGTGATTGTAGATTCGCATTTTGATTTGGATGACGATAACATTACCACATCCGAAAGTATTGAAACCACATCAGAATCCTATCTCAATAAAATATTTTTACACGAGCCCAATTACCTGTTTAATTACAGTAACCTGGGCTATCAAACCTATTTTGCAAGTCAGGATAGTTTGAGGGTGATGGAAAAGCTTTATTTTGATGTGCACAGGCTTGGCGAACTAAGCGGCAATGTGGCCGTCGCCGAGCCCATTATCCGCAATGCCAGCATGATCAGCTTTGACATGAGTGCCATCCGGTCATCAGACGCCGCAGGAAATGCCAATGCAACACCTAATGGGTTTTACGGCGAAGAGGCCTGCCAGATAGCGCGTTATGCCGGTTTTAATGACAAGCTGAGCTCTATCGGCTTTTACGAGTTCAACCCTGCGTATGACAATAACGGGCAAACCGCAACCCTGCTTGCCCAAATGATCTGGTATTTTATGGATGGGTTTTATAACCGGAAACGTGATTTCCCGCTTAACCCGAAATCACAATATCTTATTTATAAAACCAGTTTAAAGCATGATGAGCATGAAGTGGTGTTTGTGAAAAGTAAAAAATCCGATCGCTGGTGGATGCAGGTGCCCTATCCTGCAGGCGGATCAAAGAACGAGCGCTTTCACCTGGTGCCCTGCCAATATGACGACTATAAGACCGCAGTATCCGGCGAAATGCCCGATCTTTGGTGGCGCACTTATCAAAAATTAAACTAAGCAGCATAATTCAAACCGTATTTTAACGTTAACACAGCTTACACGCTGACAAACAGATGAAGAAAATATTTCTTTTTATGATAACACTTTTGCCTTATATGGCAATGGCGCAAACACCGGAAACCTTTTTAATAAGAAGCAAGATTGGTAATTTGGGGGCACCGGCAAGGGCTTACCTTATATACAAGGCTGGTGCTAACCAGGTGATAGATTCTGCAATTATAACTGCGGGAAACTTCGATTTTAGCGGGCAGATCCTGAACCCCAGCAATGCTGTTTTGGTTATTGACCATAAAGGTGTAGGCTTTGAAAAGCTGGATAGTACCGCTGATGTTTTGAACTTTTATATCGATAAAGGCGAGTTTGCATTGAGCAGCCCTGATTCGGCCTCAAAAGCGAAGATAACCGGGTCGAAAATAAATGACGACGACAAAAACTTCAAAACACTATTAAACCCGGTAAAAGACAAGGCCCAAAAACTGGCTGCACAAAGAAACGCAGCTACAGGTGCTCAAAACACACCTGAATTTAGAAGCGCCATGCAGGAAAAGTATAAAGCTTTGCAGGCTGAACAAAAAACCATTATCAAAAAATTTATATTAGGAAACCCGGATAGTTATCTGAGCCTGATGGCCCTTTATTCAGTTGATGGCCCGTCGCCGGATCCGTTTGAGCTTGATACGCTTTTTAATTCACTATCGCCAGGTTTAAAAAACACCGAAACGGCCAAAATTTTTAAGAACTCGCTTGAAACCTTAAAGCATACTGCTCTGGGCACAATGGCGCCTGATTTCACACAAAATGATGTGAATGGTGTGCCGGTTAAGCTCTCTTCTTTCAGGGGTAAATATGTTTTAATTGATTTTTGGGCATCATGGTGCGGCCCATGCCGTGAGGAAAACCCAAATGTAGTGAAGGTTTATAATAAGTATAAGGAAAAAAACTTCACCATCATTGGCGTATCGCTTGACAAACAAAGTGGCCGGGCCGATTGGCTTGCCGCCATAAAAAATGATGGCTTGAACTGGACTCAGGTGTCTGACCTTAAATTCTGGAGCAACCAGGCTGCCGCTTTGTATTATGTATCATCAATTCCCGCAAACTTCCTGATTGACCCCAACGGAAAAATAATCGCAAAAAACCTGCGTGGCGACGATTTAGAAAATAAACTAAAAGAGGTGTTAGGGAAATAATATATCAATTCTACACGTCGCAGGGCAATACCCTGCACTGATGGGTGTCGCCCCTTCCTTTGGATTTTCCATTTTTCCTGACCCTGAAAGCGTCTAATATGACAGCGCAGGGAAACGCCCTGCGATATAATAATTTGCCACCCCATCAAATTCTGATTTTTTTGATGCCTATCCTATATCAATCACAAATAATATTTTTTAAGTTTACTGTTCAAATTAAAAAGTAACTGATGAAAAAGATTGTTTTAATAGCGCTGGCAAGTTTACCGGCACTTGCTTTTGCCCAAACAGGGAAATATACGGTGCAGGGCACTATAAGTGCTTTAAATGCTCCTGCCAAAATATACCTGCAATTTCGCCAGGCCGGCAAAACACTTACGGATTCAGTTACCCTAAAGGAAGGCAAGTTTCAATTTACCGGTAATGTAGGCACTACGCCTATAATGGCATACCTGGAACTTAACAAAAAAGGAACAGGCCCCGGTTATAAGGATTATAAAGGAATATACCTTGAAAAGGGAACCATTAATGTGAACAGTAAAGATACCCTGGCAAGTGCAACGGTTGATGGTACCAAAACAAACCGGGAAGATGCCAGCTACGCCCTTGCTCATAAACCGGTTGATGATGCGTATGCCGCGCTGGAGGCAAAGCGGAAAGCTGCTTCTGATGATGTAAAAAAATCAGATGCGTTTATTAAAGAAAACTCCAATGCCGAAAAAGCAATTGATGCTCAGGATGTCCAAATAAATAAAAAATTTATACAAGACAATCCGGACTCTTTTATCAGCCTTAATGCATTGGAAAGTTTTGCTTACGGTGCTGACTATGTTGATATCGCCCCTTTATTTAATGGCTTATCACCAGCTATAAAAGCATCAGAATCTGGAAAGCAATTTGCTGAACGGCTCCCTAAATTAAAAGCAGTTGCCCTTGGGGCAACTGCACCGGAGTTTGCCGAGGTAGATACGGCAGGCAAAATGGTTAGCCTTTCATCGTTTAGAGGCAAATATGTTTTAATTGATTTTTGGGCATCATGGTGCGGCCCCTGCCGCCAGGAGAACCCAAATGTGGTAAGAGCGTTCAATCACTATAAGGGTCAAAAATTCACCATCGTAGGGGTATCGTTAGACAGGCCCGGGGCAAAAGATAAATGGTTAAAAGCGATCCATAATGACGGCTTAGCCTGGACTCAGCTATCAGACCTGAAATTCTGGGACAGCAAAGCAGCCGGTTTATACGCTGTGCGAGGCATTCCTCAAAACTTTTTACTTGATCCTGATGGAAAGATCATCGGCAAAAACCTGAGAGGCGAAGATCTTGAAAATAAATTAGAAGAAATTTTCGGGAAGATATAATGTTAGTTGATTGAGTTAGATTAGGGTGATTAAGTTAAGTGGTTTTTGATCCGGTTATAACTTAATCAACCACTCTCTCAATCAACTTAATCAACTAACTTTTACAACAAATCAAATCCAATATCTTTCCTAAAATACATGCCATCATAATAAATGCGGCTTGCATCGGCAGTGGCTTGTTGCAGGGCATCAAATAAATTATCCTGTAATGATGTTATGGCCAAAACCCTGCCGCCTGATGTTTTAATGTTCTCGCCATCAAGATAGGTACCTGCATGAAATACCTGCGAATCGCGCACATTTTCAATGCCGGTTATGGTTTTATCCTTTAAATATTCGCCGGGATAACCGCCGGCAACCATAACAACTGTAGCGGCAACTTTGCCGGATATAATTAGTTCTTTTTCATCCAGGTTTCCTTCGGCAACACCCTGCAGCAGATCAACCAGGTCTGATTCTATGCGCATTATCACACTCTCGGTTTCCGGGTCGCCCATACGGCAATTGTATTCTATCATATACGGATCGCCGCCGCAATTCATCAGCCCAATAAAAATAAAGCCTTTATAAGGAATGCCCTCTTGCTTTAAGCCATTAATAGTTGGTATAATAATACGCTGTTCCACCTTCTGCAAAAATTCCTCACTTGCAAATGGAACCGGCGAAACAGAACCCATGCCGCCTGTATTTAAACCGGTATCGCCCTCGCCAATGCGCTTATAATCTTTTGCCGATGGTAAAATTTTGTAGTTATTGCCATCGCTAAGCACAAAAACTGACAGCTCAATGCCCTGCAAAAATTGTTCGACTACTACTTTCGAGCTGGCTTCGCCAAATTTAGCATCGGTTAGCATCTCTATTAATTCCTGCTGCGCCTCAACAACTGTAAGGCATATCAATACGCCTTTTCCGGCGGCAAGGCCGTCGGCCTTTAATACTATAGGTAAGCCTATGGTTGCCAGGTATTCAAAACCTTCCTGCATGGTATCACGGGTAAAGGTTTTGGATGCCGCTGCGGGGATATTATTACGCACCATAAACTGTTTTGAAAAATCCTTGCTTCCCTCAAGTTGCGCACCTTCGCGTTGCGGACCAATTACCGGGACATCCTTCAGCTGTTCATCCGCCAGGAAAAAATCGTGGATCCCTTTAACAAGCGGCTCTTCGGGACCAACCAAAACCAGGTCGACCTTGTTAATTAAAACAGCCTGTTTAATCCCTTCAAAGTCGTTTACTTTAACATTCAGGTTGGTGCCATACTGACCAGTACCGGCATTGCCGGGTGCTATGAAAAGCTGTCCGCATTTTGGGCTTTGAGATAATTTCCAGGCGAAGGCGCTTTCCCTTCCGCCCGAACCGAGGATCAGGATATTCATGAGGGCAAAGATAATCTTTTTAGAGATTAGAGGCCAGAGATCGGAGGTTAGTTATTTTTCTATCAATTGTTCTTTATAATTTCCAATAGCTATATTCGTGTTTCGAAGTTTAGCGATCACTGAAAAGTTTATCAAAGGATTATTAACCAATCTCTGATCTCTGGCCTCTAATCTCTATCTCCCATGTCACGCCGATTAGATAAATACGAAAAACTGCCGGTATATCAGAAGGCACAGGAATTATATGATCTTGCAGGGGTAATTGCCGATGCGCTGAAAGAGGACGATATGAAAGAACACCTGGCAGCCCAGATGTTTAGCAATGCTGCGCTGATACAGGCCAAAATAGCAGGTGCTGAAGGTGGCGGCTTATACACTTTACGAATGCAAAATGCTGTTTTAATAAAGCTGGCTACACAGGATATGTTTAATGCCATATCATTTGCATCAATGGTTGAAATTAATGAAGAGGATTATGTAGACCTGATGCGCGACAAAATTGAGGAGTTCAGGCTTATTTTTAATGAATGGGTAAGGGGCTTTGATAAAACTTATGACATTCCCGATAACTGGGCCATCCGCTTTGATACCAGCACACCCGAACAGGAAAAGCTGGAAGAGCTGATGTTTGATGAAGACCGCTTTTTTGATGACTTTGATGATGACGGGATTGATGAAGACGATGAGGGACCGGAGGAGAAGGAGTAGGCAGTTGTAAGTTGGCAGCAGGTAGTTTTCCTATAATTTAAGGGAGGTTTGCATTTCCTAACCATGAACGATGAACCATGAACTAAAACACAACAACACTCCCGCCATCATCTCCGTATAAAGAAAGTAGCTTCATTATAAGGCGTGGTATTTAAATAAAATTAAAAGATTATGGTTGCTGAGCCAGTACAAACTAAACCAAATTACAAGGGTATCAAATCAATCGACAAGCGGACGAACCTGTCGCATGAGGAATTTATAAACGAATATGTTAGTAAATCGCTCCCTGTAGTGCTTACCGATGCTGCAAAGAATTGGAAGGCAATGGGAAAGTTAACCCCTAAATTTTTTAAGAAAAACTATCCGCATATTACAAAAACCATTAATGGAATTACCTATAAAATGGACGATTTTATAGACCATATGTTAGTTTCAACAGCCGAAAACAAGGCGCCATATCCATATAATTTTGATGTTGAAAAAGTTTTTCCTGAATTGATGGCTGATTTTTTACCCGAAATAATTTATGGCACCCTTGACAGGATAAATCATCCCTTAATGCCGCGTAAATTGCTGAAGGGCACTACTGTTTACGAAATATTTTTAGGGGGTAACGGCTGTAGCTTTCCTTTTCTGCATTATGATGCATTATTTATGCATACGCAGATAACCCAGGTTTACGGCTCAAAAACATTTATCATGTACCCGCCTGATCAAACGCCGAACATGTACCCTTTTGAAGACAACCCTAAATTTTCGCAGGTGAATTTTCATGATCCTGATTATGAAAAGTTCCCGCTTTATAAAGAAGCACAATCAATAGAGATCACAATAGAAGAAGGTGAAACCATTTTGTTCCCGTCAGGTTGGTGGCATACTACCCGCATCACTGAGCCCTGTATTTCATTGGGCCGGGCACAGCTAAACTCCCACAACTGGGATAATTTTATAAACGACCGCTATATTAACTGGAAGAAAAAGATCTCATACGCTGCTGCGCCTGTTTTAGCTTACGGTAAAATAGTTGGCAGTATTATGAACGCGCAAGACCGCTGATCACGTCATAAAATATAGGGAATCCTTTAATCAAGCGGGTAATCATGGGTCAAAATCTCCATTAAAATAAAATTTCTTACTTTTGCGCCATGGAAATTCTACCCCATGATCTCCAAACATACCTTGATGAGCATTGCGAACCGGAGCCGGAAGCATTGCAGAACATCAACAGGGAAACTTACCTGAAGGTACTGCGGCCGCATATGTTATCGGGCCATTACCAGGGGCGGGTGCTTAGTTTTCTGAGCAAAATGATTCAGCCAAAACGCATCCTGGAGGTGGGCACTTTCACCGGTTATGCAACTATTTGCCTTGCCGAGGGATTAACGGAAGATGGCATTATCCACACCATTGAAGTGAACCGCGAGCTGGAGCCAATGCTGAACTCACACTTTAATTCAACAAATGTTGGCAAAAAAATAAAACTGCATTTTGGCGACGCTACGGCAATAATTCCTGATTTGGACGTTAATAATTGGGATTTGGTGTTTATTGACGCTGATAAAAAGAATAATTATACATATTTTCAACTTGTATTTGACAAGGTAAGAGCAGGAGGATTAATAATAATTGATAATGTTTTGTGGAAAGGAAAGGTGTATGGCGAAGAAAATGACGCCGACACAGAGATGATCCGCAAACTAAATGACCTGGTTTCCATAGACAGCCGTGTAGAGAAAATGATTCTGCCCGTGCGTGATGGATTACTGATCATCAGAAAAAAGTAAATTATGAAGAAACTCGTACTGGTTACAATTTTGCTGGCCTCAACCCTTTTGGCTTCAGCACAAAAAAACACCGCAAGATCATATATTGAACAATTTAAGGACGATGCAATAAAAATAATGCATCAAACAGGTGTGCCGGCAAGTATAGTATTAGGTGTTGCTATGCACGAGTCAGGTTGTGGAAACAGCACGCTGGCGCAGAACCTAAATAACCAATTTGGTGTAAAGGGTGGCGGCGGCGCAGTTTTTTACAAGCATAATAAAAAGGTAAGATCAAAATATAAACGCTATCAGTCGGTATATGATTCTTTCCAGGATTTTGCCCGCATTATGACCGAGCGTAGCGAATTTAGCGGCCTTGCCGATAAGTTTACCCATTTTGATTATACCGGATGGGCACATGGCATCCAAAAACATGGCTATGCCAGCAGTCATAAATGGTCGGCACAGGTATTGGGCTTAATTAAAAAGTACCAGCTTTACAACTTTGATGAGAACCCGGCAGAGCAGCAAAGCACTGCTAATCAGGATCAAATAGCACAAAATAATTAAAAAAGTAGCTAAATCTCACCCAATTACGAAACTTCCGGGGCGAAACCTGCGTTATAGGTCATAATACTGGCAAAGAGCTCTTTGACCGGGGGATATTGATTTATATTGATATGAGGAAATTCGTATACTTATTTGTGGGGATGATTTTTGTTACCGGATGCTCGGCCCGCAAAGGATCCGTTTCAAACAGGCTGGCGCACAAAAACAACAAGAGCGTTCAAAAATCCAATAGTGCAGGCATCGCTGATTATACACCCATTACTTCTTTACAATATATTGACCGGTATAAGGCCATAGCCATACAAGAAATGAATTTGTACGGCATCCCCGCAAGCATAACCCTTGCACAAGGCCTTTTTGAATCCGGCAGCGGCAATGGCGAGCTGGCCCGGGTAGCCAATAATCACTTTGGCATAAAAACCAGTCCTTCGTGGCAGGGAAAGGTTTATTACAAGGATGATGACAACGTAAACGATAGCTTCAGGGTATATGATAAGGCTGAAGACTCATTCAGGGATCACTCCGTATTTTTGCAAAAGAAGAATTATACCCATTTGTTTGAGCTGGACAAAAACGATTACCAGGGCTGGGCTTACGGACTAAAAAAGGCCGGATATGCTACTAATCCAAAGTACCCGCAGCTGCTGATAGGCATCATTCAAAAATACAATCTTAACCAGTATGACAGCCCGGAAGTTGAGGTCGCTAAAATAAAAAGGGTTGACCGCGTATTTACGCAAATTGACAAAAAAGAAGATAAGGCCGCAAAGGACTCTATACCAAGCCTGCCTATTGATAAAACATACACCATAAAACCCGGCGATACACTATATAATATATCCAAACGTTTTGGAATAACTGTTGACAGCCTGAAGGCGCTAAACAAGATTGGCGATAATAATGTCAAAATTGGCCAAAAAATTGTAGTGACCCATTAATGTTGTTAATTTTTGTTAAAGTATGCTTATGATTAAGCGAAAGCCGTAGTTTAGTGTTGCAATGAAATGGGGTTTGGTGTTATGTTTTTTGTTTTTAACGGTTAAGTGTTTTTCGCAGGATAAAACAGTTGCGGGTATTGTGTTTGATAAAGAAAGCAAAGACCGTGTAGCAACAGTAAATATCCGCAATATTACCACGGGTGCTTATGCATACGACAATTTAAAAGGCGAATTCAAGATAGCGGCCCAGCCCGGCGATCAGCTTGTTTTTTCGAAGCTGGAATACCACTCCGATACCGTCAAAATTCAGAGCAATGCTCCTCTTGCTATTTATATGGAGCGCCTTGCTATCCAGCTAAGCGAAGTTACGGTTCATGATACGGTGCTTAGTCCGCTTATGCGTTTACACGCCACCCAGCAGGAATTTAATAAGGCATATGGCTCATTGGCCTATAGCGATTTTTTAACCACCCCGTCGAGCGGCGGGGCTGGCTTAAGTATTGATGCCCTGTGGAATGCTTTTAGCAGGGAGGGTCGCAATGCCGAAAAGCTAAGAAACACCATAGAGCATGATTACGAACAAAACAGCATCGATTTTCGCTTTAACCGCACCTATGTGGGTCTTATTACCGGCTTAAAAGATGAAAAGCTTACCGCATTTATGTTCAGGTATCGCCCGGGCTATTATACCACAAAAACCGCAAGCGAGTATGAGTTTGTGGCAATGATAAGGGCCAATCTCCGCCGTTATCTGCGTAACCAACGCTCCTATACATTACCGGCATTGGTAACACCGCCGGTAGTAAATTAAAAGCTTCTAAACCCCCACTTTATTGGGGCTACACGAGGACTGTTTGAGATGGAGGGCAGCATCTGCGATGCAAAAATGCGGGCGTGTTGTGTTTCTACAAAGGGGTTGACCCGATGGGTCATTGAACTGGGTTGTTACAAAATAAGTAGCCGGTACCCCCCAATACTAAAACTGCTGCAAATAACTGATCTTAGCAATAATATGGTCCTCCGTTTGCGGCTGTACTGTAAAGTTATTGGCTACGCCAGCCACGCCCCGGTTATATATCAAATAAACATATGATAAAGGCAGGAACTCCCACGAGAGCCTGATGTTATAATTATCCTCTTTATTCAGAGAATTTTTTTGGTAGATGCCTGTTAGTTGCACACGCGGGTTAAGCGCAAAGCGGCCCTGTAAAATATACAGGTTAACCGATTCTGTTGTTTTTTGCTCACCCACACCTTCAAAATGATTGCGGTTAAATTCGCCGGTTATAGAAATGTTGGGGATAGGCGCAAACTGCAGCTTCCAGTCGCCCGAGCTGATGCGGCCATTAAAATAGGTGCCGGTTTTATAGTCCATCACCAGGTTTAAAATCTTTGACGGGTCGGTGCTCAGGTACACTTCATGCATCAGGTAATTATAATCGCCGGGGGCTATGCTGATATTCAGCGGTTGAAAAACATCCGTTAAATGCTGGCGGATAGGCGTTACACTGTATCCAAAAAACGCACCGCTTTGAAAATTTAGCCAGATGGGCCATACCGGGAGATCCATCTCGGCAAATTTACCGGTTGATGCCGTATAATAAAGCTCAGGCAGAAAACCCGGCTCAAACGCACGCAGGATGCTTTTAAACGGCAGCAGGTTCCCGCGGTAATAATAGTTCATGCCGGGAGTTGTGCCGATAATATCCTTACGGGATACAAAGCCCAGCTGCGGGTCAAAATCTTTGGTGATGACAGATTCCGTCCACCAGATCTTATAATGATTTGATGACCTAATAAATTGCATAACGCCGCCAAAACCCTTTTTACCGGTATTGGTAGTAACAGATTGTGTAAGGATAGCATTAAGCGAGTTTGATGCGCCCAGCCGGAAAAAACCGTCCACCGTAGTTTCAACGTTGGAGCCGCCGGGCTGGTTTTTAACGCTCACCAGCGCACCGATCCGGTTCTGACTGCCAAGATTTTCAGAAACGCGTCCCACAAAAAAGTTGGTGCCGGGCAAGTCATTGTCACTGCCCTGCCGCATAACAATAGCGCCATAATTAAGGTTTGATGACCGGTACACAAAGCGCCCGCCACCCACTATGGGGATAGGATTGCCATTATCATCCAACCCAATATTACGACTAAAGAATGGCTGGTACCGCATGGTGCCACCCGAGCCATCCGTTGCCTGGTTTACACCAAACCCAAACAGGGAAGCATTTTCCAGGAAGAACTGCCGCTTTTCAGGAAAGAAAACCGAAAATCGCGTAATGTTATTTACCTGCAGGTCGGCATCAGCCTGGGCAAAATCGGTATGGGCGGTAAGGTCAAGAATGGAGTTGGGGTTAATGGCCCATTTCAGGTCGCCGCCGACTTTAAAATGGGTGCTTTGCGCCTTTACTGCAGGCCCGAAATTGCTGTAATGATCATATGATGTTAAAACATAAGGTTGCAACCGGATATTTGTAGTGGGCGGGGGCGGCTGTAAATTGGTAAGCTCACCGGCATAATCCATGTGTGTGGCACTAAACACCCGCGGGAATGGTGAAAAAGCGCTGATCTCGTTAGTGAGCCTGCGGTTACGATAAATGTTGAACCCCCAGCTTTGCAGCGTGTCTGTTTTTTTAGGATAACGCAGCGTTTTCCAGGGGATGGCAATCTCCGCCACCCAGCCCGAATCCGTACGCGAGGTGCGTACCTCCCAAAGGCCGTCCCAATCTATATCATAATACAAGTCGTCAAAAGCCAGCAGGTCGCGCTGCACACCATAGGCATTGGTAGCAAAAGCCATGGCATTCCTTTTATCATTAAAAGCATCAAACGAGAGGCTCACCAAATCATGCTTGGTAAAGTCAAAATCACGGATAAAATCCGTAGCCCGGATAGCCTTTTTACCAAGCGGATCCTTAGAGATGATGCCGAAGTATAAATATTTTTGATTGTACAGCACCTTCACCTGTGTTTCGTAAGAAGGCGCTTTTCCCTGGTAAGGCTCAATTTGAATAAATTGCGGCGAAAGCTGTGCCAGGTTCCATTCCTGCTCATTGAGCAGGCCGTCGATATTTAAGGTGGTTAAAATTTTAGTAGCCTTTAGCTTCCTGCGTACTGAATCAGGTTTAAAAAAATCAGCATCCTGCGCAAAAGCACATACGGAGGGTATAAAAAACAAGACAAACAATAACTTTTTAATCATGGTTTAATTGGCAAGGCAGGGGCAAATAAAAGTATAAAAAAATCAGGTATTTGCAATGATGTTGAGCTGATAGTGGGTGAATTTATGGTAGCCGATAGATAAAGCTCCATTTTCTTAGCTTACATCAGTTGGCTAAAGCCAATGACTGAAACAAATAGCGTGAAAAATTCAATGTGAAACTGTCTCAAAGTAAAATCATAAGGAACTCAACCAAATTAAGTTTTGGACAATAAAAAACTCCGTGTTATTCTGCGGCCTCTTTGCAGACTTTGCGGTTAAAATAAATCGCAGAAACGGAGATTTATTGGATACTATAGCTACAAAACAAAAATATCGAATGATGAAGGTCTTTTTTTCTTCATCATTCGATATTGGGGTGTTCGATATTCGATATTGATTTTTCTATCAGTTCCGTGCTGGCTGTGGTTTTGGCAGCTCTTTGCGCGGGATCATTTCATCGCGTTGCGATGTATTGTAAACAAATGATGCTACAATGGTTGCAGCCTGTTTCAAATCATCTTCGCTCAGCTTGTCATAGGTATCCTGGTTGCTGTGGTGTGTGCGTGAACCATAGTCAAGCGCATCCTGGATAAACTGGAAGCCAGGGATGCCAACAGCATCAAACGATACGTGATCGGTGCTGCCGGTGTTGCTGATGGTAATAGTAGTAGCGCCAAGGTCTTTGAAAGGCTCCAGCCATGCTTTAAATATCGGGCCGGCAAGTGAGTCGCCCTGTAAATAAATGCCGCGTAATTTACCGCTGCCATTATCAAGGTTATAATAAGCAGAAACTTTTGATTGCTCCGGCTTTAATTCCATTGTTTTTGGATCGCCAAAGTGATTAACAACATAACCGCGCGAGCCAAATAAGCCCTGCTCTTCTGAGCTCCAAAGTGCTATGCGGATGGTGCGGCGCGGCTGAAAATTAACCGCTTTTAAAATGCGCATTACTTCAAGCATTACAGCACTTCCTGCTGCATTATCTGTAGCGCCGGTAGCTCCGTGCCATGAATCAAGGTGACCGCCAACCATCACAATTTGTTCTTTCAACTTTTTATCAGTACCGGGGATCTCGCCTACTACATCATAACCCTGCAGATCATCAGTAAAAAATTGCGTTTTAATATCGGCCTCAACACTTACTTTAATACCGCCTTTTACCAGGCGCAAAATGCGTTGAAAATCCTCACCGCTGGTTTCCAGCTCAGGCGATACGGCTTTTGCAGTATCGGCATATGATGCGCCGTTTGTTGTAAATACGGTGCCATCGCTGCCCCGCGCCTGGGTTAATACCAGGCCAACACTTTCGCCCTGTAAAAAGGTATTGATTACGGTACGCAAAGCACGCGCTTTTTGCATTGCCGCAAACTGTGGTGAGTTAGGGCCTCCGCGGCGCTGGCCACCGGCTGCCTGCGGTTTTGCTTTCGCCATTTCATCAAGTTGTTCATCAGTATAACGAACGCCATCAGCTTTAAAGGTTCTTTCAATACCAGGTTTGGTATCAAATATTACAATTTTACCTTTTAGGGTACCTTTGTATTTGTCAAGGTCAGTAACGGTATCGGCTTTTACCAAAACCACATCCCCTTTTATTGCACCATTCGTGCCGGGTGTCCATGCTTTAGGAATAGCTATAAGGGCGTGGTAGTAAGGCACGGTCATGGCTACATAGTTTTTCTGAACTTCCCAGCCTTTGCCAAATTTACCCCATGCTTCACGCTTTGCATTTGCCATGCCCCATGTTTTCAGCTCGTTTACGGCCCAGTCCTGCGCACGTTTTAAACCCGGCGAACCAGATAAACGCGGACCGGAAGCATCAGTTAAATGAAAAGCAATATCCATTACTTTTGAATGGTTAAGGCCTTCTTCGCGGATCTTTTGAACCATCGCCGGGTCTGGTGTGTCCTGGGCAAATGCGGAGCCCGTGGTTGCTGCCAATAGCAGGCAGGAGTAAAGTAATTTTATTTTCATACGATCAGTTTTTAACTATTAAAGATTACAGGTTATACTTTAACCATTAATAGCTCAGTTAATAATGTTGTCAGTTCAAAACAAACTTATTTATTAAAAACTGTAAAACTTAAAATGCGCTTTAACAAAGTTGTTACAAGTGATAATTAATTTGAAGTATATTTGAATAATGAGTGCCATTAAGAATGACTGGTCTGCTTTTAACGCCAAGGCGGCGGTTGAAGCCGAAAAAACTCAGCCTGGCTATTATAAGACATTAGCTTGGCAGGAAAGGATGATTATTGCCAATTATCTGAACAGCATTAAGTACGACTATCCGGAAAATGACCCGCCCAGGATGGATAAGACTTATTTTAAAGCCAGAAGTATGGCTGAAATCAATAAGGAAACGGACGGGGAAACAGAATTATAAATACCATAGCAATGTTAAAATCAGCCGTACCTATTTTAGCCTCACTTGATGAAGAAGAAACAAAAACGTTTTACACTGAAAAGTTGGGTTTTACCTTTCATTCCAGCTGGGAGGGCTATCTTATTTTAGGCCGTGATGAAATAAACGTGCATTTGTGGCCATGCAGCGACCCCGAAATTGCTAAAAACACCGGTTGCTACATTAATGTAAACGAGGTTGATAAATTATATGCCGAATTTGAACCCCTGGGAGTTGTTCATCCCAACGGAAAATTGCAGGAAATGCCCTGGGGAATGAAACAGTTCAGCATTTTAGATAACAATGGCAATATTCTCCATTTTGGCGAAGATATAGCGGACGCAGAGTAAGAAGCAAGAGGCAAGGTCAGGAGCCAGGAAAACTCTAAAACTTACGAAGTTTAACTCGTTTTGTTGGTTTTTCAATGGCCTCGTTGAGGGCTGCGCCGTTTGAAAACTTCGGAAGTTTATCTACAGGTTCTTTCCTGATTCTGTCTCCTTAATTAACGGGGAAGAGAACATAAATAACGTTTTTTAATTCCATTGCCTATAACTAATTTGCAATCATTATGACTTTTCATTCTATCAGGACTACTTATAGTGGCTATGACCCCGCCTTCCCAAGCAAGATGAAACGCCCCAATCAAAAAGATCTGAATTTGATAATAGATAGATATGATTGTAAATTTCCTCCTTCTTTTATTCAATTTCAGCTTGAAGAATGTCAATCAACCCCGATGGGTGATTATGCATTCGATGGTTTTGGATGGGCTAATTCCACATTAGATCCTTATATGAACCTGCAAGAGATAGTAAAAGGGTTCAGAGAGCTAAATTATCCTAAATGGTTAACGCCATTTAAAACTGATAACGGCGATTATTGGTGCTTTGACAATCGATCCACAATAAATAATGAATTTCCCGTAGTTATATTCGATCATAATTCAAATAACATTGAAAAAGAGTCAATTTATAATTGGGAAAATTTTCTAGATTGGTTAGCAGGTTCATTCAAAGATGAATAAGAAATTAATATTTCTTATTCATCTTTGAAAATGCCAGTTATCGGGCATATTTCTCTTCTATATATAACCGAAATGAGCTAATGCAGTAAAATGTCTAATTAATCAATAATTTATAGCCGCGCCCATGCACATTAATGATCTCTACCGACGGATCGTCTTTCAGGTACTTTCTTATCTTGCTTAAAAAAACATCCATACTGCGGCCATTAAAGTAATTGTCATCATGCCAGATGTTCAGCAATGCTTCTTCGCGGGTAAGCACTTCATTTTTACGAATGCAAAGCAGGCGCAGGAGCTCGGCCTCTTTAGTTGACAGCTTTTGCTGGGCATCGCCAATTGTTATTATCTGCGAGGTATAATCAAAAGTATAGCGGCCCAGCTTAAAGGTGGTTTGCTTTTCTTCTTCGTGCTTTTCAGAGTTGCTGGTTCGTTTAAGCAGTGCGTTTATGCGGAGTAATAATTCTTCGATACGGAAAGGTTTGGTAATGTAATCATCACCGCCTAAGTTAAATGCCTGGGTTTTATCCTCGATCATGCCCTTTGCCGTTGCAAAAATTATAGGCACATGAGCATTGATCTTCCTGATGTCCTTACCCAGGGTAAAGCCATCCTTTTTGGGCATCATCACATCCAGTATCAGCAGGTCGAAAGTGTGTTTGGTAAATGTCCGCAAACCTTCCTCCCCGTCTTTACACAAAACAACATCAAACTTCCCCTTCAGCTGCAGGTAATCCTGTAACAGTAAGCCTAAATTCGGATCGTCCTCAACTAATAGTATTTTTTTCATGATGTTTTTGTAGTCCGGAATTCGGAAAAGCCCGAATTCCGAAGCATAATATTTTAAGGTTATCAGTAGTATACTTTATTTGAGCGTTTATCTTTTTCAAACTCCGGGATTAAGACTTTAACTTCGCTCTTCACGATTCATTTTTAATTCCGAAATCGAAATTCCGACTTCCGAAATTCTTCCCCCTTACGCTACCTGGAATTTCAATTCAAACTCCGATCCTTTTTCCTTTTCAGATTTTACGCTTATAATGCCGTTAAGCCGTTTTACAACGGTGTTTACATAGCTTAAGCCAAGGCCAAAGCCTTTAACATCGTGCAGGTTTCCGGTTGGGATGCGATAAAATTGTTCAAATATTTTTGTTTGCTGATCGCGGCTCATGCCCACGCCTTTATCGGCCACCTTAATAACCACCTGCCCGTTTTTGTTAAGGGTGCTGATAGTTATATCCGGATTATCAGTACTGTATTTAATGGCATTATCAATCAGGTTATAGATCACGTTTGAAAAATGGAGCTCATCGGCGCTGATGATCGCATTTTCGGCATCAAGCTGTAAGGCAATAACCGCGCTGGTTTTCTGAAGCTTAAGCTCCATACTGTCAACCACAACGGCAATCATTTCATTAACATCAAGCGGCTTTTTTTCCAGCTTAAAATCGTTCTTCTCAATGCGGGCAATATTCAGCACCCTCTCAATATGGCTGCCTAAACGTTCGTTCTCTTCATAAATAATATTAGCGAGGCGGGCAACGCGGCTCCTGTCCTGCGCAATTTCATTGTCTTTTAAAGCCTCGCTGGCGATCATTATGGTTGAAACCGGGGTTTTAAACTCATGTGTCATGTTATTAATGAAATCAGTTTTCATTTCTGACACTTTCTTTTGTTTAAGGATAGAGAATATGGTGTAACCGAAACACACTATCAGCACCAGCAATAATCCACCGGTGGTAGCCATTGAGGCTGTCATCTTGTTTAGCAGCAGGATATTTCTTTGCGGAAATGCAAGCTTGATAATGCCCGGATCGTTGATCACATCCTTACTGAATATTGGGGTTTGATAAATGTTTATATCCGTAAACGTTGGTTTAACGCCGGATACATCATTTGCTTTTGAAAACAGGAGGGAGTCTTTATTGGCTAAAGTAACCTCATAGCTAAAAGGTAAGTTAATGCCTTTATTACGCAGCTCAAACCTTAACAGGGTATCAATCCAGTAAGGATCGAGGCGCAGTTTTAAAGGCTCGCCGTATTTTCCGTATTCTTCTGCCAGGTTAGCAATCACAGTTGATTTACCATTGCTTTGGGGTGTATTTTGCAAAGAATCATTCTCTAACAACTTCCTTACTTCGTTCAGCTGTCTTTCCTTAAATTTTCTATCCTGTACACGTGCCCACTCGGCATTAATGTGCGGTACTGAAATTACCTGCTTCCCAAATTGAGGGTCGCTGTATATATAGCGTACGGTATCGTATTTATGCAATTTTCGCTTTTCTGAAACAGATGCCGGCGGAACCTTTACCAGCTCGGGGGTTATCCGCTGGTGGGTAATTCCAAGCTCATCCGTATATTCTTCAAAGCGAAACTGGAGATCAAATTTGCCACCCTGGGTAAGCCTGGTAAATTCATCGTCTATTTTTTTATTCAGGATAAGCCGGCGCAGGCTATCGCGTAAAATGGCCAGTTTTTTTTGACGATAGGTAAGCTTCTTTCTTGAAAGGGTTTTTGTTAAATTATTATTAATGCTGCCGTTATCATCAATGGTCTTTGTTTTCCACGCCGAAAGTGCCTTAGCGCGAAGCTTGGTTTTTGCATTCAAAAAGTTTAATGCATCGTGCCGGGTAACCTTTGCTACCACATTGTTGAGGGCCTCGTTAACCGAGCGGTCAAAAAGCTCAGATTGCAATTGATAGGATTGCCTTAAAAAGTATAATTGCATAGTTATTACGCCTAAAAGCGCAAAACTCATCAACCCGATAATAAGTGCAATACTTCTTTTTTTCATCGCAAAAACAAAAATATTTTAAATAAGCCTATAAATTTTGCTTTTAACAAAATTTAACAATTAATAACCTGCATTTAACACCTTGAAATATAGTTGTTTGTTTAAATTTGACATGCAATTAAACCTAACTACTGTAACTTTGACGTGAGCTGGCAATAATTAAAAGCTCATTAAAGTTAATTAACTTAAAACAAACATACCCCATCATGAAAAAGCTTTTAGTAAAACCCGGCTTCGAATTTATTTTTTCTTTTAGTTTGGTTATGATACTTGGTCTGCCGCCGGTATTGCTTGCGCAAATTAAAACGCAAAAAGATATGGAGATCAGGATAGAAAATGGCGATACTACCATAAACGGTAAAAACATAAAAGAACTTTCGGCAGCCGACAGGCAGGATGCGCTAACAGACATTAACAATTTGCCCAAAGCTCCATTTAAAGAATTCAAACAAAATAGTAATGATCATCGTGTTTTTACTTTTAAACGAAGAGATACCCTTGGCGGCGATGAGTTGAAGCCCGGCAAGATGAGGAAAATGAACCGGGAAATGGCGTTCAATTATCGCATGAATGATGAAGGGTCCGATCGGATGGAAATAAGAGAGAGAAGATTTGAGCGGCCAATGGGTAGGTTCGACAGGAAGAACAGCCAGAACTTTGAGTATGTAAATACGAATAATGACGGCGTTAGCACCCACGTTAGCTTCCGCGTATCAGAAGCCTCAGATGATGATTTGAAAAGGATGCCCTATGTGGAAGGTCCAAAATTTGAAATTAAAGACCTTAACCTGGTGCCGCAATTTTCGAGCGGTAAAATTTTACTGATGTTTAACCTGCTTTCAAAGGCCCCCGCCGAAGTTAAGCTGAGCGACAGCGAAGGAAAAACGCTTTGGAGCGAAAAAACCATAAACGGCAACTTTAATAAAAGCTTTGCTTTGGGCCTGAATGGTGTTTATTACCTGCAAATAAAACAAGGTAAAAATATTGCTGTGAAAAGGATAATGAAAGAGGAATAAGGGAAAAAGTTGGCAGTAGGCAGTTTTCAGTGGGCAGTTACCTGTTGGATAATGTAGTTGCCGACAGAAACTCTATTTATAAAAAAGCCATTTCAATTGCGGAATGGCTTTTTTGCAACCCCGGCGTTTCCATAGCGTCAATCATGCAAATTTGATTAGTGGACGCTTTTCTATGTAAATTGTCAATTGAGTCTATGTATATAGTAAGTTTACCTTATGTAAATTGTAAGTTTGTTTGTAGATTTATTATACTATTAAAACCGGTCTCAGCACATCAAAAACAGTGTAGGTTAGTATTATAGTGTTCTGCAAAGCCAACATTCTCCACATACAAAAAGCCCGGCATAACCAGGCTTTTTGTATAAATAACTATCAACTGCCTCCCGGCAACTGCAACCTTTCTTAGAAAGGCAAATCGTCTTCATCAGGCGTTGAGCTGATATCAGCTGGCGGCGCATATTCTGGTGTTGAAGCGCTGCCCGCACCTGCCAATACATTTATTTTCCAAAGCTGCATGGAGTTGAAATAGCTTTTTTTACCTGTTTTATCTGTCCACGGACGGCCTTTTAAATTGAAGAAAACTTCAACATCATCACCAACCTTTGTATTATCCAATAAATTGCAGCGGTCCTGTATCGCTTCGAATTTTAAATATTCAGGATATTGCGGATTCTCGATATATTCAAGTATCAATTCTCTTTTTTTAAGTGAGTCAGTAACCTGTACCGTTGGGCTCACTTCATGTACCTTACCCTTAATTTCCATAGTTTCAAAATTAAAAATGTAAAGTTAATAGATAAGAAATAAAATCGGGCGTATTTAATTCATAAATTCGCACAATATCATGCAAGTTTTCCACACTGAAAATAAAATTATCATAACCTGCAATAAAAGGCTGTCGGCTTACCTGCAGCAGGAGGTTGAAGACCTGGGTTTTAAGCCTGTCCGCGTTTTTCAAACCGGCATTGAACTTTGGGGTACAGTTACCGACTGTATAACGTTAAATTTAAATTTACGCTGCGCCAGCCAGGTGCTGTATTTAATTAAAAGCTTTAATGCCGATGACCCCAAACAGCTTTATGATGAGCTGGTTGAGATAGAATGGGAAAAGCTTATTGATTTTAGCGGCTACTTCTCGGTAACATCAAATGTAAATAACGAGCATATACTAACCCCGCTTTTTGCCAATGTGAAGGTTAAGGATGCCATTGCCGACAGGATAAAATCTGTTAAAGGATTAAGGCCAAACTCGGGCGCCGAATCAAATAAAACGGTGGTGCACCTGTACTGGCAGGATAATGAGGCCGATATATTTTTAGATACATCGGGCGAAACGCTGGCCAAACACAGCTATCGTAAAATTCCGGGCAAGGCGCCAATGCTCGAAGCTTTAGCAACATCAACCATTATGGCCACCCATTGGGACAGGAAGAGCACCTTCATAAACCCCATGTGCGGATCGGGCACACTGGCTATTGAAGCGGCCCTGCTGGCTACTGATAAATGCCCTGGCCTGTTCAGGATGAATTATGGCTTTATGCACATAATGGGCTATGACGAAACCGTGTTTTTTACCGAGCGCAGAAAGCTGAAGGATAAAGCAAAAAAGGATACAGGCTTTAAAATTATCGCCACAGATATATCAGAAGATGCGGTTGACATTGCACAAAAAAACGCAAAAACAGCCGGCGTAGAACATTTAATTGATTTTAGTGTTTGTGATTTTGCAGACACGCCAATACCGGAAGAGCCGGGCGTTATAATGTTTAATCCGGAATATGGCGAGCGCCTTGGCGTGCACACCAAACTGGAGGCAACATATAAGCGCATGGGCGATTTTATGAAGAAAGATTGTTTGGGTTATCGAGGTTATGTTTTTACCGGCAACCCGGATCTTGCAAAGGTGATTGGCCTGCGTGCATCCCGCAAAATTGAGTTTTACAATGGTAAGCTGGATTGCCGCTTACTGGAGTATGAGCTTTATTCAGGCACCAAAAGGGAACCCAGGGAAGTGTAATTTAAATATCGAATACTGAATGTTGAAATATCGAATAATGAAGTTTCAACGTTCATTACTATTTACAGATGAAAAAGATCACATTATCAATAATAGCATTATTAATATCTGTTGGTTGTTTTGCGCAGGAGGGGCTTGCCTTTCCGTTCCAGGGGGGCAAAGACGCAATGACCCGGTTTTTTAAGGATAGTTTGGTTGTTTCGCAGGATATAATTCAGAAAAAAACTGCAGGCATGGTTATGTTTAAATTTACTGCCGACGAAAAAGGCAATATAAAAAAGACGATCATCTATTATGCCGATGATGCCATTTTAGCGGTCCCGGTAATTGAGGCTATCAAAAAATCGAACCATAAATGGATCATACCCAACCATGAAAAAGTTCATGATTATATAGTCCCGTTCTATATCCGTTATAATTTGCCCGAAGACCCGGATGCCGGTCTGCAAAAGGCTGCTTATGATAATTATCGCAATAAGAAGCCTATTCTTCCAAACAACCAGATCCCGCTGGATATGGCTACCCTGCTGCCGGCCATCACCATAAGCTATGACGTTGCACCATAAACAGGTTTGAATTTGCCAAATATCGCCCGGGGTGCTTGTCTGCTGTTTTCTTCGTGACAGAACTAAAATGGGAATCCTTTATTTTAATAATATTAAGGCTGTATCAAAAGGCTTAACAAGTTTAAATTTCTATCTTTTGATGCTGATAGGGTATTTCCACTTTTCTAAATCCTTTATCCAGTATTTTTTTCCTGAAATGCTGCTGTACCTCATATTCGCCGTGCACCAGGAAAACTTCTTTTACTTTTTCCGGATCCTGGCAACTGATGAAATGCAGCAGGTCTTCATAATCCCCATGTGCGCTCATTGATTTTATGGATTGCACTTCGGCCTTTACATCATACTTATCGCCAAAAATAAACACCTCGCGGTCGCCGCGTAAAAGATGCCCGCCCAATGAGCTGGGTTCGCTATAGCCTACCATCAAAATGGTGCATTTTGGGTTGCCGATATTATTTTTTATATGATGTTTCACCCTCCCCGCTTCGGCCATGCCCGATGAAGAAATAATTACAGATGGCGTGGGGTTATCATTTAATGCTTTTGATTCTTCGGTTGATTGTATAAAAGTTAATCCCTTAAAACCAAATGGGTTTGGGTCAACCTTTAAAACATCGGTAACTTCTTTATTGTACACTTCCGGGTGGTTCATCAATACATGGGTAGCTTTTTCAGAGAGCGGGCTATCAACGTAATAATGCAGATCGGGCAATATACCTTTTAGTTCAAGGGCATTTAATGCATATAATACTTCCTGCGTACGGCCAACGCTAAAAGCAGGGATTATCAGTTTGCCTTTCTTTATTTCGCAGGTATGTTTAATAATTTCCAACAAAGCATCCTGGATGGCGCCAACATCCTTATGCAAGGAATCACCATAGGTTGATTCCAATATTATATAATCTGCCTGTGGAAAAGGCTGCGGGCTTTTCAACAGCATATCACCGTAACGGCCCACATCGCCGCTAAAAGTTATGTGTGTATATTTTCCATCTTCCAAGGCTGATAAATTTATGGCCGCGCTGCCAATCAAATGCCCGGCATCAGTAAATTTTAGTTTAACCACGGGGGTAATTTCATATTCCTCGTTATAGTCAACAATTTTAAATAGCCGTAACGATTCCATGGCCTGTTCCTCGGTGTATAGCGGTTCAAGCAGCGGTTGCCCATTCCTCTTTCTGTGCTTATTGCTATACTCGATATCCTGTTCCTGTATTTTTGCCGAATCCATTAAAAGGATCTTTGCAAGGTCCATTGTTGGCGCGGTGCAAAATATTTGCCCGTTAAACCCTTCGGCCACAAAGCGCGGAATTAAGCCACAATGATCAATATGCGCATGCGATAATACCAGGTAATCAACCTTTTTAGGGTTAAAGCCAAAATGCTCATTTAATTCTTCTGTATGTTCTCCCATTCCCTGGAACATGCCGCAGTCGAGCAAAATGGAAGTTCCGTCATTTAACCTTATTAAATGTTTACTGCCGGTTACGTTACGGGTGGCGCCGTGAAAAGTTATATTCATTTATATATTAATGTATGTTTAGGTATAACCGGAAATAAAAAGTAAAATAAATTTGAATAACTAATATTTTAGTTATAATTTTAACTATCATTTAAATTATGAAGGTAATAATATTAACGGCATTATTGTTTTAAGTATACCTGTAAATGCCTGGTGGCGTGCTGCTACATTTAGCCACATTGCTAAAATAATTTAACTGTTGATGCATTGAATACGCAATATTTGAACGCTATTGACGCTGAATAATAGAGGCGTATTTAAAGTGTGAAACCAGACCGGATTCAGATGGAAACCGGGATGAACGTTGCTGACTAAATTTGTTAACCTCCTAAACCAATTTGTAAATAATTATAAATTAAAAGTAATTGCTGATACAAAGTTTGCCCAATACGGGCCGGCTATTTACCAGGACTAAACACCAAGTGTATGGAAATTAAAGAATTAACACGTGCCGAAGAGCAAATTATGCAGGTACTGTGGCAGTTGCAAAAGGGATTTGTAAAAGAGGTAATAGATGTGCTTCCTGAACCTAAACCGGCTTATAATACGGTATCAACCATTATAAGGATCCTGGAGGCCAAGGGCTTTGTGGGGCACACGGCATTTGGTAAAAGCCACGAATATTACCCGGTAATAAGCAAAGAACAGTATCAAAACTTTGCTACTGATAAGTTAATGAACGGATATTTTGATAATTCGGTAAAACGCATGTTTTCATACTTTGTGAAAAAAGAAAAGATAGACTTGAAAGAGGCCGATGAGATAATGAAACTGATTGAAAAACTTAAAGAAAAATAATTATGACCGGGTGGCATTATTTATTGCTGGTAAATATTTACCTGCTGTTATTTTATGGGTTTTATGTTTTGCTGTTACGCAAAGAAACCTTTTTTCAGCTTAACAGGGTTTACCTGGTGGCAGCATCATTGCTATCATTTTTTATCCCGATGATCCAATCGAACTGGGTGCAAAATTTATTTATCACTAAAGAGGTACAGCTAACAATATACAGCAGTCCTTTAGTCGTTTATCAGTTCCAGCCTATCCGGCATACACAGGTAACCATCGGGCAACTTTTAGTAGTTATCTATTTAGCGGGAATGCTGTTTTTAGTTGCGCGATTTATTTGGCAGATGGTCGTTTTGAATAAAATAATAAATCAGCCCGATTCAACTATAGCCTATTCATTCTTCAAAAAAATAAAGCTTGCGCCACACCAGGCGGATAACCACATAATATCGGCGCATGAGCATGTGCATGCAAATCAATGGCACTCTGCCGATGTTTTGCTTATTGAAGCAGTAATGATCATCAACTGGTTTAACCCGGTGGTTTACCTTTATCGCTTTGCCATAAAACACATACATGAATACATTGCGGACAGGCAGGCGCTAAAGTCAGGTACTAATAAAAGCGATTATGCTTTATTGTTGTTAAGCCAAACCTTTAATGCTCCTGTGCATCAGCTGGTAAATCCGTTTTATAACCACAGCCTGCTAAAACAACGGATTATGATGTTGCAAAAAAACAAATCAAACCGCATTGCGCTTGTCAAATATGGACTTTCGGCGCCCTTGTTTATTTTGATGCTGGTACTTTCATCAGCAACCATCAGCAATAGTAAAACGGTTAACCTTGTTAATAAAAAAGCCGAGCAGGTTTTTTTAACCCCCGCCTCGGTTATTCAGCCGGATATTATAATGGATAGCACCACAATGGTACATGATACAGTTATCGAAGAAGGAAAAAAGGAGGCAGAAGCCCTAAGAGCTGAGGCACTGGCAATAACAACGGATACTGTGCCTGCAAAATCAAGCCCCGTATTCACCTCGGTTGAGCAAGTGCCACAATTTCCGGGAGGGATGGAAGCCTTTAGCAATTACCTTGGAAAAACCATAAAATACCCTGCAGCCTCACGCGAAAAGAGCATCCAGGGAAAAGTGATCATTAGTTTTATAGTGGAGCAGGACGGGGCGTTATCTGATGCTCACGTAACCCGCGGTATTGCTGACGACTTAAATAAGGAAGCGTTACGTGCGATAAAAGCTTCTCCCAAATGGGAACCCGGGATCCAAAATGGAAAAACTGTAAGAGTGGCATATTCTGTACCCATTTCATTTGCTCTATCTGGATCAACACCCGCCGGCCCCGTTGGTGATAAAACAAGTAAGCCAAACGATGATAAAAGTTCGCAAAAGGTGTCGCTTGCAACAATCAACTCAATTGTCTCCAAATCTGATACCGATAAAAATAAAAAGGCTTCTGAATTTAATATCAATTCCATTTCCGGAAAGCCTCTATGCATGCTTGATGGCAAAGAAGTGGATAATTTAACTACTATAAACCCCAATGAGATAGAGAGCATTTCTGTACTTAAAGACGCCACCGCTACCGCCATTTATGGGGTTAAGGGAGAGCACGGCGTAATAGTAATTACTACAAAAAAAGATTTTAAAAAATTAAAGCTATCCCCGGTAAAAGAGCCTGAAACAAAACAGTGATAAGGTCATATACCAATTCCAATCACGATTGCTAGCGTAAAAGATCTGGTCACCATTTTTTATTTATATAGATAAATATTTACATTTATATAATATATAAAAATCCTGTCACAATGAATTGGAAACTCATTTTTCAATTATCAATTTTTGGATTGATAATGGCTTTTGGTACCGTATCCCTTATCCCTCAAAATGTTGAACCTGCATTTTGGCTGGTTATATTTATTTTTTGTGCATGGGTTATTGCTAAGGCATGCACTAGCAAATACTTTTTACATGGGTTTTTTACGGGACTGGTAAATTGTTTTTGGATCACAGCCGTTCATGTAGCTTTTTTTCAAAGATATATTGCCGGTCATAAACAAATGGACAGTATGATCACAGATATGCCTGCATCATTTTCAACCCATCCGCGTGTGGCTATGGCCATTGCAGGCTTGGGCTTTGGCATACTATCTGCCATTATATTGGGACTGTTTTCATTAGTAGCCTCAAAAATTGCTCAAAAAAAATAACCTTTTCAAGGATAGTGTAAAAAAATGCGTCATACCCCAATAATTATAAAGAAAGAGGTTTTAGATAAACTCAAAATTTATACCTTTGGGCGCAAATACCCGGGTTGGGGGTATTTTAAATAAAATAATTAAAAAGTAGTAAATTAATTAAAATATGAAGCCCTTTATTTCAACAGCAGTATACGGAGTTTTAAATTATCTGGTAGCCCTTACACTTATTGCTTCCCCATGGCTCTTCGGGTTTGTTAATGTTTCGAGTGCCGCATTATTTTTACCGATGTACGTTGGATGGCTTCAATTAATAATGGCTATATTTACTAACAACGAAACCGGTTTTATCAAGCAGTTCCCTTTAACCATTCATCATGTGCTTGATGTATTAATGGGCTTTTTAATATTGGTATCGCCATGGTTATATACTTTTGCAGCAAAAGTATTTTGGCCGCAATTAATATTGGGCGGTCTTTTATTCTGCATGGGCCTGTTTACAAAAAAATCGCCTTTTACTACAAGTAACCCCCACAATCATTCAGCAGGTTTTTTAACCTCTGCTGATACTGATTCAAACTAGTGTTAAGTCAGCAGTCTTAAGTCGCAAGTCTTAAGTCACATTTTGCCTTTTTCTGACTTAGAACTAAAGACTTTTGACTCAGGACTAAATGTCAATTTATAGGTGACACAACGCTAATACAAAAAGCTTTTAAGCCACAATATTAAATGGCGTATAAACATCAATTTATACGCCATTGTTTTTATAAATAATCGGCCAGGGATTTCTTTAATATTTCTATCAGCTCTGTATCCCCGTAAGGGTAAAGATCTTCAATATCAAGCACCACCAGTTGCTTTCCGGCAACAATGTGGCGCTGTTTAAGCCGGTCCTTATGTTTGCGTTCCATTACAAATATTATATCGGCCCAGTCAATTAGTTTCTGATTTACTTTTATTCGCGCCTTGTCGCTTGTTCCGGCAGAGCGGGCATTATGAATGTTATGATTTTTAAACAGCATTTCGGCGGTAGGACTGCGCCATTGATTTTTACTGCAGATGAAAAGAAGATTAGGCAAAATGAACCCGGTTTTTATAAATTTCTACTTGCTATTTCCCCTGCTCTTGATTCCGACACTTAACTTCCGGATCTTTTTTAATTATCCATTCCCTTTTCGGGAACCCAAACCTGGCTCTTTATCAGCCATTTATCGTTTATCTGTCGTAATACAAAGCTAAAGGCGCCCCTGGCCGAAAAATGTGCGCGGCCGGGTAAATCTCCGGTGTAATTTACTGGCACAACAACATAAACATTATCGGCATTTTGCTGGTAAACTTTTACAGGTTCAATTGTACCTTTAAATTTGGTGATGTGAAAGTCTTTTACCGCCTTTTCAACAGCATTTATCCATTGAATTCCAGCGGTTGGCCCATTCCACGAGTATGGAGGCTCGTCATCGGCAACTACAGCATTTGGCGTGTATAAATTGGCCACGGCTTGTACGTTAAAATCATTGGCAGCATAAATAGCTATCCTCACAATTTCCATCACATCGGCATTGGGTATGGTATCAGCTACTATTACAGCTCGCCTGACAGTATTAAGGCGGTATGGCTTTTTAGCGTATGTAAACCTGCTTAATGCAAATATGCTAAAGAGAGAAAGAAGCAGAATTTTTTTAACCATATGTTTTATTGATAGCGCTCCGCTTTTCTGATCTTTGTTAAAGAACAGCAGAATGTTAATACCTTGTTATAAAAAAATGTTTTAGATCCGGTATTTATTTCCCGAATATAAAAAAAGGATTTGATGTCTAAAAACATAAACGCTATCAAGCGTAAGATACAATATTAAAGAAAATAAAAATTACTTATCAATGGCAGATTTGTGCGAGGTTTATAACTTTGCACTATGGAAACCATCACCTGGCATGATTTTGAAA
Source organism: Mucilaginibacter sp. (assembly GCF_028288225.1). Taxonomy (GTDB): domain Bacteria; phylum Bacteroidota; class Bacteroidia; order Sphingobacteriales; family Sphingobacteriaceae; genus Mucilaginibacter. The sequence continues at coordinate 37,770 of NZ_JAQBOC010000096.1, forward strand.
AAGTAGAGCTGCATGCCGGGACAATTTTAGAAGTGGCTGATTTTCCTGGAGCCCGCAAGCCGGCCTATAAAATTAAAGCAGACTTTGGCCCTTTCGGCATAAAATGGTCGAGCGCGCAGATCACCAAACACTACACAAAAGAACAGTTGCCGGGCCGGCAAATTCTGGGAGTTATAAATTTCCCCAAAAAACAAATCGCGAACTTTATGTCGGAGTTTTTGGTTACCGGCTTTGCCGATGAAAACGGTGATATTGTTTTAGCGGCAGTTGAAAAGACCGTGCCAAACGGCAGTAAACTAGTATAATGAGGTATATTAATTTTGGTGATGAGCCAACCATATCGCCCGATGATTTTTTTATGAACGAGGCACTAAAGGAGGCCAAAGCAGCACTTGCCGCTGATGAGATCCCTATTGGTGCCATAGTGGTTTGGAACGGGCGCATTATAGGCCGCGGGCATAACCTTACCGAGCGGTTAAGTGACGTATCGGCCCACGCCGAAATGCAGGCGCTGACCGCAGCCGCCAACTCAATGGGCGGTAAATATTTAAAAGATTGCACATTGTACGTAACCATGGAACCTTGCGTTATGTGCGCAGGCGCATGTTACTGGTTTCAGCTTAGCCGCATTGTTTTTGGCGCTTATGATGCTAAACTGGGCTTTGGCCGCTTAAATCAAAAAATAACACACCCTAAAACGCTGATAACGGGCGGCATCCGCGAAAACGAATGTGCAGCATTGGTGAAGGATTTTTTTAAGACGAAGAGGGGGAAGGTTTAGTCCATAGTCGATGGTCCATAGACTATGGTGATTGGACGGCGGTTTTATTCATTACTTTACTGCTATGGACTATAAAGAAACAAATGACATTTATAAGAACAAAAATCACATTCAACGCTTTATATTTGTTTGGTACTATCATTAAACTTTAAACTAATCATTATGGCTTTTACACTACCGGCGTTACCTTACGCTACCGATGCCCTTGAACCGCACATTGATAAACTAACTATGGAAATTCACCATGGCAAGCATCACCAGGCTTATGTTACAAACTTAAACAAAGCACTGGAGGGGAAACCTGAAGCTGACGGCAATATTGATGATATCATTAAAAATATTTCGAAATTTGCCCCGGCAGTACGCAATAATGGCGGCGGCCACTATAACCACAGCTTATTCTGGACGTTGCTTTCGCCAAGCGGCGGCGGCGAGCCAACGGGTGCTTTGGCGACTGCAATTAACAGCACTTTCGGTTCATTTGCTGATTTTAAAACAAAAGTACAGGAAGCTGGTGCAACCCGTTTCGGCTCGGGCTGGGCATGGCTTATTGTTACGGCTGATAAAAAGCTAGCGATAACATCAACGCCAAACCAGGATAACCCTTTAATGGATATTGCCGAAGTAAAAGGCACGCCTGTTTTAGGTATTGATGTTTGGGAGCATGCTTATTACCTGAAATATCAAAACCGCCGCCCCGATTACTTAGCGGCTATCTGGAATGTGATCAACTGGAACCACGTTGCCGAGTTGTACGCAAAAGCAGTATAATCCCCCTAACCCCCTAAAGGGGGAACTTGAATAATATTGCGGCAGTTTCTTTTAGATGCTGCCGCTTTTTTTTACACTTGTCATTGCGATCCGCTGGCTAGCGGAGGGCAATCGCAAACTTTACAGAGCAGATAGAACGGAGTAGAACGAAAAAGCGGAAGTGCGTTATTCGCGATTGCCACGCTGCGCTCGCAATGACATAAGTTAGTAAATTACTATGAAAGCAATAGTCCTCGAAGCGGCAGATAAACCGCTTATATTTAAAGAAGTTGATAAGCCAGCTCTTGCTCCCGGCGAGGTGCTCGTAAAAATAAAAGCCGCAGCATTAAATCGCCGCGACTACTGGATAACCGTTGGCAAATATGCCGGCATTAAATATCCTATAATCCCCGGTTCTGATGGCGCAGGCATAGTTGCAGAAGTGGGCAGCGAGAGCGATAAACATTTGATCGGTAAGGAAGTAATTATCAATCCAGGCTATGGCTGGGGAGATGATCAAAACTTTCAATCAGACGATTTTAAGATTTTAGGCCTGCCTGCCGATGGCACTTTTGCCGAATATGTTAAGGTACAGGCGCAGCATTTGCATGCCAAACCAGCGCATTTAAGCTGGGAGCAGGCCGCCGCAGTTCCGCTGGCGGGCTTAACAGTTTACAGGGCATTGTTTACAAAGGGCAGAGCCAAAAAAGGCGATAAAGTATTAATAACGGGCGTGGGCGGTGGCACCGGGGCCTTTGCATTGCAGTTTGCCCTTGCCGCGGGTTGCCAGGTATTTGTAACATCAAGCTCGGGCGAAAAAATTGATCGCGCCAAACAACTCGGCGCATCGGCTGGGGTAAATTACAAAGCACAGGATTGGGCTGAACAGCTGCATCATCTTGCGGGCGGCTTTGATATAATTATAGACAGCGCACTGGGCGATGGCTTTGCCAAACTGCCCGATCTTTGCAATCCTGGCGGGCGCATTGTGATTTTTGGCGGCACAGCCGGCAACATCCCGCCGTTAAATGGCCGCAAGATCTTTTGGCGGCAGCTTCAGATAATAGGCACCATGATGGGCAGTCCGCAAGATTTTAAAGCTATGGTTGATTTTTTAAATGAACATCTGTTAGTGCCTGTTGTTGATGATGTATATTCATTAGCTAATGCCGCAGAAGCAATAAGCAAAATGGAAAGCTCATCGCAGTTTGGTAAAATTGTTTTAAAGGCTTAACCCATATGCTTCAGTTAAAAGTCGAAGCCATAAAGTGGGAGCTGCCGGATACGGCTACTTTCTTTTTGAAAGAGATCTCCGGCAAAAGGATCAGCTATAAAGCCGGACAGTTTATTACGCTGGTATTTACCCATCATGATGAAGAGATCAGGCGGTCATACTCCTTAAGCTCATCGCCTGATGAGGGACTGCTTTCTATTACTGTAAAGCGGATAGCCAATGGCGAGATCTCCCGTTTTATGCTCACCAAAGTAAAACCGGGCGATATTTTAAATGCTGTTGAGCCAGCCGGCAGGTTTATCATAACCCATTTTGAAGACGAAAAGGATATTTTGCTGTTTGGAGCAGGCAGCGGGATTGTTCCCATATTTTCGCAGTTAAAATATGTATTGGGCCGCAAGGGTAATAGCAGACTGATACTTATTTATAGCAACCTGAACGAGCGTTCAATTTTATTTAAGGATGAGTTGAATGCGTTAGCACAAAAGCATCCCGGCAGGTTTAAGATCATCCATCAATTAAGCAGTGAAGCCAACAGGCTAAACAACCTGGTGGTTGAAAGATTAGTACGTAACGAAGTAAAGTATGACCTGGCCAAAGCTGAAATTTATACCTGCGGCCCATTTACCTATATGCGCATGATAAGGCTTACCCTGCTTTACATGAGGCTTGAGCCAGGTCAGATCCGTAAGGAAAATTTTGTACTCGAAACCATCCCGGTAACAGCAACTGAAAAAAGCTATCCTCCCCGTAACATCCGCATTCACTTTAAAAATGAAATGCACGACCTTGTGGTCGGCGAAAATCAATCCATTTTACAAGCCGCCTTGCAAAATAACGTCCAGCTGCCCTACAGCTGCCGCGTCGGCGACTGCTCAACATGCGCAGCCATGTGCAAAAGCGGAAAGATAGAGATGGTAAAAAATGATGTATTAACAGATGCTGATCTTGCCGCAGGTTGGGTTCTTACCTGTACGGGGCATGCTTTGACGGACGATGTGGTGATTGAGTATTGATTAGGGTAATGCCAATAATCATATTAGAATCTATTAAATATCCCTTTCCCACTCGTTTCTGCTTTGGGTTAAAGAATCCTGAAAATTATTATACTCTTCGTCAGAAAGATTAAGCGAACCAGCAAATCTTGCAGACAATTTTTCCTTTGGCGCTGTGCTTTTTTTAAGCACTTTAACAATATGCAAGGCTTCAAGATCTTCTATGAGCTTGTAGGCTTTAGCGTTATTAATCTGAAGCAAAATAGTTTCCATCTTTACCAAATTAGCTTGATATAACAAATATACGAAACTTATTCAACCTTATTAATAGCCTGCAAGGTTTCGTTACCGCTTCATCAAGGTCAATAGCGTTGCGATGATGGCTTCTGTTCAAAACGCCAAAACCACTCCCCCAACTATCCTATGCCCATTCCTCACCACCCCGTTCAACTGTGTTTTATCAACCTGGCCTGATGAAAGGTAAAGCAGATCAGTACCATTACCGGTTTCCCGGTTGTAATATCCATATCCAAAGCTTAAACCAATATTGGCAGTGATGTTGTAAACTAACGTCGCCCCGGCATTTATGCCATAGCCCTTTGCCGCGTGGCTATAGCTTACCGGGTGCTGAAACTCATTGATCAAATTCCAGTTGCCTTGTGCGCTGTAGGTTACCTGGTTATAGGTAACATCAGCAGCCAGTTTTAATGCATGCCAGATTTTTATGGATGAAGTTACCTTTATAAATGGGCCCTTCCAGCGGGTATCGTAGCTGCTGTTCAAAGCGGGGAACTGCCCGGTAAGGTCTACAATATAAAGAGATTGTGTGCTGGCGCCATAGCCAATATAAGGGATGAGGCTAAACAGGCTGTTATTAAAAATAACATAGCCCGCCCCGGCATCCCATGCAGACGTCGATCCTTTATTATCACTAAAACTTTGCTGGTAGGTGGGTTGTGTCCGGTTATCGCCGGCATAATCCATATCGCTCACATTGCCCGACTTTACATTAACCCGGTTATACTCTGCTAAAAGCGAGAACCTGCGCCAGAAATTCCATTGCATAGCTGCCGAATAATTGTTGCCGCTAACCTTGGTCCACTTAAGTTCCGAAAACACATTCGGGCTCTGCCCGTTAATATTCCCGGCAATATCCCAATGAAAATCTTCCTGCTGATGCCCTGTTGACAAGGATAGCTGCAGTTTTTTTTCAAGATGCTGCCCATACACAGTATGAATACTACACAGGATAATAAAAACACCGAAATAAAATTTTATGAGCCTTTTCAATTATAAAATTGTTTTGATATGGAAGGAAAGCTATTAATCCGCTTTGTATACCCGCACATAATCTACATACATTTTTGCAGGCATCTTGCTGTCATCAACCGTTTGTCCGGGGAAATCACCGGCGACTGCCAGGTTTAAAAGAATAAAAAAAGGCAAATGAAAAGCACCTGTATTATTAATATTTGCAGCAATGTTGCCGGTTACAAACAGCTTATCATCAACATACCACCTTATCTCGTTATCATCCCACTCAACAGCATACACATGGTAATCTGCAGGGGTTAATATGGTAGTTTGCTCGCCGTATTGAACATGCCCGCCGCCGCCATTCCAGTGCATGGTGCCATAAAAAGTATTATTGTCATTAACATGTTCCATTATATCAATCTCCCCGCAATTGGGCCAGTTAACCGTACCGATGTTTGAACCCAGCATCCAAAAGGCCGGCCATAAGCCTGCACCAAGCGGTAGCTTTATCTTTGCCTCAATGCGCCCGTATTGAGCCGAGATCTTATTAAGGGTATTCATCCTTGCGGAAGTATAGGGAAAGCCGCCAACGGTTTCTTTTTTTGCAGTAATAACCAGGTTGCCATCTTCAATGGCTGCATTTGCTGCCTGGTAGTATTCTTTTTCGTTGTTTACACCCAGGCTGCCGGTTTCCATGTTCCAGCTTGCCGGGTCAATAGTGGTTCCGCTAAACTCGTCAGCCCATACCAGGCTATACGTTACCGGGGTTACGGGCTTTACATCAGGTGGTACAACAGTGATCTTATTGGTTTGTGTCGTATCCTTTTTGCATGATAAAGCAAACATTACAAGCATTAGCATCATGCCAGCGCTTGTAATGTTATGAATAGATCTTTTGCTCATAGGTAGTATAATGGTTCACTAAGATAGGAAAAGATTAGAGTCAGAAGGATAAGAGTAAGGAAGAAATCAAGAATCAAGAGGGTAAGAGTCAAGAGTAAGGAAAAAAACGAAGACCTATACCTGCCCCCCTGTCTTGATTCCTGACTCTTGACCTCTTGCTTCTTTCTCTGCCCCTGTCTTGATTCCTGACTCTTGATTTCTTGCTTCTTTCTTATTGGTTCACTTTAAATGCTTCCCAGCCCGAAGCTGTAGCGCGCGTACAGGTCATCGGTTGTGTGCCATTCTCTGATGAAACAAACTTGCCGTTGCTGCCCTGCAGGGTTATGGTTCCATCGGCATTAGTGCCCCAGGTAAATGTTTCCCAGGCGCCAAAGCTGGCGCGGTTACAGGTAATAGCCTGTGTACCGTTTTCGCTTGATACATATTTACCCATGCTTTTCAGCGCTACTTTACCACCGCCTGCGTCAACCACTAAAAATTGCTCCCATGCGCTTGCGGTTGGGCGGTTACAGTTCATAGCCTGTGTGCCATTTTCGCCGCTCACATATTGGTTGTTAAATCCTTTTAAGGTAATGGTTTGCCCAATTGGGGGGGCACTGGTAGTAGATGCTTTGTAAACACGCACATAATCAACTAACATGCTGGCAGGCAGGGCTCCTGTATTAATTGTTTGCCCGGGCAGATCACCGCCTACAGCCAGGTTAAGTATAATGTAAAATGGCAGTTGGAATGCGCCGGTATTGTTAATATTACCTGCTATGTTGCCGGTTACGTATAAGGTATTGTCAACATACCATCTTATACTGCTATTGTCCCACTCAACAGCGTAAACATGATAATCAGTAGCCGTTGCTGAAGTGCTGCTGCCGTATTGAACATGGCCGCTGCCGCCATTCCAGTGCATGGTGCCTAATATGGTGTTATTGGTATTTACCTGTTCCATAATATCAATTTCGCCGCAGCTGGGCCATCCAACCGTGCCTATATTGTTGCCCAGCATCCAAAACGCGGGCCAGCTTCCCTGGAAAGCAGGCAGCTTGATCCGCGCCTCAATCCTTCCATAGGTTACCGAGAACTTGCCCGAGCTATTAAGCTTGGCTGAAGTAAAAGGCTGCCCGCCAACACTCTGATTTTTAGCAGTGATCACCAGGTTGCCGCCTGTTACGGTAGCGTTTGCCGATTGGTAATATTCCTTTTCGTTGTTAACGTTAGGGTTACCATTGTCAAGGTTCCACTTGGACCCGTCAACGCCTGTTCCGTTAAACTCATCCGACCATAACAGCTGCCAGGTAACGGCCCGGGCTTCGGTAGTTTTTGAAACATCCGTGGGTTGCGTTTTTGATTGATTGTTGCTATCCTTTTTACAGGAAACGATCATGCTTACCAGCGCCAGTACCATGCCGGTGCGGGTTAAAAAAGTTAAAATTGTTTTTTTCATAATGAATTGGTTTAGTATAATTTGAAGAATTAAGATTCAAGAATCAGGAAGTCAGGAGGAAGAGAGCCAAGAGATCAAGAATCAAGAGCCAGGAAAAGACGTATACCTTTTTCTCTTGATTCCTGACTCTTGCTTCTTTCTTCTTTCTTACTGGTTTACTTTAAATGATTCCCATCCCGAAGCAGTGGTTCGGGTACAGGTCATGGCCTGTGTGCCGTTCTCGCTCGAAATAAAATCATTGTTGCTACCCTTTAGGGTAATGGTACCGTCGGCATTTACGCCCCAGGTAAATGTTTCCCAGCCGCCAACGCTTGCCCGGTTACAGGTAATAGCCATGGTGCCGTTTTCGCTGGACACATATTTACCCATGCTTTGCAAAGCAATTTTGCCAGCGCCTGCATCAACAACTAAAAACTGTTCCCATGTGCCGGCCGTGGCGCGGGTACAAGTCATAGCCATGGTGCCGTTTTCGCCGCTTACATATAAATTGTTGAACCCTTTTAATGTAATAGTTTGGCCAATAGGCGCGCCGCCGGTACCGCTTGATTGTGTGCCGGCCCATTTAAAGGTAGCAACAGCGCCCGCAGCCAAAGTATAAGTAAATGATTCGGCTCCCCATTTTACTTTGAACGATGCGCTTGATGTACCGCTGTTTAAGGCAACCAATACCTTTGTGCCATCCGAATTTTTAAAGGCAACGTTCTGGATACTGCCTGCAATATTCGATGAGATCCGCACTGCACCCGGCCTTACAAATTTTGAGGCATGACCAACAATATAATAGCCGACATTGCGGGTTATTGAGGTGCCACTAACGGTTATACCACCTAAGCAGGTGCTGCAGCCCCCGGCAGTATGCGGATTATAATTAGGATCGGCAGCCAGGTTCCATTCAAGTACATTGCGGCTCCAGTTGCGGGTAGCGCCAATGATCAGGTTATTAACATGCCATGAAAGATCGCCGCCAAAATTGCTTGGTGCGCCTACCCATTGCTCCGTGAAATATACATTTTTGTTTGGATAGGCATTATGCACATCTGTTAATGAACTTATAGTGCCGGCATACAAATGGAAGGCTGAACCATCAACATATGGGTTTGCTCCGGCATCGGCCAATACGGTTTCAGGGTAATCTATCCGGTCGGTATTGTGGTCGTAAGCAATTATCTTAGTCGCAAAACCTGCCCCACGGATCTGCGGACCAAGGTTGTTTTTAATAAAGTTAGCTTCCTCATTTGGCTGCATAACCATACTTGGATTATTGTAAGGGTTAAGTGGCTCGTTTTGAGGGGTAATGGCATCAATAGTGATTCCCTGTGCCTGCATTGCCTGCAGGTATTTAACAAAATACCGGGCGTAGGCATCGTAATAGGTTGTATTTAAGCTGCCGCCTGTATAGCCATTGTTGCCGGTTGTGTTAATTTTCATCCAGGTGGGGGCGGTCCACGGCGTGGCAATAATTTTTATAGAAGGGTTTATGGCGATGATCTTTTTCAGGATGGGAATCATATCCAAATTCTCCTGGCTGATGCTGAAACTGTTCATATTAACATCGCCGGCAACCTGGTCGTAAGTAAAATCGCTGGAGCTTAGGTCGGAAGCCCCAATACTGATGCGTAAATAGCTGATTCCTATCTGACCGCTGCCGGTGCCAAACAGTTCGCCAAGTACGCTGGCCTGGTTACCGCCGAGGCCATTAAGCAGGCCTGCGCTTCCGCCGGTTAAAGTAAAACCAAAGCCGTCAATACCCTGGTAGGTTGTGTTTTCATCAACGGTAACTGTTGTTGGATTTGTACCGGCATCAGCGGCAAAGTTAATGCTGGCCTGCTGGGCTAACAGCTTTGATTGATCAGAAGTGGTCATCCAAACACTTACGGTTTCGTTAGCAGCCCGTGCAACTGTGCCGTTTGTGGTGCCGGCCATGTCGGGTGCCGTTTTTGAAAGATCTTTTTTGCACGAATAAAACAGCAATGCCGTCAGCATGATTAATGCCGCAGGTAACTTTAAATAGTAACTTGTTTTCATAAAAATTGGTTATAGTTAATTGATTGGTTTAAAAACATGCAAAAAATATAACCAACAAAACTATCACCGCATTGAAAATGAGCCGCAGTAATTAACCTGTGCTTAAAAAAATAGCCAGCAAGTTAGCCAAAGGCTAAACGGCATTTTAATTATTTTTGGCACACACCGGAAGAAGTATAGTTTATATTGGTATCACAAATCTATGTTAATTAATATTTAATTTCCAAATATATTTTAACATAAATAACTGATTAATAGACAGTTGTAAATTAACCAATACGCTTTAAACACAAAGTGTATTTTGTACAAAAAGGGCTTTGGAACACAACAGGGCAGGTTTTTATATTTTGGAGTGATAACGGTGATACGCTTGCCTCACAGTTAAGTTTAGAGGAAGTCGGGAAAGTCCGGAAGTCAGTAAAGTCCGAAAGATGCTGCAAGTTTCTCATGGCAAATTTTTTCTTTCGGTCTTTATTGACTTTCCCGACTTTCGGACTCCTACGAACGCACCAACAGCTTTGACCTTTCCAGCTCTTTTAACTGCTGTTCTAATTCTTCGCGTTTTTGCTGGTGATGTGGGTCATAGGCAAGGTTGGTCATTTCATCCGGATCATCAATAAGATTATAAAGCTCATATTGGTTTGCATATGCCCCCATAGCATCGAAATAATAACTGTACTTCCATTCAGCCGTTCTGACGGTGCGTACGCGGTTAGCAGCATTTACCATTGATGGCTTGTTATTAAGGCCGGCTTTTGTATCGTCAAATGCAAACAGGATGCTATCCTGAACTGACGTGCCATCTTTTACAATAGGTAACAAGCTTACACCACGCAGCCCGGAAGGGACTTTCCTTACATTCGCAATTTCGGCAATGGTTGGCAATACATCTACAAGCGTAGCCAGGTGCATAGAGTTTTGGGGCCTTTGTTCGTCTTTAAACAATATGGGGTTTGAGATTACCATGGGAATGCGGATAGTCTCCTCATAAGCGTTAAACATTTTTTGACGCAATCCGCCATGCGTAAGCCCCATCTCACCGTGATCTGACGTCTGGATCACAATAGCGGTATCTGCAAGCCGCTTTCCATCATGGCCGGGCTTGTATAGCTCATTTGTAAAGTAGCTGATCTCCGTATCGATCTTTGAGAGCAGGTATCCATAAAAATTAAGGTAATTAAGCTGGTCCTTTTCATCTTTTAAATTGCCCAGTCCCGCCTTTTGTACCTGCAGCACGTCAAACTGCGCCACCGGCTTTTTATTTTTCAGCAAATCTTCATCGATGCTTGATGGAAGGCCTATTTGCCGCCCCGCCCAATTTTTTTCATCGTAACCATAGCTACCGGCAGTTTTCGGATAAGCCAGCAGGTCGTGCGGGTTTACCAGCGACAAGATGATGCAATAGGGCGTCATATCGTTATTCGCCCGCCTGGCTTTTACCGTTTGCAGGTAGTCTATTGCTTCTTTTACGTAACGGGCATCATGGTTGGCATAACCTCCGCCAAAGTTCAGCGGGTTCGTATCCTCGCCGGAATCGGGCGGAGCCCAGCCCATAGCGCCATACAGGGCCACATCCGCTGCTACGAGTGAGGCATAGGTTGTTACGCCTTTGCTTAAATGCCATTTACCACGGTATTGCACATCGTAGCCCTCGCCCTGCAGCATGTTCATAATGTTGGGCATGGTATTAATCAGCTCACCCTCCGCCGGCGAATAATTGCCTGAAGAAGTAAGCGTTTGCGTAACGCCATGTTGCGCCGGGTAAGTGCCGGTAAGTAGTGTTGCCCTGCTGGGCGAACACATACAGGTGTTACAAAAAGCCCTGTCGAAACTAAAGCCGTTTTTTTTCAGAAAAGTAAGATTTGGAAGGTTTTCTTCTTCCCATCCCGGTGGAAAATGTTGTGTGGCGCGTTGCTGGTCGGTAATTATGATAATAATATCAGGGTGTGTACCAACCTTTTCAAGATTTTGTTTAAAGCTCATATGTTGTGAATAAGGTTACAGGTTATTAACCAAAACTAACAAAAATATAATGAGAAAACAAGGCAGGAATTGCATTTTACTCTGATCCCCCTCCTCTTTTTCTCCCTAATTTCTGGTCTCTAACCTCTAATCACTATTCAACCACCAACTTACTCCAACCCTTATCCCCGGCATTTTTTATCTCTTTCTTTTTACTTTCCATCACTTTTTTTATGCGTGAGCTGTAGGCCCAGCAGGTGCTTTGGCGGATCGACAGGATCTCGGACAGTTTATGCGATGAGATCTTCCCCTTGGTTGAATACATTAAAAAGATCATGTAAAAAGCTTTGTTTATGGGGATGCGCGTATTTTGCAATATGGTATAGGCAATAACCGATTCTTCATACCCGCATTTGGAGCACCTGCGGCTGTAGGGTAAATGCCCGTGCCCGTAATGGATATTGCTGCATTTACGGCAGCTGTATCCCTTTTCCCATTTCAGGTCTGAAAGGAATTTGAAACAGGTTTCCCTATCCGGATAGATCTTGCTGAACTCTTCAAAATCAACCTCGGTTGACATCACCCTGTTATGGCTGATCTTTTCAATATCCTGGTGCAAAATGGTGTTATCCTGCTCCAGCAGCACATTCATTCTTGAAATTTCTTCCGACTGCTGCGTTAGCAATTCATTAACGGACGTTAGCTCTTCGTTCTGCTGCTCTATTAACGCCGATTTTTCAACAAGCTCTTTAGTACGCTCCTGTACCTGTGTCTCTAAGTTTTTATTTAGCGCGTCCTTTAACTCTTCATTTAATTTCAGCTGCCTTATAATATGCAGCTGCGCCAGCCCTTCCTGTTTTTTTAGCAGCCGCACTTTATCGCCTATGGCAAATGAAATAAATACCATTTCCATAATAAAACAAAAGCTTAAGCTGTAGTAATTGGCCGCGGTAACGGGCAGCCACCATAAATTTAAAGCTATTAATGCCTTTACAACAAAACCGCTTAGCAAAAACAAATAACCGATAACAAAAAAGCGGGCGGCCCTGTATCCCTTTATTAAAACGTAACAGCCTGAAAAAAAAGCCAGCGACAAAGGCACTATCTCAATTATTTTATAGCTGAACCAGTTTTGATTAACGGTTAAACAAAGCACAAAAAACAACGACCGTAAACCTATAACCCACCATACTAATTTGTTTAAGCGCGGGGCATTAACTTTTAAATTTAACAGGCTTTGAGCAAACAGCACTGAAAATATACTGGCCGAAAACAAGGCTATCCCATACGCATTATGGTTCCACATAGGCGAACCGGGCCATATATACTGGTAGGCAATCCCATCGGCACACATTTCATAAAGGCCTATGCTAAGATTGTAAGCAATGTAATACAGGTATTGCCTTTGCCGCATGGCGATGAACATCATGAGATTGTACAAGCCAAATACCAATATCATCCCATAAAAGATCCCAAAGAAAAAGTACTCTTCAAGCGCGTAGCTTATAAACCAGTTTACAGATCGCAGTACGATAATAACATTTACCGGCTGATGCGATTTTATGCGGATATAATACACGTACCTGCCGGTTAGGCTGTTATTAAGATTTAAACTGAAGTTTTTGTGCTGGTAAAGCCGGGCCGAAAATGGCCGGCTGCTGCCAAGTAAAGTGGGGGCATAATTATTATTTTTATCGGGCGAGTAAACCGTAATGCTGTCAATTGTTTGGTCAAAAAATTCAAGGATCCAGTTGTTACGGGATTTTGGGTTGTGATTTATTTTAACCCGGTACCAATACGCTGTGCCTGGATCGGCGGTTATTGGGGTGGCCTGTTTGTTAACCTTAAATTTACCGGCAAAAACATCACTCTTTATTTGAGCTATGGTAAGCCTGCCGGGTATATCTTCAAAATAATCAATTTCATTGAACCTGAAAATTTGCTGTTTTAATTTATCGCGGATGTTAACGGCAACCTGTGCTTTAGCCGCAATTACAGCAAAGAGCAGCAACAAAACGGCAGATATAAAAAATTTCGGTAAAAATTTATTCATGCGCACAAGTAGATAATAATGCCTAAAGGTTTTTATAAGCTTTACGTATTATTTGACAAAAGGTTTATACCGGATTGGTTCCGGGTAAGCAATGATAGTATATTTCTTTTCTTAATCCTATTAAGGGTGAATTTTACAATTAATTATAGGGAGAGAGCCAAAAGCTGAAAGCGAAAAGACCAAAGCTTAATTACTTTCTGCTTCAGCTTTTTGCTTTCAGCCTTCTGCTTTTCGCTTTCTGCTTTCAGCTTTTACCTTCCTCCCTCAAGGCACCTTAAACCCCAACGCCTCTATATATCCTTTATTTGGCTTGCAATTTTCAAACTTGCTGTTATTTAAAAATGCATATAATGCCTTTATTAGTTGATCGCGGTCTTCGGGTGCGGCCTTGCGGATCTCTTCAAAAGTTGACCGGGGTTTTTCGGTATACTCAATTACTTTATCATACCCGGCTGGCATATCAAAGGTGATAATACCAGCGGTATTGTCAAGCTTTTTGTAGGGCCAGTAATGCCAGCCTATGTTGTTTTTTTCGAGCAGGTCTTTAAATGTTTTTACCCATTCATCTTTATTTTCACCGGTTTCGCCGCAATAGATAGGCACATTATATTTATCCCTGAAATCAACATAATCCTGGATAACTTTTTGCGTTGGCTCTGTCCAGTATTTATGAAACTGGTAAACCAGCTTTGAGTCAAACGGCTTACCGAATACTTTAAAATTACTGTCCCATTGTGCTCCTCCTAAAAACAAAATATGGTTCTTGTCAACCATCCGGATAGATTTAGTGATCTCTTTATACAGCGGTTCCAGGTATTGATTAAACTCTTCGGCCTTAAAATAAGTGGCAATAGGTTCGTTCAGCAGGTCATACCCCATTACGGTTGTTTCATTTGCATAATGCGCAGCAATCCGGTGCCAAACATTTATAGTTAACTGCTGACTGGCCTTGCTCTTAAATAAAAACGGATATCCGTAGCCATCATCAATATTATCGCCTGTTTGTCCGCCTGGTGCGGCGTGCATATCTAAAATAACAAATAAACCTTCTTTTTTGCACCAGCCTATCACCCTGTCGAGCAATTCAAAGCCCCGGTTTGGATTATTTTGGCCCATATAGCTTTCGGCAGTAAAAAGGCGGTAATTAAACGGGATCCGGATAGAGTTCATCCCCGATGCTTTTAAAAAGTGAATATCGGCAGCGGTGATGTAGGTGTCCTGGTATTTCTGCCAGAAGGCTTTTACATCTTCAGGACCCAATATTTCCGCCAGCGCCTCATTGATCAGTTTTGGCGAGCTAATGTTTTTAAATTTAAACATGTAACCCTCGGGCACCAGCCAGTTGCCAAGGTTTGTCCCCCGCATTAAAAAAGGTTTATTATTTATGCCGACGACCTCTTTTCCTTTAACGGTGATGAATTTGCGGGTTTGCGCTTTAAGGCCAACGGGGATAATAAGTATTAAAAGCAATGCAATTAAAACTGTTCTTTTCATAATAATGGATATGATTTAAATAAACTGATTATTACCACACATAAGTTGAGGCTGCGCCGCCCGGTAATGTACTGGTAACTATTTTTTGGTTAAAAGATATATTGAAGGTTAAATTATTGCTTGTTGTGTTTTGTACGATCAGCACCTTTGATCCATCCGTATTTTTAAAGGCAACGTTTGGTAATGTCGTCAAATTAGACGATGCTATCCTTACTGCACCCGGCCGCACAAATTTTGAAGCATGGGCAATAATGTAATAAGAAACATTGCGCGATATGCTTGATCCGCTGATGGTTATTGCCCCCTGGCAGGTGGAGCAACCGCCATTGGTGTGCGGCCCGTATGATGCATCGGTGGCCATATTCCATTCAAGTACGTTCCTGCTCCAGTTCCTGGTGGCGCCAATAATCAGATTGGTAACATGCCAGGAGAGATCGCCCGCGAAGGCGCCCGTTGAGGGTGTATATTGCTCAGTAAAATAAATGTTTTTACCGGGATATGCCGTATGCACAGTGGTAAGCCCATTGATATTGCCGGCATACAAATGGAAGGCCGAGCCATCAACATAAGCGCTGGCTGCAGCATCAGCAAGTACGGCTAAAGGATAGTCGGTACGGTCGGTGTTATGATCATACACAATTATTTTAGTAGCCAAGCTGGCGGCTTTAAACTGCGGACCCAGGTTGTTTTTTATAAAATTGGCCTCCTCATTTGCCTGCATCACCATTGCCGGGTTGTTGTTTGGGTTTAATGGCTCGTTTTGAGGGGTAACAGCATCAATAGTGATCCCTTCGGCCTTCATTGCCTGGATGTATTTAACAAAGTATTTGGCGTAGGCATCATAATAAGCAGGGTTGAGGCTGCCGCCTGTAAATCCGTTGTTTCCGATGGTGTTTATCTTCATCCATACCGGGGCCGTCCACGGACAAGCCAGGATCCTAATAGCCGGATTTAAAGCCAGGATACTTTTTAAAACCGGAATAAGGTCTGTTTTTTCTTTGTCGATGTTGAATTGGCTGAGGCTCTCATCCGTCCCGGTAACCAGGTCATCATAAGTAAAGTCAGTGGCGCTCATATCCGAGGCCCCAATCGAGATGCGGAGGTAGCTGATGCCAATATGAGCGCTATCTGTTAAAAATAATTCCTTTAATAAGGCACTCTTTTTATCCGGCGGCAAGCTGTTTATTACACTTGCGCTGCCGCCCGTTAAGCAATAACCAAAGCCATCAATAGTTTGGTAGGTTGTTACAGTATCAACATTTATGCTTGTGTTTGAATTGGTAGCGGCGCTAAAATTTAACGCGATGTTTTGCTTAGCTAACAATGCAGATTGATCAGCCTTTGTTAGCCACATGGCCACATCCGTTTTTACAATTACCGGTGGTGTTACCGGCGTTACCGGATCAGACTGTGGCAGCGGATTAGCAGCTTTTTTACTGCAGTCGAAAACAGCAAAAAAAGCGACCGCTGCAAGCAAAACAAAAGCAAATTGACGAATGTTTTTTTTCATGGAATAAAGGCAGATGCCTGTTGTTATAATGGTTAATATGTTAAATAAGCGGCTAAACTTCAGGTAAATTTTAGTTTTTTAATAGCCGGATAATGCTAATATAGTGTTATTAACCATTATCAATTACATACATTTGACTAAGATTTTTTTCTTTAAAACTTGTCGATATTTTTGATACGCTTTAATAACAACGTATATTAACGCTGTATTAGCTGTTTTGATAAAAAAGTAAATACAAGGCAAACAATTTAATACCAATATGATGAAACGGATAAAAATTTTATTAGCGGCATGCCTGTTTCTAACATCGCCTGCATTTGCACAAAATATAAAAGTGGCGGTATCAGCAAACCTGCAGGCGGTTATAAAAGTATTGCAAAGCGATTTTAAAAATAAGACAGGTATAATGATTGAGCCAATAGTAGGCTCATCGGGCAATCTTACCAATCAGGTGAAAAATGGTGCGCCTTACGATGTGTTTTTATCTGCCGATATGACCTTCCCCGGGCTGCTTTTTAAAGAAGGGTTCAGCACCAAAGAACCAGTGGTATATGCACAGGGGAGCTTAATTATCTGCAGTAACCAAAATGTAGGCTTTGAGAACTGGGAACGGTTGCTGTTGACAGAAAGAGTAAAAAAAATAGCAATTGCCAATCCGGCAATTGCGCCTTATGGCAAAGCCGCCGAAGAGGTGTTGAAGCATAAAGGAATTTTGGACAATATCAGATCAAAAATTGTTCATGGCGAAAGCATTTCGCAGATAAATACCTACATCACTACAGGGGTGGTTGAAGTTGGTTTTACAACACAGGCGCTGGTTGTGGACCCTGCAAATAAAATCCCCCTGTACTGGAAAATTATCGACCCAAAACAATATTCGCCAATTGAACAGGGAATGATGATATTAAAACACGGGGCCGCCAACCCCGCTGCCGGGAAGTTTTACCAATACATTTTAAGCCCGGAAGCTAAAGCTATTTTTGAGAAGTATGGGTACAAAGTGCAATAGTGAAAAAGCATGGGGCCGTGCGATTCCCCTCTTGAGAGGGGTGCAGGGGTGTGTTCTTCCATTGGTTACCCAATTCCCAGTCCTGTGGCGGGCTGCGGGGATACAGTCAGCGGGATTCCGCATAGCAATGAGTTTTAAACCCATCGCTATGCGGCCAGAAATAAAAAATTATTGGTTTGTCCTATTTTCTTTGCTTTTGACAATTACCTCGTGTGCTGATAATAATGAACAGGAAATCCGCCGCAAACTTAAGAGCAAAAGCTTAGATGATGTTTTTGAGGGAACGTATAGCGCCGGAATGTCAGGAAATAAAAAGTACGTTCCACTGCTTTTAAATGCTGCAGCAAACCCATCTGCTAGTTCCTCATTACATTTTAAAGGGTTTACTTTATATACAGAAAAAATGTATGCATTAGAGCGGATCCTGCATGTTAAGCCCCCACATTCATGCAATGGGGTTTTAAGAATGCCTGATTCTGTAAACATAAAATTTTTCCAAAGGGTGTGGGATGTCGAAAAATCATATTGATACTAATAGAATTTAAATGGATCTAACCCCCATATATCTCACGCTAAAATTAGCAGGCATAACAACACTGCTGCTGTTGATTATCGGCTTGCCTGTTGCGTGGTGGCTTTCCAGGGGCCGATCATTTTTTAAGATAGCGCTGGAAGCTATTATTACCATGCCGCTGGTTTTGCCGCCATCAGTGCTGGGATTTTATTTGCTGCTGGCATTTAGTCCGCAGCATGGTATAGGCAAATGGCTGCAGCATACTTTTGATGTGCAGTTTGTGTTTTCATTTAAAGGACTGGTGCTGGCATCTGTTATTTACAGCATGCCTTTTATGATAGGGCCCATAAAATCTGCTTTGCAGCAATTACCTGTTTCCTTATCGCAAGCATCATATTCATTGGGTAAAAGCAGGTGGCAAACATTTATAAATGTGCTTTTGCCAAATATAAAGCCATCGTTATTAACAGCTATTGTGCTGACTTTTGCCCATACCCTTGGCGAGTTTGGGGTAGTATTAATGATAGGCGGCAATATCCCCGGCGTTACCCGTGTAGCTTCCATAGCAGTATATGATGCTGTTGAGCAGATGGATTACCATGCCGCCAATGTATATTCACTCATCCTGTTTGCTATTACATTTGTTTTGGTGATAGCCGTGTTCATCTTCAATAAATACCAGTTAAAAAGCCCTTTGGAATGATCAGCATTGAGATAGAGAAAAAGCTAAAGGCTTATAAAGGGCAGCAGATATTGCGGCTAAAAGAGCAATTTCCTGCGGGCAGTATTACTAAAATTTATGGTCCGTCAGGTGCCGGTAAAACAACTTTTTTAAAAACCATAGCCGGGTTTACTGAACCCGAAAAAGGAAAAATTAAAGTTGATGGTACAACCTGGCTGGATACCGAACTAAAAATAAACCTGTCGCCGCAAAAACGGATGGCGGGATTTGTTTTCCAGGATTATGCATTGTTCCCCAACATGACCGTTTTACAGCACCTGGAATATGCAACAGCTGACAGCGCGTGGATAACCCGCTTATTAGTCATTGGTAAATTGGAGCCATTTGCTACCCACAAACCCGAATACCTTTCGGGCGGACAACAACAGCGCCTGGCGATTTTAAGAGCATTAGCTGTTAAGCCGCAATTATTATTAATGGATGAACCTTTTTCAGCCTTAGACCCCGAAAATAAATCGGCTTTAATTGCTGAGCTGAAAGTGGTTTTTGAGAAATTACATACAACTGTATTAATTGTAACCCACAACCCGCAGGAGCTTGATGGGTTGACGGGTAGGGAACTGAGGATACAATAATTAAATATTAAAAAAGAAGGGGGAAAGCCCCCCTCCAATCAAAAAACTTACATTTTGCCTGAAGTATCTTTCTTCATTTTATCCATCTTTTTGTCCGCTTTCATTTTGCCTTTCGACATTTTGTCCATCTTTTTCTTCTCCATTTTATCCATCTTCATCTTGTCGCTTTTCATTTTGTCCATTTTGCCGGTATCGGCAAGAGCAACGGTGGTTGAAGATAAATGAGTTACTGGTTTAGCCTGGATGGTTAATGATAAACAGGCTACAATGGCAGTTGCAAAAACCGCTCCCGAAATAATTGATTTCATACGTTGTAATTTTTTAGTTTTTATTGTTATTTACCCCTTAGTCGGGCATAAGCAATTAACCTTACAAAGTATTTTTAGAAGAACACCAATGGCACGAATTAATTCGAATTTCACGAATTGGAAAAGCGACTAATTGCATGAAAAAGACAAGAATTGAATCGAAAGTAATTCGCACTAATTCGATCCCATTCGTGAAATTCGTGTCAACTTAGTTTTTGTTCAGCTCCTCTTCAATCCTTACCTGCAACTCTTTCTTAAATTTTTCATCAAGCTTTCTGTCTGCCTGCATGGAACTGCGAAAAAGTTGCTGTACCATTTCATTAATAATCCGGCTTTGTTTTTTGTAGATGCGGCAAAATGAGCAGCCCAGTAAATGGACGCGCAGTTCAAAAGCTTCCCTGAAGGTTAATTTGCCTGCCGACCTTTTTTCTATCAGCAAAGTAGCCTGTTTACAGTTATATACAATTCTTTTCAAATAGCTCATAGTTTTAAATTTTAAATCCAGTTACGCTGAAGGCACGCTCTCAAATTAATTTTGGCGCGATGGATGATCACCCAAAAGTTTGCTGCAGTTACCTTTAGCTCCGTGCAAATAAACTCCGTAGCTTCTTCATCAATATGCTTCATGGTAAATACCGACATCCATAAGGCCGGGAGCTTTTGCAGACATTTTTTCATTATCTGCTCAAACTCTTTACTCACCAGCTGGTCTCTATCCTCAATGCCAAATTCTTTTGGGCCGCTTTCCCTGGTCCAGTGCCCGCTGGCTGCATCAAAAAAATCATTTTGCTCCTCTTCCGCTTCCTTCACCATTTTGCTTTGCAATCCGGATGATTTTTTACGGTACACATCGATTATTTTATTTTTAAGGATAGCGGTAAGCCACGTTCGTTCTGAGCTTTTACCTTCAAAATTTGTGGCCCGCTCCAATGCAGCTAAAAAGGTTTCCTGCACCAGGTCTTTTGCAAGCTCTTCATCATTAATGCGGGTGATAGCAAAGCCAAACAGGTAATCAGCATGCGCCGTGACCCAATGATGAGGATTTAGTTGATGATCCATAAATTTAAATAGGCACTAATTTTCACGAATTACAACGAATTTCACGAATTAAATTTCGCTGTAATTTATTTATTACCACAACTGTACTATAGCCGTTTATGTTTAGTCGTTAAGATAGCTAAAACCTTACAGATAATTAAAACGTGTAATTGTGTTTTATTTTGATACTCTATCGTAGAAGGCGTAGCCATTCTACTGCCTTTTCGCCTTTAGTAGTTATTTTGGTCATAGATGTTTTTATGGGTATTTTTGGTATATTTTTTGGATAATGAAGATCAAGTCACGTAATTATAAGATATGAACACCACCAACATACACAATGAGCGTATTGCAAAAATGACCTTTGCCTCGGTCTATCCTATGTATCTCGCAAAAGTAGAGAAGAAGGGCAGAACAAAAGAAGAGTTACATCAGGTAATAGCGTGGCTAACTGGCTTCAATAACGAGAAACTGAAAGACCTAATTGAAAAAAAAGCAACTTTTGAAACATTTTTTCAAGTGGCTTCGCTAAATCCCAATGCATCCCTCATCACCGGAGTAATCTGTGGATATCGTATAGAGGAAATCGGAAATCCTTTGACGCAGCAGGTTCGATATTTGGATAAGTTGGTGGATGAGTTAGCGAAGGGGAGGAAGATGGAGAAGATATTGCGAGGCTCGTAAGGCATTAGGAAGCTTCATCGTACCCAAACGCAAAGCCGCGAAACGTTGCTCAGCTACCGCAAGCCTCACTTGTAGTTCGCATTTATATAGCCTGCATACCATGGAAAATTATATACATGATATAATTAAATTTTATACTTTGGTGTTTAGGTAATTCTGCTCGACTAGGACAGCATTCGGCTACATAGAATGTGGGTTACCAAGCAACGGGCCACAAGCGAAGACGTATGTGGTAGCGGAGGAAATATAACAAGTTAAATTATTGATTATCAGATATTTAAATGCTTAACTTAATGACATTGCGCTTGCGGTAGCAGGGGATTTATTTATCAAGAAACACGTCAATAATATGTTTAATATTTATTATAAAATTTGGGTTGATGCCATAGTATTTGAACAAACAAAGAATGGGCAAAGAAGAAATTGGAAAACATTTACCCTTCTTCCGGTATCAGTAATTCAAGGGATAAATCTATTAACAATACTTTTTTGGACTAGGGCTTTAACTCACGCGAAGATTCCTTTGTTCTTTGATATAAATATTTTTAATACTAAGGGACTAAATACCCTCATCCCGGCTCTACTCTTTTTCATGCCTTTTATTGTTTTGAACTATTTGCTGATCATCTACAACCAGAGATATGAAAACTTAATCGCTAAATATAAATATTATAACGGCAAACTGTACCTGGGGTATTTTTTGTTTTCGACAGGTGTTTTTATATTACCAATTATAATGGGTAAAATCCTGGGTTTATAAAGTGTGATTATGTAAACCTGCTCACTCTGTATCCTGAATAGAATTAGTTAGCCTTTTTCCCAGAGCATGAAAAAATTAAAAAATGTAAAAGGCATTTAATTGCTATTGGAGATTAGATATGAATGAGATAAAGGAAGGCCAAATATGGTCTTATAAATGTCGAAAATCTGAAGCAGGGTCAAGAGTTACTATTATTAAAGTAGATGATTTTAATAATGGTCCCATTGTTCACATAAAAATAGAGGGGTTAAAATTAATAGAAAAAGCTTCCGGGGAGATCACAGCCACATCAATAGAACACTTGCCAATCAGTTTGGAGATGTTTAAAAAAAGTGTTTGTAAAGTTGAATCGATTGTAAAACCAACTATAAATGAGGGGTATTTGCATTGGGAAAAGCTATTTAATAATGGGAAAGCAGGGGCATGGGCAGTTGAAATTGCAAATGCAATAGAACTGACAGAAGAAACGTATAATTTGTAACTTAGGTAGTGCCGTTGCAAGAGCAAGGTCATTAAGGTAAGAAATTGCCCCCGCTCGTTGCCCCTCCTTTTTCTCCTACCTCCCATCTCCAATCTCATCCCCAATTGTAAAATCTCACATCACCTATCTCAAATCTCATATCTATTACCTATTTTGCACCAATGCAGTTTAAGCAAATAGTTGGACAGGATGCTATAAAGCAGCGTTTGATTACCTCGGTAAAAGAGAACCGGGTTAGTCATGCGCAATTGTTTTTGGGGCCGGGCGGGTCAGGGAGTTTGCCGTTGGCGGTTGCCTATGCACAATACTTATCCTGCGAAAACAAACAGGAAGATGATTCCTGCGGCGAGTGTTCATCATGCCGCAAGTACCAGAAACTGATGCACCCCGATCTGCATTTTTCTTACCCATTCTTCGCTAAACATAAGGACGACACGGCTATATCGTTCATTGAGCAATGGCGCGATGCATTTATTGCCAACCCATATTTAAGCCTTGATACCTGGCGCGGATACCTGGATGCCGAAAACAAGCAGGCAAACATCAATATTGCCGAGTGCCACCAGATCATCAAAAAGCTGAGCTTTAAGCCATTTGAATCGTCCTATAAAATTCTGATTCTTTGGCTGCCTGAATATTTGGATAAAGAGGGCAATGCCCTGCTTAAAATTATAGAAGAACCACAGCCGAATACCTTGTTTTTGCTGGTGGCCCAAAACCAGGACCAGATCCTGAATACCATACTGAGCCGTACGCAGCTGATAAAAATTCCGTCTTTAGGGTTTGATGAGATAAAAGATCATTTGATAAACCCGCATAATCAAACCGGGGATGCCGCTACCGAAATTGCCTACTTAAGCAATGGCAGCTTAACCGAGGCATTAACCATGCTGCAATATGACAACAAGGGCTATCATGAACAATTTGTGCAATGGCTGCGCCTGTGTTTTGCCAATAAAGGCCTGGAGGTAATGAGCTTTGTTGATCAGGCATCAAAATTGGGGCGCGAAAATCAGAAGAACTTTTTACGGTACGGGATAAACTTTTTACGGGAGTGCTGCCTGCTGTTATCAGGCGCAGGCAGCCTGGTGCATTTGCCGGCACATGAGCTGGAAACGGCACAAAAAATGACCAATGTGATGATAGTGCCCGAGGCAGAGGCTATAGTTACCGAGCTTGAAAAAGCACATTATCACGTGGAAAGAAATGGTAATCCGAAAATTTTATTTTTAGATGTATCTTTACAAATTATAAAAATACTTAGTTTTAAAACGATCCGCGCTGAGCGGACACAATATATGCCGAATTAATTATGGGATGTGGAAGTTGTTCAACGGGTGGCGGATGTTCACCCGCTGGCTGCAAAAGTAATGGCTCATGCCTTACTAACGGTTGCAGCAAATTAGATGTTTACGATTGGCTGTCGCATATGGACATGCCGACTAATTATAAGCCTTTTGGCATTATCGAGGTTAAATTTAAAGGTTCGAGGAAAGAGTTTTTTCTGAATAACGATAACATTTACCTTGAGGCCGGCGAACTGGTAGTGGTTGAAGCTGCTACGGGCGGCTATGATGTGGGGCACGTTTCGATAACCGGCGAGCTGGTGCGGATGCAGATGGTAAAACGCCGCGTTAAAGAGGAAGAGGTTGTAAAAAAGATCTACCGCAAAGCTACCGTTGCCGATGTGGATAAATGGAAAGCTGCCAAAGACCTGGAATGGGAAACCATGCATAAATCGCGCACCCTTGCACTGGAGCTTAACCTGAGCATGAAGTTAAGCGATGTGGATTACCAGGGCGATAAAACCAAAGCCACCTTTTATTATACGGCCGAAGGCCGCGTTGATTTCAGGGAGCTGATCAAAAAAATGGCCGAAACCTTCCGCATCCGGATAGAGATGCGCCAGATAGGCATGCGCCAGGAGGCAAGCCGCCTAGGTGGCATTGGTTCATGTGGGCGCGAGCTTTGCTGCTCAACCTGGTTAACCGATTTTAAAACTGTTTCTACATCCGCTGCGCGGTATCAAAACCTTTCGCTAAATACTTTAAAACTGGCCGGTCAGTGCGGTAAGCTCAAATGCTGCCTCAACTATGAGCTGGATACTTACATGGATGCTTTAAAACACATCCCTGATAACGTGAATGTTTTAAAGACCGAAAGAGGCGATGCCCGTTTACAAAAAACGGATATCTTTAAAAAGCTGATGTGGTTTAGCTATCCAAGGGAAGAATCGTGGATCCCGCTGCCTATTGCCCGCGTAAAGGAAATTCAGCAACTGAACAAGGACGGCGTAATTCCGCCTGACCTGGGAGTAGTTGTTGAGCTGGAAAGCATCCCGGTAAAAGCGCTGGATTACGAAAACGTAGTCGGCCAGGATAGCCTAACCCGCCTTGACGAACGCAGGAACCAGAACAAAAAGAAAAACAAGAACCGGAATAAAAACCAGCGTCCCGGCGGACAGGGCGACGGTGCCGCTTCAACCCCTCGTCCGGAAGCAAATGCCGGCCAGGTGCAAGGTCAGCAACCGGCACGCAAACAGGAGGGCAGGCCAGAGGGCGGCAACCCTAACCGGAACAAAAATTTTCGCCCAAACAGGAATAATCAAAATCGTCCCGGTAATCCAAACGGAGATCGCGACCGTGGAAACCAGCCAGGTAAAGAGTAATGAAAAAAAGGTTAATTTACTTTTATTTGGCATTGTCGGCAGGCCTGCTGCTGTTTGCCGGTTGTACCGATAAAAACGCTGTTATTGATCAGAACATGGAGGTACCTGGTCATAACTGGACATACCTTAACCGGTTTAAGTTCCCGGTTAAAATTGATGAGGAGAAACAAGCCTATAACCTTTATATGAACTTAAGGGTAACCGGCGATTATAAATACTCGAACCTGTTTGTATTGATCTCGCAAACCGGCCCCGATAAAAAAACTGCCACTAAGCGTTACGAAATGAAGCTGGCCAATAAGGATGGCGAGTGGCTTGGCAAAGGATCGGGTAACCTGTACAGCTACCAGGTACCTTTTGTGGTTAAGTATACATTCCCGGCTAAAGGCACCTATACCTTTACCGTTGAACAAAATATGCGCGATAACCCGTTGCGCGAAGTAAGTGACGTTGGGCTGAGGGTGGAGAAAGTGAACTAAGATTTTTAGGATTCAAAGATTATAGGATTATTAAGGCGGGGAAATCGCTTTTAAAAATATCCGGTATAAAAAATCGGTTAGAAAGCTGGGGATAACTAAAGCCTGATTTAATTAACCAGTTTCTATTCCCTCCTGCATAAAGAGGTTAAAAAATTCTAAAAGCCATTTTCTAAATATTTTAATCCTATCATCCTTCTATCCTAAAAATCTTAGTTTATTTTTGCTAATATTTTTATCAAAATGAGTGTTTACATTTTAGTTGCTTCTATAGTTATTCTTTTAATTGCTGTTCTGCTGTTCTTAAAGAAACCGGGTAATGCAGTTTATGCAGATGAATTGCTGCGCTTAAAAAATGAAAATCAGTCGCTTAATATTGAACTGGCAAAAGCGGAGCAATATTCAATTGGGTTAATAGCCGAAAAAGATAGTATCACGTCCCTTTTAAAAGAAGAAAAGAACAGGCTGCTGGATGAACTGATATATGAGCGCTCACAACTGGCGGCTGCTAATCAATCATTAGAAAGTGCGCGGGCTTATTATAAATCGCAGCAGGAGAAGATCCAGGAGCAAAAAATTGAGGTAGACCAGATCAGGAAAGATTTTCAGCTGGAATTTCAAAACATTGCCAATAAGCTGCTGGATGAAAAATCGCAGAAATTTATTGAAACCAACCGCTCCAATCTTGATATCCTTTTAAATCCGCTTAAAGAAAATATCAAGGCTTTTGAGGAAAAGGTGGAGAAAGTTTACAACATGGAAGCTGCCGAGCGCAATACGCTTAAAGGCGTAATCACCCAGCTGATGGACCTGAATAAACTGATCAGCAACGAAGCGCAGAATTTAACAAAAGCACTAAAAGGCGATAATAAAAAACAGGGAAACTGGGGCGAGGTGATCCTTGAAAAGGTGCTGGAGCGATCTGGCCTGGTAAAAGGCCAGGAATACCGTTTACAAGCCAGTATTGTTGATTTGGATGGTTTGCGCTTGCAGCCGGATGCCATTATTGATCTGCCGGATGATAAACACCTGGTTATTGACTCAAAAGTTTCCCTTATTGCTTATGAACGTTTGGTAAATGCAGAAACCGAGGAGGAGCGTAAAATCCATTCAAAAGCGCATGTTGAATCAATCCGCGCGCATGTAAATGGGTTATCGGCCAAAAATTACCATGACCTGTATCAGATCAACTCACCCGATTTTGTTTTGCTTTTTGTGCCGATAGAATCGTCATTCAGCTTTGCTGTACAAATAGATGCCGAGCTATTCAGTGATGCCTGGGATAGGCGGGTGGTAATTGTAAGTCCGTCGACCTTACTGGCTACTTTGCGCACTATTGCCAGTATCTGGAAGCAGGAGCGGCAGAACCGGAACGTTTTGGAAATTGCCCGGTTAAGCGGCGTTATGTATGATAAGTTTGTGGGCTTTGTGGGCGATATGGAAGGGATCGGTAAAAATATTAAGCAAAGTCAAAGTGCCTATGACAATGCATTTAATAAGTTGGTTGAGGGCAATGGGAATTTGACCAGGACGGCGGAAAAGATCAAGAGTTTAGGAGCAAAGGCGAATAAGCAGATAGATCAGAAATATGTAGAAGCCACCCAGCCCCCTGAAGAGGGAGCTTTTGATTAGCGGGGTTGCTCTTTATTTCTTGTAATTGCCGACAAATATGGCGTGCGATTGACAAGCTATCAATGATAGGTGGCTTAGCTATTACTAATAACCGGATGCAGATAAAAATCTTTTAATTATGCACCACCGGCACAAACTCCGGCAGCTCATTTATCAACCCCTGTTGCTCAAATACAACCTGTAGCGCTATCTTTTTACCAGGTAATTGCTTCGCAGGCAACTGTACTTTTTCTAAAGCAGCCATAACCGGCATAGGGTCAAAGTCAAATACAACACTGCGGTTTTGTTTATCAATAGCTGTATGGATGAATGCCAGCTCATACTCCATTACCTTTTCCAGGTAAGGAATATTGAGCTTGCTTGAACAGAGATAAGCCGAAAATTGCTCCGCCAAAACAACCGGCAGCAGTTCGGGGAAGCCGCTATTGAAAAAGTCGTTTATATAAATATTAAAGATCTCCTCGCCAACAGAAAGTCTTAATAAACGGGTAGTAAGCTTTAACATCGAAATCAGTAACGATCCCCGGAAGTTAAAAACAAGGTCTTTAACTATGGCTATTCCTTTGTCCTGCAACAGTTCTTTAGCCAGTGCATTTTCCGGGTTTCTGCCTAAAATAAGATTGCCAATTGTATGCTCCCATTCCTTTACCGGGATACTTTCGTCAAAAACATGGTCACCGCCTCTAAGCGGGACTCTCCAGCTTTTATAATGACTTCCCTTTTTATCCCAGATCCTGCGCATTTTTACCAATTGCTCCCTTATCTCTGCTTCCGGCACCTTCATAAAATAATCAGGTGTAATTTCAAACATCAGCGCCTTCAAATTCGGCAGCTTGCCAACCACATATTCAAGTATTCCCATCAATTCATCGTCAGACGCCCCGCTATGTGCATCAAGGTAATAGTCTTTATAATATATTCCACTGGCCACATGAAGCTCAATAACGCGTTCGTAATCCAGGTATTCTAAAAACTCTTTTACGCTTTGCCTGCCATTTCTTTGGTTGGTAAGAATATTGTGGAGATCGAGCAGGATATGACAATCGGCCGCTTCGGCAATGCGGTTTACAAATAAGCCATCGGGCATTTCATTTTTGCGGGGCTGCAAGTAATTAACACCGGTTTCAAAAGCAAAAGGCCGGTTCATTTGGTCCCGGTAGTTTTGAATATTAGCCACAGCAGTTTTTATACTTTCGGTAGTTTGTACGGGCGGAAGCAGAAACCCGGCATTTACATCGCGGCCATCCTCATTAAAAAAATTAAAGCTCAGGTGTTCGCTTACCCATTCGGGGTTTAGTTCTGCGGCTTGCTGCCGTAAGGTGTTAAAATGTTCAGGCGGTGGCAAAAATGTTCCACCCACGGGATATCCTACCCCATGAAACAGTTTAGGCCGGTTGTACGTCCTTAGGAAATCTGTTACTTCGGGGTTGTATTTGAATACATTGCACTCATCATTTTTATCATACCAGAATGTTTGTGGCTCAATCTCAACAACATCTATTAATGACGAGTGCAATGCAAGGAAATCTTCAAACCCCTGGAAGTAGATCAGTCCCACGCCGAGTTCATCCAGGTTATTCAAAGCAATTAAAATTTTGCGCCAACATTTATCCCTTTAACATCAATGCGGGCTGCTATCATTTCAGTTTCATCAATAAACTGGAAATGAAAACCTGAATAACATCCCGGACAACCTACAAGGCCCAAAATTTCTTTAGTTACCTCGTGTGTTTGCGCAAGTGTCATTTTTGGCGGCACCGATACATAAATAGGTGTAGCCTTTGAAAATTTTCTTGTTGCCATAATATTAGTATTTGTAATTGCCTGCCTACTCTGTTCACCCTTTTCGGCTTACGGGGGGGCTGACATGTTTTTACATAGGTAGATGTAAATGCATTCCAGCCGTTTCTTTTTTATCAAAAAATTACATGAACGCCCTGCGGTTCAGTACAATAATTTATGCTTATTTATCATCGGTAAAAGTAGTGCGCGATACGGGGGTAAACAAGCGTGCTACCACCTGATTATGAAGAGGGAAGTACGCTATTGTGCTGAGTATAAATACGTTTGTTACGGGATGTTTTTACGCGGGAGAGGTGATATTGTCCGGTGATTATATTGGCCCGCCCGCTTCTATCAGCGGGAACGCCCTTATTCAGTTGGCAGTTTTGAGTTGGCAGTTTGCAGCGAAGGATCGCCTCACCTTTCTGCCTTCAGACGCGAAGCATTGCGTCTCCTACAAAATCATACCGCACATTCCAACCTTCCAACAAAAAACCAGTGCAATCCTAATTTCCAATCCTTGCAATCACACTTAAAAGCGTTCCAACTTTCCAACAAAAAAATCAGTGAAATCACAATTCCTTAATCGGTGAAATCATAATCACAAAAAACCCTTGCAATTATCCCAAAAAGCCCTATCTTTGCAGTCCCGAAAATGCGGGGTATAATAAACGTTTAATAAATTTAATTTAAAGCAAGTGAATACGTTAAGTTACAAAACTGTCTCAGCCAACAAAAAAACCGTTAACAAACAATGGGTTGTTGTTGACGCACAAGGCGAGATTTTGGGGCGCTTGTCTACGAAGATCGCAATGATCATCCGTGGAAAAACCAAGCCTGATTTCACCCCGAACGTAGACTGCGGCGATAATGTTATAGTTATCAATGCAGACAAGGTAAAACTGACCGGAAACAAATTCAGCGACAAGCGCTATGTTTCTTACACTGGTTACCCAGGTGGTCAGCGTTTCATTTCTCCTAAGGAGTTAATGGCAAAGCATCCAACACGCGTAATTGAAAAAGCCGTGCGTGGTATGTTACCTAAAAATCGTTTGGGCCGCGCCTTATTTGGCAATCTGCATGTTTATGCAGGTGCCGAGCATCCTCATGCAGCACAAAACCCTACAGCCATTTAACTTTTAATTTTAAAGTAGAAAAGAAATGCCAACAACTAACACTTCCGGCAGAAGAAAAACAGCCGTAGCACGTATTTACCTTAGTGAAGGTAGTGGTGCAATTATCGTAAACGGTAAAGATTACAAAGAATACTTCCCAACATTGCCATTACAGTACATCGTTACTCAGTCAACTGAGGTTTCCGGCTCAACCGGATTATTTGATGTTAAAGTTAATGTTGCAGGTGGTGGTGTAAAAGGACAGGCAGAAGCCGTTCGTTTAGCTATCGCAAAAGCTATTGTTGAACTTGACGCTGATAAGAAGCCTTCACTGCGCGCTAAAGGTTTAATGACACGTGATGACCGTATGGTTGAGCGTAAAAAACCAGGACGCAAGAAAGCACGTAAGAAATTCCAATTCAGTAAACGTTAATCAAAGGAGGACAACAAAATGGCAAGAACAACATACGACGAATTACTGGATGCAGGTGTACACTTTGGCCACCTTACCCGCAAATGGGATCCAAAAATGTCTCAGTACATTTTTATGGAGCGCAACGGTATTCATATTATCGACTTAAATAAAACCTTAACTAAGGTTGAAGAAGCTGCTGCAGCTATAAAACAAATTGTAAAATCAGGACGTAAAGTATTATTTGTTGCTACCAAAAAGCAGGCAAAAGATATCGTTGCTGAATATTCAAAATCAGTAAACATGCCTTTCATAACCGAACGTTGGTTAGGTGGTATGTTAACTAACTTCGCTACCGTACGCAAGTCGATCAAAAAGATGTCAAACATCGATAAGTTGACTAAAGACGGTACCTACAGCAATCTTTCTAAAAAAGAAAGACTGATGATACAGCGTGAGCGTATTAAATTAGAAACTTTGTTAGGTGGTATAGCTGATCTGAACCGCTTACCTGCTGCATTGTTTTTGATCGAC
Organism: Mucilaginibacter sp.; assembly: GCF_028288225.1. Classification (GTDB taxonomy): domain Bacteria; phylum Bacteroidota; class Bacteroidia; order Sphingobacteriales; family Sphingobacteriaceae; genus Mucilaginibacter. Next base: position 68,902 of record NZ_JAQBOC010000096.1, read on the forward strand.
GTTAAGAAAGAGCACATCGCGGTTTCAGAAGCGTTAAAGTTAAACATCCCTACATTTGCTATGGTTGATACTAACTCTGACCCTTCAAACATCGATTTCCCAATTCCTGCTAATGACGATGCTACCAAATCAATTTCATTGATCACCGGTATTATTATCAAAGCTATTGAAGAAGGCTTGGAAGAACGTAAACGCGAGAAAGAAGACGAAGCAGAAAAAGAAGCAGCACAAGCAAAAGCTAAAGCAGACGCTCCTGAAGTTGCTGACAGAACTCCAAATGAAGGTGGAAAAAGAAATCGTAAAGTAGCTGTTGAAGCTGATGCTGCGGTTACTGACGAAACACCATCTGCTGAGAGTACAGAAGAATAATTATTATAAGTTATAAAGGTTGTAGAAGTTGTAAAAGTTACAACCCTTACAACCTTTATAACATTTACAACATTTTAAACTTACAAGGAAATGTCTACAGTACAAATATCTGCATCCGATGTAAATAAACTGCGCCAGCAAACTGGTGCCGGTATGATGGATTGCAAAAAAGCTTTAACCGAAACTAACGGGGATTTTGAAGCAGCTATCGATTTTTTAAGAAAAAAAGGTGCTAAAGTGGCTGCAAGCCGCCAGGACAGAGATTCAAACGAAGGTGTGGTAATTGCACGTACATCTGAAGATTTTAAACGCGGTGTTATCATCGAGTTAAATTGTGAAACAGATTTTGTTGCTAAAAATGCTGAGTTTGTTGCTTTTGCTAACGCGATTGCTAATATAGCTGTTGAAGGTAAACCTGCTACCATTGAAGATCTTTATGCGCTTGAAATAGATATTGAAAACGTGCGTGTTAAAATTGGCGATGCGATTATCGATAAAACAGGAAAGATTGGTGAGAAGATCGGCGTATCAAAATATGAAGTAGTTG
>NZ_JAQBOC010000006.1 GCF_028288225.1 Mucilaginibacter sp.
CAATGGGCTTATCCGAAGATAGCATTAAACGCATTGGTGCAACAATTTGGGATTTTAGCGAGGAAGGCTTTGACGAAAAAAGATTGACGGAACAAGGACTGAACCCACGTGACCCGTTGATCTACAAAGTATTGGAACTGACTACGCTACTGATGGGCTTCCCCCGGCAGTTGGGGCAACATACCGGTGGCTTTGTGATCACGGATAATAAGCTATCCGACCTCTGCCCGGTCCTTCATGCCCGGATGGAGAACCGCACACAATTGGAATGGAACAAGGATGACCTGGAAGCTTTGGGTATCCTGAAAGTAGATATATTAGGCCTGGGTATGCTGACGATGATCCGCAAGGCGTTTGACTTGGTGCAGCAGTGTTACGGTAAAAAATTAACGCTGGCGAACGTTCCCCAGGATGACCCAAAAGTTTACGAAATGATCTGTCATGCCGATACAATTGGTGTATTCCAGATCGAAAGCCGGGCACAAATGTCCATGTTGCCGCGCCTCAAACCCACCTGCTTTTATGATCTCGTGATCGAAGTCGCCATTGTACGCCCGGGGCCGATACAGGGCGACATGGTGCATCCCTACCTGCGCCGCCGTAACAAAGAGGAACCGGTGGAATACCCTTCAAAAGAACTGGAAGAAATATTAGGCCGCACGCTCGGGGTACCCTTATTCCAGGAGCAGGCCATGGAGATCGCCATTGTTGCCGCAGGGTTTACACCCGCAGAAGCAGACGAGTTGCGGCGCAGTATGGCGACTTTCAAAGCCAACGGCAAATTATACCTCTATGAAAAGAAGCTGGTGGACGGCATGGTGGCCAAGGGCTACGAGGAAGGCTTTTCCAGGCGGGTTTTTAAGCAGCTGCAGGGCTTTGAAGGGTATGGTTTCCCGGAGAGCCACGCCGCCTCCTTTGCATTGCTGGTTTATATATCTTCCTGGCTGAAATATTATTACCCCGATGTATTCTGCGCAGCATTACTCAACAGCCAGCCGATGGGCTTTTACCAGCCCGCGCAAATTGTTCGGGATGCGCGGGATCACCAGGTCAAGGTGCTGCCGGTAGATGTTAACTATTCATTTTGGGACAATAAGCTGGAAGAAAAGGACGGCGCGTATCATGCGGTTCGATTGGGTTTCCGGCAGGTCAAAGGGTTACGCGAGGAAGATATGACTTTATTAATAGCAGGCCGCCATTCATTTTACAGCCATGTTGACCAGCTGCAGGGGGCAGGCGTCCCCGAAGGTGCTTTGGAAAAGCTGGCAGATGCAGATGCCTTCCGCTCCCTGGGCGCAGACCGCCGCAAAGCTTTATGGGAGGTATCGGCTTTAGGCGACCGGCCCATAGCGCTTTTTGAGGGGCAACAATCGGAAAGCGTTAAAGAGGTACAGGTGCAATTACCGCTGATGACCGATGGTGAGCATGTGGTGCAGGATTATTCTTCTATTGGCTTATCCCTGAAAAACCACCCCGTAACACTCGTACGTGGAAAGCTGGACCTGCTGCACAACACAAAAATTGCTGATCTAAAAAACCGAAAAGACGGCGACCCTGTCAAAGTGGCCGGCCTGATCACCGTCCGGCAACGGCCCGGCACGGCTAAAGGCATCCTGTTTATGACGCTGGAGGACGAAACCGGCGCAGCCAATATCGTCGTGTGGGAAAAGCTGTTTGACAAATTCCGTAAAGAAATCATCCAGTCCCGCCTCTTCATGGTGGAAGGAAAATTGCAGATCGAGGGCGAAGTCATCCACGTAGTCGCCAGGCGCTGTTTTAACCTGAACAGCCTGCTGCGCGGGCTAACCATAGCAAACGAAGATAACCTGCCACTGCTGACACTGGCACGCGCAGACGAGACGACAGCGCCCGGTCCTGACAGCAGGGAGGCTTTTCATAAGGGGAGGAATTTTAAATGAGCAGAAATATCTGTGTGCATTGTGATAAGGGTGTAGATTAAAACCCCAGACAGCGAGTGCAAGGGGGCTTTTACTGCTTAGGTCGCTGCATAATACGCTGGCCAAAAAAATCATTTCAAGCATGCCTGATCCCGAAACACATAAAATTGGTAGCAAACTTCAACGAGAATATGAAATGGCTCTGCATCCCGTGATTCAGTAGGTATAGTATTTATCCATTCGTTCAATTCCATTATGCGTTTACACATGATCGGATAATATTTTGATATATCATTGCCGACGTACCAGTCTGCGGTTATATTCATTAAATCAAGGTGAATTTCGGCCATGAATGCATCATTCATTTTTATCAATGTTAGGGAGAGCTTCGGCTAATAATAGATTAATTCAGGGGGAGTTGTATTGTTTTTGCAGACTGCAATCGTGACGGGTTTATCATAGTAACCGGACTTTGATCGCAGGGCATGGGTACTGCCCAGCCGTTATTGCAGCAAGGACACCAAGCGATACTTTGATCAATGTAAACCGTCATGATTGTGATGCCGCATTGTTATCGGGCGGTCTGTCTACCAGAGATTGAACTTGCGGGCTTTTAACGCCAATACCATACGGCACCAGGCCAACGGGAGCTGTAGCTTTCATTAATGGGTCAGTATAAATTTAATCGGGGACTTAAAGGTATTATAATTTTTTGATTATCAAACAATTAAAATTTTCAGTGGATTAATTTCGTCATCTATTCGGTGCAGGCAATCTGCATAGTCAGATATCGAAAGCTCCTGCATTCTCTTGTCTTTTGCCTTCCCACGCAAAACAACGGTAAGCAATTGATCGGGAGCAGCATCCAAATTGACCCGCACCATACTGCCCCTATCGCGGGCGCTGAATACTTTGAATTAGATGCCTGCGGTTTGAAAATAGTTGTAATCAGGTATTACTCTCATAAATTTAAATTTCCCTATACAACACATCTTCAAAGGATATTCAATAGCACACAGAGTAGAAAAAAGCGTAGGAGTTCGAATTAAAGGCATACTGTAAAATGCACGACAGTAAAAACGCTTACTCCATAGCTGGTCTGAAAGAATTTGGTTCTAAATATCAAAGATAATAACGGTATTAATGTTTTATTAACGCTTTGTTATCCCGCAAAGCGTTATTTGCAACCGATACCACAAGAATAAAATTTGCTTAATCCCCTTTTGTAAAAACCAAATTATTAAGACAAACTATGCACATACGAAACTTTTTTTTCAAAGAGATCAAGACCGCTACTTTGAGGAAAACCACTGTCGTTTTATTTACTGCTGCAACTATATTTTCGGGTTGTAAGTCACAAAAATCAATTTCAATTTCTAAATTGGCGGAAAATCCGTTTATCAGGCATATGTATACCGCAGATCCCTCTGCAAGAGTATGGAAAGATGGCCGGTTATATGTTTATGCTTCACATGATGTGGATCCTCCGCGTGGATGCGATTTGATGGACCAGTACCATGTTTTTTCAACTGATAACATGGTGAACTGGAAAGATCACGGTGAAATATTGCGTGCCAGCCAGGTACCATGGGGCCGCAAGGAAGGTGGCTTTATGTGGGCTCCGGATTGTGTTTATAAAAATGGTACCTATTATTTTTATTTTCCTCATCCCAGTGGAACAGAATGGAATAAAACATGGAAAGTTGGAATTGCTACAAGCAAAAAGCCAACAGGTGATTTTGTTGTGCAAGGATACCTCGAATTAGGTAACGACAATTATGCGATGATTGACCCATGTGTTTTTGTTGATGATGACGGACAAGCTTATTTTTATTATGGCGGTGGTAGCAGATGCGCCGGAGCCAAATTGAAAGACAATATGTCTGAACTGGCTCAGCCTTTAGTATTTATGGATGGGTTAAAGGATTTTCATGAAGCTACGTGGGTGTTTAAAAAAGATGGATTATATTATCTCACTTATGCCGATAACAATAAAGTGAATGGAAAAAGTGCTAATCGTCTGAATTATGCAACGAGTAAAAGCCCTTTAGGCCCCTGGACTTATAGGGGTGTTTATCTAGACGCAACGGGCTGTGACACAAGCCACGGTTCAGTGGTAGAATATAAGGGGCAATGGTATGCTTTTTATCACAACGATGTACTTTCGGGACAGGGAAATCTTCGTTCTATTTGTGTGGATAAGCTATATTTTAATGCTGACGGAACAATTCAAAAGGTTATTCAAACAGGAAAGAAAAGCAATAAATAATAAGCAGCTTCCGGTCGTCTTATTGCAATTCTGCAAACCTGGGCTGAGTATAAACAATACATTATTGCAATGGCTTTTCAAAGGATAAGCCGTCACGCCTGCACGAACGAAGTTCCGAGATAATCTACCTGAAAAACAAAGAGTTACAAGCAAAAAAAGCGGGGCAAAAACCTGTTTTTCAGACCTCGCCCCATAAGGGGTCCTAATGGTACAAATGTCGAACCGGTTTATATTGGATTTGGAACAAATTGCTGGATTTTAGAACTAAGCTACCATTGAATTTTGATTCTGCCATTTGCACCCCTTTACCTTTCAATTCATTTTATCAAATATTTAATTGCGCTGGTGTTTGCAAAATCAACTTGCGTATTTCCTATCTTTAGGTTAAAATGCATATCATGAAAAAGTTTGCGCTAATCGGCCTGCTTTGCGCGGCCTTCCTGTTGGGCTATGGTTTCAGCCGTGTAACCAATACTGTTAATAGCGGTCCGCGCGTGACGGGCCTCGGTGGTATTTTTTTTAAGGCCAAAGACCCCGCGGCACTGAAAGCCTGGTACAGTAAGAACCTGGGCATCCGCATGGGGGAATACGGTTCAACTTTTGAATGGCACCAGGGCATGGACAGTACAAAAAAGGGGTTTACCGCATGGGCACCGTTTAAGGAAACCACCAAATACTTTCAGCCCTCTGAAAAACAATTTATGATCAATTATCGCGTGGAAGGGTTGACTCAACTTTTAGCCCAAATGAAAGCGGCGGATATCCTGCCGGTTGACAGCGTGGAAAAGACGAGCTATGGTAATTTTGTACACTTGATGGACCCGGAGGGCAATAAGATCGAATTATGGGAGCCCAATGATGTGGAATATGCCAAAATGGGCACCGCCACCACCAAATAAACAGCAGCGATGTCTATTCGCCTATGGTCGGTGTTATCCTTTAGACTTGCAGAAAAAAACGGAATGTGTAAAGATCAAACCGTGACTTACCGGCGGATGCCCACTACAAATAAGAGAGCCACCACCGGCGGTGCGCACGTTTATAATTACCATACCATTTACAAGGGAAATAAAATGCAGCCACCACAGACAGCCAAAAAAGATAGACGGCCCATAAAGGGAAACCAAAGCCTTGTGCCTGCCACACAAACGGATTTCCATCTGATTTGAATGGAAGGCCCTTCACTCCGATCAATAAAATATTCATAACCCTAAGCAGGCATAAATGCCCGATAAAATAGAAGTAGGGTACATTGCCATAGACTTCAAAGAAAGCGGTTACCCGATTATTGAACTTTTCTGCAAGTGCCAGCAGGACCATTACCGGCCCTAGTGTCATAGAGAAAAAGAGCAGTGAAGGCGTTTGTTTCGTTGTGTTGAGAAAAGACAGTAACGTATGGGCCGCATTCCGCTGGACCGACCAGGGAGCCGGGTCGCCATAATGGTTGACCATCCGCAATAGGATAAACACTCCGATGAACGATAAACCGCAAGCCAATAATACTTTTTGTCTTTTCCTAGCGTCGGCCCCGGTTTGATACAGTTTGCCAAAAACGTAGCCCAGCAGCAGTGCACCCGTCCAGGGGATGACCGCGTACAATTCGGCGATCGACCGGTGGGCGCTTAGCGGTATGATCGCTCCCCTGGCGGTCAGAAAAATAGTGCACAAGATACCCGTTATTTCATTTTCAGGAGGCCGCACGTAATCCAATGCATTATGCCCAAATAGAATGAGTAATGCTATAGCAGCGATCACCGCCCGCGGCGCATTGATCAGCAGCGCGAGGATAATCATCCCAAAGCCAATAACCCAAAGAACTTCCAGCACAAGCATGTGGTACTGCAGATCCAGGCTAAACAGTAAGCTGATGATCAGCAGGTCCGACAGAATGAGCCACGCCCCTCTTTTGAGCAGGACGCGGCTGAGTTCTTTTTTTGTTCTGCTCTGCCCTGCCAGGAATGCCGATACTCCGCTGAGAAAGACGAACGTTGGTGCGCAGTAATGCGTGATCCAGCGGGTGGAAAAAAGGATCACTGTTGTGGTATGCATGTTCACCGGCGAGGGCCCCGGGTAATGCAGGAAGTCGCGCGAATGGTCCAGCGTCATGATCACCATGATCAGGCCGCGAATAATGTCGATAGCATGGATGCGTTCTTTCATCGGTTCGGTTCAGATTTAAATACGGTAAGCCCAGCTTTCAGGTTGTTTCAACAACGAGTTGCCCACGGTTATTCGTTCCGGCCCAAGATTTCTGAACAAGAGAATTTTTATCGTTCAACTTCGTTTATTACCGCTTGCAATATACGACCAAAAATGCTTTCGCCAAAGCTTGCTTACCCCGCACTAAAGAACTTAATGCGGCAGTGGACGCTTGCATGATACCCGATTTCTCCGCTTTCAGACTTTAGTCGGCGTTATCACTGCATTAATTCCATTCCAAACAAAAAACGCCTCTCATTTACATGAGAGGCGCCTGGGTCGATCATGGGTCTATTTTCAAATAACTTTATAGCTGACTTGAAAAAAATTGCTCGAATTTGAGGACGGTAATGGGGCAAATTCGAACCAAGATGAATTTTATGGAAAAATCATTTTAAACAATATAGAGGTTGCAAAATGTAGCAATCCAGCGCGCGACCTTCAACCATACAACGCTTATTTTATCTATTATCTTAGTTGGTGCACGGCCTGGGAGCAAGTCTTCCAGGGAGCTTTAAGTTTAAAAATGCTGCTACTGTTAAAGCTCCGGCCTTTTAAAAATAGTTGATTTTATCAGTACCTGGTCGAGATATTGGATGGTTAGAAAACCGAATATACCCAAAAAAAATACCCATTTATAGTCTGTGGCTATGTTTAAAAATCCGCTGCCTAACTGTGGCTTTAATAGGAAAAACAGGCCATAGATCAATGCCATAACAACTGAAACTACCGCTATTGATATTAAATACGACCGCAGTTCGCTGTTCTGCCTGCTTTGGGCCTGCACCTGGCGTGTAACCCTGGCTGAAAAATCAAAAGGCAAGCCTTCAGCGGGCTCCCTACTGAGCAGGTCAAATAAGACGTGATAGGCTTTCGTGTCAACCGGGGGCATGCCGTCACTTTTATGTCCGTTTTCTTCCAGCCAATTTTGTATTTCTTCGTCATTCATCTTCTTCATAACAATTCGCTTTTAAGGTATATTTCCATCTTTTGCTTTAATAATTTTCGCGCCCTGAAAAGATAATTTTTTATCGTCCCTTCGGGCATTCCGGTAATTTCGCCGATCTCCTCATGGGAGAACTCATTGAGGTGAAAAAGTGTTATTACGGTGCGGTATTTGACCGGTAATTGTAAAACCAGCTGTTCAATATATTTTGCCGCATCTTTTTTGGTCAGCAGCAGCTCCGGGTTATCGTTGGTAAAATGGTAATTCTCCATATCCTCCGGGTAATTGATCGATACTTCCTTTTTATACTTTTTTATATAATTAATACCGGTAAAATAGGCTATCCGGGCTATCCAGGTGGAAAGCTTTGACTGATAGCCAAACCTGAAAAGGCTGTTATACACCTTAATGAAAACTTCCTGGCAAATATCCTCTACATCCTCCGGCTCACGTACCAGTCGGTTGACCACAACATAAACCAGGCGTTCATATTGTTTCACCAAAGACTCAAATGCGCCCATATCGCCATTTAAAATTTTGGTGACAGCCTCCCTTTCATTAAACATACCTCATTAGTCAGCAGTTATGAAAAAAGGTTGCAGTAAATATTTAAAAAAAATTGCAACCTAAACCCTTCCGGAGTTGACTACTGTGTAAATTTCATTTAAAAGAAATCAATATGAATCAGCAAAACTCAGCCTTCTTTGCGGTGATCGGACTGGCCGTCACCATCGCATGGGTCATCATATCCTGGTATAACTACCGCCTAAAAAAACGCATTATCGATTCCGGTCCCTTAAACGATGAAGCGCTTGGCTTCGTCAAAAAGCTGTCCGGTTCAGGTACCGAGGCGCTCAAATGGGGCTGCATCATCTTTTCGGCGGGGATGGGTTTGGTCGTGATCGATTTTATCAAATATGATAACGGGTCATCCTTACCCTTTGGCATCGAGGCCATGTTCATTGCGGCCGGTTTCCTGGTTTACTACTTCGCGTTAAAAAAACAGCAACAGCCTTAATTCCGCGGCCAGCATCATCATTCATTTTATAGAAATTAAAAGTATTTTTTACTTAAGGGGAAGATTATTGCCCTTTCAAACCTTTATCATCATGAAAAATAACTACGGGTATTTCATTTATTTTCTCTTTATCGTAATTTGCTTTGCTCAAAATTCGTCAGCTCAAAACAAAATAACAAGCGGCCGGATAAGTGGAAATATTACTGACAGCATCTCACAAGAGCCGGTGCGTTTTGCAACTTTGAGCCTTAGAACGGCAAAAGACAGCCTGGCTATGACTACCGTCAGCAAAGCAGATGGCAGTTTTAGTATGGACAATATCAGGCCGCAGACATACCGCCTGGTCATTATTTCAATTGGTTATGAACGAAAGATCGCGAACATTGACCTGGCAAATACCAAAGAAATAAATTTAGGCAGGCTAGGATTAACCCGCCTGACCCAAAGCCTAAAGGAAGTTCAGATAACAGCCGACCGGCCCATCGTTCAGCAAAAGACCGACCGCATTATTTACGATATGCAGGCCGACCCCGAAAGCAAAGTAACCAGTGTTTTGGGCATGATCCACAAGATACCCTTTCTTTCTGTTGACGCGGATGATAACGTGCTGATGAAAGGCAATACCAGCTTTAAAGTGCTGATCAACGGCAAAGAGTCGGGCATGTTCACCAATAATCTGAAGGAAATATTAAAAAGCATGCCGGCTACAAATATATTAAGAATAGAAGTGATCACGACCCCGCCTTCCAAATATGATGCCGAAGGTTTGGCAGGTATCATCAATATCATCACCAACCGCAAAATAGCAGGGGGCTACAAGGGGAATATTAATCTCAATGAAGGATTGCCGAATAGTGGCCCCGGTGCGGGCGGCTCGGTCACCGCGCAAAATGGCAAATTCGGTATCAATGCGTTTGGCGGCGGCAGTGCATACACTAACCCGGCGACAAATTACGAAACCAGGCGCACTGCTTTTGGCGGGAATCCTTCCCTGTTACAGCAGGCAGGCTATAACAGCGGCAGTGGTAGAAATGGCTACTTTGGCACAGATCTGAGTTATGAGATCGATTCGCTGCACCTGCTTTCAGCTGATTTTAACATCAGCGGCAATAAGAAAAATGGTTTTACCTATCAAAACTCCCGCCTTAAAGTGGCGGACGGCACCTTGTTGCAAGGCTATGACCTGGATAATCATAACCATTCCAACGGCAGCGGCTTTGATGCCGCATTGAATTACCAGTTGGGTTTTAAGTCGGATAAAAACACGCTGCTGACGTTTTCCTATCGCTATTCGCAGACCAGCAGCCATAATGCTGCCGATATCAGTTTCAGCAACCCTTTCGGCTATCCCACACCGGATTACCGGCAGCCCGATAACGAACAATCGCGTGAACAAACTGTTCAGGTCGATTATACAAAGCCTATCCATAAAGTGATAATGGAAGCCGGGGTAAAAGCCATTTTCCGTAATAGCAGGAGCGACTTTGAATACCTGTCGCTCGATAGCGCCAGCAACCAGTTTGAGAACGATGCGGCATTGGGTAATACCTTCAATTATGCGCAGGATGTTTTCGGGGTCTATAACTCGTACCGATTCAGTCTTAAAAAGTATAATTTCAGCGCTGGCCTCCGTGCGGAAGAAACGTACATAAAAGCCAATTTTATCTCCACCGGAACCTTTCTCGACAAGACGTATTTTAATATATTGCCATCACTTGCGATCAGCCGTCCGTTTGCCGGTAACCGCAGCCTGAATTTCGGCTATACACAACGTATCCTGCGACCGGGTATTGGCCGGCTTAATCCTTTTGTTGATCGCTCTAATCCTAATTTTATCATCGCAGGCAACCCTAATCTCCGGCCGGTGATCATGAATGACCTCCAACTGGGTTACAGCACTACCGCAGGTAAAAATATATCCCTGTTTGTTGCTGCTGACTATACTTTTTTTAATAACCTGGAACTGCCGGTCATTTCGTTCGACCCCGCAACACAAGTCACTATAACCACTTATGAAAACAACGGGAAGGGCGGCGGCGTGGGTGTTAATATCAACCTGAACTATTCACCGGTTAAGTTTTATAACCTCAGCATTAACGGGAATGCGCTGCAGTTTTTTGTAAACGGCACCGGCAATATAGCCGCCAGCCGGATGCACATCCTGGCGGGCCACGTTTCGCTATCCAACAGCTTTAGATTTGACGGCGGCTGGAGCGGTAATGTGAATGCAGACTACCAGAGCCGTATGCCGCATTCCATACAAGGCGTTTCGAATGCTTATTTCAGCACTTCAGTGAGTGTCAATAAAGAACTGGTCAAAGACAAACTCTATGTCTCTGGTGCAGTGAATAACCCTTTCACCAAATTCCGCAACAACGTTGTAACCACCACCTCGCCGGATTTTTTCCAGGTCGATGAAAATCAAAAATATTTCAGGTATGCTACCTTCAGCCTGAATTATAAATTTGGAAGGTTGAAGAATGATATCAAAAAGAGCCGTAAAAATATTAAAAACGATGATGTGGGCAACGGAGCGTTTTGAGCGTCATGGTTATACATAAAAAAGTAGCTGGCTACAATGTAGCCAGCTACTTTTGGGTAAATGATGGGGCTCGAACCCACGACCCTCGGTACCACAAACCGATGCTCTAACCAACTGAGCTACATCTACCGTTTTGGAGAGTGCAAAAATAGGAATCTTACGCTAATTTGCAAAGTCTTTTTTGATTTAAGTTGAAAGGCACATAGTGGTTGTAAAAGTTGTAGTATTTTTAACGATCAGATTACGTTGAAATGGCTGTAATAGTAGTAGACGTTATAAAAGGCGCATTTATTTTTCTAAATCCTTACGGCAACTTTAACCCGTACAACCAATAACCTCTACAACACTACAACTACTTAAAATTACAATATGGTTACTCATTTAGTTTAGAATGATTTTAATTAATGGGTAGCTTTGTAATATGACAGAGCAATTGGTTGAACTTAACGTGACGGGGATGCATTGTAATAATTGTGCCTTGTCTATCCATAAACTTTTAGAGAAAAAGGGATTACAAAATATATTGGTTGATTTTGCCAGTGAAGAAGTAAAGTTTTCAAATAACGATACCACTACCCTGCCCGGTATTATTAAGGACATTGAAGGCCTGGGCTTTAAGGTAGTTGATGACCCGGAAACTCAGATTACTCCTTTTTACGAAAAGGTAGAAAATAAATTCATCTTTTGTGCCATACTTACCGCTCCCCTGTTATTGCACATGGTTTTACCCTGGCATTTTCTGCATAATCCCGTTGTTCAGCTAATATTATGCCTGCCTGTTTTTTTGGTAGGATGCCTGCATTTTGGTAAGAGCGCTATTAATTCTATCAGAGGCGGGGTACCCAATATGGATGTGCTGATATTTACAGGATCGACAGCCGCTTTTATATATAGCTTGGTGGGTACCGTTCAAAACATGGGTGAACAATACCAGTTTTACGAAACCTGTGCCACCATTATTACACTTGTATTGCTGGGCAATGTCTTTGAAAAACGCTCAGTTACTCAAACAACCTCCGCTGTAAAGGATCTGATAAAAATTCAACAGGTAAGTGCTAATAAGATACTTAATGGCGAAGTAGAAGTTATAAGCGCCAAAGAAGTTCGCCCGGGTGATATACTCTTGGTGAACCACGGGGACAAGGTCCCGGTTGATGGTGAAGTATTATCAGGCAATGCCTCGGTTGATGAGGCCATGCTTACCGGCGAAAGTATTCCTGTTGAAAAAGAAAAATATGATACAGTTATAGGGGGTACTATTATACAGCACGGTAATATAACAATGCTGGCTACCAAAGTAGGTTCAAATACAGTATTGGCACAAATCATCGAGCTGATGAAAAAAGCACAGGCTGCCAAACCGCCTGTGCAAAAACTAGGCGATAAAGTGGCTTCAATATTTGTTCCTGCTGTTATTTTGATCGCATTGATAACTTTTGTACTTACCTATTTTGCCGGGGGAACCGGCGTGCAAACTGCTTTAATGAATGCCATTGCTGTTTTGGTAATTTCGTGCCCCTGTGCAATGGGTTTGGCCACTCCTACCGCTGTGATGGTAGGCCTGGGCAGGGCGGCCAAAAACGGCATTCTGATAAAAGGCGGTGATACCATTGAAGCAGTTGCCCATACCAAATATGTGGTGTTTGATAAAACCGGGACTTTAACCACCGGTAAATTCCGAATTAATGAAATAAAAGCAGAGGGCGATATAAGTGCTGAACAGATAAGGGGCATTATTATGGCAATTGAGGAACGGTCAAATCACCCGATTGCCAAATCATTGGTGAATGAGCTAAAAACACTGCCGCAAACCAAGCTGATATTAAAGTCGGTTAAGGAAGAAAAAGGATTGGGTATGCGTGCCGAAGATATAGAAGGTAATCATTACTTTTTAGGCTCGGGTAAAGCAACCGATGAAAAAGGATTTAATATATCACTTTACAAAAATCAAAAACTATTGGCCCAAATAGCTATTGACGATGAAATAAAGCCAGATGCCGCAATGCTTATTGTACAGTTAAAAAAAATGAACATCATACCTGTATTGCTAAGCGGCGATAAAAATAACAGGTGTTTAAAAGTTGCAAAGCTGATAGGGATAGATGACGTGCATTCAGAAAAACTCCCTGATGAAAAGCTAACCGTTATTGACATTTACAAGCAAAAGGGCAAAACTATAATGATAGGCGATGGCATTAACGATGCCCCTGCCTTAACCAAAGCTGATGTGGGCGTTTCAATGAATGATGCCAGCCAGGTAGCTATTCAGTCGGCGCGGGTAATATTGCTAAATACTGATCTTCATTCGGTGGTTAAATTCCTGCAGATCAGCAAACATACGTTGCTTACCATAAAACAAAACCTTTTTTGGGCATTTGCATATAACATTATTGCCATACCTATTGCTGCATTAGGTTTCTTAAATCCGATGCTGGGCGCATTTACTATGGCTTTCTCAGATGTTGTGGTGATTGGGAATTCTTTGAGGCTGAAAAGGAAGCGATTGGGTTAGTTTGTGAGTGGTCCATGGTCGATAGACCATAGTCCATGGTAAATCCTTTTTCATATAAAAAATACAGTTTAGCTTAATGTTTTCTATTTTTGAAGCCAACTATGGACTATCGACCATGGACTATGGACTAACAACAAATGATCGAAATATTTACAGACGGAGCATCAAGCGGAAACCCGGGCCCGGGTGGTTATGGTGTAATTTTACGTTCGGGCAAGCATTATAAGGAACTTTCTGAAGGTTTCCGTAAAACCACCAATAACCGCATGGAGTTGATGGCAGTTATTAAAGGCCTTGAAGCTATAAAAACGCCTAACCAGGACGTTACTATTTACTCCGACTCCAAATATGTTATTGATTCCATCGAAAAAAAGTGGGTAAATGGCTGGTTGCTTAAGGGCTTTGCCGGTAAAAAAAATAAAGATCTTTGGCTGCGTTACCTTGATGTCAGCAAACTGCATAAAATTAAATTTGTATGGGTACGCGGTCATAACGGCCATCCTGAAAATGAGCGTTGCGATGTTTTGGCTGTAGCCGCAGGTAAACAAAAAAACCTGCTGATTGATTCTGTTTTTGAAATGGAAAATGCGAAGGTAAACCTTTTGTGAGTAGTTGATTAAGTTAGATTGGGTTGATTAAGTTTTGAATGCATTAATAACCACTTACCTCATCAACTCAATCAACCACTCACTTACCAGCCAATTCAATAATCTGCAAATCCTGAATTTTGTCCTCATTTATACCGAACCTCATTAATGTGCGTACTTTTTGCCATCCCTGCTTGCCTGCCGCGCCAGGGTTCAAGTGCAGGCAACTGATCTTTTTATCATAAATAACTTTCAAGATGTGTGAATGTCCACAGATAAACAGCTGCGGTGGATTGGTATAAATTTCGGGCTTTACCTGCGCGCTATACCTATCCGGGTAACCGCCAATGTGCGTCATCCAAACATCTACGTTTTCGCATTTAAATCTTAAGTTTTCGGGGTAGGTTATTCGTATGTCAGCGCCATCTATATTGCCGTAAACGCCCCTGAATGGCTTAAAGGCAGCAAGCTTGTCTGCTACTTCAATATTACCAAAATCACCGGCGTGCCAGACCTCGTCGCAGTTTTCAAAATGTTTAAAAACCGCATCATCAAGGTAGCTGTGCGTATCAGATATAAGGCCTATTTTGGTCATTTAGTTTAGATAGTCGTTAAAAATTTATAAAATATGGCTGCAACAGCTTTTTATATTCCTCTGAATAAATTCCCGCAGTTTCATATACGATGAAATTAACTGTTTCTATTGAAACTTTTTCAAATCCAAAACATACCATTTCCCGGTGTGGCTCTGAATTTTTAAATGAACGGATGGCAATCGTTTTATGCAGATGCAGACCATTTTGCGTTGCTAATTCCCCTATCAGCGTTGCGGTTTGAACAGGTAATATCAACCAGCATAAGCCATTTTGCAATAAATGCTCGGCTATATCTTTCATTAATACTTCAAAAAAGTTCTGGTCAGTATGTTTTGCCAATGACTTTTTAGCCTTCGGCGATTCCAGCGAATTTAGATAAAAAGGTGGATTGGATATGATTAGGTCATATTTGTTTTCAAGGCGATTATCAAAGAAAGCCCCGATATTCATTGAAAAAACATCCAGTTGAGCATGAAAAACAGAGTTCTTAAAATTTTCTTCAGCCGTTTTGGCTGCTGATGAATCTATTTCAACGGCTTCAATCTTTGCGTCAGTAAACCTTTGGGCAAGCATCAATGCAATAACACCCGTTCCGGTACCAATATCCAGGATGTTTTTAGGGTTATTACCAGTGGCTATTGCACCAAGCAGCACCCCATCGGTATTGATCTTCATAGCACACCCTGTTTGATCAACACTGAATTGTTTAAACCTGAACATTCACAAAACTATTCAAATATTTAAACTATAAATTCCCTTTTTTCATCTCATTTACGGCATAGGTTGCTGCCCTTGCAGTTAAGGCCATATAAAGAATTGAAGGACTTTGATTTCCTGTGCTTGTCATGCAGGCGCCATCAGTTATAAAAACATTTTTACAATGATGCAGCTGGTTCCACTCGTTAAGTAATGATGTTTTTGGGTCTTTCCCCATCCGGCACCCACCCATTTCGTGAATATCCAATCCTGGGGCTTGCTTATTTTCATAGGTTGATACATTTGTGCACCCTGCTTTTTCCAGCATCTCCTTGCTTTGAACCAGGAAATCTTTGATCATCCGCTCATCGTTATCATCATATTCAACCGAAGTTATCAATAGCGGGATTCCCCATTGATCTTTTTGATCGGTGCTTAAACGTACATGATTTGTGATTTTTGGCACCGTTTCGCCCTGCATATACATATAAACCGTCCAGCGGCCCGGCTCGGTAAGCGAATCTTTATAAGCTGCACCTATTTCACCGTTTTGTGTTTCCACCGGGCCACGCTCGCGATTTGCGCCCATAAATGTGGTGAAGCCACCAAAGTAGTCGGTCTCCTGCGTATTTAAATTGCGGTAATTAGCCAAAATCAATTCTGTTGGATTACGGCCATAATAATAGCTATCTAAATAACCTTCCATTTCGCCGCTAACTGATGCCCGGTAATTCTGGAAAGCCACATATTTCCCCAGCAAACCATTATCATTGCCCAAGCCATTTGGGAACCTGTTTGATTTTGAATTTAACAGCACCAGGTTACTGTTTAAAGCCGATGCATTTAAAAATATAATGCGGGCAAAATAATCGGTAACCTCTTTGGTATTGGTATCAATAACCCTAACGCCGGTAGCCTTGCCCAGTTTTTCGTCGTAAATAATAGAGTGTACTACAGAAAAGGGCCTTACCGTTAAATTACCGGTGCGTTTAGCCCAGGGCAAGGTTGAGCTTACTGAACTAAAATACCCACCAAACGGACATCCGCGCATACATAAATTACGTGCCTGGCATTGCGCACGTCCCTGGTCTAAATGGATCTGATTGGGCTTGGTTAAATGTGCCCAGCGGGCATGCACCAGGTGCCTGTCTTTATAATTTTCACTTATTTTTTTACTGATAACTTCCTGAACAACATTCATATCAAACGGCGGTAAAAACTCACCGTCGGGCATAGCTTCAATACCATCCTTATTGCCGCAAACGCCTATAAATTTTTCCACATGCGAATACCAGGGCGCAACATCGTTATAACCAATTGGCCAGGCTATGCCGTAGCCGTAACGTTCGGGATTGGTAAACTCAAACTGGCTCCATCGCTGGCATGCACGGCCCCAGGTTAATGATTTACCGCCAACCTGGTAACCCCGGATCCAATCGAAAGGTTTCTCCTGGATATATGGATGATCTTTATCTTTTACAAAAAAATGCGCATTATCTTCTCCGTATCCCGCTGCCTTACTTATCAACGGATTTTCCTTTAAAAATGCCGTACTCATCCGGCCACGGTGTTTAAAATCCCATGGCGGCATGGTTGCAGTAGGGTAATCCTTAATATGCTCAACATTGCGCCCACGCTCCAGCACAAGGGTTTTCATGCCCTGCTCGCACAATTCCTTAGCAGCCCAGCCACCGCTGATGCCTGAGCCTATAACAATAGCATCATAAGTATTTTTCTCCGTTCCTTTTGACATAATAAATTAGGTATTCATAAAAATCAGGCGTTAATCAACTATTCTCAAATGATATACTTGGTTGATAATGAGAACGACCAATATTCCAGAAGTATTATAATTTGGTTTGATAAATATAGAGCTTGTTTGGCAGGTTATCAAGCTTCATAAAGCTCAATAGGCAATTCATCAGGGTCGGCAAAAAAAGTAAAGCGCTTTCCTGTAAACTCATCTACTCTTATAGGCTCAATAGCGATCCCCAGCTTTTGGATGTGCAATGCAGCTTCTTCAACATCATCAACCTCAAAAGCTAAATGACGTAAGCCAGCGGCTTCGGGCCGGGATGGCCGGGACGGTGGGTCTGGAAATGAAAAAAGCTCGATCTGGTATTGGCTTCCCCCCTCCAGATCAAGCTTATATGATCTTCTTTCTTCGCGGTAAACTTCGCGAACTATCTTTAAACCAAGCACCACGCTGTAAAAATGTTTAGACTTTTCATAGTCTGAACAGATGATAGCTATGTGGTGTACCCGGTTTAACTTAAGCATGCTGCGGCACAGCTATTTCCACTTCGGTTATAAAATACTCTTCCGCAATTTCGCCTGCTTTAAATACGCCATCTGAAATATGCTGACTGATACCTTTTGCTTTAGGAATATCTTCATTATCACTTACCATCGCATCTATATGCAGGTGCAATGCTTCCTTTATTTCTGATACTGTTTCTTCAACAGTTTTTCCCGTAGCAACACAACCCCAAACATCCGGCGAAAATGCCGAATAGTTATTCTTTGTCTTTTCAATAACAACAAGATACTTTTCCATTATACAAACATATCAGCGGGAGACGCGAAGCATCGCGTCTCTACGAAAATTCCTTTTTATTTTTTTTGACTACAGACTTTCGACTAAAGACTTTCGACTCCTCTCACGCGCCTAAAATTTCATGCAGCACATTATTATAAACCATTTTTATATCAGTGATATGACCGAACAATTCTTCATCTACATTTAAAAAACCGTTGGTAACAGTTCCCAGCAGGCTAAAGTCTATTTCGCTGGTAGCCATCATTTCAATAAAGCGTTCCTGGTCAGCGGGTGCAATGCTTACTACTACCCTGCCCTGAGCCTCACCAAACAAAAAGGCATCCTTACGAATAGCGCTATCGGTTTCAATTTCGAATCCTAAGCCATTTGGCATAGCCGATTCAATAAGGGTAACATATAAACCGCCATCAGCCACATCATGGGCCGATTGGATCACTTTATGCTGGATCAGTTGTTTTACAACCTGGTGCATAGCATATTCCTTATCTAAATCAAAATAAGGAGCGGGTGCTGCCAATATTTTATGGTACGATGCCAGGTATTGTGACGATGCAATATCATTAACAGATTCACCCACTAAATAAACAAGGTCGCCTGGTTGCTTAAAGTCTGATGTCATCATGTTCGACAGGTCATCCATTACCCCAAGCATTCCAATTGTGGGTGTTGGAAATACCGGCCCATCGTCTGTTGATTGGTTATAAAAGCTTACGTTGCCACCTGTAACCGGGGTCTCAAATTTGCGGCAAGCCTCGCCCATTCCCTTTATGGCACCGACAAACTGCCAGTAAACTTCAGGCTTATAAGGGTTGCCAAAATTAAGGCAATTGGTTATCGCAACAGGTTCACCGCCGGCGCAGGTTATATTACGGGCCGCTTCGGCAACTGCAATAGCTGTACCTTTTTGCGGATCGGCATAAACATAGCGTGATTGGCAATCAACAGTAATTACTATCGCCTTATCAGTATCTTTAACCGCAACCACAGCGGCATCGCTTGGGCGGTTAGTCGTCATGGTTGAGGTACCGATCATTGAGTCATACTGATCAGTTACCCATCTTTTTGATGCAATATTAGGGTGACCTATCAAATGTTCAGCAACAGCAATAAGGTCTGCAGGTTCTGGAACATCTTCAATTTTAAATTTTTGGTTTTCTGCAAAATAAGCGGGTTCGCGGTATTCACGTTCGTAAACCGGGGCACCACCACCCAATACAAGATCATCAGCAGGGACATCAGCAACCATTTCGCCATTCATATAATATATAAGGCGTTTGGTATCTGTTACTTCACCAATAATGGCACAGTTCAGATCCCATTTATCAAACACAGCCTCAACTTCCTTTTCACGGCCTTTATGAACTACAATAAGCATCCGCTCCTGTGATTCGGAAAGCAAAATTTCATAGGGCTTCATATGCTCCTGGCGCATTGGTACCTTATCCAAATAGATAACCATACCGTGCTCACCTTTGGCAGACATTTCAGAGTTTGAGCAGATAATACCTGCCGCTCCCATATCCTGCATACCTACAACAGCGCCGGTTTTAATAACCTCAAGCGTGGCCTCAAGCAAGAGCTTTTCTTGGAAAGGGTCACCAACCTGAACAGCAGGAAGATCATTAACAGAGTCTTCTGTTATATCTTTTGATGCAAATGCTGCACCATGGATCCCATCCTTACCGGTTGCAGAACCAACTATATAAACCGGGTTGCCAACACCATATGATGTTGCCGATACAGTATCACCTTCTCTCACTATTCCTGCCGAAAATGCATTAACCAATGGATTAACGTTGTAACAATCGTCAAAAAACAGCTCGCCGCCTACAGTCGGGATCCCAAAAGCATTCCCGTAATGGCTGATACCTTTAACCACACCTTTAATAAGCCACTTTGTACGGTCGAGACTCAAATCGCCAAAGCGAAGCGAGTTCAATTGCGCAATTGGCCTTGCACCCATAGTAAATATATCGCGGTT
Organism: Mucilaginibacter sp.; assembly: GCF_028288225.1. Taxonomy (GTDB): domain Bacteria; phylum Bacteroidota; class Bacteroidia; order Sphingobacteriales; family Sphingobacteriaceae; genus Mucilaginibacter. The sequence continues at coordinate 19,805 of NZ_JAQBOC010000006.1, forward strand.
TATACCGCCTACTCCTGTTGCGGCACCCTGATATGGTTCAAGCGCCGATGGGTGGTTATGTGATTCTATTTTAAAGGCACAGCCCACGCCGCCGCCAAGATCCACAAGGCCTGCATTTTCTTCACCTGCCTTAGCCAGCATCCGCGGACCATCTTTTGGTAAGGTTTTTAGCCAGGTGATTGAGTTTTTGTAGGAGCAGTGTTCGCTCCACATTACCGAGAAAATAGACAGTTCGGTAAAATTGGGCACGCGCCCTAATATTTCTTTTATACGTTCAAATTCTTCGGGTAGTAAGCCTAAATCTTTGGCGGTTTCAACGGTGGTTAATTCCTGGTGCTCCAATGTAATATCGTTTTTTTGAAAGGAAGCACAAAATTAGTAAAAAAGGTGAAAGGATAAAGGTAAAAGGCGAAAGGTTTTTATTAATGCGTTAAGACACAGTTTGCAGATCAGGATCAGGTTTTGTGTTTTGATAGACGTTTTTTATGCATTCGTCATTCACTTAAAGACATGGTTTTGCCATTTATCACATCATAATAACTAACCGCGTATGTACCACTATTAACCTTGTACCAATCGTAAGTAAATAATCTTTCGCCTTTTTCCTCACTTGTTGAAACATAATAATACTGGTCTGTTTTAGTTGGAGTGTTTTGGATATAAGCCCTCAAAAATGTAATTGAATGTACGCTTTCGCGGATCTTGTTTTCCTTTACTACCTCAGGCAAAGAATTAATTAGTTTCAAAACTCGTCTTTCCTGTTTATTTGTCCCATTACAATCCTGGGCTTTAATTTTCAGGGAGATTAACATTAGTAAGCCAAATACGAGGGCGACTTTTTCATAATGGATGACTTACTAAATATACGGATATTGAAATTTTAAGCCTTGCGACATTTAAAAAATGTCGCAAGGCAGTCCTCCAAGATAACAATCTTTCACTTACTATTCCGACAGCTGAAAATTAATCGGTATCGAATATTTCACGCGTACCGGCTGGCCGTTTTGCATACCGGGTTTCCAGGCCTTGGCAAGTTTTAATACACGCAAGGCTTCTTCATCAAAGCCATGGCCTGCACCTTTGTCAACAGTTATATTTGATAAGTGCCCGTCTTTTTCTATAATAAAGCTCAGGAAAACTTTACCGCTTATTCCATCTTCCTGAGCGGCAACAGGGAATCTTAAATTTTTATTTAAAAATTTGGCCCAGGCAGCATTACCGCCAACAGGCATAGGCATTACATCAAGACCACCCGAAAGGTGTACTGATTCATCCGGCCCCGGTGTACCAGGAGGCGTTTCAATTATAGCAGTGTTGGTGCCAGTAACAGGTCCCTTTGTTGTTTCTGCCCCTATAGCTCCTGTAAGATCCGCATTTTTTGGCGGGTTAACAGTTTGAGGATCTGGCTTTGCAACCATCTCTACAAACTTGGTAGTCGCTGTAACAGGAGGCAAAGCTTCAGCTTTTATATGTTTTGGCGGTACAGGAGGTTTAACTTCCTTAATGTTCTTAACTGGTGGGGGTTGAATATATGGATCATTTATTACTTGAATTACTTTAACCTGATCAGGGGTTGTTTTTAAAACTATACTTGCTCCACAAAGCACAGCAATACTAAAGAAGGCAATTCCCATGGCCTTTATCATATTACTGGCATAATGCTGCCTTAAATAATAAGCGCCATATTCTTTGTTACGGTCATCGAATACAAGATCGAGCCACTCGGTCTTGTACAAATTAAATTTTGAGATAAGCATAGGATTGAAATTAAATTTTAGGTTAAAACATCTGTTAGCATAAATCTTAGTATTGTAACTATTTGCCTTTACTCAGACAGTTGAAAGTTAATTGGGATCGAATATTTTACACGTACAGCTTGACCGTTTTGCATACCCGGTTTCCAGGCTTTGGCTAACTTCAATACGCGAAGCGCTTCTTCATCAAAACCATGACCAGCAGGCCTATCAACCGTTATATTTGATAAATGACCGTCTTTTTCTATAATAAAGCTAAGAAAGACCTTGCCACTTATTCCATCTTCCTGGGCAGCAGTTGGGAACCTCAAATTTTTATTTAAAAATTTGGCCCAGGCAGCATCACCCCCAACAGGCATCGGCATCACATCAAGACCAAACGAGGGGTGAACCGATTCATCAGGAGCAGGCGCAGTTCCTGTCCCGCTGGGTGTGTTATCAACAGGCAACTCAACATTAGCACCGCCTTTTCCTTCCAAAGTAGCCTGACCTACAGCGCCTTTAATTTGATCATTTATAACAGGTTTTTCCGCATCATGATCTGGTACTACAACCGGAGGTACAACCTTGGTTGTTAACACTTGGGTCACTGGTAACGGTTTCGGAGTTTTTATATGTGCAGGAGGATCTATTTTTTTTACCGGTGGTGTTACAGGAGGCAAAACAAGGGGATGATTACCATCATAATGCGTTATATGGATAATTGGTTTCTCCGAACTTAGTATTATACTGGCTCCGCAAAGCACAGCAATACTAAAGAAGGCAATTCCCATGGCCCTTACCATATTACCGGCATAATGTTGCCTTAAATAGTAAGCTCCATATTCTTTGTTACGGTCGTCGAATACAAGATCGAGCCACTCGGTCTTGTACAAATCAAATTTTGAGATAAGCATAGTGATTGAAATTAAATTTTCTATTATAACGTTATAACAATATATGGTATTGCAACATTGTAACTTTTAGGATTATTTCAATAAATAAATGCAACATTGTGTATTTTAATAACTAACAATATAGTTTTTTATCAAAACACTAACAAAATGCAACATTGTGTATTTTAAGCTTCACCATTTTACCTGCCGTTTTGTTGTAATTCTACTTTTTTTTCTTAATCGGTATAAAATATTTGTTTGGGCCCAATTGGGCCCGTTATGCTGTTTCTATTCATCATTGAATGTTTTAACAAATTAATAAGAGCAATCAGTAGTCCCATATCCTATTTAGTCAGCTTTTTGAAACTATTTGTGGGGATTTTTTTAATTTATTGCTACTGAAATGCTTTAATCAATCAATAAGTGATCAAAAATCCATCCAATTGAATATTAAAACGCACACAAGCACACAACAAAGCACATTACTGTTAATATTTACATAATTTCAATCTAAAAATTAAAAAAATCATATTTAATGTGCATTTTATTTAAAAAATATTTACTTTTATGACATGCAAATCAGGCTTTTTAAAATAATCGCCTTCTTTTTTTTAATTTTTAACGGGTATTATGTATCCGCTAATAATTTTTTTCATAATAATTACCGGGAAGAGTCTAAAAAAGCAGCATTTGTAAAAGAATCGCTAAATAAATTTCCGCATGACCCTTTCAATTACGAATTTATAATAAACAGGATCCCTGTTCAATTATCGAATGTACAGCAAGCCCGCAACGTGCATTATTCGCAGGGAATCGGTAACAATCCAAATACTTACAGCATAGCCGTAAGGTATCTTAATTTTATTTGCGGGCGGGGCAACAGCGGGCTCTCGCGATTTCGCAAACTCATCCTCTTTCCATTTCACGCTTTTTGGTAGGATTAAAAGGTGAATAGAAAACATCCACCGTTGTGCTGATTACACATACGGAATTATTGTTTTTAATTTAGTTTTTAATACTGCCCGGAGTTTTGATTGAGCTCCGTGCAGTTTATTAGTCTTGAGTCGATAGTCTTAAGTCCTAAGTCAACACGAATTGAAGAGCATTTTTTTCACTTTTGACTTCTGACTTACGACTACAGACTTTTCCTTTATTCTTTTCCCAAAAAACTTAAACATGAAAAAATTCATACCCTTTAGTGTACTTATAATTGTAATTATACTTGCCCTCGTTTATCCCTCCGTTGATATTGTAAACATAAAAGACAGCCTGATAAACTCCGGCGATACTGCCTGGTTACTGGTTAGTACCGCGCTTGTGCTGATAATGACTCCCGGTCTTGCATTTTTTTATGGTGGCATGGTAAGCAAAAAAAATGTGCTGTCAACCATGATGCAAAGCTTTGTTTGTATGGGTGTTATTACCATTATATGGGTTATATTCGGCTTCAGCCTTGCTTTTGGCGATGACATTGGCGGCGTAGTTGGCGACCCTAAAACATTTTTTATGATGAAGGGCATGCTGGGTAATGCAACCTGGAAGCTTGCCCCTACCATTCCCCTGGTACTATTTGCTATGTTCCAATTAAAATTTGCGGTAATAACACCGGCGTTGATCACCGGTGCATTTGCCGAGCGGATCCGTTTTAACTCCTATATCATATTCCTTTGCTTGTTTATGATAGTTATATATGCCCCATTGGCGCACTCAACATGGCATCCCGATGGCTTTTTGTTTAAACTTGGTGTGCTTGATTTTGCAGGCGGTACAGTTGTACACATGTCTGCCGGATGGGCGGCCCTTGCATCAGCATTGTATCTTAAACAGCGAAACCAAAAGGCACATTCTCCGGCCCGTATCAGCTATGTATTATTAGGCACAGGCCTGCTTTGGTTCGGCTGGTTTGGCTTTAACGCAGGTTCGGCCTTAGGTGCAAATGCTTTAGCAGCAACGGCTTTGGGTACTACCACAACAGCATCAGCAGCGGCAGCAATATCCTGGATATTTTTCGATATGCTCCGCGGCAAAAAGCCTTCAGTTATGGGCGCATGTATTGGAGCTGTTGTAGGCCTCGTTGCCATTACCCCGGCAGCAGGTTTTGTAACAATTCCGCACTCATTAATTGTAGGTATTGTTGCGGCAGTAGTAAGTAACCTGGTAGTTATCTGGAGGTCATCAACCAGCATTGATGATACACTTGACGTATTTCCCTGTCATGGTGTAGGTGGTATGGTTGGCATGCTTATGACAGGTATTTTCGCTCACGTAAATGTTAACTCAGCAAATACTACCGGCAATGGCTTATACTATGGTCAAACACATTTATTTGTTGTTCACCTTATTGCACTTGTAGGTGTTTCAGCATTTGCTTTCTTTGGTTCATTACTGCTATTAAAAATAACTGACACGATAAGCAAGCTGCGTGTATCTCCCGAAGAAGAACTTATCGGGCTTGACAGAACCCAGCACGACGAAGAACTATAATTGCAATCAACTCATACCAAGCTATCTAACTGCTATAAAAACTAAAAAAGCTACACTTTAACATGTAGCTTTTTTAGTTTTTATTAATTCTTCTTAGTCATTGCTTAACCTTTTGCCTTTAAGCTTTCACCTCCCTAATTTACCAATCTTTAGTTGAGATCTTTTTAATCGGGGCCTCTTTTTTTAGTGATGACGTTTTAACCATGTATTGCTTCAGCTTATCGCCAAATTGCTTGCTATAAGCACCTGTTTGGTCAAGATAACTATCGATCTGCTTCTTAGTAAGCTTTGCTGCTCCGCTCTCCAGCGGAATTTCAATACCATCCACCGATACCGATTTACCATACCTGTCTGTTTTATAAGGCTTAAATATAAAATCGGTTAGCCAGAATCTGTATTTATGCTCTTTACTTTCAATTGTATAATTAAAGTTTATTTCACCGTCCTCATGCTTCAGCAACAAAGTGCTGGTAACCACCAACTTCCCTGTTCCTGTAATGCTCTCATTTGTTTGATTCTGTGTAACCTTAAGTTTGGGATAAGCCGTTTTTAAAAAATACAGTGCCCTGTTGTACATCGTATCAGCTATTAAATTAGCCTGATCAACAACCTGGTAATAAATATATTTATTATTCTCATCAAAAGGTAAAAGTTCCTTTTGGGCTATTGCAGCCTTGGCGGCCAGGAAAAAGGTTATGACAATTAATACTTTTTTCATGTTATAAATATAAGAAAGCCGCACCGGTTTAGCGGTGCGGCTTTTGAAAACAAATTTAAATATTGTTTAAAAACCGTAAACAGCAGCTAACACAAATTGTGAAGCTGTTTTTGTCGGCGAAAAGCTACTGTTAGTAAATGGCATGTCTTTGTTATGATCAAACCTGATTTCAGGTATGAAGGTTAAAGGACCTGATTTAATGTTAGCGGTTACAGTAAAAGCGCTATAAGTTGTACTGGCCGTTGCAGGAGTTGATTTTAGTTTGAAAGATTCACCTCTTAAACCTAATGTAACAGCTTTAGAAACTGCTAACTGGGGATACAAGGCAACGCCACTGTAATCTGCTGCGCCTGCACCAGTTTTGTTGGCTGCATTCAAACCTAATTTAAAGGCATCGGTAATTTGATAAGATGTAGTTAGATCTTCAATTGTGCCTGAGTATTTACCCGACATGAAGTTAAGGTAAGCAGTCCAGCCTTTTACAGGAGCCACCATTAACTGTGCGCCAAAGGTTGAAACTTCGCCATTTTGGTGTATTGCACCGCTACCATCGGTATATGATTGGGTAACTGCGGTATAACTATTCCACTGATCGTTAAAGATACCCGCCATTAAGCTTACTTTGTCGCTAAACGCATAGGTGGCTTTAAAGCCTGCGTTTTGGAAAGGGCCGGCCCCAAACAGGTATGAAGTTGAATAGTTAAAGTTGCCTACCGGCGAAATTACTTCGTAACCAACAAAAGTTGCCATATAACCTGCTGTTAAATTAAATTTATCAGTCACATCAAATGAAACATACAGGTTTTGGATATTAAATGAATTGTTGGCGTTGGCGGCGGCACCATCGCCATTTGGAGTTGATTGATACTGGCCTCTTGGACCGAAAGCTAGTTCACCAACAAAAGAGGCTTTACCAACCTTCTTTTTTAAGCCCAGGTCGATCATGCCAATAGATACCGAGTTATTATCAGAAGCGAAATAGGTCCCGATATTTGCATGTCTGGAGAAATCGTACTTATAATAAGTATCAACCGAGCCATAAACTACCAGGGGGGCATCGCTGGTGGTCTTAACTGTGTCCTGCGCTTTTAACGCAAAACTGAAGGCGGATAGAGCAATAAATAAAAGTAAAAGTTTCTTTTTCATGATTAAGTGTTAAATTGAATGTTTGAATTAGTTTGATTGATTGAATTGTGAATTATTAAAGCATAGAAATCTCCATCTGAATTAATTGAAATTTTAATTCAGCATTGTTTTAAATAAATGGCATTATTTATAAAGAACCTTATGCGGCCGGCTGTTAAGAGGATGGTAATTTTAGATTTAATTAACCAGCCGCATAAGGGTATATTAAATTCGATTAAGCGGTAACTTTGGTACCTGTTTCAAACAGGCCGCTTAAGCTGATATCTTCTTCTTGCGGAGGATATGCTTCAATTCCATGATCGAATACATCAATACCTCCAACACCGGCTTCACCATGTTCTTCAACACGCAATCTCCATGGGTTTGGTAATTTATTAATGATAAACATCATTATAAAGGTCACCACAAAAACTGCAATTGCAATAGTGAAAGTACCTATAGCCTGCGCTGTAAGCACACTGGTACCACCACCATAAAACAAACCGGTAACCGGTGCAGAATTATCAGCACCGGTAGGCCCGGTAACTCCATATTGTCCGCTGGCAAATAAACCTAGTGAAAGTGTACCCCAAATACCATTTAAGCCATGTACAGAAACTGCACCCACCGGATCATCAATACGGAACCACTCGAAAATATAAGTACCGGCAAATACAATAAAGCCAGCAACAGCGCCTAACATGATAGCACCCAAAGGACTAACCCAGTAGCAAGGACACGTAATAGCTACCAAACCTGCAAGAAAACCATTAACAGTAAACGCTAAATCGAATTTACCTTTAGTTGGGCCCCACCATAATGCGGCAAGCATAGCTGTAAATCCTGCAGCGCAAGCCGCAAGTGTAGTGTTTGCAGCAACACGACCAATACCCTGGCCATCCATTGCTGAAAGCGTACTGCCCGGGTTAAAGCCGTACCAGCCAAACCATAATATAAAACCACCCACAGCAGCAACTAATAAGTTATGTCCGGCAGGTAATCCTCCTTTTGCTTTATCATCCCGCGCAAATATTCTGCCCAAACGAGGGCCTAATACTATGGCTCCGGCCAATGATGCCATACCACCAATAGTGTGTACTACTGTTGAACCAGCAAAATCGCGGAAGCCCTGGCCCAATGATGGCAGGAAGTTTCCTGCAGTTCCCATCAATGCAAGGAAGCCATCCGGTCCCCAGGCCCAGTGACCAATTATAGGATAGATAAAACCGGTAATGCCAATACTGTAAAGAATATCCCCACGGAAGCTTGTGCGGCCTATCATAGCGCCTGATACTATTGTTGAACAAGTATCAGCAAAAGCATACTGAAATATCCAGTGTGCTAAAAGCGGGATACCTGTAGTACCGTATGTTAAAGGGGTATTTTGTAAAAAGAACCAGTTGGTAATAGTTTTTCCGTCAGCCCCTAATCCGCCCCAGCCAATAAAGCCATTACCGTTACCAAACATAAATGCATAACCAACAGCATAAAATAAAATCCCACAAAGGCAGGTATCAAAAATACACTCCATTAAAACGTTAACCGTTTCCCTTTTACGTGCAAAGCCAGCCTCAAGCATCACAAAACCCGCCTGCATGCCAAATACTAAAAAGGCAGCAACCAGTGTCCATACTGTATTAACTGTATTAATCAATGATGTTTCATGTGCCGTATATACTTCGGCAGCAGCGTGCGCCTTGGTAGGAAGAAGCCCGGGCAGTGTCATCATAGCTAATATAATAAGACCAAGTCCTATCATTTTCCCCGCAAAAATGGTTGCCCCAAGTTGCCATTTTTCCCGTGTCAGTTGTCGGACTGAACTAAGCAAGCCCTCCTTTGTTGATTGTAGTTTCATTGTTTTGATTAGTTTAATTTAGTTTGATTGATATATTTATTAAGGTGAATTCTCAAAATCCGGGAATACTCGTTAAAAATCGATACAGTTCTAATGCTTTTTTATCAAATACTTAATAATTGTACCGTTTTTATAAATATTTCTATGAAATTAGGTATGAATTTTAACAAAAACAAATTTTTGAACAATAATTTAACATTAAAATTATCATTTTTATTAAAATTACAATTTTAACATAAAAAACCATGCAATTTTTAAACATTTAATAACAAAACAGCAAAGTCATAAATTATTACCCGCAAACTATCCGGATTCTGAAAAATAATTCAATTGCTATCTAATATTTAATGAATTCTCATCAAAAAGGCCCGAAATACCCCTCAACACTTTATATTTTACCCCAAAAACATATCATAATCACCCATAAACCCTAAAATTTCTATGTTTTTTTAAAAAAACAGCACGTCTTATGATATTTATTTAAAAATCTATACATATAATAAAGTATAATTTTAATTTTGAGCTAAACCATTATTAAATTCAATTTCATGGGTAATATTCGTTTTCAGGCTTTGCAAGCAGTGCTCACCAGGGGGATTCCCGAGGTAAAATTCCCATCTCAAAAAATCTCTGATTTTTTTGGAGCAAACGTTTTCGATAAAAAGAAAATGAAGGAATACCTTTCGTCCGAGGCTTACCAGGGCATTATTAATTCTATTGATAAAGGCGAGCCAATTCCAAGGGATATGGCCGAGCAGGTTGCTTCTGCAATGAGATCATGGGCAATGGGCAAAGGGGCCACGCATTATACACACTGGTTTCAACCCCTCACCGGCTCAACTGCCGAAAAGCACGATGCATTTTTTGAGCCCACCGGCGACGGTGGCGCTATAGAACGATTTTCTGGCGATGCACTGGCACAACAGGAGCCTGATGCTTCCAGCTTTCCAAGCGGCGGCATCCGTAATACCTTTGAGGCCCGCGGCTATACTGCCTGGGATCCTTCATCCCCGGCCTTTATTATGGCGCGCACTTTATGTATTCCTACGGTTTTTGTTTCGTACACAGGCGAAGCACTTGATTATAAAGTGCCATTATTAAAGGCTTTGCATGTTTTAGATAAGGCTGCTGTTGATGTATGCCATTATTTTGATAAAAGCATTGAAAAAGTAAATGCTTCATTGGGTATTGAACAGGAATATTTTCTGGTTGATATTGCCCTGTTTAATGCCCGTCCTGATCTGTATTTAACCGGCCGTACCCTATTTGGTCATATGTCTGCAAAAAATCAGCAGCTGGAGGATCATTATTTCGGTGCGATACCTGAGCGGGTGTACACTTTTATGCAGGATATGGAAACAGAGGCCTTATTATTAGGCATCCCCTTAAAAACCAGGCATAATGAAGTTGCACCTTCACAATTTGAGTGTGCACCAATTTACGAAGAAATAAACCTGGCAATTGATCATAACCAACTATTGATGGACTTGATGGACAGGGTGGCAAAGCGGCACAATTTTAAGGTTTTGCTGCACGAAAAGCCTTATGCCGGCATCAACGGTTCGGGCAAGCACAACAACTGGTCGATGATTACCAATACGGGTAAAAATTTATTATCGCCTGGTAAAACGCCAAAAAACAACCTGATGTTCCTTACATTTTTTGTAAATACTATCAGGGCGGTTTATGAACATGCCGATTTGTTAAGAGCCTCAATAGCTTCAGTAAATAACGATCATCGATTAGGTGCAAACGAAGCGCCCCCGGCTATTATGTCCATATTTTTAGGCACGCAATTAAGCGATGTGCTTGATGAGATAGAAACATCAAGGATCAGCAAAAAAATAAAGGAAGATGCTTTACTTTGGCAGGGCATTCCAAAGATTCCGCAGATCTTAAAAGACAATACTGATCGTAACCGTACTTCGCCTTTTGCCTTTACAGGCAATAAATTTGAGCTGCGTGCGGTTGGTTCATCAGCAAATTCAGCAAGCCCGATGACTATTTTAAACATGATAGTTGCTGATCAGCTTAAAAAATTCAAATACGATGTTGATAAGCTTATAAAAAAGGGCGAAAAGAAGGACGTTGCCTTGCTGATAGTTATTAAAAAATACATTAAAGAATCGAAGAACATCCGTTTTGAAGGCAATGGCTATAGCGAGCAATGGGAAATAGAGGCCGCCGAAAGGGGGTTGACTAATATAAAGACTACTCCCAAAGCGCTTGACGCTCTACTATCTGATAAAACGGATTATTTATTTACAGATACGGGTGTATTTACTAATCGGGAAGCACATGCCCGTCATGAAATTTTATTAGATAGCTTTTATAAAAAACTACAGATAGAGGCCCGCGTTATTGGCGAACTTGGCGTTAACGTAATTATACCTGCAGCTTTGGCTTACCAGAGCAAACTGGTTGAAAATGTGAAGGGATTAAAGGATATCGGCCTTGATAAAGAAACTTACAAGGCACAGTTAGACATCATTACTAAAATAGCTGAGCACGTTAACTTTATTAAGTCAAACATTGAGGAGATGGTTAATGCACGTAAAAAAGCAAATACTATTGAAGATATCCGCGATAAAGCTATCGAGTACGATGAAAAAGTAAAACCATTCTTCCAGCCTATCCGCTATCATGTTGATAAGCTTGAACAATTGGTGGACGATTCACTATGGCCGTTACCAAAGTTTAGGGAACTGCTGTTTATAAAATAGACACCAATTTCACGAATTATTTCGAATTTCACGAATTAGATTTGAGTAAATTCGATTTAATTCGTGGAATTCGTGCTTTTTAATTCGTGTGATTCGCCTGAATTAGTGAAATTCGTGTCATTCAATTCGTGCAATTCGTCTAAATTCGTAGTATTCGTGTCATTTAGTTCTTTTATGTATTGAACCTTAAGATGATCATATAGAGAGTGTTTGTCAATCAAAATTGATACAAGGCTGGCTATCATACCTGCCAGTATAAGGTGGAAGATAACGTTATGACGGTCTGTCATTTCAAGCACCAATATTACCGATGTAAACGGCGAGCGGGTAACGCCGGTTAAAAACCCAACCATCCCGGCTAAAATAAGCATATTGGCATTATTGTCAGACACTTTGAACCAGCCTGCTATTAACGAGCCAACGCTGGCGCCTGCACCCAGTGCGGGTGCAAAGATCCCACCGGCTGCCCCTGTTGTAAATGAAACCAATGTGCCGCCTATCCTTAATAAAGGCGTATACCATGCAACATATTTATCTGGCGTGAACAATGTTTTTTGCATAATATCCTTCCCTGATCCTAAAGCCCCTTTATCAATAAAAAACGCCATCGATACCAAAATAAGTGCGCATATAATTACGTATACAACATGCTGCCAGTGAAATTTAAACCTGGCTTTAAAAGCGGATATAAATAGTACCAGTTTTGACATGGCGCTACCGCACAATCCCGAAATAATAGCAACCAGGGCTACACCTAAAAATATATATCCCGATAGGTTGTCAACCTTTGGGTAGCCAAGGTATAAATATGGCCCTAAAAGCGCTTGAGCTGACAAACCGGCAATAATAACTGACGAGAAAATAGCCGTTTTATAATAGCTAAAGTGCGTTTTTGTTAATTCTTCAATAGCAAATACAATTCCGCCAAGTGGCGTGTTAAACGCAGCAGCCAAACCAGCAGCTGCACCTGTAACCATCATATTTTTCTTAGCAATTTTTGGCCACCATTTAGGCAATAGCTGGTAAACAATTTTATATATGGAGGTTGCTATCTGGATAGTTGGCCCCTCCCTGCCAATTGCGCCGCCACCAACTGCCATAACCAGGCTTGATGCTACTTTTACTACTATTATGCGAAAGCCCAAAAGCTTATCAATTACCTGGCTCGTTTTAGGCGATGAGATCTGTATAGCCGCCATAACCTGCGGTATACCACTGCCGCGTGCATAAGGCGAAAATCGTTGTACCAGCCACCATGCCAATACAAAGCATGCAGGTGATACAATAAAAAGCAACCAGGCATGATGATTAAAAATAAACATGGTAACATCTTCGGCAGCTACAAAAAGCTTAGTGTACAATACAGCTGCCAACCCGGTAATTATTGAAGCTATCCAGAACGGGATGGCTTGCAGGGCATTCTTTTTTAGGTTCTCGTTGCGGATCCTGTCAAATGATCGTTTTAGTTGAAGGCGGAGCCAGGAAATTATTTTCATTAAGCAGCGAAGATGTTATTAGTTAACACAAATTTTCGCGAATTATTTCGAATTTCACGAATTATGTTAGTGCGAATTTGATAAAATTCGGTAATTAGTTATTAATTAGATTTGTGGAATTCGATTAAATTCGTGCCATTCGTGTTATTAACTTTTATATTTGCCCCATGAATTCTTCGCAAAGGTATGATCAAAGAGGTGTATCGGCCTCTAAGGATGATGTACATAATGCTATAAAAAATATTGATAAGGGAATTTTCCCAAAGGCATTTTGCAAAATAGTGCCCGATATTTTAACCAATGATCCACTTTATTGTAACATAATGCATGCTGATGGAGCTGGGACAAAATCATCATTGGCTTATACTTACTGGAAAGAGACCGGTGATATTTCTGTTTGGCGGGGAATAGCCCAGGATGCCATTATTATGAACCTGGACGATCTGCTTTGTGTAGGCGCTACGAATAATATTCTTTTATCATCAACCATCGGCAGAAATAAAAATTTAATTCCGGGCGAAGTTATTGCAGCCATCATAAACGGAACAGAAGAGATCCTTGCCGAATTAAGACAAGCAGGCATAGGCATCTATTCAACCGGCGGAGAAACTGCCGATGTTGGCGACCTGGTGCGTACTATTATAGTTGATTCAACCGTTACCTGCCGTATGAAACAGGCTGATGTGATCTCGAATCATCGTATCCAGCCGGGTGATGTAATTGTCGGACTTGCATCTTACGGACAAGCATCCTACGAAAAAGAATACAACGGCGGCATGGGCTCAAACGGCTTAACATCAGCCCGGCACGATGTTTTTAATAAAACAATCGCTGATAAATATCCCGAAAGCTACGATGCAGCTATCCCCTACGAACTTATTTTTTCAGGCAGTAAAAACTTAACTGACCTGATTGATACAGGTAACGGACAAAGCATCACAGCCGGCAAGCTGGTATTATCAGCAACCCGCACTTATGCCCCTATTATCAAAAAAATATTGGATGGCTACCGCCAAAACATACATGGCATGGTACATTGCAGCGGAGGCGCGCAAACAAAAGTGCTTCACTTTATTGATAACCTGCATATAATAAAAGACAACCTGTTCCCTGTCCCCCCACTGTTTAACCTGATCCAGCAGGAATCAAAAACAAGCTGGCAGGAAATGTACAAAGTATTTAATATGGGGCACAGAATGGAGCTTTATATTCCGCAGGAAATTGCTGACGACCTGATAAAGATCTCGCAAAGCTTTGGGGTAGATGCACAGATCATCGGCCGCGTGGAAGCTGCCGATAAAAAGCAGGTAACTATCCGCTCGGAGTTTGGGGAGTTTGTGTATAATTAATCATTAAAAAAAATTTATATAAAAAGGGTCCCCGATAAAAATCGGGGACCCTTTTTATATAGTTAAAGATTGATATTAGTTGAAAATATATCTTAAACCTAACTGACCTTGCCAGCGTGATAACTGACTTGTTCCGTTAACAAATGATTCGGTAACAGGGGTTGACTTAGCAGCATTCAGATAAGGGAACGAATAAGTTGGCCTTCCCGTAGCAGTTCCACCAACATTTCCTTTATAATTCAGAATGGTTACGCTACCAAAGTTTACACCTGTAAAGGTAGTTTGATAGTTACCCCAGTCTTTATTAATGAAGTTACCGACGTTGATCATATCAAAGCTGATCTCGATGGTATTTTTAGATTTACCAACCATTACATAAAAATCCTGAACAATTTTTAAATCAAGCCTTTTGAAGTACGGCAGTATTACGCCATTTCTTTGGGTGTACTCACCTCTGTGTTTGCTTAAGTATTTATCCTGGTTGATAAAATTATTCAATTGAGCCCACTGTGTGGCGGCATCACGGGTATCAACAGGGCCTTTGGTAGGGTCTGTGTTATTTGGCACCAAAATGATGTCGCTTTGTGTTTTTGGTACATACATCAGGTCGTTGGTTGCGCCGTCATTGTTCGGGTCGCCACCGGTTAGGTATGATACAGCGCCATTATTAGCCATTTCGAATAATAAACCTACTGATGTAGCTGCATGACCGGCGTATTCTTTTTTATAGAAAACTGAAGCTATTATACGGTTAGGCTGAACGAAAGAGCTGTTTGAAAGATTATCAGCATTTGGATTGCCTGCAACATAACGTGTGCTCCAGATAGTTGCTGCAGTTGAACCACCGTCGTTAACATCTTTTGCGCCACTATGGGTATAAGCTACGTTAGCATAAAAACCATTGCTGAATGATTTTTGCAACTGACCGGTAACAAAATACGAATAGCCTTTGCTGGTATTAGTCATATAATATAACCCTGTTATAATAGGGTTTTGAGCATTTATAACACCAGTATTTGTTCCGCCTTTTGATGGTGGCTGGGTAAAGTTGCTGTTTTTATAACGTATCTGTCCTTCAGGGCCGTCAAGCGTATTACTACCATTTGACAATACAAGGTTCTGGTGATAAATAGCATTTATATCTTTAGTGTAAGCGCCTTCAATTGTGGCTATAATTCCACCAGGCAACCTGTGGTCAACGGCTAAGTTGGTTCTCCATATTTCAGGGTACTTTAAATTAGGGTTAGCTACATCCAGCTCGTAAGAAGTATTAGGGGCAACAGTGTTGCCCGGAGTAGGAACAGGGCGACCATGATTCACATCAGGATTAAAAACTAAACGTGGGTCGCCGGGTGTTGTAACAGTACCTGAACTAAATAATAAACCATTGTTTGAAGCCTGGTTTGAGATCCATACAAAAGGAACAGTACCCGCAAATATACCTGAACCACCACGAACCTGTGTAGTTTGATCACCAAATACATCCCAGTTAAAGCCTACACGCGGAGAAACCAAAACCCTGTTTGAAGGCAGTTTTGAAGGATCAACATGGATGCCATTGGCATAACCACCCTGGAAAGTTAATGCAGCGGCATTGTTATTTGGGGCCAAAGAGGTTGGAAACACGTCATAGTCAGCCCTGATGCCATAGGTTAAGAGAAATCTATCAGTAACGTGGAATTTATCCTGTACGTAAACGCTGTAAATAGAAGCTTTAATTTTAGCATAAGGGAATGAACCATCAGGTAATGCTGAATAACGGTAGGCATAAGAAGCAGCTGGTTTATTTGCAAGAAAGTCTGCAGCTGAGTAAAAAGTATATTGCCCGTTATAATCAGGAGCAAAACCATTTGTATAGCTCTGGATCTGGTCATTAGTACCAAAAGTGATCTCGTGTTTACCTGCATATAAGGTAAGGTCATCACTGAACTGGGCAATGTTTGTATTCAACAAGTTGTCTGCAGTGAACAACTCATAGCCAAAGCTGGTTGTTAAAGCTCCAATTTTACCCGCAGCATCAACCTGGCCATTACCTATATCAACCATTGGAATGTCTGAGCTTCCTGATGACGCACGGAAATCGCGTAAAGCTGAATAGCCAACAGTTAACCTGTTTGAAAGCTTATCACTGATATGTGAGTCGAGCTCTACGATACCGATATTAAAGTTATTGTTAATGCGATAGCCTGCACCAAAAAACGGCAGCGTGTTTAAACCTGCAGAACGTGTTGTGGCATTTAAACCAATTGTACCGGAATTACTTGGCGGCTGATCGGCATAGGATTTCAGGTAAAAATATTTAGCACTCAATACATTGTTTTTATCAATGTTCCAGTCTAATTTAACAGTTAATTTATTGCTGGAAGTGGCTAAATTATAGCCTTGGTAATCACCTGGATTATAACCATAATCAGTGATCAGTTTTTTCTTGATCGCGTCAAGGGTAGTAGCATCAGCCAGCGAAACATTTCCGCTTGCACCTGATCCGGTAGCTACGTATGATGAGTAAGGCGCGCTCACCCGTTCTTCCTCACCCGAAACAAAGAAAAATAATTTATTTTTGATGATCGGTCCACCTATGCTGGCTCCAACCTGGTGATAGTTAAATGGTGTTTTGGTTATTTGTTTACCCGCTGCATTATAACCTGTTAAGCCTGTGCTGCGTAAATAATCATATACAGTACCTTTAATTGTATTGGTACCTGATTTTACTACAGTATTAACGCCAGCACCAGTAAAGTTACCCTGCCTAACATCATAGGGGGCAATATCCACCTGGATCTGGTCAATGGCATCCAATGAAATTGGCTGTGAACCGGTTTGACCACCCAATGTGCCGGATAGGCCAAAAGAGTTATTAAATAAAGCACCGTCAACAGTTAAGTTATTAAAGTTACTGCTGCGTCCGCCGAAGCTTAAGCCATTAGCTGATGGAGTAAGTTTGGTAAAATCGGCCAGTGAACGGTTAATGGTAGGTAAATTTTCGATCTGGTTGCGACTGATCGTTTCGCGGGCGCCGGTACGTGAAGAATTGATCACTTTACCCTGAGAACCCCTGATAACTACTTCGCCAATCGCTGTGGTATTGTCCACAAGCTTAGTATCCAGCTTCTGATCTTGACCGATCGAAAGCGTGAGGTTTTCCTGGATATTATCCTTGTAACCAATAAAGGTTACTTTAAATGTGTACGGGCCGCCAACTCTTAAGTTTGGCAAGTTGAAACGACCATCCGTGCGTGTTACAGTTGAATACACTGTACCCGTGGGCACATGTGTAATTGAAACGGTTGCTCCGGGTATAGGGCCTTTGCTATCGGAAACGATCCCGTTAACACTGGCGGTGGTAACACCCTGGGCTGATACATTTTTACTGATAAAAAATGTGATCCCGGCAAGTAAAATAAAAAGTAAAAACTTCCTCATACAATTTTGTTTTTGTTTAAAACCTAATTAATTAGTCGCAAAGATAACTCATCCCATTACAGTCAATATTAAGTTTGTGTTAATATTTATTATATGTTTTTCAACAATAACGAATAATTCACATAGATTTTTTAATAAAGACCCATTATTTATACAATATTTCGCGATAAAGTGATTAATTATTAATATTTAGTTAAACCATGGTTTTTATAGATATTATGATTTACCGTTAACAATTACCTCAAGCTATAATTTTACCATTTGGTACCTTTTAGTTAGCTTTGGCGTCGAATTTAGCGATGGCACGCAGCAAAGCCAGTTAACTGAACATAAAATTTTTGTTTCCGTTAAAAGGCAAAGCTTAATTATTTCTATTCTCAAAATACAAAAGGTCATTTTAAAAAACATTATAATCAAAATATGAACTACGATTTAATTGTTATAGGTTCCGGTCCTGGTGGTTATGTAGCTGCTATCCGTGCTTCACAGTTGGGTTTAAAAACTGCTATAGTTGAAAAAGAGTCGCTTGGCGGCGTTTGTTTAAATTGGGGTTGTATCCCAACAAAAGCTTTGATAAAAAGCGCCGAGGTGTTTGAATACATCAACCATGCGGCAGAATATGGTATAAAGGTTGGCAGCAGTGAAATTGATTTCGAAGCCATGATAAAAAGAAGCCGTGGTGTTGCTGACGGTATGAGCAAAGGCGTTCAGTTTTTAATGAAGAAAAATAAGATAGATGTAGTTATGGGTACCGGCAAGCTGAAAAGCAAAGGCACCGTTACTGTAACTAACGCCACTGGCGTAGCCCAGGATATAACTGCAAAACATATAATTTTAGCAACCGGTGGCCGCTCACGCGAACTGCCTAACCTTAAGCAGGATGGTAAAAAAGTAATAGGTTACCGCCAGGCGATGATATTACCTAAAAAACCAGAATCAATGATAGTTGTTGGTTCAGGAGCCATAGGAATTGAATTTGCTTATGTATATAATGCAATAGGCACTAAAGTTACCGTAGTTGAATTTTTGGATAACATTGTACCATTGGAGGACGAGGAAGTTTCGAAGCAGTTGGCACGTACACTTAAAAAGCAAGGTATCAATATCATGACAAGCGCTAATGTTGAGTCGGTTGATAGCAGTGGTGATATTTGCAAGGTACAAGTAAAAACCGCAACAGGTACAGAAACACTTGAAGCTGAAATAGTTTTATCAGCAATTGGCATTTCAACAAATCTTGAAGGCATAGGACTTGAAGAAAACGGCGTGCAAACTGACAAGGGTAAAATTATAGTTGATGACTATTACAAAACCAACGTTGATGGTGTTTATGCCATAGGCGATATTGTTAAAGGCCAGGCCCTTGCACACGTTGCATCGGCAGAAGGCATTATATGTGTTGAGAAAATTGCCGGCTTAAACCCTCATCCGTTAGATTATAATAACATGCCGGGCTGTACTTATTGCTCGCCTGAAGTTGCTTCTGTGGGCTATACCGAAAAAGCTGCAAAAGCTGCCGGTTATGAATTAAAAATTGGTAAGTTCCCATTCTCAGCATCGGGCAAGGCCAGCGCTGCAGGTGCAAAAGATGGTTTTGTAAAATTGATATTTGATGCTAAGTACGGTGAGTTTTTAGGAGCTCACATGATAGGCCATAATGTTACCGAAATGCTTGCCGAAGTAGTCACTGCACGCAAGTTGGAAGCTACCGGGCATGAGATCATAAAATCAGTACATCCGCACCCAACCATGAGCGAGGCTATTATGGAAGCTGCCGCTGATGCGTATGGTGAGGTGATACATTTGTAATTTTCAGTCCATGGACCATGGTCGATAGTCAATAGTTTTTTGGCTTCCGACCATGGACTATCGACTATGGACTATGGACCTATAAAAGTCCCACAAAACAATTCCCGCTGATACTACTATATTAAAAGAGTGTTTTGTTCCAAATTGAGGGATCTCGATGCATGCATCAATATTTGCCATTACTTCTTCACTTACACCATTTACCTCGTTTCCAAAAACAAGGGCATATTTTACGCCTTCGGCCGGTGAAAATTCATTCAGCATTACACTATTTTGTGCCTGTTCAACCGCTATAATAGCATACCCCTCATTACGTAATTGTTCTATAGCTTTTAAAGGGGTTTCAAAATACTTCCAGTTAATTGATTGTGTAGCGCCTAATGCCGTCTTTTCTATTTCACGATGAGGCGGACACGCGGTTATACCGCAAAGGCAGATCTGCTCAACTGCAAATCCATCTGCAGTACGAAAAATGGAGCCTATATTATGCATGCTCCGCACATTATCAAGCACAACAGCAACCGGAAACTTCTCCATAGCTTTAAATTCAGCTACGGAAGCACGGTTTAGTTCATCAAGTTTTAGTTTCTTCATTTCAGCAAAAGGCTTAAAGCAAAAAGCCGAAAGCCATTAATACAATTATAATTCTTTTTCTCAGCTTTAAGCTTTGGTCTTTTTGCTTTCAGCTAAAAGTTCCCCTACTCCACCGCCAATAAGTGAGCTGTATACAGATGGGGCATAACCAATTTTGCTGATGTAATACGCGATAACTTTTTGGCTAAAGCTCTCAAAAGCGCTTTCTTTAACTAAAGCTATGGCGCAACCTCCAAAGCCGGCTCCTGTCATACGGGCACCTGCCACATTGGTATCAGTTTTACAATATTCGGCAACGGCATCCAATTCTTTACCGCTAACTTCATAGAGATCACGTAAGGAATTGTGCGAGGCATACATTAACCTGCCAAACTCATCTAAATCATTTTGGCTAAGGGCAACGGCGGCAAGCTTAACCCGGTCATTCTCTTCAATAACATGTTTGGCCCGTTTGTATATTATTTCATCAGTAATTAAATTACTATGTTTGTTAAAGGTTTCCGTATCAATATCACACAGATTATTGATATCCAGTTGCTGCTGCAGCGCAGTCAAAGCCGCCTGGCATTCCTCCACCCGTTCGTTATACTTTGATTCGGCCAGCTTACGGGGTTTATTGGTATTTATAATGGCTAAAATGTATTCACCTAAATTACTGTCAACAGCCTGGTAATCCAGTGTATCGCAATTTAACATAAGGGCCTTGTTTTTTTCACCAAAGGCTACTGCAAACTGATCCATTATGCCGCAGTTTACCCCAATAAAATTATTTTCGACCGATTTGGACAGTTTCACCAGGTCGAGCTTTGAATAGCCGCTGTTCATCAGGTTATTTAGTGCAAAAGCAGTAACCACTTCAATAGAAGCAGATGACGACAAGCCTGAGCTGATGGGAATATCACCATAAAAAAGCAGATCCAAACCCCGAACAGGGCGACCATCTTTTAAAAAATATTCAATAACGCCAAGCGGGTAATTAAACCAGTACTCCCCTGTTTTACTGTAATCGTCCTGCACAGGAATATCCAGCTTATCTTCAAAATTCAAACTCCTGAACCTGAAGATGCCATCCTTATTAGGCGAAACAAGTAAATAAGTTCCAAAAGTGATTGCGCAAGGCATTACCAGTCCGCCATTATAATCAATATGCTCGCCTATCAGGTTTACGCGACCGGGAGAAAAGTAAGCATTTTCGGCTTCTTTATTGTATATTTTATTAAACTCCTGCGCAAGAAAGTGCTTCATTTAGAATTTGTAATTGGTTGAAAGAGCAAATATGCAAAAAATGTAATATTAACAGTTATTATTCTTTTTTATTTTAATATTGTTACTTAAAATTCTTTTAATTAAGCACTTTGGACTTAATTTGCTTCATTAAATATTATAAACATGAACCAATATCTTGTTACTGCTTACGATTTTACCGATGCCGAAGCTTTGCCACGCCGCATGAGTGTGCGCCCGCATCATTTGGACGCAGCTGCTGAACTGAAAAAAAACGGCAATTATGTTTTAGGGGGAGCCGTCCTAAATGATGAAGGTAAAATGATTGGCTCAGTAATGATCCTTCAATTTGAAACTGAAGAGGAACTGGAAGCCTGGAAACAAGGTGAGCCCTACATTACCCAGGGAATTTGGGAATCGGTTGATGTAAAACCGTTTAAGGTTGCCAGTGTGGGATAAGAAAGGCTAAACTATGAGCTTTTAGGGCTTACTGAATTATTAAATGGCCTCCTGGTTGTAAATACCGGGCGGCCACTTAATATTATTTAAAAAACCTTTACAGGTTAAACCTTGGTTTTTTCTCCTGTAGTAAGGTCAACCGTGTATATTGTTCCATTAATTGTCAGTTTGGCGGTACCATCACCATTGAAAACAAGTGTGCCGGTAAAGCTGAAATTACCTTTTTTCGGAACGCTGCCGTTTAAACTAAATGTAGCGGTACCACTGGCGATGGTTCGTGCCGGTTTACGAAATTTCAAGTCTTTGACTTCTATAGTAAGGTTACTGTTACCATGGTTAGTAGTATCAATTTTTGAAACAAATGATCCGTTACGTAAAAAGGTTCCGTTAAAAACGTAAGCAGTTGCAGTTGGGGTTAAACCGGCAAGCCTGAAAATTAAATTACCTGTATTGGCAGATGAAATATGCGGGCCGCTAAAATTGCCGCTGTAGTTAACTTTCCCTGTAATATTATCGGGGATGTTATTACTGTTGCAATTTAAAGTATAGGAATATCCTAAGCCATAGCTATAGCTGACAGGAGCCCCGGCTCCGCTTTTTTTTGTAATTGTATCTGTTTTCGTGCTTCCGCAGGCAAGGTGCGTATCCATATAAACTTTAGACTGTACAGCAACATCATCACTTATACTTGCGAATCCGTTTGAATTAACCGATAAAGACCCGGCAACCATATCTGCTGCGTCAGCACCTGAAACATTAGCGGTGATTTTTTGTGACGGGTTATCAGTTTTTTTACATGCCACTGCTCCGGCCAATAGCAAAATCATGATGGAAAGTTTAATTTTTTTCATAACTAATTCATACGTTTTAACAAGAAGTTTTGTTGCATTTTAATTATTTAAAATTGAGTTGCTTTAACCGATTAAAGAAAACATTAAAAAAGGCTTTAAAATCCGCATGGTTTTAAAGCCTTTTTACATTTCACGAGCTTTTCATGATTTGATTATCAATCATTTGGGATCTATGCTATTTAGTTCCTGAATATCATCTTCTGCAAGTTCAAGGGAAGCTGCACTAACGTTTTCTTCCAAATGTTTTACGCTTGATGTTCCGGGGATCAGCAAAATATTATCCGAATGATTAAGCAGCCAGTTTAAAGCTACCTGGTGAACAGTGGCATTGTGCTTATCGGCTATCTGTTTTAGTTTATCCTGACTTGCTACGTTGCCTGCATTAAGCGGGAACCATGGAATAAACGCAATTTTATGTGCTTTGCAATGTTGCAGCACATGCTCCCATTTACGATTATCAACACTGTACATATTTTGTACAGATACAACTTCAAAGTATTCCTGCGCCTTTTTAATAATGTCGACATCAACCTCTGATAAGCCTATGTGTTTTATCAGCCCTTCGTCCTGTGCCTGCCGTAAAAACTCAAAACTTTCTTCAGCCGGAACAATCGGATCTATCCGGTGAAGCTGGTAAAGATCTATCTGCCCGAGCTTTAAACGTTTAAGACTACCCTCAAGTGCTTTTTTCAAATGATCGGGCTTTGCATTTATAGGCCATTCATCAGGTCCGGTGCGCAGCAATCCACCCTTAGTGGCTATTACCAGCTCGGCAGGATAAGGATAAAGCGCTTTAGCAATTAGCTCCTCTGACACATACGGACCGTAACTATCAGCAGTATCAATAAAATTTACGCCAAGCTCTACAGCACGCTGCAAAACCTTTATGGCTTCGGCCTCATCTTTTGGTGGCCCCCAGATACCCTTGCCTGTAATACGCATGGCGCCATAACCCATTCTGTTAATTGTTAGTTCGCCACCTATCGTAAAAGTTTTTTCGGATGTAATTAATGAGTTATTCATATCGATTGCGTTTTGGTAAAAAATATTAACGCAATTTCTCGTTATTTGTTCTTCACTCAACATTAAAAAGTCGTTTCTAAACGTTCGCCATAAATCAAATAGTAGTATCTTGAAATAGTAGTATCTTGGCCTAAATAAAAAAATAATTAACATGTTAGCGCAAAATAACGCCCATCACGCCCGTTACGTAAAAGGATATCACTTTGTACTTAGTGCTTTTCTTCTTATCGGCACCATTACAGCCCTGGTAAATTTATATTTACAGTGGGCAGCACATTATGATATGTTGAATTCCATATTAATAGCTCTTCTTTTTATTTGTGGCCTTTTCGTTTTTTACTACATGCGGCAATTCCCTTTAAGGGCACAAGACAGAGCCATCCGTGCCGAAGAAAGTCTCAGGCATTTTATATTAACGCACAAACCTCTTGACAGCAGGGTTACCATGAACCAGATTATTGCACTGCGCTTCGCGCCCGACGAGGAGTTTATTGTGCTTGCTGACAGAGCTGCAAAGGAAAATCTGTCCTCTGCCGAGATTAAAAAAGAAATTAAAAAATGGCGGGCAGACCATCACAGGATGTGATTTGTCAAAAGCCAGAAAACTAAATAAACAAAAAAGGCGTCCGTAAATCGTAAATCAGGCGCCTTTTTTGTTTATGATCGTTATTGTTGTACCTGTGGTCGTTGAACTTCTTGTTTTACAGGTTCAGGCTTCTTAGCCTCAACCGGTTTTGGTCGTGGTTGAGTCACAGGCCGTACAACAGGTCTTGGATTCTGCTGACCTTGCTGCGGATTTGGATTTACCTGACCACTATTAGGTCTTGGATTCTGTTGACCTTGCTGCGGGCTCGGATTTACCTGTCCGTTATTCGGTCTTGGATTCTGCTGACCCTGCGGATTTGGATTTACCTGTCCGTTATTCGGTCTTGGATACTGCTGACCCTGCGGATTTGGGTTTACCTGTCCGTTATTCGGTCTTGGATTCTGCTGACCATGCGGATTTGGGTTTACCTGACCAGTATTCGGTCTTGGATTCTGCTGACCTTGCTGTGGATTGGGGTTTACCTGTCCGTTATTCGGTCTTGGATTTTGATTTCCTTGTCCATTTTCAGGTCTTGGATTTTGCTGTCCCTGTTGCGGGCTAGGATTTTGGTTATTATCTTGTCCATTACCCGGTCTTGGGTTTTGATTTCCCTGTTGCGGATTTGGATTTACCTGTCCATTATTCGGTTTTGGGTACTGCTGACCTTGCTGCGGATTTGGATTTACCTGTCCGTTATTTGGTCTTGGGTTTTGATTTCCTTGTCCATTTTCAGGTCTTGGATTTTGCCGACCCTGTTGCGAATTTGGATTTTGGTTATTACCCTGACCATTGCCTGGCCTTTGGTTTTGTTGGTTAGGGTTTCTATAATCGCCTTGTCCAAAATTTACCACACGCTGAGGCACAGGCCTTTTACCACCCTGATCTGTTGGGGTTTGTTTTATAACCGGCCTGTAAACATTCAGCTGGTTATTTGATAATGATTGCCCGGGTTTATTAATAATACCGATCCTAACGGGCCTTATAGTGGTATTGGTTCTACTTTCAACATCATTAACCCTTGGACCACGATTGTAAGTAAATCCCCGGTGATTATTTCTGCCATTGCTGTTATTATAGTTGCCGGTGTTTATATTATTTATAATGGTTGTATTATTAATAACAGTTACATTATTCCTAACTATATAATGATTAATATTTGCCTGGTTAATGTGCCCTGCCTGTACATAATTCCAGTCCTCATTTCTTGGTCTCCAATTAGCATTATAACCAACATTAGGAGGCAATGGTGCCCATCCGTAATAGTCACCACTCTGGCCCCAGGTTACCCATGCAGGCGCCCACTCGTTCCCCGGCATCCACATCCATCCGTAACCACCATCGTAAAACCATCTGCCATAGTGGAAGGGTGCCCATCCCCAGCTGTAGTTTGATACCCAGGTCCAGCCTTCATCACTGTAAACCCAATTACCATCGGTATCATAGGGCCTAAAATTCTCATCAACATTTGGCTGCCATACGTAACCATAATCCGGGTAATCTATCCATTGCCCATAAGGACTAAGCTCGTCATAAAATACCTGGTCTGTTACCGGCTGTTGGGCGTATTGTGACTGGTCATCATAAACCGGCTGGGGATTACTGGTGTATATTATTGGTGAGCAGGAACTTAAAATTACTGCTACCGGTAGTATGTAAAATATTTTTTTCATGACAAGAACTGTTTAATATGTATATAATAATTCCATATACATATGACAGGCGCAAAATTATTAAGTTTAATGGCAGCTAATAATTATTATTCATATTAATAGTTGATTGAGTTAGATTAGGTTGATTGAGTTGGATTCAGTTTTTACTTGGTCCGAATGCCCGAAAGAGACTCCTTATTAATAATTAAATAACCACTCATTAGTCAACTTAATCAAC
Organism: Mucilaginibacter sp.; assembly: GCF_028288225.1. Lineage (GTDB taxonomy): Bacteria > Bacteroidota > Bacteroidia > Sphingobacteriales > Sphingobacteriaceae > Mucilaginibacter. The sequence goes on from NZ_JAQBOC010000006.1 coordinate 46,040, forward strand.
CCATTAAACCTAATCTAACTCAATCAACCCTAAAGATCACCTCCACACTCCAATAATAGCTCCCATTAAAGTAAGTGATACAAGACTGTAACCGCCGTTTATAAATATGTAGCGCCAGCTCTTTAATTCAAATAAACTATGAATGGCAATGGCGCTAAATGTCCAGATTCCCGCTAAAAAACCTGCTTCTGCACCCCAAGCCACAGTGGTTTTACCGGCACATGAATCTGCAAGAAACAGCCCCAGGTTTACCGCCATAATGAGTGAAAAAACTGCTGTAAAGCCAAATATTTTGCCTTTGTTGCCTGTTTGAATCTGTTCCATGGTTAGGTTGCTGTCTGTCATCCAGGCATTGCCAAATAAAGGCTTTGAATACCAAATCCCTCCTATCATAAATGCTGATAACCCTGCTACAATTATAGCAAGCCAGTTAATGTGTGAAATGTCCATTGTTTAAATATTTAAGTTTCAATAAATATAATAATATATTATACCTAAGTCAAAAGTTTAAGTGGCATACTTAAATTGTTCTTATAATTTAATTGCCATTAAATTATAAGAAATAGGAGTTGAAATAGAGCGAAATTTTTGGTTGATGCTTATAAGATTAGCTTAAGCAGTTTATTTTTCCTCACATTGTGGCAATAATAAAAGATTGTCTGTTATAGTTTCATCAACAACGGTTTTAACATATTTATTCCCCCGCGGGCAAACTGCAGGTATAAGGTAGGTTTTTTTTCCCTTAGTATCAGTAATATAAGCCTCGCCGTTACCTTCCTTTATCCAGTCATGCATCAGCGTTCGTTCGGTTACACCGTTTACGTTTATCCGTTCATTAATCCATTCAAAATGATCAATCTCTAAATAAGGGTTATCGTTACTGTCCTCATCCTTTTTAATGCAAATTATTCTTACGGCCATTTTCGTCGTGTTAGTTAATCAGGTGCGGTAAAAATAAATCAAAGAGCTTAACAAGTATTGAGTATTTCCACCTGTTTTGATGCGTAAAACTACGTATTGTACCGGGTTGTAAACATTTGTTTTAATTTAATGGATATAAATTATTCCCGCGGGCAACCTTTTCTACTCACCATCCGTGATACTATAAACAACATTTAATTAAATACCTATCTCATGAAAAGGAAATTCATTTATTTATCGCTGGTAGTTTTAGCTTGCATATCATTAATTTACAGCTGTTCATCAAACAAAGCAAAAGTAAACCCTACGCCCTCTACCCCTGCTGCTACAGTGGCTATACAAAATTTTGCATTTGTGCCGGCAACTGTAAACATTAAGGTTGGGAACTCTGTAACCTGGACAAACATGGATACCGCACCCCATACAGCAACTGACCTGGCAAATGCATTTGATAGTGGTAGCCTTGCAACCGGTGAAACTTTTAATTTCACATTTAATACGGCGGGTACTTATACCTATCACTGCCTCATCCATTCAATGATGAAAAATGCGACAGTGATTGTAAGTAACTAATTTGAAAGTTTTTGTTAAGGTATAATAATGATGAGAGGCACTGTGGCTTTACCGCGGTGCCCTTTTATTTTTAATTTATTGCTTCACCTTCCGCATCAAATCATCCCTTAAATTCATTGATACCGGGATCTTTGTTCCATCAATCAGAACCTGGTTCCGCTCTATCTTTTCTATTTTGGCAATAGCAACAATATATGATTTATGTACCTTTTGAAAAGCATCCTGTGGCAATTTGTCCAGCAATTCGGTCAATGTCATCCGGGTTAGGGTACGTTTTTCGCCTTCATAAATGCTCAGGTAATTATCACCTGCTTCAATGTATGTTATTTTCGATGGATCAATTTTTACCAGGTTATACCCATCCTTTACAAAAAGGCCACTATTTAAGCCCTGCTGTTTGTTTTCGGCCATTATCCTTTCATTAACCAAAGCACAGGCCTGCAACAGGCGACTTAAACTAATTGGCTTTAGCAGGTAATCGGTAGCTGCAAGATCAAAACCTTTAACTGCATATTCAGGATAAGCTGTAGTAAATACAATGTGTGCCTGCTTTGGTATCAATGCGGCAAACTCAATCCCGGTTAAATCCGGCATCCTAATGTCTAAAAACACAAGATCAACTTTATTTTGCTGCAAAAAAGCCAATGCATCAGTCGTGCTTACAAACGTTGCCTTCAGATCTAAAAACGGAACCTTCTCTGCATGTGTTTTAAGCACATCCAATGCAATCGGCTCATCATCTATAGCTATCGCGCTTATCATTATTTATCCCCGGCTTGTTCCAGTTGTTTCTTTAATTCTCCGGGTTCAATATTTTTTGCAATTACCCTGCCTTTTGGATCTATCAGCACGTTTTGCGGGATGGCTTTAATACCATATTGTTTTATTACCGTATTATCCCAGTGCTTTAAGTCTGATACCTGAGGCCATGTTAAGCCATCATCTTTAATGGCCTTTAGCCATGCTGCTTTTGTATCATGCCCATCAAGCGATACACCCAATATAGTAAAGTTTTTACCTTTTACCTGTTTAAAAGCCTTCACCCATTTCGGGTTTTCAAACCGGCATGGCCCGCACCATGATGCCCAAAAATCAATCAGCACAAATTTGCCCCGAAATGATGTAAGCTTAACCGGCCGGCCTTTCACATCATTTTGGGTAAAGTTGGGTGCTATGGAACCCACAACCACCTTGCTTTCTAACAGCATCTTAAACTGTGCGCCCGTTTTGCCATTTCGCAAACCAACATCTATTTTTTTAAATAAAGGGTTTATTTCGGCGGTATCCGGGAAGGCTCCGGCATAGTCAATAAGCGTTACAAGCGCTATGTAGCTTTTAGGATTTTGCTGAATGAACTTTTTCAACAACGGCCGGCGGGCGGCTTTAAGACTGTCATCATAGGCTACATAGGCCTTTTCGGCCGCCGGTGTGTGTAATTTTTGCATTTGGGCCGACAAGTGATAAAGTTTGTGCTCAGCATTTACACCAATTAGTACCTTCAATCTTGTATAATCCTGGTTAACCTGCGAATTGGTAAAAACCGCCGTCGAAACAGAATCTTTCAACTTTAACGCGATGTTACCGGGCTGCATATAAAGTTTCAAGGCGTCAATTTCGTCAACAGGGATTTTAAGCAGCCTTTTCAGGCCGATGCCTCTATGGTCCATTAACAGCGTTGCAAATAGTACATCTTTCCAGGTTCCCTTAACCTCGAATTGCCGGTTAACAACCGCGGCAGAATCAACGTATTTTTGCCCTTCGAACTGGTAAAGCAAATACACTTTTGAAGCCTTGCCCGATTGGCCCATATTGCCGGTGATTGTAAATCCGAGGGGCGCCTGGGCCATTAATTTATCGCTGAATTGTGTGCATAAGACAGCGATTATTAATATTATCTTTTTCATAATGATATTGGTTTAGTTAGATTACAATTGAAAGATTAACCCTGAATGTATTCCTGTCGTTTTGGACAGAAAGCTGGTGCAGGCCCGGGTACAACATTTGAAGGCGCTGCGTCACGTTTGATATGCCCAGGCCTGAACCTTTCTCTGCATTGACGCTTGAAAAAACACTATTTTCAATAATCATGATAAGTTGATGCTCCTTAACGTAAATATTAAGGTTAATGTTGCTGGGCTTATCCATGCTGATGCCATACTTCCATGCGTTTTCTATCAGCGGGATCAGGAGCATCGGAGCTATCTTGTATTTTATATCTGGATGTTTTATCTCTATATTAATAGCTATGTTATCTTTTTGAGGAATTCTCAGTTTTTGCAGTTCAAGATAATTTTCAACAAACTTTAATTCTGTTTCCAGGCTGATAAAATTCTCTTTTATACCATCCATATTATAACGCATCATATCTGATAGCAACTCAATAGCCCCGGCTGTCTTCACTGCCTTTTCATTTAGCGCCATGCCATAAAGGTTGTTAAGTGTATTAAAAAAAAAATGCGGATTGATCTGTGCCTTTAATAAATGCAACTCACTCTCTGATTTTTTTTGATAAAACTTTATCCATTGATAGCGCTCATAAAAGAAATTATATAATACAGCATATCCAGCAATATAGGCTATTATAAACAGCGCCGCCTCGATAAATTGAGCTAGTATGGGATAAAAAACATAATGCCTGGTGAAAATCAGGCTTACTGCACCTCCGGTAATCCCCAGGCAAATGCTGCTAAAAACAAACCATACTAAATTTTTTCGTTGAAAAACAAACCGGAAGTTTACTTCGGCCAAAAAAGCCAGCAGTAAGATCCATAAACATAAAGGCTGATTTATATTGTGATTGATAAAATTATCCAAAAAGCTTACCGGTGAGCCATCCTTATTAACGGTATAAGCCAGGTCGAGCTTTACTTTATAGATGTACTCAAACCAGCTCCAGATATTTACTATTAACCAAACTGTAATAACATGCAGCAGGAACCTTTTAACAAAGCTATAGATCGTTAATCTTGTAATTGACTCTTCCATTTTTTATTTGCTTACTCAAATGAAAGAGGATTTTTTGACCCGGTAAAATAAATGAGCTGAAAGTACTGAACTTTGGGGTGAAATGAGGGATATATCTGTATGGATTGGGTTGCCGCGCTACCGCTCAGTAATGACAAAAACTTAATAGGAATTCAAAAATTAACGAAAAGGTGTCTTTTATAAATTGAATTCTGAAAATTCTTTAATTCGGTGAATTTTGATTCAGACAATAATCAGCCCATAAAAAACTGCTGGGTCACAATTTTTCCATTATCAACTTTATAAACGCAAAGCTCTTCAAGCAGTTTGCTTTCCTGCCCTTTAACGGTAAAATGTATTGACATAATTACACTAAAATAACTGCCTGCAAAAAGTGCTTCAGACATTTTAATATCGTGGATTTCTACATTTGCAAGAAACTGTTTTTCTCTTTCAATTAAATTATGAAGCCCGGTAAAAGGCTCATTTTTATAATTGGGGTCAATACTCACCGCATTATCGTCATATAATTCAGTATAGGCTTCAACAAATTTAAGTTCAGTGCATAACGATGTTAGTCGATTGGCGATTTCAGGTATAGTGTTCATTCTTTTGAAAGCATCTCTTATGACACTGACTAACGTCAATGATAAACGAATGTTTACTACTTCAGTTATTTAAAGCCAAGAATGATACAGAAATGATATAACAAAGAAGTCTTTAACTGATCTTATACAAAACATGTTGTTTTAATACATGCCCGTTTTCAATGGATGGATGTTCAAAAAACCGAAAGAAAAGACAACAATCAGTTTATCGGATTTTCTATAAATATTTCTTTCATACGCTTTCAATTACAATTGTCGTTACTAATAGGTATTAAAGTGAAAAAAAATAAATTTTTAAAGGATAATCTCTTGTAATACCTCATTTCCTCATTGTATATGGATTTAGTAGAAGTTAATGAATAATCAAATTACAACAATTCATAGTGTCAATTTATAAAACTAACACCATAAAGTATATTTTATTAACAATTTAATAATTTAACGCATTATAAATATCAGGTTATTTAGAAAAATTTAAAAATTTTAAGATATTTTCAATTTAAACTCACATTCTGTAACTTCGTAGTTGCACCATTTATAAACTTTTATTAATACAATGGATCAAGCTGAAAGCCAACAGGGCCTTTACAGGCCAGAATTTGAACACGACTCGTGCGGTACCGGATTTATAACTAACATTAATGGTCATAAAAGTTACCAGATAATTGACGATGCCCTTACCATGCTCGAAAACATGGAGCATCGCGGTGCCTGCGGTTGCGACCCCGAAACCGGCGATGGTGCCGGGATACTAATACAATTACCCCATGAATTTTTCATGGAAGAATGCTCTAACCTGGAAATCAGTTTGCCTGAACCAGGTGAATACGGCGTTGGGATGATCTTTTTCCCAAAGGAATCGGCTCTTAAAAAGGCTTGTAAAACAGTGATCGACAATGCGGTTGAAAAACTCGGGCTGCATACTTTGGGCTATCGCAAAGTATCCGTTAACTCGTCTGTTATTGGGGAAACTGCCCGCAAGGCTGAGCCAAATGTTGAGCAGATCTTTATTTTAAGACCGCATAACATTACTAACACCGATGATTTTGAACGCAAGCTTTATATACTGAGGCGCTATATTAATAAAACAATTACTGAAACCATTCCTGCCGCAGCTGAGCACTTTTACTTTACCTCGTTATCCTGTAAAACTATTGTTTACAAGGGACAGGTAACTACTTACCAGCTGCGTAAATATTTTACTGATCTTGCTGATTCGCGGATCGCATCAGGCTTTGCCATGATTCACTCCCGTTTCTCAACCAATACGTTCCCCTCATGGAAGCTTGCACAACCATTCAGGCTGATCGCCCATAATGGCGAGATCAATACACTTACAGGTAACTTAAACTGGTTTTATTCGGGCTTAAAATCATACGCATCTGCTTACTTCACCAACGAAGAAATGGAAATGCTGCTGCCGGTAATTGATAATAATCAATCCGACTCGGCCTGCCTTGATAATATAATTGAGATCTTGCTGCACACCGGCCGCTCATTGCCGCATGTTATGATGATGCTGATTCCTGAAGCATGGGATGGCAACGAGCAAATGGACCCAATTAAAAAAGCATTTTACGAATTCCATGCGTCATTAATGGAACCATGGGATGGCCCTGCCGCTATTACTTTTACTGATGGCAGACTGGTAGGCGCATTGCTTGACAGGAACGGCTTGCGCCCTTTACGATTTGTAATAACCAATGATGGCCGCGTTATTGCCGCATCAGAAGCCGGCGTGCTTAACCTTGACGAAAGCCTGGTATTACGCAAAGGCCGCCTGCAGCCGGGCAAAATGTTACTGATTGATACCGAGCAGGGTATGATCATTACTGATGATGAAATAAAACAGCAGATAGCATCACGTCAGCCTTATGGCCGTTGGCTTGAAAATTACAAGATCCGTTTAGGTGAGCTTGCTGAACCGCGTTTAGCATTTGCCAGCCTATCTGAAGCTGCCGTTTTCCGTTATCAGCAGGTCTTCGGATATACCCGCGAGGATATTGACACCATTATAAAGCCTATGGCATTGGATGGTAAAGAGCCAATTGGCTCAATGGGTACCGATGTGCCGCTTGCAATATTGTCTGACAAGCCGCAGCATTTGTCCAGTTACTTTAAACAGTTTTTTGCCCAGGTTACCAACCCTCCCATCGACCCGATCCGCGAACGTTTAGTAATGAGTTTAGCTACTTTTATAGGTAACAACGGCAATTTATTAGATGAGGATAAAATGCATTGTCATTGTGTGGTATTGCAGCATCCAATTCTTAAAAACCATCAGCTTGAAAAGTTAAGAAGTATTGATACCGGGATGTTCCATGCCAAAACCCTGCAAACCTATTATAATGCCGATGGCATGCCTGGCTCGCTTGAAAAAGGAATAGCAAGGCTTTGCCGTTATGCTGAGGATTCTGTTGATGATGGTTTTGAAGTATTGATATTGTCTGACCGTGCGATTGACTCGGAGCACGCCCCTATCCCGTCTTTATTAGCGGTATCAGCAGTACATCACCATTTGATCAGGAGCGGCCGTCGTGGTGCCGTAGGTTTAGTAGTTGAAACCGGCGATACCTGGGAAGTGCACCACTTTGCCTGCCTGCTTGCGTTTGGTGCAACAGCTATTAATCCGTACCTGGCGCTTTCAACCATTGAAACGCTGAAAAACAATGGCAGTTTAGAAACCAGCCTCGATTTAAAATCGCTGCAAAAAAACTATGTAAAATCTGTTAATGATGGCTTGCTGAAGATCTTCTCAAAAATGGGAATCTCAACTTTGCAATCTTATCATGGTTCACAGGTATTTGAAATATTGGGGATCAATCAAACTGTTGTTAATAAATATTTCACAGGTGCTGTAACCCGTATTGGTGGTTTGGGGCTTGATGAAATTGCCCGCGAATCGCTTTGCAAACATAAAATAGGCTTTGGCGGATCCAAATCGGGAACAAATTTATTGCCTGAAGGCGGCATTTACCAGTGGAAACGCCGCGGCGAGCAGCACTTGTTTAATCCTACAACTGTTCACTTGTTGCAGCATGCTACCCGCAGCAATAGCTACGAAGTTTATAAAAACTACGCGAAAGAAATAAACGAGCAAAGTGAAAAGCATTTTACCATCCGTGGCTTGCTTGACTTTGCCCATCACCGCGAAGCAATAACAATCGACGAAGTTGAGCCTGCCGAAAATATCATGAAACGCTTTGCGACAGGCGCTATGTCATTCGGTTCTATCTCACATGAGGCGCACAGCACAATGGCCATTGCCATGAATCGCATTGGCGGCAAAAGCAATACCGGCGAAGGTGGTGAGGATGAGTTAAGATATGAATTGATGCCTAATGGCGATTCAATGCGTTCGGCTATCAAACAAGTGGCATCGGCCCGTTTTGGGGTTACCTCAAACTACTTGACTAATGCCGATGAACTGCAGATAAAAATGGCACAGGGTGCAAAACCAGGTGAAGGCGGTCAGCTTCCAGGTCATAAAGTTGATGACTGGATTGCTAAAACACGCCACTCAACTCCGGGTGTTGGTTTAATATCGCCGCCACCGCACCATGATATTTATTCAATTGAAGATCTGGCACAGCTAATATTTGACCTTAAAAATGCTAATCGTGCTGCGCGAATCAATGTAAAGCTGGTATCAAAAGCAGGTGTGGGTACTATAGCGGCCGGTGTTGCCAAAGCACATGCCGATGTTATTTTAATTGCCGGTTATGATGGCGGCACGGGCGCCTCTCCTATCAGCTCTGTAAAACATGCGGGCCTGCCCTGGGAGCTTGGCTTAACCGAAGCTCACCAAACACTGGTACGCAATAAACTGCGGAGCCGGGTTGTACTGCAAACAGACGGACAATTAAAAACCGGGCGTGATTTGGCTATAGCCTGTTTAATGGGAGCGGAAGAATGGGGTGTTGCTACCGCAGCTTTGGTCGCCGGGGGCTGTATAATGATGCGTAAGTGCCATTTGAACACCTGCCCTGTCGGCGTTGCCACACAGGACCCGGAATTAAGAAAACTATTCTCGGGCAAGCCTGAGCATGTGGTTAACCTGTTCCGCTTTATGGCAGAGGAATTGCGCGAAATTATGGCTGAGCTTGGTTTCCGAACTATTAATGAAATGGTTGGCCGCGTTCAGTTCCTGAAAGTAAAAGATGGCCTTCAGAACTGGAAAGCACAAAAAATAGATCTATCGGGCATATTGCACCCTGTAAATAATCCTAAGGATGTCACCCTGTACAATAGCGAAAAACAGGATCATGGCATGGATGCCATACTCGACTGGCAATTGTTAGAAGCTGCTAAACCGGCTCTTGAAGATAAAACACCAGTGTTTGCATCCTTTGATGTTAGGAATGTTGACCGTACCATCGGCACCTTGCTATCCAACGAGATCTCAAAAATATATGGGTCTGCCGGTTTGCCGGATAATACTATCAACTATAAATTTAAAGGTTCAGCGGGACAAAGCTTTGGCGCGTTTGCTACCAAAGGAATTTCGTTTGAGCTGGAAGGTGAGGCTAATGATTATGTTGGCAAAGGGTTATCAGGCGCACAACTGGCTATTTATCCTTCAGAAAAGGCAACCTTTACACCCGAGGAAAATATCATCATCGGTAACGTAGCCTTATACGGTGCAACATCGGGCGAGGTATTTATCCGTGGTATGGCAGGAGAGCGCTTTGCGGTACGTAATTCAGGCGCAACAACAGTTGTTGAAGGTATTGGTGATCATGGCTGCGAGTACATGACAGGTGGCCTTGCATTGATATTAGGCGAAACAGGCAGAAACTTTGCTGCCGGCATGAGCGGCGGTATTGCCTGGGTCTATAATCCGAACAATACGTTTGCTGAAAACTGCAACACAGAAATGGTTGATCTTGATCCTTTATCAATACAGGATGAACAACAGATAACTACTTTACTGCACAAGCATGTTAATTTAACAGGCAGCAAGGTTGCACAAACATTACTTAAAAACTGGGATAAAGCAGCAGCCCAATTTGTTAAAGTATATCCAAAAGAGTATAAAAAAGTATTAGAGAAATTACAATATCAAACTATCAGCTAATGGGAAAACCAACAGGATTTCAGGAGTTTAACAGAGAGCTTCCCGCAAAAACACCGGTTGCAGAACGCGTTAAGAACTATAATGAATTTGTACACTCATATTCTGACGAAAAGCTTAACCAGCAATCGGCACGCTGCATGAATTGCGTCATACCTTTTTGCCATTCAGGCTGTCCGCTGGGTAACATCATTCCTGAATTTAACGATGCCGTTTATCGTAAAAATTGGGAAGAAGCATATAATATACTTTCATCAACCAATAACTTTCCGGAGTTTACCGGCAGGATCTGCCCTGCTCCATGTGAGTCGGCATGTGTGTTGGGTATAAATAAGCCAGCGGTTGCTATTGAAGAGATTGAAAAACACATTATTGAAATAGCTTATTCAAAAAATTTGGTACAGCCAACAGCTCCGCTTATAAAAACAGGCAAAAGTGTAGCGGTTGTAGGCTCGGGCCCGGCAGGATTAGCAGCTGCAGCCCAGTTGATTAAAGTCGGTCACACAGTAACGGTTTATGAGCGCGATGACCGTGCAGGAGGTTTACTTCGTTACGGGATCCCTGATTTTAAACTGGAAAAATGGGTAATTGACCGCCGTATTGAAGTTATGGAAAAAGACGGTGTTGAATTTAAATACAATACCGAAGTAGGCAAAGATGTTTCGGCAGATGAAATTGTACGTAATAACGATGCCGTTATAGTAGCGGGGGGGTCAACCATCCCGCGTAACCTTAATATCCCCGGCAGGGACGTAAAAGGGATTTATTTTGCAATGGATTTCTTAACGCAGCAGAATAAACGTGTTAGCGCCATTGAAGTTAATGCCGAAGAGATCTTAGCTACAGGCAAAGATGTAATTGTAATTGGTGGCGGTGACACCGGATCTGATTGCGTAGGAACTTCAAACCGACAGGGTGCAAGCTCTATCAAGCAATTTGAAGTGATGATGCAGCCACCTGCACAACGCACTGAACATATGCCATGGCCAACCTATCCAATGGTACTTAAAACCACCAGCAGCCACGAAGAAGGCGCCGACCGTTACTGGGGTATCAATACCGAAGAGTTTTTAGGTGACGAAGAAGGCAACTTAAGAGCCATCATGGTAACTGAAGTAAGCTGGGAACTGGATGTAATGGGCAGGCCAATTAAGTTTAACAAAGTTGAAGGCTCAGAGCGCGAAATACCTTGCCAGCGGGTTTTTCTGGCAATGGGCTTTTTAAACCCGCAATATGAGGGAATGATAGAAAGCCTGGGCATTGAGCTTGACCAGCGCAAAAACGTAAAAGCGACAGAAGCCGCTTACCGCACCAGTGTTAGCAAAGTATTTGCAGCCGGTGATATGCGCAGAGGCCAGTCGCTTGTGGTTTGGGCAATATCTGAAGGTCGTGAAGCTGCACGCAGGGTTGACGAGTTTTTAATGGGGCATTCTATACTGGAAAGTAAAGATGCAGTGAACCAGTTTGAGCAGGTTTTCTGATGTGCGGATGCGTGGATATGCGGATGTGCGGATAATTTAACTTTCGGTCTTTACTGACTTTCCGGACTTAATAGAATCAATCAACAATATAATGTGAACCGGGTAGTGAAAGCTGTTCGGTTTTTTTGGCTTAAGGTAAGATTTAAGTTTTTTAAACTTAGATCTTACCGGGATTATATACCTGATATGCCAATCTCGATATATAGTATGTTAAAAATAAATTGGGTTAACTTTCTTTAATATTTATATTTGTGATTATGAACTACTTAATCGTACATCCAGATAGCGAGGACAAATTAACAGCAGTTAAAGCTGTTTTGAAAGCGCTTAAAGTCGATTTTGACGAAACTGAAACAACTTACAATCCTGAATTTGTTACTAAAATGGCTGAAGGCGAAGAAGATATTAAAGCTGGCCGTACTGTAAAAGTAACATTGAATGATTTATGGAAATAGAGTTTACGCAGCGTGCTTTTAATGATTTGCAGGATTGGAAAAAGACAGGTAATACCAAAATCATTAAACGCATTGCTGAACTCACTGCTTCTATTCTTGAATCACCATTTACCGGCATCGGAAAACCCGAGCCGTTAAAGCATCAATACTCAGGGAAATGGTCAAGGCGTATCAATCAGGAACATCGCTATATTTATGAAGTCAGGGATGAAATTATATATGTCTTTTCTTTAAAAGGTCATTATAAATAGAACAGATCACTATTTATATAAATCGTTGCCTTCAAATCTGTCTAAGGTTTGTGTTTTCGCCAGTATTCTTGTTATCAACACTTTGCACTCAATAAATTTTGCGCTACTTCTTCCACATAGCCTATCATGGCACTAATTACAGCGGCTGGCAAAAACATCCGGAGGTGCTGAATGTGCAGGAAGTATTGGAAACCGCGCTTGGTAAATTATTAAAATCAGAAATAAACATTAATGGCTGCGGACGTACAGATGCCCAGGTGCATGCCAGCCAGTTCTTTTTCCATGCTGATATTGAAAGAGATCTGGATGATGAATTCTTTTTCCGCCTTAATAAAATCCTGCCTGATGATATTGCCGTTTTTGATATCATCCCGATGCAAGGCCTTTGCCACGCCCGGTTTGATGCCGTTCAAAGAAGCTATGATTATTTTATCCATACTTATAAAGATCCATTTTTAAATGGGTTCAGCTCCCTTTATCTTGAGCCTAAACTCGATCTGGATAAAATGAAGAAGGCGGTTGCCTTACTCCCCCAATATACCGATTACCGGGGCTTTTGCAAAACTCCCGACAGAAATGATCATACCATCTGCAAAGTTTCATCGGCGGGACTGTTTGCCAATAGCAGCGGCAATAAGATCAGGTTCCAGATCTCGGCCAATCGCTTTTTAAGTAAAATGGTCAGGATCATAATCGGCAGGTTGCTGGATATCGGCGAAGGCCGGATGAGCGTTAATGAATTTGAACACTATCTTATCAATAAAGAAACACCAAAGATCATTATTCCGGCTTATCCACAGGGATTATACCTGTCGAAAGTTGCTTATCCCTACCTTGATATTCCACCAGCAACAACGTTTACAGCTATGCTTCAAAGCTCGGTTGATGCCGGCTGGCGCACTGTTTGATGGCTATAAATTACCACATTATATTAAATAGCTGAAAATTAGCTGTAAAAAGGGTAATTTTGCACTCCTTCGGGATTTTAATATAACAGGATGGCGTGGTCAGAAAAATTAAAGCTTAATAAACAACTAATGAGAACAATAACCGAAGCCGGCTACATCAGCCCGAAAGAGGTACAGCAAAAAACATTGGCCCGTATTTATGGCGGACAGGATGTTGTAGTTGCCGGACCCGAAGGTTGCGGGAAAACCACCACTTATATTTTAGCTGTTTTAAACCGCATAAAATATAATGCGGAAGGCGTTCCATTGGTGCTGATCCTGGTGCCAACTAAGGAAGACGTATTGGCGGTTATAAGCGGGCTGGAACATTTTAGTAAAAATAAACAGATCGCTATTGTTGGCCTTTATGCGGCAATCGGCACTGAAACCCAAATGAATGCCCTTGCCGATGGCGCAGATATAGTAGTTGCCACACCTGACAGGGCCCGGGCAATTTACTTAAAACTTGGCCTCAACCTTAATAAAATTGAGCTGTTAATTGTTGATGATGCAGATTTGATTGTTAAACAAGGGTTGCAACTACCTGTTGCTGAACTGGCCAACAGCATTACCAAATGCCAGCACCTGGTATTTACCGAAGTGATTCATGACAGGCTGAACAAAATGATCGCCCCTTTTATGCAATCGGCAACCACAGTTGAAATTGAGGAAATTGCCGAAAGCGTGCTGGAAACACATTCGCAACTGTTATACCATGTGCCTAACTTTATTACCAAGCTAAACCTGCTTAATTTATTTATGCAGGATAGTGAGCTGTTTACTAAAACAGTAGTTTTTGTAAATACCCGCCACACTGCCGAAAAGATCTATAAAACACTACAAAACCGGCAAAACAATTCAATAGCTGTGTTAAATTCATGGTCGGTTGAATTGAATGGTTTTAAGGAAATAAAAGATTTTAAAACATCAGCCAACACAAGGGTATTGATCATATGCAACGAAGATAACGAGTTGACTGATCTGCATAATATTCCTTTCCTGATCCATTTTGAACTGCCGGAAGAAAAAGAGGTTTTTATAAAAAGAGTTCTCAATAATTCACCCGAAAGTGGCGATGAAACACTGGCCATAACCTTTACTACCGATTTGGAGCTTACAACTGTAAGAAGGATAGAACAAGCTATAGGCCAGAAAATACCTATCGGTGAACTGCCTGAAGACCTTGTTATTGAGCAAGACAAAAAGCAGGCAGAAGTTGAGGAAAAGAAACCTGTAAAAAATAAAACAGCTGCTCCTGTTGCAGGAGACGCCTTTCATCAAAAGAAACCCGAGAATTCAAAAACCTATAACTACAGCTCGGGAGTTAAAGCTAAGATGAATATGAAGAAAAAGCACGGGTAAGGGAAGAGGTAAAAGCTGAAAGGGTAAAGGTAAAAGGTTTTGAAAATCTTGCTTCCTGACTTTACCATTTAACTAATCAATCGGGCTATTCAAATACAGATCCTCTACCTTTTTCCGGGCCCATGGCGTTTTACGAAGAAAAGTTAAGCTTGACTTTATGCTTGGATTATCTAAAAAGCAATTAATGCGGATCTGATAGCCAAGTTCAGGCCAGCCATAATGTGCGACCAGGGCATTTAATATCATTTCTAATGTTTTACCGTGAAGCTTGTTATTTGGCTGTTGCTGCATATACCTGCAAAAATAACAAAAGTAGCGGCACAAAGTATTGTACCGCTACAGATATGATTTTATCAAACCTTTTCCAGGTATTCTTTAAGTGAGATCCCTACAATATGTGTCCAGCCTGCAGTAAAGCTTTCTCTTGAAAAATCCTTGCTGTCTTGAGGGAAGGTATGTAAACCTGCATGCGTTAGTTTCACCCTTGTTTTGTCACCCTCCTCAAATATTTCCCATGTTACAAATGACTCTCCGGGATAGCCGTCATATTGCCAGCTGTGGGTAAGTCTTTTGCCGGGAATAACTTCAGTTACTTTACAAAGATGCAAATACTGTTTCTCTTCAGATCCGCCAAAAAATTCAAACTTAAATCCAACTTCAGGTTTAAATTCCTTCAAATCAAAATACCATTCCTTCATTTTATCCTTATCGGTAATGGCCTGCCACACCCTGTCGGGCTTGGCATTATAAGTTCTCTCAATTACAAAAGGTTCTGTTTCCATGTTTTTTGGTTTATGATTTTTTAATTTTATTCTTCGGTTTCCTACTCAACATATTCTTTTAAAGCCGCGCCTATAAATTGCGTCCAGTCCAGTACAAAATTTTGTTTTGCCAGATCAGGGTGAATATCTCCCTTAAAGGTTTCCAGCTTATCATGCGTTAAAACTATCCTGGTTTTGCCATCCTCGTCAAATAGTTCAAAGCTTACCAGCGAATTACCAGGATAGCCACCAAATTTCCATTCGTAGCTTATTTTTTTGTTTGGCACAACTTCAGTAACTTTCCAAATATGCGGAAACACTTTTCCGTTATGCGCAACATCAAACATTGTTTCAAAGCCAACTTCCGGCTCAAATTCAGTAAGGGTAGGAAAATACCACTGGCGCATTTTTTCAACATCAGTTATTGCATGCCATACCCTTTTTACAGGGGCGTTATATACACGTTCAACTATAACTGGTTCATCTTTCATAAATTACCTTTTAAGTTTAATATCTGTTGATTGTCTTTAGTTTCCTTATCCAAAAAGTCACCCAGTGCATCCAATTTACTTGTCCAGAATTTCCGGTACTGCTCCACCCAGTTTGATACCTCGTTGAGCTTTCCAAAATTGGCTTCGCAAAACCTATCCCGTCCGTCTCGCTTAATCGTGATCAATCCGCACTGCGTTAAAATCTTTATATGCTTTGATACAGCCGGCCGGCTTATATCAAAATTATTCGCAATTGAATTGAGGTTTAATGACTGGTGTGCAATTAATCCTATGATCTCTCTGCGTGTGGGGTCGGCAATTGCCTGAAAAACATCTCTGCGCATAAAATAAGGCTATATGAAACCTTTCGGTTACAATATATATGAAACCTTTTGGTTACGCAAATAAATTTTTATTTTTTTTCTGTGGATGTTTAAAAGCAAAAAAGGAGGCTAAATTACTTACCTCCTTTACTTAATTTTTATATCTGTCTATTTTTCTGCCGGATTCTTCTTCTTTGCCAAAAGCTTTTCGACAAGTTTTAGCAATCTTTCATTTCTTGTTTTTTCCTGCTTGGCAGAAAGGATCCATATCACATGTTCTTTTTTATTACTGTATGAAAGTGCCTGGTAAAATGCCAGCGCACCAGGTGTATTAGTTAAAGCTTGCTGCATGTCATCAGGTAATTTAACCTGCTTATTATCTACATCAATATAATTAGCAAATTCATTTTTCCTGATCTCATCATTCCCTGAACCTGAAATTTTAGATTGCCCTTCAGGCCTGAATCGTAAAGCTGTCCATGTTTCATTAATAGCGGCAGCCGCTACTCCCCTATATCCATACTTACCTATTTCATCCCAACTGCTCATCATCTCCAGATCTGATTTTATACCCGAACTTTTTTTAGGATAGGAGATCCAGAAAATAGTATCGGGCTTTAATATTGGGATGATAGTTTTTAAGTTGCTTACCAGATCGGCGCTGTTTACTACAAATAATTGTACGCCATCAAAATCGCCGCCAAGGCAAAATTTAACTTCCGTGCCGTCAGGTAGTGGCTCCAATGTGGCAAGGTAATTATCAGGTGCATTACAAAACAGCCAGCGTTTACCGGGTTTTATCTGTAGTTTTTTAGCAATTATGTTCATAGTTGATGGTTCATGGTTCATAACCGTCTTGTTCTTATCTTTACAAACAAAAATAATGGTTCACAGTCGTAAAAATGCAATGAACTGCAGCTACCATTGAACCATGAACTATTTAACCATGAACTACATCGATATCGACAGTCGTAAAAAGGCATTTATATTTGAGCTGGATAATGTTCTTTATCCCGAAAAAGATTATTTATACCAGGTTTACTATTTGTTTGCCAGTCTTTTGGAGTATACCGAGCTTATTAACGCTAAGGAAACAACCGATCTGCTGGTGAACACGTATATTAATGAAGGAAAGGAATTTGTTTTTGACCGCTTAAAGGAAAAATTTAATGTTCATGAAAAGTACAGGGCAAATTTAAAACACTTGATGATAACCGCAAAGCTACCCTTAAAACTGCTGCTTTATCAAAATATGCTAAATTTATTGCAGGAAATTGTTGTTGACCGTAAAAAGATCTTTATTGTAACCAATGGCAATCCAGAGCAGCAATTAAATAAAATTAAACAAACAGAATGGCACGGGCTTGAGCAATATTTAACTGTTTATTTTACAGAAGAAAGTACGCCAAAACCGGAGCCGGATACTATTGATTTATTAATAAAAGATCATAACTTGCAAAGGCGTGATTTGCTGATGATTGAAAACGCTGAAATTGACAGGCTTTGTGCCGAAGCAAGCGGAATTGATTATATAAATTTTAATGAATTTATAATTTAATAACCATAACATAGTTAATTTATTTCCGTTTAACTACCTATTCAAGAAACAACTATATTTCATTGATATGAAGAAAATTTTTTACTTAGTTATTATATTAGCAACCGGTACCATTTCAGCCTGTAAAAAGGATAAGAAAAGTAGCACTGTTGACACTAACAATCCTTCTGAGCCTACAAAACAGGGCACCGCTGTTCAGCTGGCACAAGATTCTATTTATTTATATGCCAAAGAAAATTACCTGTGGTTTGATCAGTTGCCAGATTACGCAACATTTAAACCGCGGTCATTCAAAAATGCAGCTCCCTTAACAGCTTTAAGTGATGAGATGGATGCTTTATCTCAATATGCTATCAATCCTAATGGCGGCAAACCTTATGAGTATTATATTTATTCACCCGGGTTAGCTAAATATTCATTTATTGATGACGGAACAGAAACCGGCGCCCTTAACGGTGTAAAAGGTGATTTTGGGTTTGACTATAATTATTGGGATGTAGATGACATCAGGTTTACCTATGTGTACCCTGGTTCGCCAGCCGGCCTTGCTGGTATCAGGCGCGGCTACCGGATAGTAAGCGTAAATGATAATACTAATATATCGTACGATGGTGTATCAAACGGCCAAACTTATGGAGATGGATCAAGAAAGAATATCAAGTATGTAAGTAATGCTATATTTAATAGTGGCAGCGTTAAAATGACTGTAAAGCGGCCCGATGGCACCACATTTTCAGTAAATCTTAGCACAGGTAATTATAATGTGAACCCTATATTAAAAGACACTGTATTTAATGCCGGGGTCGGTCATAAAATAGGTTATTTTGTCTTCAACAGCTTTACCTCAGATGCCAATGCCGATCCAAAATTAAACGCAGTATTTGCTAATTTTACCACACAGGGAATAACCGACCTGGTTGTTGATCTGCGTTATAATGGCGGTGGCTATGTTTCTACAGCGGAGTATCTGGATAATCTGATAGTTCCTCTGTCAAAAAACGGCACATTAATGTATAACACTTATTTCAACAGTATTTTAACTACCGGCAAAGAAACGTTATTGCAAAACCAGGTGCGAAAGGACGATAATGGCAACTTGTATAACCTGTCGCAAATTGATTATTCATTAAATTCTCAATATAACAAACCCAATTTTGTTAAAAAAGGCTCATTAAATGTCCCCAGGGTTTTCTTTATTATAGGGAGTGGCACTGCATCGGCAAGCGAGCTAACTATAAACAACCTGCGCCCTGTTATGGATGTTCAGTTTGTTGGCGAAACCAGCTATGGAAAACCGGTTGGCTTTTTTGATATCCAGATCAACAAATACACTATGTTTACGCCTGAGTTTTCAACCAAAAACTCTGCCGGCCAGGGGGATTATTATAATGGCATGAGCCCAAATACACCGGGATATCCCGGCATAGCCGATTATGATGGCATTGACAAAGATTTTGGCGACCTTGCAGAAAATTTACTGGCACATATAATAAGCTATGTAAAAACCGGCACCTATAGCTTACCGGCTAAGGTTACTCAAAGTATTTCATCAAATACAAGGTCATTTTCTTTACAAGCATCCCGTGATAAAAATATGCTGCTGAATAAAGACAAATTTACAGGCATGATATTTAACAGCAAAAAAGTAAAACTGAAACCGAAAAAATAAGGTTAAAGCCGAAAGCTTTCTTAAATCAAATAAAAAAAGCCGAAAACTGAAGTTTAACTTTATTTTTCGGCTTTTTGCTTTAATCTTTTAGCTTTCTGCTTCTTAATCCACCAATTCCCGTAAATCAACTGCTACAACTCTTGAGATACCTTGTTCAACCATGGTTACACCATAAATAATATCGGTGCTGGCTATAGTTCTTTTATTATGGGATATAATGATAAATTGCGATTCCTTCGAAAACTCCCTGATGATGTTGTTAAACTTATCAATATTGGTATCGTCAAGCGGGGCATCAACTTCATCAAAAATACAGAAGGGCGCTGGCTTTAGCAGGTAAAGTGAAAACAGGATAGCGGTTGCCGTTAGCGTTTTTTCACCACCTGACAATTGGTTAATAGATAATGGGCGTTTCCCTTTAGGCTTCGCAATAATATCGATATCTGATTCAAGCGGGTGCTGCGGATCAGTAAGGATCAAATCGCAGGAGTCTTCTTCATTAAACAAGGAGCGGAAAACCCTTATAAAGTTTTCGCGTACCATGGTGAATGACGACATAAATTTCTCTTTCGCCGTATCATCTATTTCCTGTATAGTTGCCAGCAAGGATGCTTTTGCGTCACTTAGATCTTTTTTTTGTGCCTGGATAAATGTATACCTTTCATTCATCTCGTTATAGGCTTCAACCGCAAGCGGATTTATAGCACCAAACTCATCCAGTCGTTTTTTCAGCTTCTCGGCCTTTTCGCGAATGTCATGCTCATTTTCACCATCGGCCACTTCGTTTTCCGGCAAATCCTGGATATCAATATTAAACTCTACAGATAATCTTTCCTTTAATGCATTCAGTTCAAGCTTTAAGTTATTCCGCTCGTCTTTGAGTTCATTTTCTATAATTTCGGCGTTATCTTTTTTCCGCCTTAACGCTGTAATTTCTTCTTCAGTTTCCGAGATCTTTCCACGCCATGCGTAATGCTCCTGCTCTGCTTGTTGTGTGGCCTTTTCAAGCAAATCTTTTTGTTCATACATTTCCAGCAGGTCATCATCCGAGTTATCTGACTGCTGTAAATTTTCCTGTATGGCAAGCTTTACCTTTTCAAGTTCTTCGTTATTTACCTTTATTCTACCCTCAAGATTCTCTTTTTGCGATTCCCGGTAATCCAGATCTTTTATTAATCCTGATACCTTATTTTGTTGCTGATGAAAGCGGATATTCTCCTGGTTATAAGCATTTGATTTTACAGAAACATATTCATTCAGCTCATTAAAAGCCATCTGCTTTTCTGTTAACAGATCGGCCTGTGATTGCTTTTGGGCCTTTAACTCTTCAAGCTGGGGTATCAGTGCAAGGGTTTCCTCTTTAATGCTGCTTATTTTGCGTGCAATATCTTCCTTGCGGTTAAGGCTGTTTTCAATAAAGGTTTGATATTGCTCCTGCCGTGTTTTAACGGTTATTAATTCGGTATTTAACAGATTTAACTCCTGTTGCTTTTGTTTTATTTCAGCAGCCTTTCCTGATGCCTTTAATTCAGCCAGCTTATTCTGCAAATTATCGAAACGCACTTTAAACTCGCCTACCTCAACATCAATCAGCTTAATTGCTTTCAGTAATGCCTCCAGATTTTTTGCCCGGCCTATCCGTTTACCTTCAAACAGCCCTACCGAGCCACCGGCCATAGCGTGCCTTGATTTATTGAACTTGCCGCTTTTTCCGATTAATACTACACCATCAGGTAGCAATGTATTGTTAAGGGCATTGTCATTTTCATCATTAACCAGGTAAACATTTTTTAATAAATGATCACAAAGCGGTTGGTATTGCTTTTCAACTTCAACTACATTTAAGGCGGGGATGGCTCCTTCCAATTCCAGCTTTTCAGAAAAGCTCATTGCTGTTTCATAGCTGCTCAGCACAAAAAATTGAGCCCTGCCCTGTGCGGCTTTACTTAATAAATTGATTGCCTTTATGGCCTCGTTGTAAGTATCAACCACGTAATGGTTCATCAACGGTTCAAGGTAGTTTTCAATAGCTACCCTAAATTCTTCACGGCAAAATAATATATCACTAAACAGGGGTGCGCTTTTTGACCATTCCGTATTTTTCTTTAAAAAGCGGATAGATTCCGGGAACCCTTCCAGGTTATCAACCATACTTTTTGTAAGGTTGTATTCGTTTTGCTTAGCATCAAGCTTACGGCTTTCCCGAATGATGGTTTCCTGTAAAGTATTAAGTTCAGATTCTGTTAATTTTATTTGTTCCTGCAGTTTGCTTTCAAAATCAACAATCGAATTAAAATCTTTCTCGGCTACTTCAACACGCTCCTGCAAGCCATCCACAACAGTGTTAAAATGTGAAAGCTCAGCCTCTTTATTGGTGGCATCTTCCATATTCCGCTGGCCTTCCTGTTCTAAGGCCTGCTCCTGGATCTTTAAAATATCGAGGTCTTTTTCTGCTTTATAAGCCTGGTTCTGTAACCGGGTATTAATATTTGTGAGTTCGGACAGTTCATTTTTGGCTTCTGATTGCTGTGCCCTTAATTCATCCACAGCTTCCTTTAAATCCGTTACCTGCATCTGTACAGTTTGCAGGTTTTCGTCTTCCTGAAATTTTTCTTCCAGCAGACGTTTTATATTATATAGCACATGGTTAAACTGGGTTTTGTCTTTATCCAATTCTTCAGTTAACCTCGTTTCTTTATCCTGCTGAAATTTCAGCTGCTCATTCTTTATCTTCTTTTCGCTTTCATAAGCGCGAATCTTTGAAACATACTCGTTAGTGGCCTTTTGCTGTACCGAAAGGTTTTTCTCCTTGGTCAGGCTGTCCAGCTTTTGCTGTTGCAAAAAAGCTTCAAGGGTGTCAATCTGCGTAACAATGCCCGATTTTCCTTCCTTATGCTTTTGTTCCTGTTCCTCTATCCGGGCTAATGATTCACTGAAAGATGCTATCCTGAACGAGGCGAGCGTTACACTAAGGGCTTTATATTGCTCCTTTATTTGGTAATACCTTTCGGTTTTTTTTGCCTGGTTCTCCAGTGTTTTAAGATTCTTTTCAATTTCAAAAAGCAGGTCCTCCACCCTTTCCAGGTCGGCTTCGGTATCTTTTAACTTATTAAAGGTCTGCTTTTTACGCAGCTTATATTTTGAGATCCCAGATGCTTCTTCAAACAAATTGCGACGGGATCCTTCCTTATTGGTAATGATCTCATCTATCATCTTTAGCTCGATGATAGAATAGGAATCAGCACCTATACCTGTATCTAAAAATAGGTCGGTAATGTCTTTTAACCGGCATTGCACATCATTCAAACGGTACTCACTTTCCCCCGTGCGATAAAGCCTGCGAGTTAGTGTTACCTGCGAAAAATCAGTTGGAAGTATATTTTTTGTATTATCAAAAGTGAGCGAAACTTCGGCAAGATTGGCAGCCTTTCGGCTTTTGGTACCGTTAAAAATAACGTTGTCCATTTTTTCGGAACGGAGCATCTTGGTGCTTTGCTCACCCAGCACCCACCGTATAGAATCAACAACGTTTGATTTTCCGCAGCCGTTAGGCCCCACAATAGCAGTTACACCTTCATTAAAGTTTATAGTTATTTTATCGCCAAAGCTCTTAAATCCCTTGATTTCTAACTTAGTAAGCTGCATTTACGTAATCCCGATCCTTAAATTTTCGAACCTTCAAAGTAATTAAAAAAATCAGTAAAAAAATCATTTTTTTAGCCAAAAGCAAAAAGGTCAAAGCAAAAAGCTTTTTGCTTTGTTGTAGCACTTAACCAGGCAAAATTTTTTACTTGAGCTTTACACTTTTAGCTTTTTACATATGAAAATAGCAATATTTGGAGCTACCGGAAATATTGGCAGCCGTGTAGTTACGGAGGCTTTAAATCGCGGGCACGATGTTACCGCAATAGTGCGTCACCCGGAAGATTACACGTTAGTGAATCCTCATTTACGGGTAGCCAAAGGCGATCTGTTTAATACGCAGGATGTAGAAGCTGCTGTATTTGATCATGATGCGGTAGTAAGTGCCTATAATTTCACAAAAGGGGCAACACCATCAACCATAACTGAAGTTACCGGGCCGCTTTTAAATGGTTTAAAGCAAGCCCATGTAAAACGGCTGATAATAGTTGGCGGTGCAGGCAGCCTTGAAGTTGCTCCGGGTGTACAGAGTGTTGATACACCCGGATTTCCTGAAGAATATAAAGCAGTATCGCTGGCTCATCGTGAAGCCTTAAAGATCTATCAAGAAGAAAAAGAGCTGGAATGGACATACATAAGCCCATCGGCAGAGATCTTGCCCGGTGAGCGTACAGGAAACTTCCGCGCCGGCAAAGACCAGATGCTATTTGATGAACAGGGCCGCAGCCACATTTCAATGGAAGATTTTGCCGTAGCTATTGTTGATGAAATAATGAACCCGCAACATATAAGGGAGCGGTTTACGGTAGGGTATTAGTCTTATTTCGGATTTCGGATGTTTAATTTCGGAATTATTTAAAGGCAGAAAGTAACTGGGATTTTTAATTAAATATAAATTACGTTCAGCATGTTTACTGTTTTCAAATTCTACAAATCCGAAATCGAACATCCGAAATCCGAAATTCTTTACACAAATATTTCCCCTTTCAAATAAGTAACAGCTTTGCCACTCATCAATACCCTGTCGCCTTTTAGCTCGCACCAAAGTTCGCCTTTACGGGCTGAGAGCTGGTAAGCATGAAGTTTGGTTTTCCCTAGTTTCTCGGCCCAGTACGGGATCAGGTTGCAATGAGCAGATCCTGTAACGGGATCTTCGGGAATACCTGCGCCGGGCGCAAAAAAGCGGGATACAAAGTCAACTTTGTCACCTGGAGCGGTTACAATAACACCAACGGTATCCATTTTTGACAGTGCAAAAAAATCAGGCGAAATGTCGCGGATATCACTTTCTGATTCATAAACCAAAAAGTAGTCCCTCGACCTTAAAACTTCTATTGGTTGTTTTTCGCCCAATGCTTCAATCAAACCAACCGGCGCATCAATATGTATTGGTGGCCTTAGCGGGAAATCCATAGTATATTTATCCCCTTCCTTTTTTACGATAAGCGTTCCTGCCTTTACAGTTTCAAAGTGAATCTCATCCTGCTTATGCCCCAGTTGCGTAAACAGAATGTGTGCTGAAGCCAGCGTGGCATGCCCGCACAAGTCTATCTCATATTCGGGGGTAAACCATCGCAGCTTATAACCAGTATCATTTTTAACAAAGAAAGCCGTTTCGGCAAGGTTATTTTCAATAGCTATAGCTTGCATTGTTTCTTCCGACAGCCATTCGTCCAGCGGGCAAATAGCAGCCGGGTTACCGCCAAAAAGCTTATCGGTAAAGGCGTCAGCCTGGTATATTGGTATAGTTATCATATTTTAAATTGGCAAAAGGTTAAAGTTAAAATGTTTTTTTAAATACGGAAACCGGAATGTAAGTCTGTTCTAACCTTTCGCCTTTTACCTTTCAGCTTTCACCTCATTATTCTATCCACAAAATAGAGTTGCCTGTATTAAATTCATTGGGTTCCCAAAGTTTATTGCCGGGATCAATTATCCATTTATCGCCAATTTTAAATTTATATAAATACTTCCCCGGTTTAAGGTAAAAACTTATTACCCATTCATCACCCCTGTGCGCCATTGTGTAACCATTTTCATCCCAGTTGTTAAAATTACCCTTCAGAGTAACGGTTTTTTCTCCCTGATATCCTTTTAACTTAAAAGTATAATTTGGCTTCACTGCTACAAATGAATTTCTTTCGCCGTTTTCAAATGCATAATGTGGATTTGCAGGATCGGTGATCCAACTGCCATCAACAATAAATTTATATTGATAATTGCCGGCAGGCAATGTTATTTTTAATACCCATCCATCAATAGTTTTCCTAAGCCTGATGTCATTTGGTTTCCAGTTATTAAAATCGCCTGCTAAGAAAACCTTTCTTGCATTTTTATAGCCATCCAGTTTAAAAGTAACCGTTCCGCCAAGGTTTAAAACAGAATTTACTTTACCATCTTCATTTTTTAACTTAACCGGATTTGCAGGGTCAGTTACCCAACGTCCGTCGACTAAAAAATGATAAACATGCTTGCCTTCATTTAAATAAAGCTGTTTTTCCCAGGTATTGCCTCTTTTTTCCATTACCAGCTCATTTTCATCCCATTTATTAAAGTCGCCTGCAACCACAACTTTACGGGCCGATGGATAGCCGGGCAGCTTTATAGTGTAGTTATATTTAAAGAAAACAGAGTTGGTATTCCCTTCCCCATCGTTAACCTGGAGCATGTTATTAGGGTCAGTTGTCCAGTGTCCATCAATAATATATTTATATTCGTAAACACCTGCCTCAAGCTTAACATCAATTATCCAGCCGCCATCGGCCTTTTTCATAGAACCTCTGAGTGTGCTCCAATTATTGAAATTTCCGGAGAGGAAAACCCTTTTTGCACGGGTATAGCCGGGTAGGATAAATCTTGTTAACCCGGATGATAGCCCAAATACGGTTGCCTTTGCATATTTATTAACCCCATATTCAACTTCCGCCGGATAACCTGGTTTTCCCTCAAAATCGGGGATCTGGGTGGTTATCTGGTATGGACTACTCTGTGGGTTATAATTTAAATCTGTTAACGATCTGTCAAACCGGATAACATTATTTTTACGTTCAGCCATATTCCAGCCATCTTTAGTAATGTCTGCAAAATCACCTTTTAAAACCTTTCCTGCATTTGAATTGCTCACTCCTGCAATTTTAAGGATGCTATCCAACTGTTTTTTTGGTGAATTAAGATCGATCTGCAACATTAAATGATCGTGGGCAATAAACAGGATATTTTGGTTTTGGGCAACAGCAATTCCTATACTGCTAATAAGCAATACAAAAATTATCAGAATATATCTGCAGTACCACATTACCATTAATTATTATAAATGTACATTTCAAATTCCTTTTTAACGAAGTTGATGGTAAATATCCCCCGTGAAAAAAAATCATATCCTAAAATACCATCCACGGTGTGGCCATAGGCTTTACCCATTTTTTCAAGATTAGCAACTAAGGCTCTGTTTTTTGTAAATGTATGATCTGCAACCGTTAACTGATCAAACCGTGTGTATAAAACCTCAAAACTTGAGCCACCTACACCGGTTAATTTTGCATGCCCGATTATCTGCATAGATGCAGTCATTTTTTTTGTCCTATCATAATCCAATAAATTTGTTTCAGCGGCGGTATCAAAAGCAAACCACAAAGTATAATTATTAACGGTTCCCTTTAAAAAAATAACATCATTTAAAAAACTGAATGAGCTTACCAATAAACGGTCATGAAAAATCTTTTCTGATTCAGGGATATTACCACTTTTATCAAGTTTTTGAATATAAAGCACATTACGGAAAAGATCAACAGTTATTGCAAATTTGGAAAACAAGCGCGTGCCCAATAAACCGAGTATTTTTATATGCCTGCCATTTTCGATAAATGAAAGGTCAGTAACTTGAGCGGTTACCCTGCTGTACTGAAGATCGAGGATCTTAAAGTTACGCACATAGGTAGTAAATGAGCCAGCCGATGTTCCATTTATGCCCGCAGCTTCCCGGTCATCAATATTTGGAAGATCCCTGAAATATGTTTCATTTAATACCAGGCCAGGTGCACCGGTATCCAAAACAAAATTACCTTCTAATGAATCTACCTGCGCTTCAACAATTACCAGGTTACCGGCCCTTTTTATGGGCACAACCAATGTTTGGAAATCAGCATAAGGTTCAGGATCGGGATCAAGACCACCTGATCTGGTTTTAAAAGTTATATTATCAACCATAATCCTTTTATCAGCCAATGCACCATAATGCTGGCAAATAATAAAAATGGATAATATGAGATAAAGCTTTCGCATCTACTGGTGACTGATAACCAATAGACCGCATTTTAATTAGGATAGTTACAGAAATTGAAAGAAATTTAAAGAAAAAATTGGCTCACCGCACAATGAAAATCCAGCCTGATTGTTTAGGAATATTATCATCCTTAACATCTATTATATAATAATATGTTCCGGCTGGTAATGTACTGCCATTAAAGGTGCCATCCCATGGTTTGCTGTAGCCTATATTTTGAAATACCCTCTGCCCATATCGTGTAAAAACACTTATATCTGCCTTCGGATAATTGTCAATATTTTTAATGTACCAGTAGTCATTTATACCATCGCCATTTGGCGAAAAGCTGTTAACTATGGTAAGCAGCTTATAAACCCTTACAAAAACACTACTTGTACTCTCACCGCAATTTTCGGTTGATACAACATGCAAAGTGTAGGTAATATCATTGGGTGAACTTGTGGTTGGTGTTAATGATGTTGGGTTATCAAGGTAATTTGCAGGTGTCCAATAAAATTGCACCTTATCACCACCCGAAGTTCCGCCAAGCCTGCAGGTTTGCCCTTCAAACATCTTAACGGGCTTTCCGGCATCAGCAGCCGGCTTTTTTAATACCGTAACAGTTACCGATGCTATTGGCTTAATATCCGCACATCCATCATTACTTACCGTTACAGTATAATCAGTGGTTGCAGAGGGGCTGGCCACCGGATTGGCTATATCATCATGATCCAATCCTTCAGCCGGCGACCATTTGTAATGAGCAATGTTTATACCGGTAACGGTGAGTTGTGTAGTATTGCCTTCACAAATTGTCACATTACTTAATGGCTCTACAGTAGCTGTTTCATATACTTTAACTGTAGTTGAGGTAAAAAACGGACAATTGTTCCTGGTTACCTTAAGCGTGTAAACACCATCGTTGGCCGGGCTGCCATTATAGGTTACAACCGGGCTGTTTTCTGTAGATATAAAATTGTTTGGCCCTGTCCATAAGTAAGAATCGCCCCCGGTTGAACTAAGCTGTACCGGCTGCCCCATACAAGCACTTGTATTGGATGAAACCATTACATCAGGAGGCGGATAAACAGTAATTGTAAGAGGATCCGAATAAATGCGGCATTGTTCGGCCCCGACGCTTGCTTTATTTAAAATCCCTATCCTGTATTGATATTTTCCGGCAGCGGCGTTAGGAATATTGACATCAAGACTTAGTGAAGTTTCATTAGGGATATCAACCCAGCCTATGCCATCATTTTTATTTTCCTGCCATTTATAAGTTGGATCAATATACCCGGTTTGCTGTGCAACCAGGGTATAGTTTAAGTTGTCATTTACACAACTCTTTTTTTCATCAATATTGCCAATAGCACCAAACCCGGTTTGTATCATGGGCCCGCATGCGCTGAAAGTAATATCATCCAAAGCCAGGTCGTTCCCGTTACCGCCCGCGCCATTATTTACCATTTTTACCACAATGTCAGACCCATCGCTTGGGCTGGTAAAAAATGTCCCGTATTGAACCCAGGTCGACACTTCTGACTCAAGTATATCTTTGGTGTTGTACATTTTTAAAACCGTACCGTCAACTTTTTCAATAGTAAATGTAATATTAGGCCGGGAGTAGCCGGCAGTTTGGGGTAAGGGGCGTAATATATTCATTATCCAGGCGGCAAACTGATAGGTGGTATTAGGGCAAAGTTTTGATCCGTCAACTTTATAAGTAAAAAATAAGCTGGGATCAAGGGTAGCATTTATGATCATCATATAGCCATATTTGTCGTGGGTATGATCTTGCGGAATTGATTGCCATGTTCCTCCTTTACATGATGTGCCCATTGCAGTTAATAACGTATACTGTCCATCTTCTCCGCCACAACCATCCGCAAAATATTGCAAATTGGTAATAGCAGGATCAAGAGGCAGACCAACGCCATAAGTAGAGCCTGCTCCAAAAGTTTCATTAATAACAGGTGCACCCAAACTACCGGAGCATGTTTGCGCATTAAGCTTTAAAGCAAAAACAATTGTTATTGCTAATACAATTAAAAATTGAAAGCGAAGACGCATTGGTTATTAAAAGTTGGAGGTATGCAACCTATAAAAATATAATTTATTACCGACAAATGAGGAATAGAGGCAAGAAGTTAAGGATCAAGAGTAAAGAATCAAGAGGCATGGATGGGATATAAAAAAAGCCGGGTCTTCAATATTGAAAACCAGGCCTGATATTTTTTATCTTGATTCCTGACTCTTGACTTCCTGTCTCTCTCTTTTCCCTTATCCTAAATATGATTTCAGGATCTTGCTTCTTGAAGTATGACGCAAGCGTTGAAGCGCTTTGTCTTTAATTTGACGTACACGCTCACGAGTTAAGTTGAATTTTTCACCTATTTCTTCCAGAGATAATGGGTGATTGGTACCTAAGCCAAAAAATAAAACAATGATCTCGCGTTCACGCTCGGTAAGGGTTGAAAGGGAACGTTTTATCTCTTCAGATAACGACTCATTAATTAAAATTGAATCGGTATTTGGTTCCTGGTTTTCCAGCACATCAAGCAATGTGTTTTCTTCACCCTGTACAAATGGCGCGTCCATTGATACATGGCGACCTGAATTGCTTAGCGTATCAGAAATTTTATCTACTGTTGTTTCAAGCATATCTGCCAACTCTTCGGGAGATGGCTCACGCTCAAATTCCTGTTCAAGCTTTGAAAAGGCCTTACTTATTTTACTTAATGAACCTACCTGGTTTAATGGTAAACGTACAATTCGTGATTGCTCGGCAATAGCCTGCAATATTGATTGACGAATCCACCAAACGGCATACGATATGAATTTAAACCCTTTGGTTTCGTCAAAGCGTTTTGCAGCTTTTATCAAACCTAGGTTACCTTCATTTATTAAATCGCCAAGGGTTAAGCCCTGGTTTTGATATTGTTTAGCTACAGAAACCACAAAGCGAAGGTTGGTTTTTGTTAAACGTTCTAATGCAGCCTGGTCACCCTCTCTAATCTTCTGAGCTAATATAACTTCTTCTTCGGCTGTTATCAGGTCAACTTTACCAATTTCGTGCAGATATTTATCAAGTGATTGCGACTCACGATTGGTAATGGATTGGGTTATTTTGAGTTGTCTCATTTAATTTATTAACCTCGCTTCTTGTTTTTAGAGTGGAACGTGCAAAGTTATAAAATTGTTGTGAAAAAATTATATACAAATTGATATTGACACGCTTGTTACATTTTTTTAAAATAATCGTAATTCATAGCTGGGAATTTTTAAATTAATTTATTTTCAAATTCTTAAATCAACACATCTTCAAATTAAAGATCACTTAGTTTAAACGTTTCATTTAACCTTATTCCCTTTTCTGTTTGCTGTAAAGTACAGCATTCATTTATCGGATCATGCTCCAGGAATAAAACGTAATTATTTTCAACAGCTTCATTTAAAAATACTTTCTTTTCAGTAAGTGTTTGCAATGGGAACATATCATAAGCCATAACATAAGGCAGCGGGATATGTCCTGTTGAAGGCAGCAGGTCGGCCATGTATAAGATCTGTTTTCCTTTGTAATTAATAAGCGGCAGCATCATAGCATCCGTATGGCCATAAACAAAACGGATCTTAATGTTATCACTAAATTTCACACCATCATCTGTTGATACAAACTTTAGCTGCCCACTTTCATGAATGGGCAATATATTCTCTTTTAAAAACGAAGCCTTTTCACGTTCGTTAGGGTTTACCGCCCAGTCCCAATGCCTTTCGTTACTCCAGTAGGTTGCATTTTTAAATGCCGGTATTAACCTTTCCCCTTCCATTATCACTGCTCCGCCAACATGATCAAAATGCAGGTGAGTTAAAAATACATCGGTAATATCATTTCTATTAAAGCCAAGCTTAGCTAATGAGCTATCAAGCGTGGCATCGCCATGTAAATAATAATGACTAAAAAACTTTTGATCCTGCTTGTTTCCTATGCCTGTATCAACCAGTATCAATCGACCTTCATCCTCTATCAGCAAACAGCGCATGGCCCAGGTGCACAGATTATTTTCGTCTGCAGGGTTACTTTTGTTCCAGATAGTTTTTGGAACGACGCCAAACATAGCGCCACCATCTAATTTAAAAAAGCCGGTATCTATTGTGTGTAGTTTCATGGTTGTGATGATTACCACGCGTCATTGCGAGGAACGAAGCAACCTCTGAACACACAAATCATGAATGGAGATGCAATGTGGAGAGGAGCAAGCTTTAAGGTTCTCAAGAATGTTAAGGTCCTTGATTGTCCTAAGCAGAGGTTGCTTCGTTCCTCGCAATGACGCGTTTTTTATTTTGTATTTACTATTTCAATTCCATATTCCTCAAAAAGTTGTTCTGCCTTAACCAGGTTAGTTAATTCTTCTTCCCTCAAAGCATAAACGGTATTTATATTCTTATCAAGGCATAAAGTTAACATTTCGTGCGCATAGGATAACGAAGCGGGATTGGGCAGGCGGATCATATTTGCGCTCCCCAGCATAAAGGCAGGCAGCTCCAAATAATCACCCAATATTATGTTATGTTTATTTAATTGATTTTTTAGCCGGTAGGCTTCTGCCGAGGCGGCTGCGGTTATCAGTGTATTCATTTGTTATTAAACTATCAAACCATCCTTCATAAAAACCGTACGGTCTGACATATCAGCCAGGTCCTGGTTATGTGTAACAATTACAAATGTTTGCTTAAACTCTTTACGCAACTTAATAAATAGTTCATGCAATTCCAATGAATTTGCAGAATCAAGGTTGCCCGATGGCTCATCTGCAAATATGATAGATGGATTATTGATCAAAGCCCTGGCAACTGCCACCCTTTGCTGCTCGCCACCGGATAACTCATTGGGTTTATGATTTAATCTTTCGCCCAAACCAAGTAATTGTAACAATTCAGTGGCTTTTCCCTCTGCTTCCTTGCGGGAAGTGCCTGCAATAAAGGCTGGAATACAAACATTTTCAATGGCATCAAACTCGCCAAGCAAATGGTGAAACTGGAATATAAAACCAATGCGCTGATTTCTGAAAGCGCTTAAAGCTTTATTATTTAATCTGCTTACCTCTGTTTTATCAATAAAAAGCTTGCCATTGTCTGGCCTGTCCAAAGTGCCCATTATGTTAAGCAGGGTGCTTTTTCCGGCGCCGGATGCGCCAACAATGGTAACAATTTCGCCATGGCCAACTTCAAAGTCAACGCCTTTTAATATTTGCAGTTGCCCGTATGATTTATGGATATTTTTAGCTTTGAGCATGGGCGAATTTAGAGATTAGAGATTAGAGATTAGAGATTAGAAGAAAAAAAATTACAGCCGGTACTTTTTAAGAGGGATAAACAGAATAATGCCCCTTAAAATACTTGAATTAATCAACAAATCTTTGCTCACCGTAAAGTAAAAAACTAACCAGTAAAAAGTAGAGATTAGAGGTCAGAGATTAGGCAAAAAAGATCTTTTTTATGAAGATAATTTAAAAAAATTAACAATCCCACTAACCTCTAAGTTGAACAGATTAGAGATTGGAGGCCAGAGATTAGGTAAAAAAAGTATTGACCAGGCCAACAGGTTAATTTTTGCTCACTTTAAAGTAAAAAACTACTGTCTAATCTCCATCCTCTAATCTCTATTTCCAAACTAAATAGTAGCTTTACCGCAAATTCTTCACAAAACATGAATATTCACGAATATCAAGGTAAGGCCATATTAAAAAGCTTTGGCGTTAGGGTTCAGGAAGGCATAGTTGCCGACAGCGTTGAACAAGCTGTTGAAGCTGCAAAAAAAATGAAAGAAGACTACGGCTCTGATTGGGTTGTGGTAAAAGCACAAATACATGCGGGCGGTCGCGGAAAAGGCGGCGGCGTTAAATTAGCTAAGAACTTAGATGAGGTAAAAGAAAGAGCAACCAACATTTTGGGCATGCAACTAATTACCCCTCAAACAGGTCCCGAAGGTAAGCTGGTTAGCAAAATACTGGTAGCTCAGGATGTTTACTACCCCGGTGAAAGCGAAACCAAAGAATTTTATATAAGCGTTTTGCTTGACCGTGCAAAAGGACGCAACATCATTATGTACTCTACCGAAGGTGGTATGGACATTGAAGAAGTAGCACACTCAACTCCTGAGCGCATCCATAAAGAAGAAATTGATCCTAAAGTTGGTTTACAAGCTTTCCAGGCACGTAAAATTGCTTTTAACCTGGGTTTATCAGGTGATGCTTTTAAGGATATGGTGAAATTTATCACCGCTTTATATAAAGCTTACGATGCTACCGACTCTTCTCAATTTGAGATCAACCCCGTTTTAAAAACATCTGATAATAAAATACTGGCTGTTGATGCCAAGGTAAACCTTGATGACAATGCCTTATTCCGTCATCCTGATTTCGCTGCAATGCGCGATACAGCTGAAGAAGACCCAATGGAAGTTGAAGCGAGCAAATCAAACCTTAACTTTGTAAAGCTTGACGGTAATGTTGGCTGCATGGTTAACGGTGCAGGTTTAGCCATGGCCACTATGGATATTATTAAAATTGCCGGTGGCGAGCCTGCTAACTTTTTAGATGTTGTCGGTACTGCAAATGCCGAGAGTGTAAAAGCAGCTTTCAATATTATATTAAAAGATCCGAACGTAAAAGCTATCCTGATCAATATTTTTGGCGGGATAGTTCGTTGTGATCGTGTTGCCCAGGGTGTTATTGATGCCTACCATGAAATAGGTAATATCCCGGTTCCGATCATTGTTCGTTTACAAGGCACAAACGCTGTAGAAGCTAAAAAGCTGATTGATGAGTCAGGCTTAAAAGTTTACTCAGCCATATTGCTGAAAGAAGCGGCTGAGAGAGTTAAGGAAGTGCTTGCTTTATAATTGTTCATTAGTTCAATGGTTCATTAGTTCATTGGTGGATAGCGGATCAAATCTGTTATAACCCACAGGACAAGACCAATGAACCACTGAACAAATAAACTAATGAACCTAAATAAATGTATATAATTAAAGTTAAAGGCGTTGCCAAAATACCTGATTACGTACAGTTAAGGGATGACAAGTTTACGCTGCTTGCTTATTTCAGGGTTGACAGGCCTGACAAATCATTAGATAAAGTAGGCTTGCACGACAAAACAGAGTATATAATGAACATTATTAAGGATCTGCCTTTTGGACAGATCCTTAAATTAGAGCTTTGAGTTAGTTAATTAGTTCAATGGTTCATCAGTTCATTGGTGGTTAGCGGATATGTCGCCTGACAAACCAAAGGACAAGACCAATGAACCACTGAACAAATGAACCAGTGAACCAAAAGATATGATCGGAAATTCCATTATAAAGCTAAACAACGTTGATATATTTCAGCAGGCGCACCTTGTATTATCAAATGTTAACCTGCATATTGAAAAAGGCGAATTTGTTTGGCTTATCGGTCAAACAGGATCAGGTAAAAGCAGCTTGCTAAAGGTTATATATGGCGATCTTAACATTAATACCGGCGCAGGATATGCCTGTGGCTATGATCTGAATAATCTTAAAAGCAATGATGTTCCTTTTTTGCGCCGTAAGCTGGGGATAGTTTTCCAGGATTTTCAGCTACTAACCGACCGGTCTGTTGAGCAAAACCTTCAATTTGTAATGCGCGCAACCGGCTGGACAGACAAAAAATTGATTGCCGATCGGGCACTTGATGTTTTGGAAAAAGTAGGTTTACGCTCAAAACTTAAAAAAATGCCGCATGAACTTTCAGGCGGTGAACAGCAACGGGTGGTTATAGCCCGCGCTTTGCTTAATGATCCTGAAATTATACTCGCAGATGAACCAACCGGCAACCTTGACCCGGAAACATCAGAAGAGATTGTTTTATTGCTTAAACAGATAAGCCAGTCAGGCACCTCAGTACTTATAGCCACTCATGATTATCACATTATCCGCACATTTCCGTCGCGCATTATTAAATGCGAGAATGGTAAGGTATTGGAAGATGTTAAGATTGCTTGAGATTAGTTGACTGCGAGCAGTTTTCAGTGGGCAGTAAAAAAACTGCAAACTGTCAACTGCATGCTGCAACCTTCTTCTATAACTGCCAACTGCGCACTGTCAACTGCAAACTAATCAGTTCCCGCCAAATAGTACTGCCACCTTGTCGGCTTTAAGCCAATGGCAGGATACTTGATTGGCACTATTAGCTATGAATTTTAACGACATGTTGAAGAAAAAAAAGAAAGAGAATTCAGATAACACTGAAGAGATAAACAGTATAATTAGCGAAACCGAGCAGGAAATAGATGAGCAGGCTGCTGAAAATGCGCCCTCGCCTGTAGATACACTGAAAGAGGAATTATCGCTTGCCAATGATAAATACCTTCGTTTATATGCTGAATTCGATAATTTCAGAAGGCGCACAGTAAAAGAGCGTGAAGAAGCCAGAAAAATGGAAGGAAAGGACGTAATTGTGTCCTTATTGCCAGTACTTGACGATTTCGACCGCGCTTTAAAAGCAATGGAAACTGTTACCGATGTTGCACCTGTTAAAGAAGGTGTTACACTGATCCAGAATAAATTAAAAAACGCGTTAACGCAAAAAGGCTTAAAAGAAATGGAATCAATTGGTGCTCCGTTTGATCCTGAACTACAGGAAGCCATTACCAATATACCTGCCCCTACTGATGACATGAAAGGCAAAGTAATTGATGAAATGGAAAAAGGCTATTTCCTTAATGATAAAGTAGTGCGTTTTGCTAAAGTAATAGTAGGAGCTTAATAATTTCGGATGTCGAATTTTCGATTTCGGATATAAAAATTTGAAATTGAATATTTGAAATAAAAAATCCAAAATCAGAGATCCTAAATAAAAACAAATCCGAATTCGAAAATCCGAAATCCGAAATAAAAAGATGTCTAAAAGAGATTACTACGATATATTAGGCGTAGCAAAAGGTGCCGATGCTGATGAGATAAAGAAGGCTTATCGTAAGATGGCTATTAAATATCACCCGGATAAAAACGAAGGTGACAAGGCTGCCGAAGATAAGTTTAAAGAGGCCGCTGAAGCATACGAGGTTTTAAGTAATCCCGAAAAACGCCAGCGGTATGACCAGTTTGGCCATGCTGCCAATGCACATTCTGCCAACGGTGGCGGATATGGTGGTGGCGGCATGAATATGGACGACATATTCAGCCAGTTTGGTGATATTTTTGGCGGTGGCAGTCCGTTTGAAGGATTTTTTGGCGGAGGCAGGCAAAGTGGCAGTGCAGGCGGCCGCAGAGTAAGCCGTGGCAGTAACCTGCGTATTAAAGTAAGATTAACACTTGAAGAAATAGCCAACGGTGCCGAAAAGAAAATAAAAGTAAACAAGCAAATTTCATGTAAAACCTGCGACGGCACCGGTGCCAAAGATAAATCATCATTTCAAACCTGCAAAACCTGTGGCGGCTCAGGAGCGGTACGCCGGGTAACTAATACCATACTGGGTCAGATGCAGACTACCAGCACCTGTCCTACCTGTAATGGTGAGGGTTCAACCATACTATCAAAATGTACTGTATGCCACGGTGATGGTGTTGTGCGTGGCGAAGAAACCATAACCATAAATATTCCGGCCGGTGTAAGCGAAGGCATGCAATTAAGCATGGGCGGCAAAGGTAATGCGGCACCACGTGGAGGCGTACCGGGAGATCTGATCATACTGATAGAAGAGATCCCGCATGAAACCCTGAAACGTGATGGCAACAATGTTATTTATGACTTGCATGTAAACTTTATTGATGCCACCTTAGGTACCAGCATTGAGGTACCAACCATTGACGGAAAGGTTAAAATAAAAATAGATCCCGGAACACAGGGAGGTAAGATTCTCCGCTTAAAAAGCAAGGGTGTGCCCGAAGTGAACTCCTATCGTCGTGGCGACCAATTGGTACATATAAACATATGGACACCAAAAGCGCTAAGTCGCGAGGAACGTGAACTATTAGAGAAATTGCAAAGTTCGCCAAACTTCAAACCTAATCCCGGCAAAAACGAGAAAAGCTTTTTTGAGCGAATGAAGGAATATTTTGAATAGAAGAAGTCCGGGAGATAAAAAAGAAGCCCAGGGTTGTTATGAGAGGGCACTGAAAAAGTCCTATAAGAATTAAAGGACAAAAAAGGAGTAGAAAGCATAGTTTTTCTGCTCCTTTTTCGTATCTTGAAGGTGTAATCAGAAACCTTTTAGATGTTAGCTCAACAACAG